>CAVWMC010000009.1:0-31141 GCA_963756005.1 uncultured delta proteobacterium
TGATCTCCCCTACTTGACGTTGATTCTGCCCAGCCCTTTTCGCCCGAGCGTTTACAGATTGAACTAGCTCTCACAATTAGATTTTGGTTCCACTCCTACTTCGTTAAGCAACGAGTTCCAACTTCTCAACCTGTTATCGTGCCTTGGCTCGATGCAGACAACTGGTCACAGCGCGATCGTCCTGCGGGCGCTCGTCCCTGCAATTCGAGAAGACGAGTCGTAATTCTGTGAACCCAATAGTCCATCGCAGCCTTGGCGTCGCCCCACTCCCATTGCACAGCCTGGCTCATGGCCATCCCTCCAGCGCGCTTGTCGATCGCGCCTGCGATAAACTGGCCGTTAAGCCGTCGGTTGCTTTCATCTCAGCTTCGGCGCAACCAGCGAATGCGTAACTGCCAGTCGCCAGCGACTGGACCCCGTTGAGAACTCGGGCTTGCGGGACTATCACCGACACCGTACGAAGGACCGGGGTGGCCGTGGTCACGTTAACGATCGCGACTCGCAGCACGAGCACACCCGCTCCGGGCTGGTCAACGAGGGTGAAATCCTTCGAGAGACCTTCCTTCAGTTCGTTGTAGAAGTAGTCCCCGAGCATTTGCTGATTGGATGCCGAAACGGTTGTACTTGCGTCATCCCAGAATTCGACAGGCTGTAGCAGAATCTTGTTGTACTGACTCCACTGTACGTTCGGGTTGACATAGATCATCGCGGCCTGGTTCCCCGTACCGGGTTGCAGCAAGGACGCATCCTGCCCAAAGAATCCGCTCACAACCGGAGCGGGCTGACCGCCCTCAACCTGCTGCATTACAGCCGGCTTGCTCTCGACCGTCTGCGCGCATCCGGACATGGCTACGCCGCAGAAAAGCACGGCGACTATGGCTAAGTAATTTGATCTCATCGCTTAATTTCTCCGATGTTTTTGCGTGTCTCGAGCTGCCAGAGTCATTTTCCTCCCAGTGCCCTATAAGGGACCCGCCGATGAACAGTCCAACCAGAACCAGCACAACAATTGCGACCTTCACTTGGAGACTTTTTGCTTGAATCGTTTTCGGTGACTCTCAGCTCACTCGTGTCGAATCGCCATCGGTTCATCGTGGTGGACTGTTTTATTTGGCTATAATTTTCGAAAAAAGGTTTTTATCGTGAGGCCATTGTTCGAGTGCTGACACCGACACGCGGGTGTCCATCCTCGGCGTACAATTCCTCGTCGGCGCACAAGTGTCGATCTCTTAGAAAGTGAATTGAATCCTGAGATTCGGGCGGAATCGCGAGGTATGATCGGACTATAGAGTAAATATGAGAATCGGTATTGGCGTAGCAGTCGACCTCCGCAGCCAGCGTACCGTCCTGCCTGAAGACCGGTGCGACATAGGGAACTACCTGCTCTTCCCCTGGCTGAGACGAATAGCCAACCATCAGCGTACCATCACTCAGCTGCGCTTCCGCAGCACTTGAACAAATTTGCGCGGTCTTCAGCTCGCAGCTCGACTGCGACTGACGCGTAGACGCAGAACACCCCGCAAGTGCGGCTGCGGTGACTGCCAGAAGTACAAGGGTGTTCCTCTTCATTGATCTTGCTCCTTCCTTAGTGCTTGCGATCACGCGCCCGATTTCCCCAGCCGTGAAAGGACATGGGCTTTCGAATTGAAGAGAAGTGTCATGCGCCGAGTTTGGGCCGCGAGTGCTAACTGGCGCAATTGGACCTTAGTTCATTAAACTTTGGTTCATTAAACTAAAGTACATTGTACTAAGATGCATCATACTTTGGTCCAATAGAACTACACGTTCGATCTGGCGCACATTCGCATAACAGGTAATCCGAAGGAGCGAAACGTGAGAAGTATCGCGCTGGTAATAACTGCGGCGACGATCGTGCTGCTATCACTTTGGATGCCGAAGCACGCCATTGCAGGAATCGAGCAGCAAGTCTGTGATAGCGACGCAGACTATTTCCTTGGTGTGGAAGACTACTCGGAGGCGATTCGGCTTCAGATCAAAGTCGTGAGCCAGCATCCGAACAACGCGCTTGCGCACTATCATCTTGGGTTCGCTTTCGGAATGGCTGGCGACAGGGTGGCGGAAGTCAAAGAGTATCAGCCAGCCGAAGCGCTTGGGCTGAAGAATTGGGACTTATTCCTTAACCTCGGCCTGGCTCAGCTCGAAAATAGCGACGTTGACGCCGCGACGGATAGCCTGCGACGCTCGGTTCTGTTTGGTGAGAATCAATCGGAGTCACATTTCAATCTCGGCCTCGTCGAGGAGCGACGTGGAATGCTGGCAGACGCAGAGCACGAGATGCTGGCGTCATTGCTTTTGAATCCTGGGCAAGTAGACGCGCGCAACCTGCTGGGTGTGATCTATGCTCAGGAGGGTAACACTGACCGCGCGCACCTGGTATGGCGTGAACTTCTTCGCGACGTGCCGGGCTACGAGCCGGCGCGTACGAATCTGGCGATCGTGGGCAGCCTGAGCAAGATTGCCACTGACGAGACGCCGGCTCTTGTCCTTCCCCCAAGAGCCATCAGAGATGAGCGCAACCTTCAACCGCCGACCAGCCGAGCACAGATGTTTTCGAGCTTCATCGCTACAATGGAAGGTGAATCCCATGCAAGCACTCGTCGAAACCAAAGCTCACGCTTCGCACCATTTGAGTTAGGTTCAACGTGAAGGTAGCCAACGTTGTATCGCCTGACCCTGTTTTGCTGTGGTGGTGACATGGCCTACCTCAGGCTCGTGTCGAATCGCGACGGGCGCATTACACTTTGGTGCAATAGCACGACGTAGCCCTTTCGTAACACAATGCTAGAGGGCAGGAGCGCACTGCACCGATAGGAGTCTGAAACAAAATTTGAAAATGAGAATTGCAATGAGTTCGGCAAGGAAGGAGGCCGGTCGGGGGTCCGAGCGAGCACACAAGAGTGCCGGGAGGAAGGCCCGAAAAAAAAAGGTAGTTGGTACGCACTTTCCGGCGACTGTGCTGGTGGTGGACGATGATCCGTCCGTTCTTCGTTCGTTGAACAGGCTGATCTCCCTTTTTGGTTTTCATGTCCGAGCGTTCGGCAAGCCTTCTGAATTGCTGGCCAGCGAAATCCCAAGATCAAACGCGTGCATGGTGGTTGATATAAACATGCTTGAAATGACCGGGATCGAGATGTGCGACGTCCTAAAAGCTTCGGGACGTGGCCTGCCTGCGATACTCATCACAGGTAGAACCGACGCCAAGACTCGGTTGATGGCGATGCAATCGGACGCGGTTTCAGTCCTGTTCAAGCCCTTCGGAAAAGAGCCGCTGCTTGAGGCGATCGGCCGTGCGCTCGCTCTTTCCACAAGCCGTGGATCGGGCATATAAACGACGAAGCGGAGCTTTCATCTTGTGGGTCCACCCCGCGACTGTGCTTCCGACCCGCACCGCACACTATGGCCGGTCATTCCGAAGAACAAACGGCAGACGCTACAGTAGCTACAGTTTCGCCCGCTGAGGTCACTCGAAACCCCGAAGCCGTGGACTTCGAGAAGCTCCTGAGTGATTTGTCCACCGCTTTCATCCGGGTGTCGGTTCAGGAACTTGACGACGAGATAGAGCGGTGGCTCCGGCAAATCGTGCTGGCGATGCGGGTCGATCGCGGCATAGTGGCGCAACTAGATCCGGCCGACGGTGCTTTGTACATCACGCATCAGTCGGCGCGAAACGGATCCAGCACGCCGTTCCTGGGCACGAGGGTTAACAGCACTCAGGCATTCCCCTGGCTCGCCGCCAAGGTCCTCGCGGGCGAAATTGTCGTATTCTCGCGAATCGAGGAACTTCCGCCGGAAGCCTCCAAAGATGTGGCCACCGCGCGTCTTCATAGTATCAAGGCTCACGTAAGCATCCCCCTGGAGATTAGCGGAGCAGTCGTCGGTTCAATGTCGTTCACCAGTTGGGATTCGGAAAGGGCGTGGTCTCAGAAAGATCTCCAGCGTCTCAAACTGATTGCAGAGATGTTAGGAAACGCCCTCGAACGAAAGCACGCCGCGGCGGAGCATCGTCGCTTCGAGGAAGAGTTACGCCAAGTCGCAAGCGTCGCCACGATGGGCGAGCTGACCGCTGCACTCGCGCATGAGTTGAACCAACCGCTGACAGCAATCTTGAGCAACTCTGAGGCCGCTCTTCAGCTGCTGACAGCGAAATCGCCAGATCTCGAGGAAGTCGCGGTCGCCCTCGAAGAAGTAGTTCGAGACAACACGAGGGCCGTGGAAATCATTCGCAATGTACGCGCCTTATTCCAGCGGGGCAAAATGAAGACAGCCTCCGTAGATGTCGGAGAGGTCCTCCTGGATGTTCATCGAATCGTAAGCACCGACCCGAGAATAAAAAACATCACGCTGTTGATGGAGGTGCCCGAATCTCTGCCTTTCATCCGGGGCGACAAGACACATCTGACGCAGGCAGTCTTAAATCTGGTTCTCAACGCGTTCGATTCGGTGTGCGAAAGTGACGGACCGCGCGAGGTCGGTTTGCGGGTCGGCGTGAATGAACCCCACCATGTGCAAGTGTCGGTTCGGGATTCGGGCAAGGGCATCGACTCGAAGATCATGCCGCATCTGTTCGATCCCTTCTTCACGACCAAGTCAGCCGGTATGGGCATGGGGCTCGCCATCGTAAAGTCTATCATCGAGAACCACGGTGGCCGGCTTTGGGCAGTGCAGAATCCTGACCGGGGCGCAACTATGGAGATTGAACTGCCCGTTGTTCCGGATAGTCTGCGCAAGGGCTAATTCGATTTGCAGGGGAGCATTCGATGAAAGTCGCCGTTATCGATGACGATAAATCGGTACGCAGTTCATTAACGCGCCTCATCAAAACCGCTGGGATAGAAGTGGTTTCTTTTTCGTCAGCGCACGAATTCCTTGACGACCCGTGCCTCAATCAAATTGATTGCGCCGTGACGGATGTGCGGATGCCTGGAGTAGACGGCTTCGCGCTTCAAAAGACGCTGGCTCAAACTCAACCGCATCTCTCACTCGTGTTTATTACGGGCCAAGGGGACATCCCGATGGGTGTCAAAGCAATGAAGGAAGGCGCGGTCGACTTTCTCGAGAAGCCGGTCGGTCGCAAAGCGTTGCTTGAAGCGGTTAGCCGCGCCGCCGAACGCAGTCGCGAACAAAGGGTGTCACGCGCTGAGATTGACGACCTTCAAGGCCGGTACGACCTCCTCACGACACGCGAACGACAGGTTTTCCATTTCGTCACCGCTGGACTACTCAACAAAGAGGTGGCCGCCGAGCTCGGTACGAGTGAACAGACCATCAAAGTTCACCGGGCCCGGGTTATGATCAAGATGAAAGCCGATTCGCTCGCTGGATTGGTGCGCATGGCGGACCAGTTGCATGTCCGCTCGGCGGGCAAAGCCGATTGAAAATGAGTGTCCCTTGCGATGATCTGACTTCTTTCGCAGAGTTGAGCCGGGAGGACCCCGGTCAGCGGTATTCGGGCATTTCCCGGCTTAATTCATTCCACCCCGACGGGCTCTTCAAAGGTGCTCGATTGTGTTTCTGCCAGGCGCCGAGAACCTGCATTTGTGATGCTATAATCTAGGTGCGCTGACGGTTTCCAGTGAATCTCCCGCCGGTCACGGGCCAAGCCCTCCCTCAGGGAATGGTGGTGCCGGTGGCGGGACTCGAACCCGCACGGAGGTTCCCCTCCCGAGAATTTTAAGTCCTCTGCGTATGCTATTTCGCCACTTGTGGCTAGCAAAAACTCAGAAGCTGCCGGAAAGTCTAGAGTTTTTAGATCGGCCGCCGTTGAATGGGGCGGTATACTTAAGTTCGAGCGATCCGTCATCTCAAGTGTGCGTATATCCTCCTTACAGGACTGACCGGCATCACATGCCGCAATCGTAAAGATCAGCGCACATCGGTCGAGCCTGCTCAGGAAGCTTTTGCCTTCCTTTCCGCCCAGCGCTTTTTCATCGCTTCGGACAGCCTCTTTCTGCCTGCGGGCGTGAGTCGCCCACGTCTCTTTGGCGCTGCAGCAGTCTTAGGGGACGACCTCTTCGCCCGCCGTTTTGCCCAGCGTCGTTTCATCGCCAGCGACAAGCGGCGTCGCCCTTCCGGGGTAATGCCGCTTCGCCTATTACGCTCGACTTTTCGAGTAGGGCCTTTGGCATTCAAACCTGCGCCTTCAAGCAGGGCAGTGATAGCCCGATGTATCTTTTCTCTTTCGCGCTTCAACTCCGTGATAATCTTGTCTAGGTCCAATATGGTTCTCCTTGACTGAGTGGTGAGACAGTATCCTGTCACCGCGATAAACTTCAACAGCTTCTTTATCTGGCTATTGATGAAAGGGACGCTTCGACGGTTTGTTTTGTAATTGATGACTTCGAAGCCCTAAACGAAAAGGACCAAGCCCTTTTGGGCCCAGTCCCCTCCCACGTCCGCGGCCTAACTATTTCTTGCTCTTCGCCTTCTTCTCCGGCGCCACCGAACTGTACCGCTTGCTGAAGCACTTCCGGCACCTGCGATCGCGTCGCTTGACGAAGCTCGGCGCCAGGTCGTCAGAGCCGCAGTAGCGGCATACGAGCTTCTCTGCCTTCGGCTTGCGCTCGACTTTGTTCCCGGGTAGTCGCCGATGCTTGGTATCGGTCGGCTCGGTCTTCTTACCACTTGCCAATTTCGCGCGTTCCATTTTCTTGGTCTCCTTCAGCCGTAGCGGCTGACCGCGGATGTTTGCTCTGTTGCGGCCCCGAAGCGAGCGACCTGCGTTCATTTTCCTGCGACCTGCCATGCCCTAGCGGAGGCGATGGGAAGGCGAACGGAGCGTGAGCACGTTGACTGGCTTCGGAGGCGAACCAGAGCGATGTGTGTTGACTGCCCGGGCGCTGGAGGGTGGGCAGCACATGAAACACAAAGTATCTTCAACTACTTCGGCACTGGCGCACGAAATCGCGGCGCTACGACAGGCTACTCCTGTCGATCTCAAGGAACGCTGGCGGGCGCTCTACTGCACTGAACCGCCGCGGCGCATCAGCCGCGACCTGCTGGTGCGCGCCCTAGCCTATCGCATTCAGGAAAAGGCGCTCAGTGGGCTCAAGCCTTCCACGCGCCGATTGCTGGCAAAGGTGGCCGCCGGTGCGTCGGCTCACCGTCCGATGCGGGTGGCACCTCAACCGACTCTCAAACCGGGAACAGTTCTGCTGCGCGAGTGGCATGGCACTCAGCATCAAGTGATCATCCGCGAGGACGGCATCGTCTTCCGGGGCAAACCGTACAAGTCGTTGTCAGAGATCGCTTACCGAATCACCGGCAGCAAGTGGTCTGGGCCGCGCTTCTTCGGACTGAAATCGAATCATCAGGAGCGAGGCGATGGAACAGTCTAAACCCAAAACCCGACGCTGCGCCGTTTACACGCGTAAGAGCTCCGAGGAAGGGCTTCGAGCAGAACTTCAACTCTCTGCACGCCCAGCGCGAAGCGTGCGAGGCGTTCATCAAGAGCCAGGCAAGCGAGGGCTGGAAACTTGTAAAGACCGGATACGACGATGGCGGGCTTTCGGGCGGCACCATGGAGCGGCCCGCGTTAAGGAGCTTGCTCGCTGATATCGCTGAAGGGCTCGTTGATGTGGTCGTGGTCTACAAGGTGGATCGCCTGACCCGCTCGCTGGCCGATTTCGCCAAGATGGTCGAACTGTTCGATGCGCACGGAATCTCGTTCGTCGCGGTCACCCAGCAGTTCAACACAACTACCTCGATGGGCAGGCTGACGCTCAATGTCCTGCTCTCCTTCGCCCAGTTTGAACGGGAGGTAACGGGTGAGCGCATCCGGGACAAAATAGCCGCCTCCAAGCGCAAAGGCATGTGGATGGGAGGCGTGCCGCCGCTAGGATATGACGTTCGCGAGCGGCGGCTGGTCGTTAGTCCTGCGGAAGCCAAAACTGTCAGGCACATCTTTGAGCGCTACCTGGAACTGGGGTGCGTCCGGCAACTGAGCAAGGAACTCGATCAGAGGGGGATAAGGTCAAAAGTCCGCGTCTCGCGCAAAGGCATCAAGTCGGGAGGGTGCCGGTTCTCTCGTGGAGCATTGTACGAGCTGCTAGCCAACCCGATTTACATAGGTGAAATCCGGCACAAGCAGGAACGCCATCCGGGGCAGCACGAAGCGATTCTGTCCAAGGAACTCTGGGAGCGAGTGCAGCAGCGGCTCAACGAGAATGCAGCGCGAGCCCGCGGAAACTCGAACGGGTCTATTGCCAGTCCCCTTGCCGGAAAGCTCTTCGACGCCGATGGTCACCCGCTGTATGTGCAGGGAGCGACCAAGGGCAGGCGGCGCTACCGCTACTACGTATCCAAATGCCTGGTTAACGGATCAGCCAGTGATAATGGAAAGGGCTGGCGTCTGTCGGCGCCAGAGCTTGAGCGCGCGGTAGCAATCGCCGCGCGACACATCTTGAGCGATCGGGCGGGACTGCTGGAGGCGCTTGAGAAGTCAGGAATCGATTCGCCCGATCTCAGAGCCACTCTCGAAGTCGGCGTCGAATCTCTCGCGGAGGCTGCAGAATGAAGCCGATACAGCACCGGTCCTTGTCGAGATCGTAAGCAAACTCGAAATGCGCGATGACGGCATAACGGTGACGCTCCGAATCGAAGTCCAGTGCTCGCGTGCGGGCTTGCGGACCAGCAGCAACCTCGACTTATCCAGCTTCATGCCGCTCAGAATGAAACGGCGCGGGGTCGAGACACGCATTATCATCGCGGCCGGTGACGATCTGCCGCGGAACGTAGATCCAGCACTGCTGAAGGCGGTGGCGCGTTCAAGGGGGTGGTTTGAAGAGTTAGCCTCGGGCGGCATGCGCTCGTTAGCGGAGATCGCGCGACGCGAAAGCATCGCTGTGCGTTACGTCGAGCGTCTCTCGCGCCTGGCATTCACAGCACCCGGCATCGTCGAAGCAATTTGCCAAGGACGACAGCCCGCTGAACTTAATGCTGAGACGCTGCTCAACCGGATCGATCTGCCGCTCGAATGGCCGGCGCAGTTGAAGGCGATCGGTATCGACTAGCCTCGCGACCGGCCTGATCTCAGAAAGGCGATGGATGAGCGAATTTTGCTCGAACCGTGAAGCGAACCGGCTTTTCTGCGCCTGGAGACAAACCCAAGAAATTCGCCGAATCGGGTGTAGGACTCGCGCTCTCCGGTTCGCATCAAGCGCACAAGCGCTGTGGCGCCGCTCATAGTTGGATCTAAATACCGCTGATGGTCGGATCAGCCCTCCGGCCGTGTAAGGTTCCCAGCGGGCCGCGAGGGCATTAGCCGTGCTGATTTATCGGGAGCCTAGCAATTCCTCGATTTTTGGCGTTTTGTAAGGGCCACTTTGAAACGAGATGGGAGATCCCACATGCCGAAAGTGGATGTAATTGCACTAAGAGAGCGGCGCGCGATGCGGGCTCTGCTCCTCGCGACCATCGAACTACTTGCGCGGGAGCGACCGACTTTTATGCCTCGTCTTCATCTCATTCTGGAGTCCCACTCCGTAAGGTTGGAAGAGCCAGAAGACCAACAAGCATGTGTAGATGCTCGACACTGGATCGCCGCAATTGATATTACCGGAACGCTTTGAAACGGGGCAGCTTAGACCATCGAGGTATCGCCGCTTCGCTCTGGCCAGCCCTGACTTTATGCGGCGCGATTAGGTGTTCCCGTACTTCATCGAGCATGGAAAGCGCTTGCGACAGTTGGACGCCATCCAGCGACCGGATAATTCTTATTTTCCTCTGCTCGGAGTCGCGTTCATGTTTTAGAATCCCGCGCAGACCGTCTTTGATTTTCATTCGCCCCTGGGCTCCTTAGAGAGGACCAAATAAACGTAGCGCTCGGCGCAACCGAGCCGGCGCGAGATTTCAGTGGGAGTGAACATCTCGCGTCGCAACCTCACGATCTGCTCGTCAAATGGAACCAATCGCGCTGGTAATTCGACAAGAAGGTCCGCGAACTCCGCGCAGAATTTCGCCGCAATCGTATCATTCAGCTTTGCGGCAAATCGCGCGAAGGCTTCCGAGCCAGAAGACGGGGTAAGGAATGCTCTGCCGCCGAACGCAGAAATCAAGCGGATGGCACCCTCTTCGCCGAGTAGTTTGATCAGCTTTTTGCGCGACACCCATCTCGCCGCCACCCGACTTTCTTTTTTCACCTCTTCATGTCGAAACGTTCAGCCCGCGCGCCTCGATTTCCGTGGTGAAACCCGCCGCGCGCGAGAGCTTGTGCCGCGCCGACTGGATGAAGTAATTGCCGTCGTACTTCCCCCAGCCATCGAGCGTCACGATCGCACCGCCGGTCATCGTCACATTGCCGGGAATTTCGATCGTCGCGGTTGCCTGGAGCATGTTACGACGATGCAGCTCGGCCTCTGCCTTAAGCTTTGCCTGTTGGCCGTTCTCGCATCGGCGGATCAGTTTGATCGTGTCGCCAGTAGGGACTGGCGGCGAAGCTTCAGCGGTGTGGGTGATGAGACTTTTCGTCATCGGATCGAAGTAGTTGAGCTGCGCAGACTTATAGATCAAGTGCGTTTTCGCCTTGAAGTTGAAACTCAGTACGTCGCCGCGATGCAGGATGCCGGTAGCCGGGCGCTGCTCCAGCGCCGGCCGCGAATAGAATACCATCTGCGTGCCGCGCATCGTAAACTCGTAGTTGTGTTCTCTCGCGATCCGATGTAGGAACCCAAGGTCCGATTCCTGATTCTGCCGAAGGGCCATGAAACTCACGTCTGGGTTGACGGCCGCACCATTGACTGAGAATCCGTGCGCGGTCGCGATGGTCCGCGCCGCTTGAAGGAGCGTTTGACCATCGTAAGCTGTGGATTTCGGGGTGCGCATCGCGGGCGTGATATATGCCGCGATGCATCGCAGATGCACTGCATCGGGCGGGCCCTTAAGCTCGACTTCATCGACCTGAAAAGACGGGCACGGCGCCAATCTCTCATTACGGTAGCCCATCGAGACATCAACCAGATCGCCGCGCTGCGGAAACCACGGCCCCTGCCATCGCTTATCGCGGTCCTCAAGCTCTATTTCGAGGTCCGGCGCCGCGCCGCCGGCGTGCGACGTGTAGATGATCGAAAGGACCATCTTTTCGATCGCGCCGGTAATCGCTACGCCTCGATAGCCGACCGTCCAGGCAGGCGCGCGAACCGCAAATGAAATTACATTGCCCATCAGTCAGGGTCCGTCAGATTCGTCCGGGCCTTCTCCGCTAGCCGGCGTTCCATCTCGCGGACCAGCTCATACCGATGCTTTGCGAAAGCGGCGACGACTATTTTCTCGAGTTCTTGATTATCGCCGCCCGGAGCATTGATCGTGATCGGCGCGTTGATGACGATCCCGCCGCCAGCGCCGGCCGCGCCGCCAGCCATCGCAGGACCAGCGGCGGCCCCGATGATCGTCGTGCTCGCGATCGCGGCGGCCGCGGCCGTCCGCCGTATCGCGGCGAGCACCGGCGCCGGACGGATTCTGTCGGCGATAGTCTCCGCGATCGTGATATTTCCCAGCTCATGCAGCGGGCCAACTGGCGGCGGCGAATGTCCAACAAAGAAATCTTTGATGCCCGATCCGAGTTTTTCGCACGCCGCTTTGATCGAGTCCCAGTGCGAATAAATTTCGCCGGCGATCATCCCGAACGGGCCGGCGATTCCCATGAGGATCGCCTTGCCGAGCGTCGCGCTCCATCCGCCAAGCCAGTTTCCTATCCCAGCGAAGAAGGTCTTGATCCCGCTCCAGTGCTCGTAGATTTCGTAGCCGGCCACCGCGAGCGCCGCCGCGCCGATAACGACGAGGCCCATCGGACTGACCAGCGCGCCCAAAATCGCCGGCGCGTAGCTCAGCGCCTTCATCGCGTTGCCGATACCGATGGTCGCCATGCCGAACGTCGAGAGCGCGGACGCCGCGCCGCCGAGGCCCACCCCGGCGACCGACAAACCGATAACCAGATCCTTGGTCGCCCACGAATGCTTGTCGCTCGCCGCGGTCGCGCCCTGGATGAATTTGGTCAGCTCTCCAAATTTGGTCGAAAACCACGGCAGCGCCGGCGACGCCATCGAGTCGTAGAGGTTGTCGAGATTCTGATGCATCTTATCCAGCTGATCGGCCGCGTCGCCCGTTGCCGTCGTGAACCCGGCGCCGAGCGCGTCCGCCGCGCTCGCGTTTGCGCGTGTGCCGGCTTTCACCTTGTCCAGGTTGTCGAGGAAGGTCAGCATCACACCGGGATTGTCGATGCCCATTTTTTTGAGCACGTCCAGCTTTTCCGTATCCGGCACGCTAGCGATATTCGATCTGATCTGCTCAAGGCCGCCGGCGATGCCATGCGACCAATCCGCGCCGCTCTTTCCGCTGTCCACTAATTCGCGAATCATCGAGGCGAACATCATCGCGCCGCGGCCACCGCCGCCGAGCTGCGAGGATGCGGCGCCGGCAATCGAAAGCAGTTCCGCAAAAGACGTATGCGTCGCCGCCGCCGTTCCGCCGAGCTGGCCGACTGCCTGCGCGAGCTGCTGGGCGTGATCTGCGCCGACTCCCCATGTCGTCATCGTCTTGTAAAATTGATCGCCCGCCGTCTTCGCATCGACGCCGAGATTCCGGTATGCGACGCCAAGTAAATTCGTCGCCGCCTCGCCATCGACGCCGAATTTCGCGAGCATCGCGGCCGTATCCTCGCCGGCGATCGCCTTGTTGGTGTCCTGGTACAGTTCGCGCATCCGCGTGAAGCCGCCGATCCACCCTTCGACGGCGATCCCCGGATGAGTATTCGAGAACTCGATCGCGGTATCCTTAAGCTTCCCGAGTTCGACAGCGTTAAGCCCGGTCAGCGCCGCAGTGGTCTGGAGCGCCTTTTGCGACGCGAATGCCGGCTCGCTGATCGCGTCGCTCAGCTCGCGCAGACGATCGGCGCCGTCCTTCATCAGAGCCGCGTCGAGCGAGATCCGCTCGCCGAACCTGGTCAGACCCTCCCCTGCCGCATCGATCTTGCCGGCAAACTCCTGAACTTTATCTCCGAGGTTCAGGAATCCGCCGCCGAACGAGCTGAGCTTGTCGCTCAGCTGATCGATCGCCTTGAACTCGACGCCATAGGTGATCATTTTGTCGGCCATCGGACTTTGACTCCTATCGGATCGCGTCCTTGCGGAACTCTTCGCGCATCGCGTGGAGCTGACGCGCCAACTCCGCGATCTCCTCGTCAGTCGGCAGACGCGACATCAGCCCATGCATTCCCTCTCGAAACACCTGAGCGTGGACCGCCTCAACTTCCGGCGAAAACTCCATCTCTCCGATCGCCTCGATCGTTCCGAGGATAAGATTCATCGGCCGGCGAAAGCCCGACTCGACGCGCGCCGCCATCTCGTCCATAACCTCGGCGAGCGGCCCATGATTTTTCTTTTTTACCGGCTTCCCCACCCCTCACCTCGTCCTAGCCGTGATTCACGGCCACAGCGCCCGCCGCAAGCGCGGCGATCGCTATTCCTGAGAGTCCTTCAAACAAAGCGCGCGCGCTTTGCTGGCGGCCCGTGCCGCCCCGTTTCGTCGGCGCGGCGACCTCACACCCGTCGAAGCCGTTAGTAACGGGCACAGCGCCCGTCGCAAGCGCGGCGCGAGCCCATCCGCGCCGCGAGTCTCCCTAAAGAAAATAAGGTGCTGGCGGCGCGTGCGACTACGGGAGGAGTTGTCCCGAAGCCGCCAGCCGCCCAAGGCGATGCGGTGATATGAGTCCGCACGCCGCCAGCGAGTCGAATGTGAGGAAATGCTGGCGGCGCGGGCGACTTTGGAGGAGTAGTCCAAAGTCCATCCGCCGCCCAAGGCGATGCAGTGACACCTCCGCATGCCGCCAGCGAGTCTAAAAACAGATGCGCGCGCCGCCGAGTCTCCCCGGAACGTCGGACGGCGCGCTCAGCGCGCCGCGACCTTTCGACGCGCGCAAGATCGGGATGCCGGCGGGAAGATGAGATGCGCAGCGCCGACGGCATTGCACCATGCGCCACGTATCGCGAGGCGGAGAACCTACTACTAGAACTCCCCCCGCATCCCGCCGGCAAGCAAATCATTTTTTTGCGGCGTTCCGACTACGGCAGTTCCAGAATGACCAGGCCCGTTTGCGTATCCGGCGTGCAGCTCGCGCTCGCCGTGATGAAGCTGTACGGACCGCTCGGAACGATCGAATCGTGAACGTCCCAACTCTTCGATGCGCCGGCCGCCAATAAATAGCCCTGGCCGAACACCGCCGCAGTGCCGCGAAACTGAATGGTCACAGCGCTCGCGCACTGGTTCTGAATCTCCAGATGCTCCGCGAATTGAGGCTGCGAAAACGACGAATTAACTGAGACGGCGGTCGCGCTGGCCGCGATCGGCGTGTACACGCCAGTCGTCAGCGCAGTCGGATTTGCGAAAGCAAATGCTTGAGCTGCCGAGAGCAGCATCGCCGCTACTACTGCGAAAACTGTTTTCCTCATCCTCATCCCCATCATCCTCACTTTATTGCCGCCGATTTTTCTGGCGGAGTTTTCAGACCGTCAAACTTTGCGACCCTCGCGATCGTCGCGTTCCGGGTAGGGCGGCACCATTCGTTCCAGGAGCTGCATGACGTAGAGCGCTCCGTCGAGAAGCCGATCGTACATCTCGCCGTCGTCGCTGTTCGGGTCGCAGTCCTTCAGTGCGGAGATGGCTGCGTCTCGAAGTTCGAGATCCGAAGCGCTTTCCGCAAACTTGGGATCGGCGTCATAGGCGGCCTTGTGCGCGCGATCAACTTCCTGATGCGATAGAGATAGTCCCGGTTTACCCACACTCGCCCGCGCGGTCTCCCCGCCAGACCGTCGAGCGCGCGCCGCTGCAAATGCGCGGCGCCCCATGCCGAAAGACTGCGCTACGGCCAATTCATCTCGCGTCAAGCCGTAGGTATTTTCTGATCGCGAGAGGCGCGCGACCCTCGTCGCTAGCTGTTCGGGCGGGATTCCGAAGGTCGCCGCGATCTTCTTTTGGTCGGCGGTAAGTGTGCTCATCACATTCTCCTGGCTGGCCCGCGCCGTCCTGGTTTCGCGGGCTATCAGCGGAATAAAAATTCCGTCGTAACAGGTCTCGATCTCATCTGGCCGAAATTCCCTCATCTCTCAAAATTCCGCGCTTACCACTGGCGGTGATGCGTGCCCTCGCCGCGCTCGCGCCGAGCGTCGTTATCCCGTTCGTGCTGAATCGCCGCGGTTTCCCGTTTTTCGAGCCCTTCGATGTGCGCGGCGGTCAGGAGGCCGCCCTTCAGTTTTTCGCGAACCTCTCTGCGCGTGACCTTGCGGTCGCCCAGCTTCACGGACGAAACCCGAATAGCGCTGATCCGATCTCCATCTCGGAAAAACCTTTTGAGCCCGTCGATCTCCTCTGCGGTCCAACTCGCCTGCTGAAATACAGGATGAGTTCGATACAACTCTTCCTGGAAGCTGGGCGCCTTTTCCGGGATGCTCAGTCGCCGGCAAGCCTCTTCCATCTCGAAGACCTTGCTCCGAAGGGTGTTTAGGTCGGCACCGTTTCGGATCAGCTCGTCGATCATCTTTGAGTGCGAAGCCATGTTGCCCGCGGCGGCGCGTTCCCGCTCAGGAGTCGGAAACTTCAGCGCCGCGATGCGCGCCCGCGCCGCTTTGACGATCTCGATCGGATCGCGCGCTTGTCGGAGCCGCTCAGTTGCTTCATCGCAATCCGTCGCCATCGCCTTGACCAGAGTTCCGTTCTCCGGAGCCTGAGCCTCGTTGTTCTCTTCCGCCGCCTTCATAGGTCACCTCTCGTCGAATTTTTATTCCGCGGGCCGCGAACCGCGCCCGGAGTTTCTGTCTCGTCCGCGTCGGCCTTCAACGCCGAGCGCATGCCTTCTGCGATCGTCCGATCCACTTCCGCGACGCGCCCGACGAGCCAAAACAGCTCGCCCCGAACCTTCTTAAAGTCCCATTTCAAAAGAGCTTGCCGGGCTCTCTCCCCAAACTCGCGCACCAGGTCCGCGACTTGCGCCGCGATCTGCGCGTCGGCGAAATTCTGCGCGTCAAGCAGCACCAGGACGTTGCGGATTCCCTCGATCGGAGTCCCGGCTTCACCGACCAGGCGCATCGCGTCGAATACGCCGGCCTTCACGATCGCGCTCGCGGGGATCGCGACCGCGGCCGGCTGGTTCTCCGCGATCGGGTGTTTGATCAGCCACTTTTTGCGCCAGCCCTTGAGCGCTTCGATCACCTTGTTCGCATCAGTCGCGTCGAGCCACTGAAGCCTCTCGACGCCGGTGATTTTCCGCACGAATTTTTGCAGCCATCGTCCGGTCGAATTGGCCTTGACCGCGCCGACGCGCTCCAGCTCGTATGCACAAGCGAGCAATTTCTTGAGATGCTGCGCACCAGGATGGTTCGGATCAATTCTGATCCAATCGTCCTCGCGAGCGCGCGGCGGTGCCGAGTTAAACCCCTTGCGCGCGAACTCGTCGAGCAGCGCGCGCCGCTCCGCTTCCGTCATGTTCGCAGACGAATCGGTGCGCCCTTTCGTGATACGCTCGATCATCATGCGATACGCTTCATCGTCCAGGCAGAGCTGTTTTTTCGCGAGATGAATCTTCGCGAGTTCTGCCTGTCGAATTTTCTGCGGCGGCGTTCTCATCACGGTTCTGAATCCTTGACCTGCTTGATCGTCGCTCCCGTCACTTCCCGCTCCGCCAGCCAAGCCAACACGCGCGCGCGCGAATATCGGACCACTGCTTTCGAGACCTGGAAGTAAGGCGGCCCCGATCCCTCGCGCCTCATACGTTTGAAGGTCTCGTCCGCAACTCCTATGAGTCGCGCGCACTCTTCCTGGGACATGATCTCATCATCGAGCCGTAGCGCCGGTCTGTTTGTTTCGTCCGACATTTAGCTCTTTGCCGTTCGCCGCGTTCGCGCGGATTCCCTCGTCGAGCACGTCGTCTCCAGCAGCGCCAACGCGATCGATGCACCTACGATCAACCCTTCCCTAAACTCCGATGGCGGAATTTCCTCGTTCGCCCACGGGTTGAGTGCAGTCAGGCAATCTTCAACGTGCTTGGCCGCTTGCATAACAACGGGTCGAGCCTCGGTCATGAAGCGATTTTCCACCTGCTTTTTCCGAACCGTTTGGATGACCCCATCGAGCACGTCCATAAGAGGGGCAAACGCACTGGATAGCGTAAATTTCGAGGCTTCAAGCTCCTCGCCGATTTCACTTTGCTCGAACCTGTGCGATTGCCGATTCGCTCTACTCAAGAGCCGGAACATCTCCAGGTCTCTCTCGTACTCGGCGTGTGCGAGCACAAAGGCGTCGAGCGTGGCCCGCGCTTTGGCGATGACGGATGGCTCGATGATGATAATCGTTTCCGGGTCATAAACAGGCTGAAAAGGTGCTGCCTTCTTTTTCACGAATGTCCTCCGGTTTTCGCCAATTTCTGCCGTTCGACGAACGCGCCCAATCGCGCAAGCCGCTCGTCGCATGAGACAATTTGTGCCGCGCACTCCGCGCGCAGATCGCGCAGCGCGGAGATTTCTAAATTCGGGTCAAGCGTGAGCCCCTTCCTGCCAACCCTCGGAGCAAAAGGTCCGGTGTTGCGGATCAGCGCATAGACGCTGCCATCGCAGCCGCGCGCATGCTCGGCAACTCTCAGATAACCCGCGCGCGTCAAGTCCTGGAGGAAGCGCTCAGCCGCCTTGCGCCGCGCGATCTCGGCGACCTGAAGCAAATCGCCTATGCCAAATCGAATTAAGATTCGCATGGTCCGCCACATTCGCTCGCGCGCGGCGCTCGGCGCGCCGGCGAGATTCACGCCGGCGCCGCGTCCACGTTTATTTTTGACGGTTTCCATCAGGCAGCCGCCGCCGAGAGATCGGCGCGCCGGTTGACTGGCGGCGGCGTCGAATCGTCCATCGGATAATCCGCGACTGCGATTTTGTTCAGTCCATGCCGGTGGCAGAAACCTTCCACCGCCGCCAGCTCTTTGACGAAAAGACCAGCCGAGCCACGCGAACGGCGATGCAGCGCCTCGATCAGATCATCGGCGATGCGAACTTCCGCCAGCTCCGTTGCAAGTAACCTACTGTCATCAAGCGAGGAAGGTTTAAAATCGACCGCGCGTAAAATCCTGCGCGAGAGTTGGGGCCGACGTTCCACCTTGGCCCGAAAATCCCCCATTCCGATCAGAACGAGCGGAATCGCCGTCATGTCGTGGAGAATCCGTAGCGTCTCGATCAGCTCTTTTTTTTCTGCGATAGAGTCGCCTTCATCTACGTAAATAGGGCGCGGTCGCGCAATCAGCTCGGTTGCGATGAACTCATACATAGGACCAAGGAAGCCTGTTGTCTTGCCGCCCATCTCTTCAGCGATCTTGCTGAGCATCCATCTCGGCGACCATATAGGTAAGGCCGTCAGGAAAATCGCATTCTGTTTGACTGCCAGATGCGCGGTGATGCAGGTTTTTCCCCGCCCGGCTTCGCCATGAACGAGCACGATTCCCGGCAGCCCCGGATCGCGCGCAGTCGCGGCCGATGCCGCGGCTATGAAGCAGCGGGCGTTTGACGTTAGGCAGATTTTTTGGCGCATCGGTCGATGTCCTCCGTTCCGTGTTGGTCTTCGCGCCCCAACCACCGCCCCTGCATCATCAATCCGCGAAATTCGTCTGTCGTTTCGTAATTGGTTGCCCACGCTTCCGGCGAATGATTGAAATGGGTGAGATAGCGCTGCTCTCTCAGAGTCAGCGCCCGCGGCTCGCGGCGAATCGCGATCCAGAGCGCGTCATACTCGTCGGGTTCGAGCAGAATCGCTCGCGCCTCGCGCTCCGCCTCGATCTTCGCTAAAGCTTCCGCACCCTCGCGCAGCACCTCGTCGCTATGCGGCGTCGATTCGGCCGGCGCGTCGAGCGCTTCAAGCGCCGCAGTCGCGGCTGTCAGCGCCGGCGAGCGGTATGGCAGCGGCTCGATATTCGATTCCGCAGGAATTGTGACCGCCGCCCGCGCCGCCGCGTGGTCGATGATCTCGCGGAACAGCTGCTCGGGCCGAAATTTTTTCTTAAGCGCGCGCAACCCGTCCATCCGCGCGCTCATCTTCCTGTTCTGATCCTGCTTGGCCGCTATCGCCATCACCTGCCGGTCGAGGCCGGCGGACTCAGGATTGATCGCGACGCAGATAAACTTCGTGCCGTCGCCGCTGAAGATGATCAGCTTGCCCTGGTCGCGCGTGCGCACGTACTGAACGCCTTGTTCGATATACGCTTCGAGTGCGTTGCCCTCGTCCCAATAGAATGCGTTATCGACGCGGATGCCCTTCTTGCCGACCACCGCAACGCCGTCCTCGCCCAGAAGCACGTCGAGCAGCCGCTCGGCCACGCGCCGAACCTGTCCGCGCCGATCCGCCTCGGCAAAAATCTCGTTGGGAGTCCGGCCGCCGAGCCCTGACTGCTTTTTGTTGCCGTAAACATGCTCCAGCCATTTGTCGAGCAAGTCTTGCAGCTCCGGCGCGGTCAGCTCGATTCGATAGAGCCGCCGCATATTGCGCCGCGCGCCGCGGCCCGGCGCGTAGCCGGCGCGCTCGCGGATCTTCGATGCCTCCTTGACGTCATGTCCGATAAAGCCCGGCACGTTGACGAAAAACGAATGCATCATCGTGCGGATGCCGCGCTCGATGAAGGGTTTTTTCCAGCCTGAATATGCGGCGGTCGCCGGCCACGCGATCCCAAGCCGCGCAATCCCGCGATTCGTCCGCTCCGACACAAAGCCAGCGCCATTGTCGTGCTTGATTTCGTCCGGCACCCCATTCAGGGAAATCGCCTTGATCAGCAGCTCCGCAACCGCATTCGATGATTCGACCGGTGCCAGATGCGCCACGATTCTGTGTGAGGCAACGTCGATCGTCGCCATCAGATGCAGTCTGCCGCCCGGCGTCTCGACCGTGCCGAGTACGTATGCGTCTTTGGGCGTGCCGTCCGCCTCCCAAAGCTGATTTACCCGCGTGATATTCGCGTCGGCGTCGCCGATCGCGAGCATGTGGCGGCTTTTCCAGCCGGCAGGGTCTTCGATCCGCATGTACAGCGAATGATTCTGCTGCTTCCAGGAGCACATGAACTTCTGCACCGCGCCAAGACTCGGAATCTGAGCGTTCGGAAAGCGGGCTTCGATCCCCTCGAGCACGAAAGGCGCGTTCACCTTCGGATTGTGCGCGATCTGGGCGATCACGAACTCACGCATCAGCGTATTCCGCGCGATGATCGAGTCGCCGCGCCGCTTGCCATAGCCCGGCACCAGGCCGGCAATGCCGGACTTCTCGAATCGGCGCCAAGCCTTTTGCAGCGTCGGAGCCGCTATATCCGGCCACAGTTCGCGCGTCGCTGCGCTGACTTGGACTTGCTCGAGATTGTAATGCGCGCAGAACAAATCAAGCGTTTGTCCGAGCGTGCGGCACGACCGTCCCTTGACCGCGCGAAAGGCGTCTACAATCTCCGCCATCGCAACCGCGCGCGCGGCAATCTTCGTCGGAATACCATCGAGCGGATCGAGAGGAGCGAGCGGCGCGGCAACAACCGGCAGCGTGACAGCGCGCGCGTCGTCCGACAGCGCCGGCCGTTCCACGAGCTGCACGCTGCGCGCCGCCTCACTCATACGGCCGCCTTGCCGCGCGCCCGCCGAAGCGCGAAGGCTTCCCGCAACCTATATCGGTCGGGCCAAATCTGCTCGGGGTTAACCCCGATCGCATCAGCGATTATCTTTTCCGCACGGAGCCACGGCTTGCGCAGCGCCAAGCCGAGCGATTTTGCTGAATATTCATTCGCGACGCTCAAGCCTCGCAAGCTCCAGCCCTTTCGCGACAGCGCTGCTATTATCGCTGGCCGGTCCCACACGATTTTCCTTGACCCCATCGCGGGCTTTGTGGTTTCATCGCTGCGCACTCTCGGCATGACGATGCCGATACTCTCATAATACTATGGTGAGTGCAAGAGAATCCTGAAGGATGAACCTGCGAAAACAGAGGGCGAGTACTACGCGCGCCAAGCCAAAAGGATCGGCACACGACGAGGCCAGCCGCGAAAAGGTTGATCCGAAAAGTCACGCCGCCTTTTCCGATCGCCTGCGAATCGCGCTCAACAACGCTGGCGCCAGCATTCTTTCCGTCGCTCAGTCGGCCGGCGTTTCAGACAGCACGATCCATTTGTGGCTGAAGGGTTCCGAGCCGAGCCGCGAGAAACTGATCGCTCTAGCAGGGGCAACAAGAGTTTCGGTCGAATGGTTGGCTACCGGCAAAGGGGAAATGCAACTCGACCAGGCGCCCGGATATCTAGCCCCGACTTGGCCCGGTGAACGGCCGCCGCCGCTGCTTTTCGATCTCAATTGGTGGCGAAAAAATATCGGGGCATATGGCTCGAAGCCTCCGGAACACGAGTTTGCTCCACATCTCTTCGAGGTGCCGGATGATTCAATGGAACCGACAGTGCGAAAGGGAGACCTGATGTTGGCGGCTGACCTTGACCCTTCCTTCCCTTCCATAGCAGACGCTCCCGACAGCGGCATCTATCTGGTTTGGTTCAGCGATCATGAAATTACGGATGAGGAAAGAGCCCGATTGAAAGCGGAATTGCGGTCCGGAAATTTCCCCAAACACACCTATCCCCGGCGCATAGAATGGTCGGCAAGATCGTTCCATATCAAATGCGACAACCGGTCTTACTCCGACGTGCCGGTGCCTGTTGACGAAAAAACAAACGTCTTCGCATGGCGCGTAGTTTGGTACGGCCGCATCATTTGAACGATTCAAAAAAGGGGAACTCAATTGAAAAGGAAACAGTCCGTTCGACTAGCGTTGGCGATCGCTTTTCTATTGATAGGCTGCTCGCACGGCAGCTCGCCGCACGATCGCCTCAACGGAACCTGGACCAGCGACATTATGACCATCACGATCGATTTCCCCGCCCACAAATATTCGGGCGTTGCGATGGGCGAGCCGTTTTCGCACTACCTGGACCTGGTGAGCGAAAACGCCAACGTCGTGGTCTTCAAAGAGAGCGACGCAACCATCGTCTGCCAGATTCAGGACGACGGCAGCATTATGATCACCAAGCAGGGCTCCGAAGGCGGAATCCCTATGATCCTGCACCGCGCCAAAGACTAACCGGAAAAATCAAAGTTCCCTGCCGGCATTTTTTTGATTTTCGCGATCACAGTCGTCCTCGACGACTATGATTTTAGCGGCGCCAAGGCGCGCCTAGACCAGCGTTCGCGTATGTCGCGGACGACGGCATGCGAAATCAAAGTCGAGATCAAACTCGCGGACGACGAGTTTGATCGGCCGGCCCCTTTTCAAGATCGCTAGAGACGATCTTGAAATCACCCTCGCGCTCGACCGGTTACGTCGCAGGCTCATGTCGTAGGCGACGACATGATAAGTGTCGTGGCCCGCGACACTTCCATCATGTTCCCGAACGGAACATGAGAAGTCATAAGCCCTGCTAATTTATCGAGCCGCGCAGACGATCCGGTTTTCAGGGTTGTGAGCGCTCATTGGCCCTTCGCGACGAGGCGCGGGCGCTTTTCGGTCAAAAGTGCCCTAACTATCCGATTTTGCTAGCGAATCATATCAAATGGAAAAAACCGCTCTTAGTTGGATCTAATTCCTAACTAGGGATGCGTTAGCGCGACACGGCGCGTCGTGGCGCTATCAGTTTCCAGACTGGCCCGATTAGACGAATCCTACTCCGAACTTAGCCCCTGCCCCACGGCTTTGCGATGAGCGCTCGCGTCAGAAAACCCCGTCCAGACGCGGGTTTCGATGCGTCCGTCGTCCCATGATGTTCCACCCCAGTCCCACGAAATCCCGCGAATTGCCTCGGAAGAGTTTAGATCCAACCATGAGCGGTGTCACACAAGCGCCGCGTCACGTGGGGAATTTCTGCTCACTCCAGATTGTAGGGAAGCACTACGGACTGTGTGGCGGAGAGGGGGGGATTCGAACCCCCGAGACCCTTTCGAGCCTACACGCGTTCCAGGCGTGCGCCTTAAGCCGGGCTCGGCCACCTCTCCGCGCGCGAATGCGATTATGCATCACGCGCCTACGCGGGGCCAGTTCGCAAACTCTCCTCTCTGAGCTGGCTGATCAGACTGGGCGCAAACCGGGCGCGCTTGATTGCGACCGATCCGCCAACTAAGAAGTCAAGGAGGAGCCAGCCGCACAGGCGGCTCACTAGTGGAGAACATTGCGATGCTGCATACGCCGATTTGCGATTACTTTGGAATCAAGTATCCGATCCTGCTCGCCGGAATGGGCGGAGTTGCGATGCACAAGCTGGTCGCCGCGGTTTCCAACGCCGGCGGACTCGGCGTGATCGGCGCCGCGTCGCTCAGCCCCGACGACCTGCGCACCGAAATCCGCAAGACTCGCGAGCTGACCGACAAGCCGTTCGCCGTCGATCTGCTCGCGCCGATTCCCGACATGATGCGCCCGCACGTGCCCGTAATGATCGAGGAGCGGATCAAGGTGTTCGTCGCCGGACTTTCGGTGCCGCAGGAATTCGTCAAGGTGATGCACGATGCCGGGATGAAGATCGTCGTGATGTGCGGCAAGGTGCATCACGGCATCAAGTCGCAGGACGCGGGCGCCGACGTGGTCGTCGCGCAGGGCACCGAGGCGGGCGGGCATACCGGCGAGATCGGGATGCTCTCGCTGGTGCCGCAGATGATCGACGCGGTCAAACTGCCGGTGCTGGCCGCCGGAGGAATCGCCGACGGACGGCAGATCGCGGCGGCGCTCACGGTCGGTGCGCAGGGCGTCGTAGTCGGCACGCGCTTTATCGCGACGCCCGAGGCGCAAGCGGCGCAAGGTTATCGCGAAGCGATCGTGAAGGCGCACGAGGATTCGACCATCCGCACGCGCGCGTACACCGGCAAGACCTGTCGCGTCATTCGCACCGAATACGCGCTCGAGTGGGAGAAGGACCCGTCGAAGATTCAGCCGTTCCCGATGCAGGCGCAGACCTCAACGCGCAACGGCGTCATGAACTACACCGGACGCGGCGGCGGCGACGTCGATCCGAATCGTACCTTCATGCCGACCGGGCAGGGCGCCGGACTGATTCACGAGATCAAGCCGGCGGCCGAAGTGTTCGCGGACTTGCTGCGCGAGACCGAAGCGGCGCTGCGCAAAGCGCAGCAGTTGATGGCGGGCGATCCGGTGCGCCAGCATTCGGCGGCGCCTTCGCGATAAGGAACAGCTATTCGATCCCGTAGCGGCGGCGCTTGCGCCACAACGTCGTTACGTTGATGCCGAGAGTGTCGGCGGCTTCTTCCAGCGTCGCGCTGGCGCCGAGCACGCGGGCGATGTGCTCGCGCTCGACTTCGTCCAGGCTGGCGGCGTTCGGGATGCCGGCCAGCGCTTCGGTTGAATCGTGAAACAGCGAATCGGGCAAGTCGTCGGGCGCGATCGACTCGCCGCGCATCAGGACGGTGCCGCGCTCGATCGCGTTGCGCAGTTCGCGGACGTTGCCGGGCCATCGATAGCGTGCGAGCGCCGCGGTCGCGCCGGGTGACAGCGCGAGGCCGGGATGCGAATTGCGCACGGCCGCGATATTCAGCAGCCACTGCGCCAGCGGCAGAATATCCTCGCGGCGTTCGCGCAGCGGCGGCACGCGCAACGTGATCACGTTGAGGCGGTAATATAGATCCTCGCGAAAGTGATGCGCGGCGACTTCGGACTCGAGGTCCCGATTGGACGCGGCGATTATTCGCGCATCGACGTGGATCGTGCGCTCGCCGCCGACGCGCTCGAAGTTCTGATCCTGCAGAAAGCGCAGAAACTTGGTCTGCAGCGTCGGCGTCAAGTCGGCGATCTCGTCGAGAAAAACCGTGCCGCCGTTCGCCGCTTCGAGCCTGCCCGGCTTGTCCTTGACTGCGCCGGTGAACGCGCCGCGCACGTGCCCGAACAGCTCGCTCTCGAGCAGTTCCTCGGACAGCGTGGTGCAATTGACGACGACGAACGGCTTGCTCTGCCGCCGGCTCCATCGATGGATCTGCCGCGCGATGACGTTTTTGCCGGTGCCGCTTTCTCCGGTGAGCAAAATCGTGGCGTCGCTGGCGGCGGCCTGGCGCGCGGTTTCGAGCAGGCGTTGCATCGCGAGGCTCTTCGAGTCGAGCAGCGGTTCCTCGTCGATCGCGCTGCGCAGCGCACGATTTTCCGCGGTCAGCAGCCCGACATGCAGCGCGCGATCGACGGTGTGCTGAATCTGCTCGAGCGAGAACGGCTTGGTGACGTAATCGTAAGCGCCGGATTTCATTGCCTCGACTGCATTTTCGACGGTCGCGTAGGCGGTCATCAGGATCACGAGGCATTCGGGCGCGCGCCGCTTGATATCGCGCAGCAATTCGAGCCCGCTCATCTCGGCCATCTTGTAGTCGGTCAACACCAGATCGAATTGCGTCTCGGCGAGGAGCGCGACCGCCTGCGCGCCGTTCTCCGCGCCGCGAACCTCGTGGCCGAGCGACTCGAAGAACGTGGTGAGGCTGCGGCGGATGTTGCGCTCGTCGTCAACTATGAGCAGCCTGGCCATCAAATCTCCTGCGCGGCGGGAATCTCGACGATGAATCGCGCGCCGTGAGAATTGGCGCTCTCGACGAATATCCTGCCGCCGTGAGCCTCGACGATCTCTTTGACAATCGACAGCCCCAGCCCTGCGGATCCCTTTTCGAAGCCGTCGGAACCGTACTGCACGAAGCGCTCGAAAATGTAGTCTTTCATATCGGCCGGAATCCCGGGGCCCGAGTCGGTGACTTCGAGCCGCGTCGCGTGCTCGGTGCCGCGCGCCGAGACCTGGATCGTTCCGCCGGCCGGCGTGTAGCGCAGCGCGTTGCCGAGCAGGTTGGAGATCACCCACGAGAGCTTGACCGGGTCGCCGATAATCTCGGGCACCGAGCCGATGTGCTCCTCGATCTCGACGTGCTTCTCACGCGCCTGGATCGCGAAGCGGCGCGTCACGTCGGACGCCAACCGTGCAAGATCGAGCCGCTTCTGCTGGACGGCGATCGCGGGAATCTCACCGCGCGCGAGGTTGAGCAGGTTGTCGGTGAGCTGGCGCATCCGCGAGCATTCCTCGAGGATCACTTGCAGCAACTCGCCGCTCTTCGGATTTGTCACCGGCGCATCCTCGCGGCTCAACAACTCCGCCGACAGCGCCAGCGAAGTGAGCGGCGTCCTGAGTTCGTGCGACAGCGTCGCGACCAGGTTGGTGCGCGCGCGATCCTGATCGCGAATGTAGGTCACGTCCTGCAGAATCAGCAGCGTGCCGAGAGACTTGCCGACGGTGTGATGAAGCGGGACCGGCTTCAGCACGTAAGAATGGTCGCGGCCGCGAACGTGAAGATCGATCTCGGTGCGATGGCCGTTGGTCCCCCCTGTGCCGGCCCGCTGCAGCGTGCGCAGCGCGTCGCGCACGCGCAAGTAGTGCGGATGGTTGCTGCTGAGATCGTCGAACGGACTGCCGAGCGCGTCCTGCAGATCGACGCCGAGGATCAGCGACGCGATCTCATTGATGTGCGCGACGATTCCGTCACTGTCGATCAGCACAACGCCGTCTTCGAGGCTTTCGATTATCGCCTCGGTCTTGCTCTTTTCGTAAACCAGGCGCTCGACGTTCAGCTTGTCGTACTGCTCCAGGCGCTCGGCCATCTGGTTGAATTCGCGCGCGACCGCTTCGAGCTCGGCCAGTGGCTGCGGGCCCAGCCGCACCTGCGACTTGCGCTGACTGATCCCGCGCAAACGCTCGGCCAGCTCTGTCAGCGGCTTTGAGAGCCGCCATCCGAGTCCCCACGAGACCGCCGCGCCCACCAGCAGCACCAACACGAGACCGCCCGCGAATTCATAGGCAAGGTGCTTGCCCAGCCTTACCGAGCGGCTGTCCGCGCGGAACATGGCGGCCTTGTTCATCGCGATCAGGTCGTCGAGGCGGCCGTGTAATTCGGCGAATTCGAGATCGTGATAAGTGCCGGGCGGCGCCGCGGCGACATCGGCGAACAATTTGGTGGCACGCCTGGTGATGTCGCCGGCGAGTTCGGGCTCGCCAACTTCAGTGAAATTGTGATCCTCGACATCGTTCCACTGCAGAAAATTGCTCCGCGCGCCGGGTAGAACGTCCTTGGCCCGTCCGTCATGCATCGCCACCTGAAGCGTGTTGAGCGCGGCGTGCATGTTCTGTGCGGCTTCGATACTGACGTAGTTGCGGTAGAGCGTCGCGCGGATTGCGCTGCCCAGCGCATAGACCCGCGGCAGCGTGTAGAGCCCGAGCAGAACGACCAACGCCAGCATCAGCAAAGTGCCGTTGCGGATTCGGCGTTGCAGCGAAGGTGCGCTCATCGCGAATCCTCCCGTTCGTCGGTCGCGACGATTTCCACGTCGAGGTCGGTTGCGTCCGCCACCAGCCGCGCCACCACGTCACCCCTGAGCAAGCGGCGCCATCGCGGTTGATGCGTGCGGCCGACGATTACCTTGGTCACGCCCTTGTCGTGCGCGAAATCGATCAAGGCCTTGACCACGTCGTCGGACTTGAGCCACACGGTCTCGGCGCCGAGGTCGCTGGCGACGTTGATATTGTCGAGCAGCGCGACGAAGTCGCGGGTGCCGATATTTTTCACCGATTCGTTGGGCGTCTCGATGTGCACGGCGAACCATTCGGCGTTGAGCTGACCGGCGATGCGCGAAGCCTTGCGCAACAATTGTCCGGTGTCGGCGCCGTTGGACGAAAGTCCGACCATGATCCGATCGATCACGTTCGCGCGGTGGCCGCCTTCGCGCTTGATCGACTCGCGATCCAGCCGCTGCCGGTCCAGGCTGCGCGCGACCTCGCGCAGCGCCAGTTCACGCAGCGAAGCGAGATTGCTCGGCTTGAAGAAATTCTTCAGCGCGTTTTCGATCTGCTCGCGCGGATAAATCTTGCCCTCGCGCAGCCGCTCGCGCAGCGCTTCGACCGGCACGTCGATATTGACGATCTGATCGGCGCGCGCGAGGAACGAATCGGGCACGGTCTCGCGCACGTCGATGCCGGTGACGCGCTTCATCAACGCGTTCAGGCTTTCGACGTGCTGGATGTTGATCGCAGTGATCACGTTGATGCCGGTGCCGACGATCTCCTCGACGTCCTGGTACCGCTTCGGGTGGCGCGATCCGGGCGCGTTGCTATGCGCCAGTTCATCGACCACGACCACGTCGGGTTTGCGCGCCACGATCCCGTCGACGTCCATCTCTTCGAGCTCGACGTCGCGGTACTGGATCTTACGCCGCGGCACGATCTCGAGGTCGCCAATCCGCTCCTCGGTCTCGCGCCGGCGATGCGTTTCGACGAAGCCCAGCACGACATCCACTCCCCGATCACGGAGCTGATGCGCCTCCTCGAGCATCCGGTAGGTCTTGCCTACGCCCGCGGCGGCGCCGATATAAACCTTGAGACGGCCCCGTTGAGTCTGGGGCACGAGGTCGAGAAAAGCTTCGGGCTCGAGTCGTTTGTCATCGCTCATTCAAGTCCCGGGCGTTCCGCCATGACTTCCAGCCGCGCGAGCACTATGGCTTCCGGCGGCGCGATCGAGCGCCAGGTTCAGCATCAGGACGTTAACGCCTGGCTCGCCAAAGATCCCCGCCGATCGTTGCCGCGTGTTCTCGGCAATCAACTGCCGCACCTGATCTTCGCTCAGACCGCGCGCATGAGCAACCCGTGCCACCTGCAGCTCTGCCGCCGCCGGACTTATCTCGGGATCGAGCCCACTGGCCGAGGCCGTCACCAGGTCGATCGGAACCTGGTGCGGGTCGGTGCCGGGATTGCTCTCGACGATGTTTTTCAGCCGCAGCTTGACCGCGTCGATCAGCGCTTTGTTGGTCGGGCCTAGATTCGATCCGCCCGAATTATCGGCCGCATAGCCCTTGTCGCCGGCGGCTGAAGGACGGCTCTGGAAATAGCGCGATGACGAAAAATTCTGCCCGATGAGGCTCGAGCCGGCGACCTTGTCGCCCGCGACGACGATGCTGCCGCCGGCCTGGCGCGGGAAAATCATTTGCGCGATGCCCCAGACCGCGATCGGATAGACGATGCCGGTGAGGACGGTGAGCACCGCGGTAGCCATGAGAGCGGTCTTGAATAGCTTCACTGGAAAAACCTCACGCGAGATGCAGCGCGGCGATCGCGATGTCGATGGCCTTGATGCCGATGAACGGAATGATCACGCCGCCGAAGCCGTAGATAAAAAGATTGCGCGTCAGAATCGCCGCCGCGCCGACCGGACGGTATTGCACCCCGCGCAGCGCCAGCGGAATCAGCGCGATGATTATCAGCGCGTTGAAAATCACCGCCGACAGAATCGCGCTCTGCGGCGTCGCCAGATGCATCACGTTGAGCCGCTGCAACTCGGGATACTCGACGATGAACAGCGCCGGGATGATCGCGAAGTACTTGGCGACGTCGTTGGCGATCGAGAACGTCGTCAGCGCGCCGCGCGTCATCAGCAGTTGCTTGCCGATCTCGACCACCTCCATCACCTTGGTCGGATTCGAGTCGAGGTCGATCATGTTGCCGGCCTCGCGCGCGGCCTGCGTGCCCGCGTTCATCGCGATTCCGACGTCGGCCTGCGCCAGCGCGGGCGCGTCGTTGGTGCCGTCGCCGATCATCGCGACCAGCTTGCCCTGGTTCTGCTCTTCGCGGATCAGGCGCAGCTTGGTCTCGGGGGTCGCCTCGGCCAGGAAGTCATCGACGCCCGATTCCTTGGCGATCGCGGCCGCCGTCAGCGGGTTGTCGCCGGTAATCATGACGGTGCGCAAACCCATGGCGCGCAGGCGCTCGAAGCGCTCGCGGATTCCCTCCTTGACCATGTCTTTCAGATAGATCACGCCGAGCGCTTTCGATTCGTCGGCGACCACCAGCGGAGTTCCGCCGCTGCGCGCGATCCGTTCGACGATCGCCTGCAAGTCGGTCGGCGCTGCGCCGCGATTTTCCTTGACGAAATTTACGACCTGCTCGGCTGCGCCTTTGCGGATTCGACGCCCGCCGATGTCAACGCCGCTCATGCGCGTCTGCGCGGAAAACGGGATGAAGGTGGCGCCGTCTTCGCCGAGCTCGCGTCCGCGTAAGTTGAACTCGCGCTTGGCCAGCACCACGATCGATCGCCCCTCCGGCGTCTCGTCGGCCAGCGACGAAAGTTGCGCCGCCTCGGCCAGTTCGAGCGGCTCCACGCCCGCCACCGGGATGAACTCCGCCGCCATTCTGTTTCCCAGCGTGATCGTTCCGGTCTTGTCGAGCAGCAGCGTATCGACGTCGCCGGCCGCTTCGACCGAACGGCCCGACATCGCGAGCACGTTGTGCTGCACCAGGCGATCCATCCCGGCGATTCCGATCGCCGAGAGCAATCCGCCGATCGTCGTCGGAATCAGGCACACCAGCAGCGCCACCAGCACCGGCAGCGCGAGCTTGGTACCGCCATACAGCCCGAACGGGTAGAGCGTCACGACCACCAGCAGGAACACGATCGTCAGGCCCGAGAGCAAAATGCTGAGCGCGATTTCGTTCGGCGTCTTCTGACGCTGCGCACCTTCGACCAGCGCGATCATGCGATCGAGGAACGTCTCGCCCGGATTCGCGGTGATCTTCACCTTGATCCAGTCGGAGATGACGGTGGTGCCGCCGGTCACGCCACTGCGGTCGCCGCCGCTTTCGCGAATCACTGGTGCGGATTCGCCGGTGATCGCGGCTTCGTTGACCGCCGCGATACCCTCGATCACTTCGCCGTCGCCCGGAATCACGTCGCCGGCGGCGACCATCACCACATCGTCGCGCCGCAACTGCGCGGCCGGCACCAGCTTGGTCTCGCCACCGGCGGTGATCAGCTTGGCCTGCGTTTCGGTGCGCGTCTTGCGCAGATTCTCGGCCTGCGCCTTGCCGCGGCCTTCCGCCATCGCCTCGGCGAAGTTTGCGAACAGCACCGTGAACCACAGCCACAGCGCGATCTGAAATTCGAATCCCGCCAGCGCCAGCTTGTGCGCCAGCAGGTCGCGAAACAGCGTGAACATCACCAGCACGCTGGTGACTTCGACCACGAACATCACTGGATTTTTGATCATCACGCGCGGGTCAAGCTTGACGAACGAATCGATCGACGCGCGC
>CAVWMC010000010.1:0-313539 GCA_963756005.1 uncultured delta proteobacterium
CGCTCCTGCAAGACCTCGGAAAGATCCGTGCGCAAGTTTTTCGTTCCCTTCGGGCGGCCCTTGGAATTTCCGGAGCAGCCTTTCCGGAACCGGCTGTGCACTGGCGGCTTCTTGAAGCCTACTTCATCAACTTTTTCCACTTTCTCTTCCCCATTCATTTCCTGTGATTCCATTCTCTTAGAGTTCCTTCTCGGCGCGCATGGTTTGTGTATCTGCGAAAGTTTGGCCGGTTGCCGCGTGGGTTGCGGCTTTGCCGGTAAATTTCTGGTACCGCTGGATCGTTACATCGACGTACGCTGGATCGAGTTCCACCAGATATCCGCGTCTGCCCGTCTTCTCCGCCGCCAATAGGGTCGTTCCGCTCCCACCGAAGCAGTCGAGCACGATTCCGTTGCGCTTCGAGCAGTCGAGAATCGCGTCGGCGACCAACGCGGTCGGCTTGACCGTCGGATGCATTGCCAGGTCATCCATTCTGCCGGCGCGCATCGTATTGATACCGGCGTAATCCCAAACATTGGTCCGGTAGCGGCCGTGGCGGCCAAGCTCGATATTGTTGATGTGGGCACCCGCACCGTTCTTGAAGACGAAAACCAATTCATGCTTCGAGCGGTACAGCGATCCCATCCCGCCGTTGTCCTTGTTCCAAACGCAGAGATTCTTCAGCTCGCGGTAGACCCCGCGACCCGCCGACGTCAGCTCGAAGCAGTGTCGCCAGTCCATACAAACGAAATGGATCGCTCCGTCGACGCTGAAGGCGGCCAGGTGCCCGAGCGTCGTTTTCAAAAACTCGATGAATTGGACTTCCGACATTTCGCCGGCGGCCATCTGAAACTCTCGATGCTTGATGGCACCAAGACCGCAGACGTTCCCGTCGATTCGGACATTGTAAGGTGGATCGACAAACACTAGCTGCGCCTTCTCCGCTTGGAGCAGCGAATCGAATGATTCCGCTTTGGTTGCGTCGGCACAGAGCAGCCGATGGTTGCCCAGTAGCCAGAGATCTCCCACGCGGGTCACTGGAGGTAGCGAATCGTCAATCTCCGGAACCTCATCGGATTGATCGCCTGCTCCGTCCAGATTGATCCCCTGAATCAGTACGTCGATCTCAGGCGTATCAAACCCGGTAATCGTAGCGTCGAAGTTGAGGTCAAGGTCGGACAAGTACTGCAGCTCCAGCGCCAGGAGTTCGCGATCCCAGCCGGCGTTTTCGGCGAGCCGGTTGTCAGCGATCACGTACGCGCGCTTCTGAGCTTCCGTCATATTGTCCAGGCGTATGGTCGGCACCTCCCCGATGCCGAGCAGTTTGGCTGCTTCGATCCGGCCGTGACCGGCAATTACTCCGAGGTCCGAATCGACTAGAACGGGATTGGTGAACCCGAACTGCCGGATGCTGTTCGCGATCTGATTGATCTGCTTTTCCGAATGGGTCCGCGGATTGCGCGCATACGGCTTAAGCGATCCGATCGCCAAGACCTCGACGTCCAATGTGCGTTGTTGCTCAATCACTAGCCACTCCTCCTATGCGCTTAAACCCGCTGTCGCGGTTTTCGCTTTAAATCGGAAACTCCGACGCCATTCGGCCTAGAATCGACGCGGCCTAGATATCCCAATCACGCCTCTGAGGTCGGGCCGGTCTTCGGGTTTGCGGCCGGGTCTCTATTTTCGAAGCCCTCGGATTCTGGCGCGAGCCTCGTCCAGTCGATGTTCCTTCGGCGAGACGCAGGCACGTTACGGGAGAATGGTGTTCGCGTGTCGATCCGGCGGGGCTTGAGAGGCCACCGCCGTCAGCTCTTGCGTCAGATAGTTATATTATGCTACTTTTGGGGGTTACGCGTCAAATCGGCAAATTGCGCCAAAATTCTCTTTGCTTTTGGCGCTGTTTTTCAAAAGGCCAGAAGAGCGAAAATTCGTTCCGCGAAAGGCAAGATCATTTTCGCTGCTTCCAATCCAGCGCTTAACCTCGCGTTGGATATGAGCCGACCACGATGATTGCGCCTCGACCGCCGTGCGAACGTGACCGACAATCGATGCAACGGTGGTCGCAATCAGGGTTCAGCGCCACAGCGTCGATGCGCGCGATGCTTCCGGTTCCAATGGTAATTCAGTCAGCGGCCGCACCAACGGATCTATCTGATCGGCTTTGCTACGAGCCCATCCGATCCAATCTGCGTACTTCTCGGATAGGGACGAATCGACCAGCTCCGACTGAGTCCGTTTTTCCATCCTGTCGAGAAATTCGCGGACTGCCGCTGCCTGACCCGAGGCAGTCGCTAGATCGAGTATGTGCTTCCATCTAGCGGCCTCAATTTGGCGGAGACGTTCGAGCTCGGCACGTTCCTGCTCAAGCTTCCATCTGCGCGTTTGCTCTTCACGGCGTTGCCGTTCCAGGTCCTCGACCAGAATCATCGCTGTCACTAGCCCAGTCATCAATTCATCGATCTGATCTTCGAGCGGAGACTCCGGTTTGTCTTGCCATTCCAAGTTGGTTCCGCCGCCGCAATTCGATTCGATTCGCAGTACAAGCTCGCCGGACAGCCGGCGCTCATGCTTCCACTCGCGGTCCTTGTTCCAAGAATCCTGCTTTTCCTTGTCCGTAAGCTGAATACGCACGCGCCTGATCGGTTCGAACACAATGAACTTCAACTCCGCCGTCGCGCTTCGAATACTGACCGGTTCTCTGTTTTCTCGCCGCGCTGCTACGTGATAGCCCACGCGCTCGAACTCACGGAAAATGGTGGTCAGAATTCTAAGACGCCGCCGGTCAGTTCCAGTCCGAGTGATCGACAGGTGCGGCGGTGCATAGATGCTCTCACGTGCCCGTTCCCGAGCGCGTTGATCCTCATCCATCCACCCGCGGATGACTGGGTGGGGGTTGGGCAGGCTCTTCGGGACCCTAACGGGTGCGGACGACGCGAGCGCGGCGTCTATTTTCTTCTGGAGTTCAGGATCCCGTGGAGGAGGTTCGGGTACGAACCTGGGCGTCGGGGTCCGATGGATAACGGTCTCTGTCGTCGTCATCGGTTTGGCCGCCGGGAGGGGGAGCTTCGACACCTCTTTGCCGGCTTGAAGCCTTGCCCAATAGCCGCGAGGCGGAACGGGCACGTCCAACCGCTTGCATGTTTTGGCGAGGCCTCGGTCCGAGATGCCAAATTCCTTCGCGATCTTGATCATCGGCTCTTACCAGACTTTTGCGTATAGTTCGGCGCGCGTAACGCGTCGCCAGCTTTTGTTGCCAGGAAAGTTTACTGAACCGGTTTCGATATCCGGCGGGTTCATGACCGTGCCTCCGCGATTGGGATGAGACCGTCTGACTAGCAATAGCGTTCGCTGATCGGAAGTCGATGAGGGAATTTGAGTTCCCTGATACCTGATCAAAATTCCCTGTTCCGTCGAGCAGGGAATTTGCTAAAGAAGACCAGTAGAGACGCGGACTTTCGGGGCAGCTGAAGCGGCAAAATCGCCACGAATGCGTGAAGTTCCCTGTTCTTTCCCTGATCATCAGGGAATTTGAACTCAGAGAGCGGTTCGCATCAGACTGCGTCCTCCGCCAGCGAGTCTCCGAAGCAGAGAAAATTGCGCTCAGCGTCGCTAAAAGCTTGCGTGCACGGCGTTTTCTGAGCGCAAAGTCGCCCAGAGAAAGCTCGAATCGAGATGCACGGTGGGCATTTGGCCCGATTCTCTCTTATTCGATTTTTCGGAGGGGACTTTGGCCGTGCTTGGATTTGGGTAGAGACTCGGCCTTTCGACCGAAAGTCCCTCAGGGTTCGAATGACTGCGCCCAGATGAGGATAGTCCCCACAGAGTCCGAATTGACTGCCGCCGAATTATTCAAATTGTCTGACATTTTGATGTCTCTGCGATGCGTCAGGGGCGGCTCGTTCCTCCAGGTCCCAATAGTCATGCCGCGCGCCGCGAATGCTTAGGCTAGGCGCAAGCGAACTGAGCGGAGGTGTGAGGACAATCAGATGCCAGCCGCGTCATTAAAGTGGCGCGCCAGTACTGAGCCGTTCAGCCTGATTTCTGGCAAGAGGCTCCGACGTATTTCCAGATCGAATGACCCGGACCAGACAAGCGAAACATTGTTCCGGTCAAGAGGGTGCCGTCGGGCGATACTTGAAAGGCTCCATGCATCGTCCGCAGGTGCAACTGAATCTGGGTTCCATCGACGGTGCCATCGCCGTGGCTCATCACTGCGTCAGACTCCGGAAAGTAGTTCGTTACTTCGAGCTTCGATCCGTTTTGAGTAATGAGGTGACAGCCACCCACCATGTCGCGCCAAGCGCCGGTCAGGGTTGGATGCTTCCCACTCTTTATCGAAGCGAGCTGGGACGAAGCTGCGGGTGATCCGGCTCCGGAGCGAGCCTCATTCGAAACTGCCGATCCAGGTGCGAACGCAGGTTCCTCAGAAGGCGGAGCCGGTGCGCTGATTTCGGTGACCCTGGTTGCCTCGTGATTTCCGATGTAGCCGAGCTGATTGAGCGTTCCTACGATAGCGGCGACGACAGTAGCCAGTGCGGCAGCAGCACCAAGCAGGCCGCCGGAGATGCTGCTGCTTCCCTTTCGGGGGTCATCCGCCATTATTTTCCCTTCAGATATTGCGCAAGAAAGTCGAGCGTAACCGACCATGCTGCTTGAGTATCGTTCGCATCGTAAGCGTTTGAGTCCTCAAAGTTGAACGCATGCTCAGCTTCGGGATAGAGCTTAAGTTGATGCGGCCGCCCCGCGGCAGTGAGGATCTGATCGAGCTCTTGAGATTGCTGAGCAAGCACCAGACGATCTTTTCCGCCGTGAATAATCAAGGTTGGCGGCATCGTGGCGGCTCTTTCCTGTACCGACGGGGGCACCGGGCCATAGTAGTCGACAACCGCCGCGACCTGATCTGAATAACGGGCCCCTAGAGACAGCGCCAGCATTGCGCCCAGGGAATAGCCCATCACACCGATTCGCTTGGGATCGACCTGGGGGTTCTTGCCCAGCGCGTCGAGGCCGTCGTGAAGTTTCCTGACCCAGCCTGCGAACGATTGGCGGATTTTCGCCTGCTCCCCCGGTACGACTTCTTCGCCCGCGGCGTAGTATTCGATCATCTCAGCGTAGTAGCCCTGCGCCGCCAGGTCCCCGCAGACCTGCTCCATGTTGTGATAACCGGCGCCATGAACTTCCGCGCCGTGGATCAGTATCACCGCTGGATGCGATTGCTTCGAGTCGGGTGCACAGGCGTACACTTCGACCGGTTGGCCGCCGGACGTATACGTGCCCTTGGTCCAAGCGGCGCGGGCTGGAACGGCGCCAATCAGAAGCGTGATGGTGATCGAGAGGAGCCAGAGTTGATTCATCGCTTTGAGTCGTTTTTCCATGTTCAATTCCGACTCACACTTCCATCAACCTCAGCCGATTTGCAAGTGGTTGCCGGCCGCGGCACACATGGCGCGACAAGGACGTTATCGCCCGATCGACGCGAGTAGTCGCACGGTCGTCATGATCGCGAGCTGGGAGTTTCCGACGCCGTCGCTGCGACACTCGGTCTCGATGTCTAGAGGAAGCTGCCGACCGTTCCCTGTCCGTCGAGCCCGACGTGCTGGGGGGGCTGTTTTGCGCCGAGTCGGTGAACGTCAGGGCATTACGATCGTTCACCTTGCCGGTGACGAGCGGATGGAACACGACCTCAACCTTCCTCGAACGCCCGGGAGCCAGCGGCGAGCCGAGTATTGACTGCCCTCCGCCGGCGCGATTGCGCCCTACATACGAGTCGTTCAATTCGCTTGCCACGTTCCGATCGCTTCCAGTAAGCTTGGCTAACGGCTGTTAGGTTGGCGTTGACGCCGGCATTTGAGGAGATCACGATGGCAGAGCAGGGCGGCACCATGGAATCGTCATTCGCCAGCGACAATATCCGCGTCGAACGCGAACGGCTGAACGAGCTTATCCGGCAGAAGATGCTCGCCGCACTGCCCGACGCCTCCGCGCGCCTTACCGATCGCGGAATCGATCCGCGCCCGATCGTCACGACCGACTACGATGGCAACGCGATCAGCGTCGCGCAGTTCTACATGATGCTGCGCGCGTACTCGGTGACTGAAAAGGCCGGGCAAGACCCGACCTACAAGGCGGCCCGCGTCGCGATCGTTTCCGATCTGCCGCCGCGTGCGCGCGACGCCGCGTTTGTCGCACTCAACCAGCAATCGGCGGAAGAGGCCGGCCACGGCGACAAGGTCTTTGGCGCCGCCTACTACGAGATGGGCGGCGTCGCGCCGGCGCCGCTCGCCGAGGAGCAGCTCGACAACGGCGGCGACTTCCTCGAGCCGGTGGCCGATCCCGCGGTCAACACGCAGAAGGTGATCGACATGATGGCGGTGCTCGGCGGTGTCGAGACGCTCGCGCTCGAGCGCGCCTTTCCGCTGGTGCTCGACGCTTGCGCGCGCTGGAAGCATCCGCTTGCCGGCCAGCTGATCGATCAGGTGAATCACAACGTCAAGCCCGAAGAGGCGCGCCACGTACTCACCTGGCGTTACCTGTTCCATCAGGGCGTCGTGCCGCGCGGCGCGGACGCGATCGAGCGCTACTTCATGCTGACCAACTGGGGGCGCGACCGGTTCCTGGCGCCACGGATGGAACGGCACGAGTTCGATCGGCACATGAAAGCGTCGTGCCCGACCGTCGAGCAGCTAATCGGCCGCCCGATGCCGGTTTCTATCTAACGTTTCGGACGTTTCGCGAACGCTTCGTCGAACGCGCGCTTAAGCTGGACGTTGGGCTCGGAGATATTGTCGATTACTTCTTTTGCCCAGTCGAAGTATTCCTGCTTTCGTTTGAGCGACCACTTGGCCGGCGGGTCCTGAACCACATCTCGCAGGTTGCAGGTCTTGTCGGCCAGCTTAACCATCCTGGCTCGAGGAGAAAGCGTCGGCGCGTGTTCGACCTGCCGGCGCTTTCGCACTTCCGACGGCAGGTTCTTGTCATCGGTTAGTTCGGCCACCAGCTTTGAAATTACCGGTCCGAATTCCGTTTTGAGTTCCTTAAGGGTGGTGCAGGTGTCTTCAACCGTATCGTGTAGAAGCGCCGTCGCGATTACCTCGGGATCGTTGATCTTCGCGGTACGCACCAGCAGATCCGCCAGCGCGATAGGATGGTTGATATAGGGGATCGCCTTGACGCCTTTCCGGCGCTGATGGCGATGCTTATGCGCTGCGAACGACAAGGCCTTCAGCACCAGGTTGCTGTTGAATTGCGCCATAGCAAAGGTCAAGCGAGTTTGGCGCGACGATACATCGTGACTACCGCGGCTCCTCCCAGTCCAAGATTGTGCTGGAGTGCTACCTTGGCGCCCGCCACTTGACGCTTGTCCGCTTCGCCGCGCAATTGCCAGTTGAGTTCCGCGCACTGCGCCAATCCGGTTGCGCCTAAAGGATGGCCTTTCGAGATCAGGCCGCCCGACGGATTTACTACTACTTTGCCGCCGTAGGTGTTGGCGCCGGCGTCAACAAATTCACCGCCCTTACCCTCGGGACAGAGTCCTAACGCCTCATAAGTGATCAATTCGTTGCACGAGAAGCAGTCGTGGAGTTCTACTACGTCAACGTTCTCCGGTCCGAGGCCGCTTTGCTCATAGACCTTGTGCGCAGCGGACTTCGATAGGTCTGAACCGACCATCTTGATGCAACTGCGCTCGGAAAACGTGCTGGCAAAGTCGGTCGCCATCGCCATCCCGAGAATCTCGACCGCCTTGCTCTCGAGGCCATGCTTCTTGACGAAATCTTCGCTCGCCAGGATAGCCGCGCCCGATCCGTCGGAAGTAGGGCAGCACTGAAGCTTGGTCAGTGGGTCATACACCATCGGCGCGCCGAGGATTGCTTCGAGCGAATACTCATCCTGGAACTGCGAGTAAGGGTTATTGACCGAGTGCTTATGATTCTTCCATCCGATCTTTGCGAACTGCAGCGCGGTCGTGCCGTAGCGCTCCATGTGTTCGCGGCCGGCGTTGCCGAACATCTGCGCCGCCGGCGGCGATGCGGCAAAGCCGCGCAGGTCAGCCATCAGCTGGACGTGCTTGTCCATAGGATTGATGCGGTCCATGTACTTGGCGCCGAGCGACCCTTTCTCCATCTTCTCGAACCCTAGCGCCATTACGCAGTCCGAGAGGCCGCCCTCGACGAATTGCTTGGCCATGAACAGCGCGGTCGAGCCGGTCGAGCAGTTGTTGTTGACGTTGTAAATCGGGATGCCGGTCATGCCAAGTCCATAGAGCGCGCGTTCGCCGCAAGTCGATTCGCCATAGCAGTAGCCGACCACCGCCTGCTCGACGTTTTCATAAGAAATGCCGGCGTCCTGCAGAGCCTTGGTGCCGGACTCCTTTGCCATGTCGGGATAGTCCCAGGACCGCGAGCCTGGCTTCTCGAACTTCGTCATCCCGACACCTACGACGTAAACCTTTCGTCCCATCTTAATCTCCATGTAGGCCGCACTTACGCGGCGGCACGATATCTCAACAACTTAGTATGCTCCAATAGCGTCCGCAATTGACCAGCGCCGCTTAACTCTCTCAGCGCATCGCGCCGGACGGAGCGACGATGCGGACCTCGTCGGCATGAGCTGCCGCTATCCTATCCGCCCATTCGCCGCGGCCGGTTTCGCGCAGGCGATCCAGGTATTCGCTCAGCCGGCCGCGCACGTGCCATGGACCGCCTTCATGCAGCACGGTCCACAAGGGATCGATGCCGGTCGTCGATCGCATCATCTGCCGCCAATGCCACTCTTCCAGACTCGCGAGCGCGCGCGCCGTGAGATCCGGCTGCTCTCTGGCGAGGTCGCGAGTCTCATGCGGATCGCGCTTGAGATCGAACAGCATCACGTCCGGCAGGCCGTGATAGCCGTCGTGATAGGTGCGGATACAGATGTAGTCGCCGAAGCGCACGGCGCGCTGCGCAGTCCACGCGCCCTGCGACAGGACGAGATATTCGCGGCCCGCCTGATTGCCGCGACGCAGTGCGTCGGCGAATCCGGCGCCGTCCCAGTTTGACGGCACCCGCGCGCCCAGCAGTTCGAGGACCGTCGCCGCGACATCGATCTGGTAGTGCAGGCCGCGCTCGACGCGACCGCCCGCCAGTCCCGGCCACTTCAGCACCATCGGCACGTGGGCGACGCACTCGTCGGCCGTATGATGATCGCAGTAGATGCCGAGCTCGCCCAAAGTCTCGCCGTGATCGCCCGAAATCATCACCGCGGTTTCGTCGAGCACGCGCATTTCCGCGAGCCGGTTCATGAAGCGCCCGATATGATCGTCGGCGTAGCGGACGCCGACATCGTAACCGTCGAACATGCGCCGAACCTCAGCCATCGAGGTCGCCTGCTGCGGCTGGCGCGCGAACATCGCATTAACGCCATGCTCGCCGGGCTTGAAACCGACAATTTCCTGCGCCGAATGCGGCCCCGGCATCGTCCAGTGGCGCGCGCGGATTTCTTCGGTGATCCAGTCAGGCGCCGGATCATTCGCAAATGGATCGCCGTAGCTGGCAGGCGTGCGATAGGGCGTATGCGGATCCCACAGATGCACGTGCAGGAACCAGTTGTCGCGCGCGCCGTTGCGGGCGATCCAGTCGAGCGCCAGCGGTGCAACCTGGTCGGCGGTCTCGATTCCCATCGTGCCGAGATTGATCACCTCGTTGAAGCCCGCATCCCAGTGATACGCCGAATGACGCTCGCCGAACGTGCTGATAGTCGCGGTATGCATCCCGACCGAGCGCATCCGCCGCGCCCAACTGGTCGTCGCACCGCGCGATTGGAAGCCGCGCGCCGCGCCCTCGAGAAACGGATCGGCCGCCGTGCCGCCATGACCGACGACGCCGTTGTGAATCCCGAAGCGGCCCGAGATCAACGCGCTGCGCGAAGGCCCGCATGGCGTGTCGGACGCATAGACAGACTCGAAGCGGATCGCGTCGCGCGCGATCGCGTCGATGGCCGGGCTGGTGTTGCGATGATATCCGTAGCAGCCGAGATGGTCGGCGCGCAGCGTATCGATATCGACGTAGAGCAGTCGCATTTGTAATGACGCCTCCAGGAGTGTGCATTGTTTAATAGCTGGATGGTCCGCGTCTATCGCGCCGTGCGACAGAACCCTCTGATGTGATACTTGATGCGGATGATCTCCGGTTACGAAATTGCAAATGTATTCCTTCTCGTTTACGCGGGGTTGTTTCCGATCGTCAATCCGATTGGCGGCGCGCCGATTTTCCTTGGCCTGACCCGCCACTGCACCGACGAAGAGCGCCACGCGCTCGCACTTGGGGTGACGCTCAACAGCTTCTTCCTGCTGCTCGGATCGCTGCTCATCGGATCCTACGTGCTCGAGTTTTTCGGCATCACTTTGCCGATCGTGCGCATCGCCGGCGGACTCATCGTGGCCGCAACCGGCTGGACTCTGCTCCAGGAAAAAGATGACTTCACCGACGACCGCGCCGCCCATGAGCCGAAGATTCCGACCGACACATTTTATCCTCTCACCATGCCGATCACCGTCGGCCCCGGCTCGATTGCGGTAGCCATCACGATCGGCAGCCAGCGCCCGCGCGACGAGGTCTTCTCCCAGGTCGCAATCCTCGGTCTGGCGGCGATCGCCGGCGTAGTCGCGATGGCGGCGACTATATATGTGTGTTACCGATACGCCGAAGGGACCGTCGGCGCGCTCGGCGAGTCGGGCACCAATGTTGTGGTGCGGCTGTCGGCCTTCATCCTGTTCTGCATCGGCATCGAAATTATCTGGAACGGCTACAGCGCCCTCGCACAGGTTGCCGGCTAGTCGCTAGACTCGTTCGCGACGGCTCTCAGCGGGCATTGGAGGAACGAGCATGTCACTTCACCGAAAGCATGACTCCGGCAGAAAAGCGTCGGACGCCATCTACGCTTCCAGCGATCTTTCGCTGTCGGTTCCAAAGCACAAGATTCCCCGCGACGAGAGTTCGCCGCGAACCGCTTACGCGCTTATCCACGACGAGTTGCTGCTCGACGGCAACTCGCGCCAGAACCTCGCCACCTTCTGCACCACGTGGATGGAGCCCGAGGCGCTGACCCTGATGAACGAGTGCATCGACAAGAACATGATCGACAAGGATGAGTATCCGCAGACCGCCGAGATCGAGGCGCGATGCGTTCATATCCTTGCCGATCTTTGGAATTCGCCCGACGGCTCAAACACCATCGGCTGTTCCACCACCGGCTCGAGCGAAGCCGCGATGCTTGGTGGTCTGGCGGCGAAATGGCGCTGGCGAGCCAGGATGCGCGCGCAGGGCAAGTCGATTGACAAGCCGAATCTGGTTTGCGGGCCGGTGCAAGTATGCTGGCACAAGTTCGGCCAGTACTTCGACGTCGAAGTGCGCGAGGTTCCGGTCGAAGGCGACAGGTTGCTGATGGGCCCGGAGCAGGCGATCGCGCGATGCGACGAAAACACAATCATGGTCGTCCCCACGCTCGGCGTGACCACCTGCTGCCAGTACGAGCCGGTCCAGGCTATCGCGCAGGCGCTCGACAACTTCGAGAAGAGCGCGGGACTCGACATTCCGATCCACGTCGATGCGGCCAGCGGCGGTTTTCTCGCGCCGTTTTGTCAGCCCGAGTTGGTCTGGGATTTTCGCCTGCCGCGAGTCAAGTCAATCAACACCTCGGGCCACAAGTTTGGCCTGGCGCCGCTCGGTGTGGGCTGGGTGGTATGGCGCGATCACGCGGACCTGCCGGAAGAATTGATTTTCCACGTCAACTACCTGGGCGGCGACATGCCGACCTTTGCGCTTAACTTTTCGCGCCCGGCCGGTCAAATCGTCTGCCAGTACTACAATTTTTTGCGGCTCGGTTTCGAGGGCTACAAGAAAATTCAGAACGCCTGCTATCACACCGCTCAGCATCTCGCGGCCGAGCTCGACAAGATGGGCCCGTTCCGCGTCATCCACGACGGCCGCGGCGGACTGCCCGCGGTTTGCTGGACGCTCACAGAGGGCGCCGGCCACGGCTTCACGCTCTACGATGTTTCCGATCGGCTGCGCGCGCGCGGATGGCAGGTGCCGGCCTACTCGATGCCCGCGAAGCGCGAGGATCTCGTCGTCCAGCGAATCCTCGTGCGCCACGGCGTTAGCCGCGACCTCGGCGACCTGCTGCTCGAAGACATTCGCCGTTCGATTGCGATCCTCGAAAAGCATCCCGTCTCACATTCGCTCACCGAGAACGAAGCCGGCGGCTACAATCACAACTAAGACTAATTTGTGCGGACAGACTTCTACGAAGATGGAGCAAGGCAGGGCAGCGTCGGCGCGACTGTGTATTCGTAAAGGCGTCCGGCCCACGAGAAGGTGCTCATCGAACCGCCGTGACCTGACTTGAATTCGGCGACCTGGTAGGGATTGCTCGGATCTACCGCCAACGGCGCGTACGCGAGATAGCAATTCCCGGAATTGGGGATTGCGTCAGTCAGCGGCGGCTGGAAATCCATCTTGAGAAAGTTGACCGCCGGGAGCCAACCGTCAGGGCCGGTTTCACTATCAACAATCGGCGTCCAGTGCGCCTCGTCCGTGGAATTCTGCAGATGAAGTTCGCGATACTCGGGCGCGCCGCCGCCGTTCCTGCGCAACTCGACCAACACCATGTCCGGCCGCGCGATCGCCATCATCTGGCAAACGTTGCCCGGCGTCAGTGGCGCTGCCGGCTTGCTCGAATCCGCCTCGGTGACTGGCTCGGGGTCCTGATTCTTCGCGTCGGCGTCGTCGTCCTTGCCGCTGGTGTAAAGCGAATGGGCCATGCTGATGACCGACGGTATCGCCCCGAGCAGCGGCAGCATGCAGCCGGCGGTGCTTAGCGTCATCGCGGCAAGTAGCGCAATCAGCGCCGCCGACAGACTTGCCCGCGGCCTCACGCGCTGGAATGATTTCCGGTCGCTCCCCAACATTTCCCCCACCCGAGCGTCCTCCACTGCGCACGGAGTCTAGCAGTTAGCGCCGGACGAAACTAACTGTAGGACTATCCCCGATACTTGCTTTCGGAAGCGCCGGTCCCGCGGGGAACGGGGTGGCTTATTTGCCGCCCAGCGCCCACGTCTTGATCAGATGATGCGCGATCGCGACCGGCGGCGGCACTCGGATACCTTCGATCTGCTTGCCTTCGATCAGCTCGCGCGCGACGCCGCGCTCGAGCCAGCGCACTTCGGCCAGTTCGTTTTCATCGACCTTGGCGTCGCGGCTGTCGGCCTTCGCGAAACATCCGATCATCAGCGACGACGGGAACGGCCACGGCTGCGTCGCGTAGTAACTCACTTCGCCAACCTTCACCGACGCTTCCTCCATCAGCTCGCGCCGCACCGCTTCCTCGATCGTTTCGCCCGGCTCGACGAAGCCCGCCAGCGCCGAGAACATCCCCGGCGGAAACAGCTTGCCGCGTCCGACCAGGCAGGCCTCGCCATGCGTCGCGAGCATGATCACCACCGGATCGACGCGCGGAAAATGTTCGGCGTTGCATTTGCCGCATAGCCGCCGATAACCCGCGTCCATAATTTTCGTCGGCGCGCCGCACTTCGGGCAGAAGCCATGCCGCTGATGCCAATCGATCATCGCCTTCGCCTGCGCGATGATCGCCGAGTCCTTGATCGACACCATCGAGCCCGCCACGCGCGCGTCGCGGAAATATCCAAGCCCCGCCAGCGGTTCGATGTTGGCCGGATCGGCGGCTGCCGAGACGTCAAGCGCAAATACCGCGCGCTCGCCGTCGAGACCGAGGAAAATGCAAACGGCTTCAGCACCCGCGATCGAATCCGCGATTTCCGCGCGCACCAGTCCAAGCTCGAACGGCGGTCCCGATTTTTCCGATCCAAGAATAAACGGCTCCAGCCGCCACATCGGGAGTATCAGCGAAGACGGCTCGCGCCGCTTCGACTCGATCCAGTTTGCATCGGTCCGCTTCTCGCTCGCGCGATTAAGAGCACTGCCGGCGAATGGAATCATTGCGCCTCCACGGGGAAAGTATCATCAACAACGTAGCGTCGTACGATGCTGGACGCCAATTGCGAGCGGCGGCTAGTATCCAGTTTGGTGGCATCTCCGCTCAACGTATTGTTCATCACCGCCGATCAATGGCGCGGCGACTGTCTTTCAGCGCTCGACCATCCGTGTGTGCGCACGCCGAATCTCGACGCGCTCGCGGCCGACGGCGTGCTCTTCCGCCGTCACTACGCCAACGCCGCGCCATGCGGTCCGAGCCGCGCGTCGATTCACACCGGGATGTACTTGCAGAATCATCGGTCCGGCACCAACGGCACGCCGCTCGATGCGCGCCACACCAACTGGGCCAAAGAGGCCGCGGCGCTCGGCTACGATCCAGTGCTGTTCGGCTACACCGACACCAGCCAGGATCCGCGCGCGCTTGACGTTGCCGATCCGTGGCTTAAGAGTTACGAAGGTCCGCTGCCCGGCATTCGTCCGGTGTGCCTGATGATCGGCGCGCCGACGCCGTGGACCGATTGGCTCGAGGCTAACGGTTTCGAGGTGCCGTCGGACATCCGCTTCGCCTACGGCAATCGCACCGATGGTCCTGACTACGAAGACGGCGCGGCGCATCCCAAGCCGCTCAAGTATCCCGCGGAATTCGACGACACCGCGTTCCTGGTCGGCAAAACCATCGACTACATCAAGCGCGCGAGCGGTCCGTTCATCGCGCACCTGTCGATCCTGCGGCCGCATCCGCCGTTCGTCGCGCCTGAACCTTACAACTCGATGTACGATCCCGCGCAGGTGCCGGGCTTCACGCGCCTGGCCACGCCTGAAGATGAAGCCCGTCAGCATCCGTGGCTCGCGCATCAGCTAGCCCGCCAAGTTTATCGAGCGACCGACAACGAGAAGCGGCTCCGGCGGCTGAAGGCGGTTTACTACGGACTGATGAGCCGGGTCGATGCGGAACTTGGACGACTGATTCGGTTTCTGAAGGAATCGGGACGCTGGGATTCGACGCTCATCATCTTTACGTCGGACCATGGCGAGCAAATCGGTGACCACTGGCTAATCGGCAAGTGCGGCTACTTCGACGGCTCCTACCACATCCCGCTAATCATTCGCGATCCGCGCGCGCAAGCCGACGCCGAGCGCGGCGCGATAGTTTCGTCGTTCACCGAGAACGTCGATATCATGCCGACGATGCTCGAGGCGATCGGCGCCGAAATTCCGCTGCAATGCGACGGCGCGTCACTCGCGCCGTTCCTCGAAGGCGCGGGCCGTCCCGCCAAATGGCGGACCGAAGCGCACTGGGAGTTCGACTTCCGCGATCCCGCCGACGACTCGGCCGAGCGCGCGCTCGGACTCACGATGCATCAATGCACGATGAACATCGTCCGCGGCGAGCGCTACAAGTACGTCCATTTCACAAATCTCCCGCCGCTGTTCTTCGATCTGAAAAGAGACCCCAACGAGTTCACGAACCTCGCAAGCGACGCCGCGTACGCGCCGAAGGTCCTCGAGTACGCGCAAAAGCTCCTGTCATGGCGCATGAACCACGACGAGCAAACCCTCACCCACATCACGTTACGCGACGACGGCCCAATAACCCGCCGCGCCCCCCGCTACTGAATCTTCCCCTCTCCCTGTTAGGGAGAGGATCGAAGGTGAGGGTCCTTATACAGCGCGCCCCGCGCGCGATCTAAGATTCTGTTGCTGATTTCCTAAGGCCGCTCGCCACGCCGAATCCGCATCTCGATCGCGTCGATTGCGCGCTCGCAATCGGCGACCGCGTCGATCACTTCATGCGCTCCGGCTGCCGACAACGCATTTCGCGCATTCGCGATCCGAGTCGCCTGCTCTGCCGGTGCAAGCGCGGCGAAATCCTCCGCCGACAGCCCAATCATGTTGCCGGTGCGTGCGACGCCTACCGTCCACACGCCCGCATGCAGCCCTTCCTCGATATCCACAGGCGTGTCGCCGATTTTCACGATCGCTTCGAGCGGCTCGATCTGCATGCGGATTGCGTTGGCGAAAATCATCCACGGATGCGGCCGGCCGGCGCCGACGTCATCCGGCGTAATCGCGCAGTCAGGACTGTAGCCCTGTGCGGCAGCCGCTGGCAGGACGATTTCGAGCATCGCGCGCGTGTATCCGGTCGTGCTGCCGATTTTGATTCCACGTTTGCGGATGCGCGCGACGGTTGCCGCGACTCCATCGATCACGGTCGAGTATTTCACAATGCATTCGAGCTGTAGCGGAATGAACTTCGCGAACAGTGCCTCGACGTCCGCCTCGGTCGGATCGCGTTTGACGGCCTCGCGCCATCGCGCCGCGACCTTCGGCGCGAACAGAATCTTTCTTAGGTGGTCGATTTTCAGGACGCCCATGTCGCGCCGCGCTTCTTCCTCCGAGACGGGAACGCCGCGCTTGGCGAACACTTCCTGGATAACGCGCACTGGCGCGAGGCTGCCGTGATCGACCGTCGTGCCCGCCCAGTCCAGAATGACGGCCTTCACCGGCCCCGAGTAAGACTGCTTCATTATATGTGCATCTCGTGGATCATCTGTTCGGCCAGGCCGAACGACAGCGTCATGCCGGAGCCGCCGACCGCCGTGACGATGCGCACGCCGGGCGCCGCGTCGATCGCGACCCATGATTTTTCCGGATGCTTGGCGTACACGCCGTACCATCGCTGCGCGATCGACAGGTCGGGCGCAACCAGGAACTCGCGCACGTTCCGCATCACCAGCTCGTCGATTTCAGCTTTGTTGAAGATATCGACCGCGAGGCCGTACTCGTGCGAGTCGCCCAGCGTCAGCGCGCCGTCGGCGGTCTGCGAGACCAGCGTGTGAATGGCAAAGCGATCGTAGTCGGCCATTTCGCGCGCGACCCGCTCCTTATATTTCGGCAGCGTCGCCGTGCAGATCTCAAACGCGGGATAGAACCGCAGCGTGAGGCCCGCGGCCAGCGCAGGACCAAGCTCCCAGCCGGACTTTTGCGGCGCGGTGCGCATCATCTGCAGCTTGCATCGATCGATACCACTGGCGGCGAATAATTCTGGAAAAAGAGTTTCAAAATCGTCGCCGCCGCAGACGATTGCCTGCGCGGCTTCCCAGGTTTCCGACCCAGCCTCAATCCGCGGCAACTGAATCGATCGCACCGCCGTGCCGAATCGAAACTGCACGCCGAATTTTTCCGCAAGATAGGCTGGCAGCCCCGCCAGTATCTGCCGCGGATCGACGGTCAGTTCCGTAGGACTCCAGATACCGCCGATCAGTCCTTTCGGATTAACCGACTGACTCTTCTTCACAACTTCGCCGGCTGAAATCCACGCGCAGGTGTAGCCGAGCGCCGGCGCACGTTCGACGAACTCGCGCGCCACCTCCGCTTCATCTTGATGATAAACGACGTGAAGTGATCCCGTCGGACGATACTGCAATCCCGACGCGTCGAGCATCTCACTCCAGATTTGACGGCTGCGCGTCGCCATCTGATGTACGACGCCGGCGCGTTGCCCAATCGGCCAGATCATCCCGAAATTTCGCACCGACGCTCCCTGCGCCCGCGGCGTACGCTCGAACACGACGACCGAACGCCCGCGCCTGGCCGCGAAGTACGCATGCGCAAGGCCCAGGATGCCGGCGCCGACGATCGCCACGTCCGCTTTTCGATTCGCGCTCATCGCAACCCCACAGCAATAGCACTTGACGCCGCCGCGGTCAGCTTTGAAGGTGAGCGTTCAGGCGCTGGTGTGGGCAGGGTGTCGCGGGCGGTCTCTCTCAGAGTGGGAGACCTTCGATGATCTCGAGGTTTTCGCGGGCCGCGCTGCATTCCAGCACGATTGCGCGCCGCGACAGATTCGGAGCGCATCGACCGCCGCATGCAACGACGCTTGGGCTTGTGGCGACAGCGTCGCGAAGCTGTTTCGCAGCTCGTACGGATCGCTCGCGTAGTCGTGATATTCGCGCGTCCCGTCATCGTACTCGACATAGACTGACCCACGCGCGCGGATCGCCTCGTAACTCGGTGGATTGCCGCTGCGTCTGGCCGGCACATCCGGGTCATATGCATTCATCCGCTCAGCCAGCGGTCCGTGATGCTCGATCAGCGCCAAGGTGCGCCACGTTGGAACCTGCGCCCCGCGCAAGAAGGGCACCAGGCTGCGGCCGTCAACTGTTGCGGGAACGCCGGCGCCGGCCAGCTCGGCAAAGGTCGCGCAGAGATCGGTGTTTTCAACCACCTCATTGATAACGTGCGCCGGCGCGACTCCGGGCCCGGTGACGACGAGCGGGACGTGAATGTCGGTATCGAACGCGGTCAACTTACCCGGCATCAGGCGATGCTCGCCCATGTGGATGCCGTTGTCGGAGCTGAAGACAATATATGTGTTCTTCTCCGCGCCGGCCGCTGTAACCGCCGCCTCCAGGTTGCCGATCATCTGGTCGATCGCGAGCACCGATCGGGCGCGCATCCGGAATTTTTGATTGATCAGAGTGATGCGGGCCTTGGACAGCGGCGGGAAACTTTTCAGCCACTCGACCGCGTTGGCGTCGGGCGCGGCGTTGAAGGCCGGCGTGCGCGGCGCCCGCAGACCGGGGAACGCGCGCGCGTCACGCGGCGCCGGAATATAAGGAGAGTGGGGCGCGAAGGTGGCGATCTCGATGAAGAAGGGCGAGCCCTGCGAGTGCTGGATGAATTTGACGGCCGTGCGCGCGAGCACATCGGTCAAATAGTCGCGAGCCTTGCTGCCGTGGTAAACGACGCTGCCATTTACATTCAGCGCGTAGTTGAATTCCGGATAGCCGAGGCCGACGACGTCCCATTCGTTCCACCCCATCGCGGGGCCGTTCCTCGTCGGCTCGTAGCCGTTCAAATATTTTCCGAGCATCGCGGTCTTGTAGCCGATGCGCTGGAGTGCCACCGCGAAAGTGTTCGGCTCATTACCGTGGGCGTTGAAGCCGCCGTAGCCGCCGTCAGGTTCGAAGTTACGGAACACTCCGGTGTTATGCGGAAACTCGCCGGTGAAGATCGACGATCGCGACGGGCAGCATAGCGAATCTGTGACAAAGTAATTTCCAAAGCTGGCGCCGTTGCGCTCCATCTCCTGAACGTGGGGCATGAACTGCAACAGATTCAGCGAGAGATCATCAGTCAGCACGAAGATGATATTCGGGCTTTTCAGCGGCGTCGGCTCCGAGGCCGGAACTATCCGCGGGCCTCCCGGTGGATCGCCAGCCGAAGCACGCTTCTTCTCAACCAGAATTGGCGGCCTGCACGAAAGGGCAAGAACAATCGGCACGAGTAGCAGCGCGAGCAGGAGCCGTATCGGTTTCAGCATCTCGAGGATCGACATCAAGCAGATGACCCAGACATCCGATTCGCCGCAAACGAATTCTCGGTGCGCCGCAATCCAGAGCCGCAGCCATTAGACGTTCGATCCGCCGCAAAAGTTACATTCGATGTAGGTTAAACATTGATTCGATCGTGGCGGATTGCTTTTTGCAAGATCAAAGCTGCGCGATCAATGATTTCGCCGCCTTGATCTCCGCCGTCTCGAAGCCTTCGGTGAAGCGGCCGTCGGAGATGTTGCCCAGGCGCTCCCGGTGACGCGGGTCCGATGGCGCTGGCGCGTTTGAACCTCGATTCGAGTTGACGGTATTAATTGATGTATGCGCGCATTCAGCATCGAAATCCGCAGACCGCTGACCGCGCGCATCCTCGCAGTGTGCGCGATGCTGCTCGCCATCCTCGCGACGCCGCCCGACGCCCGCAGCACCGATCTCTCGACGCCATCCTTTCTGGTCGCCACTCGCGCGCTCGAGGACCCGCTGTTCGAGCACTCGGTAATCCTGATGGTGCCGTCCACCGAGCCGCCGCTGCTCGCCGGCCTCATCATCAACAGTCCCGCCAAACAGCAGGTGCGCGACATTTTTCCACAAGTCCGCGCGTTGAAGGGTCCGGCCGAATCGATTTACCTCGGCGGTCCGGTTGAGCCCGAGGACGTCTCGATCATCTTCCGCGCGCCGTCGGCACAAAGCTCCGCCACGCGAGTCTTCGACGACGTTTACGTCGCGACCGGCCGCGACGCGATTGCCGCCGTCCTCAAGGACCCGCGCATCACCGACTTGCGCGTCGTTTCAGGCAAGGCCCAGTGGCTGCACGATCAGCTGCTGGCCGAAGTGATGGCGGGAGCGTGGTACGTGATTCCGGCCAAGGCCGACCTGGTTTTCGGCGACCCGAAAGACCTCTGGTCGATCCTGGTCAAGGGCGGCGATTTGCAGGAGGCCGACGCCGCTTCGCCTCCCCTTATGAATTTGCCTTATAGGCTCTTGGATGGTACAAACTGGCAGCGTCGAATCTCACCCAATTGATTGGGAAATGCGGTTGATCCCGCGCCGCAACAAGCACTTCCTCAAGGGGATGACATCAATGGCACGGACCAAGGAACGCAGTTTTGGTCAGGTACTTCGCGATCGCCGGCGGCAACTCGACTTGACCCAGGAAGAAGTCGCGCGCCGCATCAAGACTTCCACTCCCTACATCGGACATCTCGAATCGGCCAAGCGCCACCCGTCGGACAAAATAGTCACCCGCCTCGCCGAAGTGCTCGCCCTCGATCGGCGCGAACTGTTTTTTCTCGCCAACCCGCGCGCTCAGGCACTGCTTAGTCCCGAGCCGGAATCCGACGCGAAGTCGGCGTGGGAAGATTTCCGCAAGGACGAACAGATGCGCCGCATCCACAACATCACCGGCGACGAGATGGAGATGCTGGAGCGCGTCGCCCTGCTCGGTGAAGTCCGCTCCCCCCGCGACTTCATCTATATACTCAACACAGTCCGCCACGCCGTCGGCAGATAGCCCACTCAGATCGCTGTTCCCCCTTTCCCGCAAGAAGCGACGGCTACTGTTCTGTCCCCCCTTTCCCGCGGGAAAGGGGGTGAGGGGGGTAGGACGCGATCAGACCCCCGAGAATTTTCTGCTCTGTTCCCCCTTTCCACCCGGGAAAGGAGGCGAGGGGGATAGAACGCCGCTTCTGTTCCCCCTTTCCCGCGGGAAAGGGGGTGAGGGGGATAGGACTGGCGGAATAGTTATCTCAAATCCCCTTCCCCATCCTGGGGAAGGGGCCAGGGGTTAGGGCTCTGTTCTTAAAGACATCTGCGGGGCATCCCACGCGTAAACCGTTCCTCATTGAGATCGCGCAGCAGGCGGACTCGGCCGCGCCGATGCACTCGTCGAATGCAGTGTCTGGACGCAACTCGGCTTGCCGAGGTTCGCTTCCAGGAATCGCTGCATGGTCGTCCACGGTCGCATGAATTCTGAATAGTCGTGGCCCGCGCCACTCACCAGCTCCAGTTGGACACTGTCGCCCGATTTCCGCAACGCTTGTTCCATTTCTTCAGCTTGCTCCGGCGGTACGGTCGTGTCGGCATCTCCCTGGATCAGAAGCACTGGCGCCTTTATCCGGCTGGCCACGGTAACTGGCGAAATGCTCTCGAGGTCGGACCGGCACTCTTTTGGATACCAGGAGGGCAATAGAGCGCTCAAGCCAGCCCGATGCCAGGGCCAGGGCGCTAGAGCGTTCATGCTGGCCCAATCGGTCGGCCCGGCATACGAGATGATTGCCTTAACCCGAGGAGTAAGAGCGCCCGTAAGCAATGCAACTTGGCCGCCGAACGATCCTCCCATGACCGCAATACGGTCGGGGTCAACACCCGGCTGGGCGGCCAGCCATTCGATCATTCGTTTTGTATCAGCTGATTGGCTCAAGCCGCAGTCGTTCTGACCGCCGCCGCCCCATGGGCGCATTACCGGCAGCAGCACGACGTAGCCGTGCTCTGCTAACAGCTGCGCAAAAGAATCCAACCCTACATCCATATCTCCCTTGTAGATCGACTCTCCGCGGAGGAGAACGGGTACCAGCCAGGATGGATCGTCCTCCACGTCGCGCCAACTGACGAGCCAGCCGTGGAGGAGAACGATTGCCGGCTCACGTGACGTGCCGCATCCACGCGGCCGATAGATAGTTGCCGGAAGCATCAGCCCATCGGCGCCCGGCACCTTCACCCGCTGCGAATCAGCGCCCGCCATCAGGTAATAAACTATGGACTCGATTTTTTTATCTGCGTCGAAAGTAATGTAGTACCCCGATGAATCCGCGTATGCCCCCGAGCCGCATACGCCGAGGTACTTGCCGCCGATCTCCCGCAGCAGATAGGGCTGAACGAAATAAACATAATAGGTATATCCTTTTCCCTTTATGGCTTCGTTGGGTTTCCCCACTTTGCGCAAAACTTCTTCGCTCGATTCGCCTACTACGAGGTCTTTGCCGATCGAAGGCGAATAGTCTGCGGTGCATTCAGTCGGCAGCGTGTATTTGAGATTCAAGAACTCAAATGGAAAACAGCCCGCTGCACAGAAAATCGCCAAGCCGCTCAGGACAACACGCATAGTGAGCGCAATGAACCTGTTCGCTCTGGAGAAACCGACCGTCACTCGCATCCCCAGCGGCTATCCTGATGCGCCATCACCTTGCCAGACAGTCGGCAAATAGCCGAATCAAATCGTCTTGCGGAACGCGTCGGCCGGCGTCACTCGCATTGCGCCCCACACTGGAATCGCCGCGCTCAGGATGCTGATCACGATCGCCGCGAGCAGCGCTTCGAGCGCCGCGCCGTACGTCACCGTCAAATAGCCCGCGCTTTCCAGCACCGCGCGCAGAGTCGTGCCGCTGCCGAATTGCCAGACCGCCAGCGCGCATCCCAGCGCGCCACCCGCGGTGCCAATCAGCGCGCACTCGCCGAGCAGAATCCGCGCGATGTACGACCGCTCGAAGCCCAGCGCCCGCAATACTGCCACATCGCGCAAGCGCTCCCGCACCATCATCGACATCGCATTCGCCGCGATTAGAAAAATCGTCAGCGCGATCACCGCCGAGACCGCCGACACGATGCTGCGGATGTCGCCGACCGTGGACATCAAACCGGAAACCGCCTCGCTCTCGGTCATCGACGCGGTCTCGAAGTCCGAGTTGTGGAAGGTGCTGTCGATTTCATGAATGACCGACGGCAGATGCGCCGCCGTATCGACCCGCGTCACCAGGAATCCCGCCGGATGCTTTTCTTCGGAGATTCCGATCCGCTTTTCCGCCTCGACCAGGTAGTCGCGCCGGAACATGAAAAAATTCGGATAGTTGTCCGCCGGGATCTCGCCCACCATCGTGAACTTGATGTCGAGCCGGTTCGAGTCGCCGCGCAGCGTCACCACGTCGCCGACTTTCCAGCCATGCTTGCGCATCAGCAGCCGTCCCGCGACCGCCGCGCTCCGCAGCTTGGTGAACTGCTCGATCACTTCCGGCGGCAGATTGTAGTCGGGATACATCTGCGCGACCTTGTCGGCGTCCAGCGCGAACGCTTGCACCGTTTCCGACGCGTTCTGATACTTGGCCCGCAGCACCACCATCGGCATGCACGCGACCACGCCGGGAATTTTTTCGATCGTGCGGCAATCGCGCGCCGGCACGCCAAGGTAGCGCCCGTCGGCGTTGTACGAATACACCCGCAGCGTCTCCGCCGTTTTCTTGAGAATCATGTCGATCGAGCTCGGGATCGCCGCCAGCACCGTGAAGATGAAAGTTGCGACCGCGAACGTCAGCATCGTCAGAACCGCGCGCCGCGGCTGCCTGATCACGTAACGAAAAACCAGTCGGAGCGATTGCATCGCCCTACGCCTCGCGCAGCGACTCGAGGATCGGAAGATGCGCCGCGCGCCACGCCGGCATCAGCCCGCCGGCGATTCCAATCAGCAACGCGACGGCGATCCCGACCGCCAGCGCGGTCACCGAGAACGCCGACGAAAAAACCACGTTGCCCACGCTCATCAGCCGCTGATTCAGCCCGGCCGCCACGCCCAGGAATATCGCCAGCAGATCGCCCACCACGCCGCCCGCCAGCGCCAGGATCACGCTCTCGACCAAAAAGCTCGTCAGCACCGATCCGCGGCTGAACCCCAGCGTGCGCAGCACTCCCACTTCGCGCGTGCGCCGCGCCACCGCCGCGTACATCGTATTCATGCCGCCGAAGGCCGCGCCCGTGCCGACGATCAAGCCGACTATCAGCACCAGCTCGCGCAGCCGGTCGGCGACCTTGGCCTGCTCCGCAAAAAAATCCTTCTCGCTGATCGCATCGACCGTCAGCCGCGCATCTTCGGTCAGCGCGTTGCGAAAGGTCTCTTCGGTCCCCGGCTTCAGCACGATATGAAATGACGAATAGCCATTCTCGAAGCGCGCATCCTGCTGCAGCACGTCGATATCGGTCCAGAATTCCGATTCGAGCGCGCTCCCGCGATCGGCGAAGATTCCGACAATCGTCCACGTCCGCCGTCCGTACTTGAACGTCGTCCCGACTTTCAGCTCCGGAAATCGCGCCGCCTGCTTGCGCCCAATCGCCATCTCGTCCGGCCCTGCGCCGGCCATCGTCCCGCCACCAGCTTGAGCCCGCGCCGCATCCGGTATGCTATTGGCGACACCCCGCGCAATGACGCCGGCCTGAACTGGTTCGCCGGCCGATTCACCGCCGCGTTGAACGGCACCACCATCTCGGGCGAAAACAGCTCCGCCCCTGACGCGTCAGTGGCTATCTCCGGACGCGTCCGCAAGATGTCCGATTGCTCGCGCGGGATGTAGCTCTCGCCCTCGGACACGGTGCCGCGGCTCAGCACGATCCAATGGCCCGGCTCTCCCGCCAGCTCCAGGCTTTGCCGCAGGCCGCTGACGAAGCTGAGCAGAATCACGACGACCATCACGACCAGCGCTATCCCAAGCGCGGTCATCAGCGAGGTCGTCCGCCGGACCATCAGGCTCCGAAGATTGTAGGCTATCGGGATTGCAGCCATGCACTAACGGGTCGGAATCCGCGGCCAGACGGAGTCCCCCCTGTCATGGCTGTCATCGATCGGATCGCGCCCGGCGCAAACTCTACAAGTAGGCGGCTCAGGTTTGCAAACGCTCGCGCCTGCGCGATTAACAGAAGGTTGATTCTCGGCGCTGTCAGATCATCAAACTGTTGCCTCCGCGACTCGCTGGATCGGCTTGATGTTCGAGCCGCCTTCGGCGCGAACACTGGCCCGGCGCGACGGCGTGCGCCCCACCGATTCCTCGAGCACTCCCCAATAGGTGCGCGTCACGTGCGCGCCCTCGCGATACCCCGGCTTCGACATCAGGATCGCGTGCAGCTCGGGCAGCCGATAGAACGGCACGCTCGGAAAAAAATGATGCTCGATATGGTAGTTGACGTTCTTCGGCGCGAGGAAAATCCGCTCGATCAACGTCGCTTGCGTGGTCCGCGTCCGCGGATACGAAGTCTGCCCTTCGCCAGTGTCGATCGCATGATGCTCCGCGATACTGCGGATGCGCATGATCATCACCAGCCACGTGAACATCGGCACGATCCAGTACAGCGCGAAGCCTTCGAGCGCGCCCGCATAGGCGATGATTCCGAGCGCCACCGCGTAAAATCCGTAGCGCAACGCCAGGAACCCCGCCGGCACCGAGTCCGCCGCCGCCACCGACGCCGCCAGCTTCAGCATCGCCGGCGCGTTCAGCCCGACCGCGTCGCGAAACAGCATCTTCGCCATATTCGGCGCCGCCTGCGGAAAGACCCACGCCGCGTCGCCCGCCCGCCGCTTCAAATCCGGATCATCCGCCGTATTCAGGTACTTATGATGCCCAAAATGGTTCTTGCGATACTGCCTCGCCGACACCAGATGCGGCCACGCCAGCACTACTTCCGACATCCAGTCGTTGAGCCGCCGATTGCGCAACAGCCGGTAGTGAACGCCGTCATGCATCAGCACCAGCAGCGCGTGCTGCCGCGATCCGATGAACGCGACCGCCAAAATGTACAGCATCGGATTCCAGTAACGATGGCACAGGTAGATCGTCGCCACGATCAACGCCCACTCCGCGGCAACGTGCATGCACGCGATCAGCGGCTTGATGGTCGAGAGCTCGGTCAGCTCTTCCTTGGTCAGTTTGACCGGAATATTCGTGCCCGCATCGCCATAGCGTCCCGCATCCGATGACGGCTCTGTTGCTGTTCTGTAATTCATGATCCCCTCACGCGCTCGCTCTACGATCTGACTCGATCTTTCAAGCCGAAAATTTGCGCTATTGCATCGGCGCCGCGACGTCCTCATGCACCAGCCGCGGCCCTGCCGTCGCCGGCGCCTCGTCCACGAATGCCGGCTGCCCGCCCGCCGTCTTTCCCTTCAGGAAATTTCGGAAGCGCAGCACGCTATGGTCTTCATTGGTTTCGATGATCAGTTGCGAAAATACCCGCGTCAGTTTGGCCAGCGATTCGCCTTCAAGAATCATCGGCTGCGCCCAAATCGGTTCGCCCTTGAGCGTCTCGAGATACGGATACTCGACCGCTTCGCCCGCATCGACGAAGCCCGTCGCGCGATAAAATGGAGTCCCGTCGAACGGCCTCACCCCGAGGTACGCCAGGATCGCGCGCGCATCGTGCAGCCCCGCCAGGATCGCCGCTCCCGCCCGCGCCAGCGCGCCCGCACCGATTGCGCGCGACCACAACTCGCTCACTTCGATCACCGATCGCGGCGGCAGATGCGACAGGTCGGGCTTGGGGCAGGTCTGCGGAAACATTTCGAGATCGTGCATCACCAGCCCGGCGATCATTTTCTCGGCCGGGTCGCCGTCGTTCTCGAACAGCGCGTAAAGGTTGCCGAAGGTTAGATGAATTCTGGCCAGGCGCGATCTCGGACGTTCCTTGAACCCCACTCCATGCTTTGCCCGAATCTGTTCGGTGCGCGCGGCGAAAATCCTTCGTTCGGTTTCGGTGGACAGCAAGCGCAGTTCCATTGAGTAACTCCTTCCCTTCAATCTGAATTCGTCGCGATTTATTTACTGATGCGAAGATCCGGCTTCTGAAAAATTTGCGCCTGGCGACGGCGGCGAACGCGGCATGCTAGGATGCGTTTGCGGCCGAGAAATCGACGCGGGTAATGCGTGCTGAGATTGAAAATTGGTCGTCAAAAAGCCAAACACCGAGCTAAGAAATGCGCCAATTTGTAGTGTCAGCGGTTAATTACACAGGAAAACCTTCGGAAGGCAACGCATTTTTGCGCCAAAGTGGACTAAAACGACCGCTTGTTGCCTATCTAGCATTAATTAAGTACTTTTGGTTATAATTTGGCATGGGAGATGTTCTTCGGATGACCGCTAAGAGGAATGTGTCGCGCATCGTAGGCCTCGCAGCAGATGTCGCTAAAACTGCTGAAACGGCTTCAAGCGAGCGTGAACCGGCTCTGGCCACGACGCAGGCCGAGATTGCGCGTCTTTGGAGCCGCGACTACGGGCATGCGCTCCGCGCTGGCCTCGGCCGCGCAGAAGTGCGCGAAATCGTCGGCGCCGCCAAACGCGCGGCTTGGCCCAACCTCAACGACTCGGCGGTGCGCCTCGGCTCGATGAAAGAATTCGCTGCGCGTGCCTATGCCCTCGGCGCCGACTTCAAAATCGCCAAAATGCCATGGCCGTCGGGCCTCGCTTTGTTAGGATTTTATCTCGGTAAAGACTCCGGCCTGGAGAAGCGCCCCCTGATTTGTCTCAACGCCGCTCATCATCCCGCCGCCGTTGCGACCGCGTTTCTACACGAACTGGGGCATCACGTTACGGCCGACCTGTTTTCCACCCGCAACGAACTGGTCCAGCTTTCACGCCAGATCGGCTATGACTCCCATCTGAACAATGCGCGCGAGCTCGCCGCCGACGTGCTGGTGAGCCTCGGCGTCTATCCGCGCAATATGGCTGCGAAGTTGTTCGAGGCTGATCGCGATCGAAGAATCCCGCGACCCGCTGATGTCAAATCACCGACTGCCTTAAAAGCCGTCCTCGGCACCGCGCGCCGTTATGGCCTCGATTTCGAACGCTTACCCGATCAGAAAAAGCTTCAGTACCAGGCCGGCCTCATTCATTTCACCCGCCTGCGCCAGGCTCTCCTCGAGGAGTACGGCTTCTAGATTTCACCACCGAAAATCGGGATGCGTCCGCCCTCCCGTCAGTAAGTTCTGACAGTGCAAAGCCCGCTTCTCGCGGCAGTACCGATTTGTCCCAATACTTAATGCAGGGTTTCACTCCCTGCCCGACGAACTACGAAACCTGCGGTCGGCTTCGCATACAAATAGGTTCCCAGTACCTCAATAGCTATCTTTCTGAACTTGTCAATCCCAACGTCGGGCACAATTTGGCTTTGATTGGCAGGATCAGCGCGTTTTTCCACAAAGCGCGCCGCTCTCGCACGTTGACCGTTTGACATCGCATCGGAACTTCCAGTTGCTCTTGACCACCACTGGATGCGGTGGTCACCCCTGCCGAAGGAAGCGTGAAACCTACCGCGGGTTTCACATTAAATAAGGTTTTTTAATGTTTCCTGGGACTGGTGAGCCCCAGCGCCGCGCGCAATTTGCCCTTCAGCAAATGAATCAGCTTGTCTTCCCAACAAACGTAATTGTCGGGGATGTCGAGCACCACGACTTTTTCCGCATGCGCCTCGCCGAAGCGCTCGCGGATATGCCGCCGATGCGCCTCCTCCATCACGCAAATCACGTCCGCTTCCTCGACCAGCTCGATACTCACCTGGTTCTTCGCCCACGGTTCCGTCCCCGCCGACGTTACCCACATCGGCGCGCACATCTCCGCCAGCACCATCGCCGCCGTCGGACTGCGATCCTTATTCCCGGTACAAACCATCAGCACCTTCTTCATAACGATTCTTTATGCCGGGTCATCTTGTTCACTTCTCCAAAAGGGAAAAGGTTAGTTGCTCATGCGCAGCGCGCACCCTTGATGAATGCCGAATCACACCCTTGCGCTCGTCATCGTGCCCCCGCCCCTGAGAGCAAAGTAGCGCGCCGCGCGCAACTTTGCGCTTCTCACTGGGTGCAGGGGTCACCCCTGCCGAGGGCGCGGGGCGAGGAGCCCCGCATCTTCTCTACGCCAGCCCCAATTCCTTGAGCGGCCCGCGATCCGACACCGGCCCGCGCGACGTTCCCGCCGTCAGCTTGACCGATCCCGGCGCGCGCTCGAACGCGTCGAGCAGCCCGATCGACTTCGAGTGTTCCTTCAGCGCCGGAATTATTTCCTGCGCGATCAGCCGCATGCTCGTCTGCCGATCCGCATTCGCCACCGGCCCTTGCACGCTGAAGATCACCAGCGCCCCCGGCCGCAGCACCGTCAGTATCGCCTTCAGCTTCGGGATCACCGACTTCGGCGTGCCTATAACCAGTTGTATCGCCTTCTGCGCCTTCTGATATCCGGGAATCAGCTTCGCTCTGATCGCCGCCGGATCGATCTCGACGTCCTCCGTTTGCCCGCGCATCTTGTCGCCGCTGATTCCGAGCCAGCTCCCTTGCGGCTGCCGCGCCAGCTTTCGAATCGCCTCCTTCGAGTTGTATCCGGGCGGCAGCGTATGCTCGACGCGCGCGAACGAGTTCTGTCCGCCGCCGAATAGAAAATTCTTGCCCAGCTCCTGCGCCCGGTCTTCAGTCTCCGCCACGAAGGTCGGCAGCACGTAGCCAAAATTCTCCGATCCCGCTTCGTAGCCGTGCTTGGCCGCCTCGTCCGCGTAGTAATCCCACAAGTCGCAAGTCGGCCCGAGCGACGTGCCCAAGCCAAAATACGGATACGCCTTCTCCGCGCACCAGCGCACCGTCTCCGGACTGAGCGTCCCCGGAATCCACATCGGCGGATGCGGTTTCTGATACGGCAGCGCCCACGGATTCACGTGCCGATAATGAAAATGCTTGCCCTCGTAGCGCCACGGCCCCGGCCGCGTCCACGCCTGCACGATAAAATCGTGCGCCTCCTCGAAATATTCGCGGTTGTACGACGGATTCGCGTTGTTGAAGAACTGCTCGCTGCCCGCCCCGCGCACCCATCCCGAGATCAGCCGTCCGCGCGAAATCAAATCGATCTCCGCCAGCTCCTCCGCCATGCGCAGCGGATGCTTGATCACGGGCAGCGGATTCCCAATCAGCAGGATCCGCGCCTTCTTCGTCAGCCGCGCCAGGATTCCCGCCTCGACGTTCATCACGCTCCCCATGCAGAACGGATTACCGTGATGCTCATTCAACGCGACGATATCGAACCCCAGCTCTTCGGCGTAAAGATTCTCGTCGATATAGTAATTGTAGTCTTCGGCCGCGCGCTCCCGATCGAAGTAGCTATTGGACACCGCGAAATGCCCGCCGTTGCGCAATATCACTTCCTCGGGAATCCACCGCACCGGCCGCTCAGTAAAATATCCTACTTGCATGACGACTCCTGATTAGTTGCTCGCCCCTGACAGCAAAGTAGCGCGCCGCGCGCAACTTTGCGCTTCACACTGGGTGCAGGGGTCACCCCTGCCGCCCGCCGCGCAGGCGATTATAATTCTCCAATTGTTACTCACCAAGAAAACGACTGACTATCTTCACAAACTCACTTGAATTCTCTATTTCCGGCCGATGCCCGACGCCTTCGATCGTCGCAACCTTCGCCTCCGGTATCGCTTTCTTGTACTCGTCGATACACCCGCGCGGCACGACTCGATCTTTCGTCCCCCACACCAGCAGCGTCGGCGTTTTGGTCCCGCGCAGCAAATAGGGCAGGGCGGGATTATGCATATACGGCTCCCACCCGATTCGCGCCGACTCCGCGCGCGCATCCTCGAACGCCTCGAATTGCTCCGGCGTCATCTCGCCGCCATACAGCTTCAAAAATTCCGGCGTGCCATGCGGATCGGCAACCGTCGCCCGCAGATGCGTCCGCATCGTGATTGGGAAAATATCCATGATCTCGCCTTCAAGAGGTTTAATCCCCATCGGCGCCACCAGGATCATCTTCGAGAAAATTTTCGGATCAGCCGCAACCATCTCAGCCGCAATAAATCCGCCCGCCGAGTATCCGATCACATCGATCGGATCGAGCTTCAACTCCCGGATCACCTGCGAATAAAATCCCGCCAGGTCCCGATACGTCCGCACCCATTCGATCTTCGGCGTCTTGCCAAACCCCGGCTGCAGCGGAATCAACAACGCCCGCTCGTGCGCCATCGTCTCATTCCACGTCATCCACCCCGGATACCCAAGCTCATCATGAAAAATCAGCACCGGCTTCCCCGTCCCGCCCCTGACCACGACCAGCTTCTCGCCCGCAACATTCAAAGTTTCCTCAGCCGATTTGATCACAGCATGTCTCCTCGAATACGCACGTCACTTGCAGCGCGCTCTTCCTAACCTCCCCTTGTCCGAGGGGAGGTCGCCGCGCGCCAGAGGAGCGCGGCGGGAGAGGTACAACGCTCGACATCGCACCGATCCCGACTCGTCTAATATCAATTCCATGCCACAAGATCCGCCGCTCTTCCCCTTTCTCTTTAAGGGAGAGGATCGAAGGTGAGGGTCCAATTACAGCGCCCTGCGCGATTCAGGATTCCGCCTCTTTATCCGAAATGCCAGCGCGCCGCGCGCGCTCCTCTCCCTCTCGAATCGAATACCCCACTCACCATTCCCAGCACAAACCCAACTCCGTGACTCATCCCAAGCCGTCAGTCACTCCCGATCAACCCCGCCACCCCCGCGATAAAGATCGCGCTCAGCAGCCACCCCGCAATAAGCCCGCGTCAGACCGAGCAAACGCCCGAAACGAAACCACCCTAACCCCCGACCCCTTCCCCAGGAAAAATGGGGAAGGGGAGCAAACAAAAATCATCGGACCGCTCCGCCGTCCTATCCCCCTAACCCCCTTTCCGCTCCGGAAAGGGGGAACCAGACAAAAGCTTCCGGTCCCTCCTTTTCACCCCGGAAAAGGCTCAGGGGAAATCATTTCCACCCTGGAGAAGTTCAGCGAACAATTCCGGTCCCTCCTTTCCACCTTGGAAAAGGCTCAGGGGAAATCAATTCCACCTTGGAGAAAGCTCAGGCGAACATTTCCGGTCCCCCCTTTCCACCCTGGAAAAGGCTCAGGGGAAATCAATTCCACCTTGGAGAAGCTCAGCGAACAATTCCGGTTCCCCCTTTCCATTCTGGAAAGGGGGTTAGGGGGATAGGACAGCACGATCCCACATTTTTCTGTTTCCCCTTCCCCATTCATTCTGGGGAAGGGGCTAGGGGTTAGGGCTCTGCCGCAACGCCACTCGAATCGCAGCATCCTATCCCCCTAACATATGAGGAAGACGAAGTTGCCCTCACCAAATTGCGAGCGGGTTACTCGCCCCCCTGAGAGCAAAGTAGCGCGCCGCGCGCAACTTTGCTCTTCACACTGGGTGCAGGGGTCACCCCTGCCGAGGGCGCGGGGCGAGGAGCCCCGCATCTTCTCCGCCGCGCAGGCGATTATTCTCACTCACCAACTATCAATGTACCGATATTTCTTCCCCGTCCGCGCCTCCGCCGGCGCACTCGACTTCAATCCCGCCGCAATCCACCTCCTCGACTCCGCCGGATCGATCACATCGTCCACCCCAAAGTGCGACGCGTTGTTAATCGCCTTCCCCCGCTGATACATCGTCGCCACCATCTCGTCGAACCGCTGCTTGCGCGCCGCCGGCTCCGCGATCGCCGCCAGCTCGTTGCGATAGCCAAGCTTCACCGCGCCCTCGAGTCCCATCGGCCCGAACTCGCCCGTCGGCCACGCCACCGTGAACAGCGGCGCGTCATAACTCCCGCCCGCCATCGCGATCCCGCCCAGGCCGTAAGCCTTGCGCAGCACGATCGTAAAAAACGGGGTGGTCGCATTCGCCGCCGTCAGAAACATCCGCGACGAATGCCGCACCAGCGCCGTCTTCTCGATTTCCGGCCCGACCATGATTCCGGGCGTGTCGCACAAAAATAAAATCGGGATGTCGAACGCGTCGCACAACTGGATAAACCGCGCGCCCTTGTCCGCCCCGTCGCTGTCAATCGCGCCCGCCAGATGCTTGGGATTATTCGCGACCACACCAAACGGATGCCCCTCGATTCTGATAAACGCCGTAATCATCGTCAGTCCGAAATCGCGCCGAAGCTCGAGCACCGACCCTGCTATCCGCCATCGTCTCGATCACGTCGCGCACGTCGTAAACCCGCAGCCGATTCTCCGGAATAATATTGCGCAGCAACCGCTGATCGGCGCACCTCCAATCCTTCACCGCGCCCTGGAAGTACGACAGATATTTCCGCGCGACGCGCACCGCTTCCGCCTCGTCCTCCACCGCTATATCGACGACCCCGTTGGGCACCTGTACCTCCATCGGCCCGATCTCCTCGGGCCGAAAGATACCCAGTCCGCCGCCTTCGATCATCGCCGGCCCGCCCATTCCGATATTCGATCCGCGCGTCGCAATCACCACGTCGCAGCATCCCAGCAACGACGCGTTGCCCGCGTAGCATCGCCCCGACGTGACGCCGACCAGCGGCACCAGCCCGCTCAGTTTCGGAAAATCATGGAACGATCGCGAATTCTGAAAGCCGCCGTCGGTATCGCCCGGACGTCCGCCGCCGCCTTCCGCGAACAGCACCAGCGGCAATCGCAACTCGCGCGCAATCTGGAACATCCGATCTTTCTTGCGATGGTTCTGATGGCCCTGCGTGCCGGCCAGCACCGTGTAGTCGTACGACATCACGACGCAGCGCGCCCGCTCCGCGCCGAACAAATCCCCGTTGACCGTCGCCAGCCCCGTGACAAGCCCGTCCGCCGGCGTATTCTTGATCAAGTCCTCGATCGTCCGCCGCCGCCGCTGCGCCGCGACTACGATCGGCCCGTACTCGACGAACGTCCCCGCATCGCACAGCTCCTCGATATTCTCGCGCGCCGTCCGCTGCCCCGTCCTGCGCCGCCGCGCCACCGCATCCGGCCGCGCCGCATCGAGCCCGACCTCATGCCGCCCGATCACCTCGGCCAGATCGGCCCTCACAATCTCTGTGTCTTTAATTCGTGATCCCACGCTTGCAGCATAGTCCGGGAATGTCGCAAGAGAAAAACTCTTCTATTGCCGGCTTCGATCCACTATTGTTCGCGCACGATTATGCCAACCGACGACCTCACCATCATGAGCCCCGCCATCGGCCTCATCGCCCGCATCCTCTTCACCCTGATTTTCTTCCTCTCTGGCATCACCCACTTTACCGCGATGCAAAGTTACATCGCCCTGATGCCCGCGCCGATTCCGTTCCGCGCCTTCTGGGTCGCGATTTCCGCCGTCGTCGAGCTCGCCGGCGCCGTCCTGATCCTCTTCAACTACCGCCCGCGCCTCGGCGCCTGGCTCATCGTGATTTTTCTCGTCCCCGTCACCATCGTCGTCCACGGCACCGCGATGCTCACGTTGGCCGACCCCGTCATGCGCGCCGTCAACGTCTCGATGTTCTTGAAAGGCCTCGCGATGATCGCGTGCGCGCTTTTCATCACGCAATTCGGCGTCAGCACGGCCGACACTCGCTGAAAAAATCACGCGCACCCGCCAATCCAGACCACGCGCCCGATTATTTTCACACTCGCCACCACCATCGCCTCGTATTTCGGATTGTCGCTGCGCATCAGCATCTTCCCGTCCGGCCGCCGCTGGATTCGCTTCACCGCCAGCCCGTCGTCATGCCGCAACAAGTAGATCCCGTCCTGCCGAAACCGCGGCTCCGCCAGGTTCGCCAGGATCAAATCTCCGTCCTCCACCGTCGGCGCCATCGAATCGCCCACCACTTCGATCAAAATCAAATCGCGCGGCTCTGCGTGCAGCACCCGCTTGATCCACTCCGCCCGAAACGCGACCGAATCCACCACCTGCTCGCTGCGCAGCATCCCCTCGCGCCCGCTCGAAAATCGAATCCGGCTCCGCGGCATGAAGATGAAGTCGCCATGCTCCGCCGCGCGCGCCCCCGCCTGCGCGCCGTGCACCGCCTCCGATCCCGTCGCCAGCCATTCCACCGACACTCGCGCCACCCGCGCCAGCGCCACCAGGTTCGCCACGCTCGGCTGCCCCCGCCCCGCCAGCCACTTGTAAATAGCGTTGTCCGAAACCCCGACCGCCGTCGCCAAGGACACCACCGATCCGAACGAATGGATCACCTGCGTCAGCCGGGACCGGAATGCGGCATCGTCAACTAGAGTGGTTGACATAAATCTCCTTATGTGAAATAAGATTCTTTAAGCGCATGATCCCGTCTCAAGCAAATCACTCCCAACTCAAATCCAAGCCGCCGCCACCCGCGCTCGGTCCATTCGCTCTCCCCCCGTCCTCCCCTGGATCCTTGCTGCTCCCCGCTCGCCGCTCGATTCCCCAGCTCACCCATCTTTAGCTCAGTTCGCGACGGCGCGCCCGCAGCATCTGCGAGTTTTATTTTCGGCGCGGCCGCAAACTCCGATCAGTCCGGATCTTTTTCGCAGTCGCCGCTTCGCTCGTTACCCACCCAACTCGCGCGGAGGATTTATGGAACCCGCGATCGCTCCGGTTCGTCCCGCCGCTGCTAGCCGCCTCGTTGCCTGCCTCTGGTGTCACGGCGCCACCACTCACGCCGACGTGATGCGCCATCACGGCCTCTGCCGCGAATGCGTTAACGACAACGTCGAGCTCAGTTGGCGCCTGGTTTACGATCGCGACGCCAAGCTCGGCGCGATTCCCCCCAATCTTCGCCTCGCCTACCACTTATGAACACCGCTGCCAGCCGCATGCCCACGCTTGTTCACGCTTCTTCGCGGATGCCTCAGTTCAATTCGTTCGCCGCCACGATCCGTCCGACGTTTTACGATCTGATCGGCGATTCGATCGGTGGCGACGCCGCCGACAAGCTCATCGCCGACTTCGGCGGCCGCCGCTTCTACGTTCCGCGCGCGCCCGCGCCTGGCGATCCGATCACGCGCTCGATTGGACTGCGCGCCGCGCTTGCGATGGCGCGTGCGTTCGGCGGCGATCGCATCGTCGTTCCGGTTACCAGCAGTCACTTGCGCCGCCGCGCGCGCATCGTCGCGATGCGCGCCGATCACGTCAGCATCTCGCACATCGCCCAGGAACTCCGATGCACCGAGCGCTACGTGTACAAAGTCCTCGCCCTTAGTCGCCACCGCGAGCCGGCCGCGTTTAACGCTCCGCCAACGTCCGCGCCGCTCGCCGAGCGATTAAAACGTGGACACCTCAACCACCGCTCGTGACGCCTACAGCCCTGAGTTCCTAGCCGCCGTCGAACGCGTGCTGGCAGAGGAGGGCGGCTACTCCTCGAATGCTGCCGACCCTGGCGGCGCCACCAACTTCGGAATTTCCGCGCGCGCGCATCCCGGTCTTGATATAGCGGCGCTCACGCGCGACGCCGCGATCGAAATCTACTGGCGCGAATGGTGGTTGCGCTTCGGCTTCGCGCAACTTCCCGCCGCCGCCGGCCGTCCAAGACTTTCGATCTCAGCGTCAACATCGGCGGCCGTTCCGCGATCCAATGTCTCCAGCGCGCTTTGCGCGCTTGCGGGAATGCGGTGACCGAAGACGGCGTGCTCGATCCGGCCACCGCGATCGCGGCTCGGCGCGCCGATCCTGCCGCCCTGATGGCGGCGCTGCGGTCGGAATTCGCGGCCCATTACCGGCTGGTCGCCGCGAATCAGAAACACGGCGCCGATTTTCTCAACGGATGGCTCAACCGCGCCTACGCGTGAGTGCAAAACGCGCGAAGCAACATTTGTCTCAGGTAACTGAAAAAGAGGTTTCTCAGGTGACTAAGAAGGCGTTTTACAAATCCAAGGCGTTTTACGGATGCGTCAGCACGATCGTTCTGATCGCCGGCGACATCGTGGCCAACGGCGTCACGCTCGGCAACATGATGGCGCTGACGACGGCCGTATTCGCGCTCTACGGCCGTATCGTCGCCACCGCGCCGCTCGCGATCAGCGATCAATCCGAAACCGACGTCGAGGAGGCCAGCGCAGATGTACGGAAAAGCAAAGTTGCGGTTGATGCTGACCATGGCGCTTAGCGTTTCGCTCATCAGCGGATGCGCGCCGACGTTCGAGTCGCATCTCGACGCGCCCGCCGCGAGCGCCGCGCCGGACGCGCAATCGATCGCGGCGCATTGCGCGGCCGCTGACAAAATTGCGCCGCTCGATCCGCGGCCGCAGTTGCCCGACGCCGATCAATCGCCATGCCCGCGCGGATCGGGTCTCGCCGCATGCTTCACACCCGCCCAGGACGCTGTCCGTCAGGAGCGATTCAAGATTCTCCACGCCGATCGCGACTACTGCCGCGACGCGTACGCCCGCGCGGTGAATCGTGTCTCCCAGTAAATCGTTTGCCGCGGTGTTGATGCTGATAGCCGGCGGATGCGCGCAGGTGCATGAGCAGATGTTCACGCTCGACTGCGCGGTCGGACGCGCGCCGCTGGCGGGCGAGCTCGCGCCGGGCACTGCGATGGCGCTCGACGTTTCGACCAGCCCAATCCCGCTGCTCTATCCGCCGCATCGTGCGGTCGCGCGATGCGACAACAGTGGCGTCGTTACTCTCGAACTCGAAACTCCGGTCGATACCGGCCTGAGCCAGCTCTCGACCCCGCTCAGCACCGCCGCCAGCCACATTACTTATGCGCCGTGAAACCAAAACAGGCCGCCAACCATGACCGCGAGGTGAAACTGATATGAGTTCAAAGAATCAAAACGTTCTGTCTTCCCCTCTCCCTGTTAGGGAGAGGATCGAAGGTGAGGGTCCTTTTACAGCGCGCGTTTCGCGCGCGATTCAGGATTCCGCTTTCCTTCTGCTCTTCGTCCTCGCGATCGCTTTCGCCGGATGCGCGCAGCAAGGCGGCGGCCTGCTCGAGCCGACGCCCAAACAGATCATCAGCGGCAAGAATTCGATCGTTCCCAGCGCCGCCGCGCTCAGCATGGAGGCGAACAACTTCTGCAACGCGCAGGCGCAAGTCGATTACGCCGGCCTCGTGCTCTATTGCGAGGGCAAGTCGCCCGCGCTGCCGCTCTCGATGAGCACCACCTATCAGACCGAGAGCAGCCAGTTCTCGTGCCAGGTGTACGGCTACACCAATGCGAGCAATCAACTGATCGTGCCGGCGACGGTGACGCTCGGTAACTGCCCGGTCGGCGTCGCGCCCGCACCGGTCGCAGCGCCCTCGGGCGCGCCCGCGGCGAAAGGGTAAGTCGATGGATTGTGCGTTGACGATCGAGATGTACCGCGCGGGGATCGGTCCGCCTGCGCGGCGGGCGGCATCGACACCGTCGCGGGGGGTGACCCCTGCACCCAGTATTAAGGCCGCGCTCCGTTGTCGCGCGCGATTGTCCCCCTTCCCTCGCGGGAAGGGGTTACTCCCAATAATCCGGTTCCCCTTCCCGTTCGGGAAGGGGTTAGGGGTTAGGTCGCTCGGACGTCCCCACGCTCTTCTCTGTCCCCCTCTCCAAAAGGGAGAGGGGTTAGGGGATAGGTTCCTCTTATCTCGATCACTCCGCGCAGGGGCGGGCTGAGTGCCGGATCTTGGCAACACCGCTGGATGGGCCGCGGCGTTTATCGCGTTCGTCGCGGTCAATGCGAGCACTATTCAATGGCTGCTCAAGCGCCGCGACGAACAGCATCTGCGCGACACCAGCCGGGTCGATGATCTCGAAAGTGCGCTGACCGAATTGCGCGTGAATCTGCCGCTCGAATACGTGCGGCGCGAAGACTGGATCCGGTTCAGCGGAACGCTCGACGCGAAGCTGGACGCGATGCGCGAGGAAATGCGCGAGCAAATCGCCGAGGTAAAGGAAAGGCTGTATGCCGGACGCAATTGATATCGAACAAAAGAATCGCGAGGAAGCGCGCTGGCGGATGCTGCGCGTGGTCGATGCGGGACGTCCGATAGCGGTCTCCGAGCAGATAATCTGGCGCGTGCTCGCCGATATCAAGCTCTCGCTGTCGCTCAACACCGTGCGCCGCGAGCTCGCCTACTTGCGCGACTTGGGCTTGCTCGAACTCGAAGGCGAGAGCGGCGAGACCTGGTTCGCCAAGCTCACCGCCAGCGGCGTTGACGTGGTCGAGTACAACTTCCCGTCACCAGCCGGCGTCGCGCGCCCGCGCAAGTACTGGTGAGGGGCGGCGATGAAGAAAGCAAAAGTCGCGAAGCAAAAGGAACCGGCCGGACATCCGAAGCGCGTGCCCTACCAACCGAAGCCGCCCAAGACTTGGAAGATCAAGCGGATGCCCCGGGACCTCAAAAATCAGCTCGACAAGTTCCTTACCGAAGGCGCGATGCATACATCGCTACAACTGCGCAAATGGCTGGCGGACAATGGCTTCGAGATCTCGCGCCGCGGCATCGACGACTATCGCCATAACTTCGAGCGCCAACTCGACTCCGTCCGCCTCGCCACCGAGCAGGCCCGAATCGTCTGTAAGCAATTCAAAGGCGACGACGCCCAAATGCAAAGCGCCCTGATGAGACTGGTGCAGACCCGCCTCTTCGAAATCCTCGTCGTCGCCAAAGAAAAGGAAACCAGCAAGAAAAAACGCACCAGCCCAACTGTCGCTGCCGTCAACGTCGGCGCCCTCGCACGCTGCGTCTCCGGCCTCGTCAAAGCCGAAACCGATCACCGACGATGGACCGAACGCGCCCGCGCCGGTCTCGCCCAGGCCGAACAGAAGATCGACGAAGCCCGCACCAAAGGCCTGAGCAAAGACGCCGCCCAACAAATCAAAGCCGTCCTGATGGAGATCTAGGCGGATGACTTGTTTGCAGAACGAAAGAATCTTGATCCGCGCGCTGAAAAAAGCGCGCTGCACAAGGACCCTCACCTTCATCCTCTCCCTAACAGGGCGAGGAAACAGAAATGGAGATTCAGCAGGCAGACGTCATCAAAATGAAATATCCGGCACCGCAAGCGATCTGATCCTTCTGTCTCCTCTCCCTGTTAGGGAGAGGATGAAGGTGCGGGTCCGAATACAGCGCGCGTTTTTTGCGCGCGAGTCAGGATTCTGTTCCGCCTCCATCTGCGTTCGCGCTTCGAAGAAATTTATCGATCGCGCTAAGCACCTCGTCCACACTCTCAAGCACCTGGCTATTCCAGAATCGAAGCACTCGATAACCCTCCGACTCGAGAAACGAAGTACGGACTTCGTCTTCGCGAGATCGCTCAACATGCTGCGCCCCATCGAGTTCGACGATAAGCCGTCGTTCAGTCGAGCAAAAATCCGCGAAGTACGCTCCGATCGGATGCTGCCGGCGAAATTTCGCGCCCCTCATCTGACGGGCCCGCAGATGGCGCCACAGGATTCGTTCCGCGTCGGTCTGCTCGCGTCGCAAGCGGCGCGCGTTGTCCTGCGGAGATTCGATGGGGCGCATCGTTTCAAATCTTCGCGATCCGTCGAGGAAAGACAAGATCAGCGGAAGGAACAAAATCTTGATTCGCGCGCAAAAGATGCGCGCTACACAAGGACCCTCACCTTCATCCTCTCCCTAACAGGGAGAGGAGACAGAAGGATCGTCTCATTTGCAGGGCGAGCCAGTTCATTTTGGCGACCCGATCGAGGCGCGAAATCCGGGTTTCTGTTTCCTCTCCCTGTTAGGGAGAGGATGAAGGTGAGAATTATTAGCGGCGGTGGCCCCCCCCCCCCCCCCCCCCCCCCCCCCCCCCCCTTTTTCCCCCGCTCGTAGAACTGCTTGAGCACCGGGTTGTGGTGCGCCGCGACCATCGCACACATGTAGAGCTTGTTGCGCACCTCGAACCGTCCGCCGGCGATTATCCGCCGCCCATGGCGGCTGCCGCTGTCATCGGGCATCGGCGCCACTCCTATCAGAGCCCCAATCTGCTTGCGGTTGAGGGTGCCCAGCTCCGGCACTTTGGCCAGCACCATCGCGCTGAAGTGTCGGCCGAAGCCCGGCACGCTGCGTACGATCTCGCGCTTGCGCCGCCACGCCTCGGAACGCCGCACGGTCTTGTCGATCTCCTCTTCGATCTGCTTGATGCGCCCCTCCAGATACGCGAGGTGATGGCGCAGTTCCTTGCGCATCGTGCCGGCGGCGCGGGCCAGGCGCTGCTTCTCCGCCACCTGCATCTCGAGCAACTGCTCGCGCCGCATCACGAGATCCTGCAAGGCCTGGGTCTCGGCGTCGGCTGGTGGCCGCGCCTCGGGCCGTTCCCGTTCGGCAAACAGCGCCAGCAGCTCGGCGTCCTTGCGATCGGTCTTGGCCATGACCCCGCGGCCTTTGGCAAAGTTGCGCACCCACGACGGATTGACCGCCGCCACCGCGATCCCCGCCAGCCACAACGCCGCCACCACCTGGCGCTGCAGTCCGCCGGTCGCCTCCACCACCACCAACTGCGGCTTGAGTTCGCCCAACCGTCCGACCAGGCGCTTGATCCCGGCGCGGTCATTGGAAAGCGTCATGCGCTCGCCCGCGGGCCGCATCGCCACCACCAGTTCCGCCTTGCTCACATCGATCCCAACGTACAATTCTGCCGCCATCGCTCCGCTCCTTGGTTGGCGTCCCACCCTTCCTTGTCCAATGCGGGCTCGTGCCTCAGGCGCGGCCCTGTCAACTGTTCGGGCTGTGGACGCGTTAGCTTGCGGACGCGGCGATCCTTGCTCACCTGCGGTCTCTTCCGACCAAGGGTTCTGCGGTCTGCCGCGCCCGCTGCTATCTTCATACGCTGGTTCGCAGATACAAGGGTCCGAATACAGCGCGCTATTCCGCGCGCGAGTCAGGATTCTGCTCCTCGACGTAAGAATCTCTCCCCCCAATAGTCACTACCTGAAATGAATGAACCGCTCTCAATACTACTTCCTTATCAGCGGCGGTGGCTGGCCGATCAGGCGCAGGTCAAGGTTAGTGAGAAGTCGCGGCGGATTGGGATTACCTGGACTGAGGCGGCCGACCGGGCGCTGGGCGCGGCTACCGGCGGGCGGGCGGGAATCGACGGCTGGTATATCGGCTACAACAAGGACATGGCGCTCGAGTTTATCGAGGCGGCGGCGCGATGGGCGCGGCGTTTTAACCGCGCGGCCGAGGCGATCGAGGAAATCGTGCTCGAGGACGAGCGCAGCGACATCCTGGCGTACCGGATTCGCTTCGCGTCGGGGCACAAAATAGTCGCGCTGTCCTCGCGGCCGTCGAATCTGCGCGGCAAGGACGGATGCGCGGTGATCGACGAGGCGGCGTTCCACGAAGACCTGCCCGGACTGCTGAAAGCGGCGCTGGCGTTTACGATGTGGGGCGGATTGGTGCGGATAATCAGTACTCACAACGGTGCGCATAGTGCATTCAATGAACTAGTCAGTGAGATTCGGGCGGGAAGGAGGCCATACTCACTTCATCGGACGACCTTTGATGAAGCGTTGGCGGAAGGACTATACAAAAAAATCTGCGAGCAGAGCGAAACCGAGTGGAGCGAGGAAAAGCAGCGCGAATGGCGTCAGCAGATCGTCGATTACTACGGCGATAACGTCGGCGAAGAGCTGTTCTGTATCCCGCGCGCGTCGTCGGGCGCGTATCTCAGCTCGGTGCTGATCGAAGCGCGGATGAAAGCCGGGATTCCGATTCTGCGCTGGGAGATGCCGGCGGAATTTTCAGGGCGTCCGGAAGCGCATCGCTACTCCGAGACGCAGGCATGGTGCGACGACAATCTGGCGCCGGTGATCGCGACGCTGAATCCGGCGCTGGCAAGTTATTTCGGTGAAGACTTCGGACGTTCGGGCGACCTGACAGTGATCTGGCCGCTGCAAATCGGGCAGGACCTGACGCGGCGGACGCCGTTCGTGGTCGAGCTGCGCAATATCCCGTTCCGCAACCAGGAGCAGGTGCTGTTCTACATAGTCGATCGGCTACCGCGATTTACCACGGGCGCGATGGACGCGCGCGGCAACGGGCAGTACCTGGCGGAGACGGCGGCGCAGCGCTACGGCGCGCGAATCGTGCAGGTGATGCTGTCGGAGGCGTGGTACCGCGAGAATATGCCGCGCTACAAAGCCGCGTTCGAGGACGGCACGATCGAGATACCAAGAGACGCCGACGTGTTGGGAGACCATCGCGCGATCGTGTTGGAAAATGGCGTCGCGAAAATTTCGGAGCGGCGGGCGGGCAGCGACGGCAAAGGACGGCATGGCGACTCGGCGATGGCGGCGGCGCTCGCGTTCTTCGCGTCGCGCGCAGAGGTGGGAAGGATCGCGTACATCCCGGCGCGCGGCGTAGGGATGAGAGGAGGATTCGAGGGAAGTGCGAATCCGTTCGGGGCGGCGCCGGTGGAAGAGGATAGCGTCGGAGGCAGGGTGCGTGGGTTTTGAGATCAGTGCCTTGCGTCCGACGTTGGACCTCTCCCGGCGACACCGCTTTTCAAGCGGCTTACGCCGACCTCTCCTCGGACAAGGAGAGGTTAGGAAGAGCAGCGGGCGACCTCTCCTCGGACAAGGAAAGGTTAGGAGCGGTGCCGGGCAAAATAGCCAGATGAATAGCTACTGGAGATGGAAGTGTGAGGAATGCGGGTACGAGTTTATACTTGCGATCGTCCGGATGCCTGGCGCGTGCCATCGGTGCGGCGCCGAATGGTTTTTGAAAATTGGCGAAGCGGCCAGCAAAGAATCCCGAACTGACTAATCGAGTGGGAGAACCAGAATGACACTCTACGATGCATACGGGCGCGAAGTTGATACTGGAATGTTGCGCGAAGAGCAGGCGGCGCCGACGATGGCGGGCGTTCGAAATATATATTCGGTGATGCATCCGTCGATCGGGCTGACGCCGGAACGGCTGAGCGGAATCCTCCAGCAGGCCGAGTTTGGGGATCCATACCTGTATCTTGAGCTGGCTCAAGATATGGAAGAAAAGGACCTGCACTACCTGGCGGTGCTCGGCACGCGCAAGAACGCGGTCGCGCAACTGGACTTGATCGTGCGGGCGGCCTCGAGCGGCGCCGACGATCAGCGCGCGGCGGCGATGGTGCGCGAGATGATCTGCGACGGGCCGATACAGCTCGACAGCGTGCTGTTCGACGTGCTCGACGCGGTGGGCAAAGGTTTTTCGGCGACCGAGATAATGTGGGATACGACTGGGAGAGAATGGTTTCCCGCACAATTGAAATGGCGCGACCCGCGCTGGTTCGCGTTCGACTGGATCTCGGGCGAGGAAATACTGGTGCGCACGTTGAAGGGCGAAACGATCCCGGTCGAGAGCGACGCGCAGACGCGGCAACCAACGCATTTCGGCGGCGGCGGATTGTATGCCGCGATGAGTCCGGGAATCGGGATACAGCCGATGACGGCGCCGCTGGCGCCGTACAAGTTCGTGACTCATTTTGCGAAGGCGAAAGCCGGCCTGCCGATACGCGGAGGGTTGGCGCGCGCCGCCGGGTGGGCATACCTATTCAAGAACTACGTACTAAAGGACTGGGTAACGTTCACTGAGGTATTCGGACAGCCATTGAGAGTCGGCAAATACCATCCGGGAGCGTCGGAACAGGATAAACTGGCATTACTCAATGCAGTATCGCGAATAGGCACTGATGCGGCGGCGATTATGCCGGAATCGATGGTAATAGAGTTTACCGAAGCACATCAGAATGGCAGTTCGGAACTATATCAGAGCTTTTGCGAATACCTAGATGCGCAAGTAAGTAAGGCAGTGCTCGGGCAGACATTGACTACTGAAATGCCTAATGGGGGAGGGTCGCGGGCGGCCGCGCAGGTGCATGAGGGCGTCCGGCGCGACATCCTGAATGCGGATGCGCGGCGACTGGCGGCGACGCTCGCGCGCGATTTGGTCCGGCCGATAGTCGAGCTGAACATGGGGCCGCAGAAGCAGTATCCGCGGATAGAGTTGGGGCTGCCGGATGACAGCGACGTGAAAGTGTTCGCGGAGGTGGTGGCGATGCTGGCGGATCGAGGGCTGCGCGTCGGGCAGAAGACGATACTGGACAAGCTGGGGATCGCGGCGGCGGGGGAAGGGGAGGCGGTGCTGAGTGCGATCGAAAGAGACGGGGGGGAACTAATTGAATGTGGAACCCGCGGTGGGTTCCACACCTCCTTCGGCAGGGGTGACCCCTGCACCCAGTATTAGGAGAAGAAGTTTGTTGGGGGCGTGGCGCGCGGCTGGCGACGTTTGTCGCCAGTCGCTTAGAGCGTGGGTGGGTTTAAGGATTTGTGGATCGGCGATCTTTTTTGGTTTGGCGGCGGGCGCGGCGGCGGTGTTTCATTTCTAAGAAGATGTCGTCGTAGACAGTTTGCGGATGGCAGAAGCCTGGCGTTGGGAATTTTATTGCGGCGTCGTTGGGGCTGCGTTGATAGCGATAGAGCTGGATGCCGTTCCACCATGTGGGCGAGTGATTGCGCGGGGTGCGCAGGTTCAAAATCAGTTTGAAGTCGGGGAGGGCGCGCGCGACCAGGCGGTTGGCGGAGCGGGCGGCGCGTTTGTTGGTGTCGTCGATGATGACGACGGCGTCGTCGGCGAGGTGCGGGATGGCGAGTGCGAGGCCGTCGTACTGATCGGCGAAGGAGTGGCCGCCGTCGTAGAAGTAGGCGCCGATGCGCGCGGGGGTCCATGGCGCGGCGGCGAGGAAGTCACGGAAATCCATGTCGTGGAAGATGACCTGGCCGGGAGCGGTGTGCGCGTCGAGGGTGCGGCGCAGCGCGTCGGCGGCGCCGTCGAACTGCGAGAAATTGTCGCATGCGAAGATGCGCGCACTGGGATTCGAGGTGGCGGCGCCGACGATGCTCGCGCCTTTGTAGCATCCGACTTCGACGTAAACTTCGCCGGGGTCGAGCGCGGCGACGGCGCAATTGAGCAGGCGGAGCTTGTTCTCGGTGGCCATCCCGGGAATTTCGGCGAGGATGTGCGAGAGCGAGCGATCGGCAGGATGGGTCGAGCGGGCGAGGCGGCGCGAGTCGGCGAACTCGGGCCATTGCGCGCGGCATCGCGCGATGAACGCGTCAAAGTTCATGTGTTAGTGAGACAGATCGCGACTGCCAGGCGTCACCAGTACATCGCGGGACCCATCGGGCCGACGAGGCCCATGCCGTAGGGATTGAACGCCTCGGCCTGCATGTCCATCTCTTCCATCTGCTGGGCTTCGAGATTTTCGCGGGAGACCTCGCCTTCCTTGGCTTCGAACTGTTGGTTGAGTTTCAACTTTTCGAATTGCTGATAATCCTGCTCGGTGCCGATGTACATACACTTACAGTAGTCCGGGTCGGCCATGTAGTAGTGCAGGGTGCCGGTCTTGCCGACATAGTAGTTGACGTCGAGCGGAACCAGCGACGCCAGTTGTTGCTGGCGCTCGGGAGTGTCGGCGGGCAGCATCCGGAAGCCGGCGGCGGAGAGCATCGGCTCGAGTTGCTCGGCTTGTTGCGCGGGCGTCGGCGGCTGCGGCTCGAGCGGATTGGAGGCCGAACTGCATCCGGCGAGCGTGGCCGCCAGCGTGGCGATGAGCATGATGCGGACGAGCGATGTGGTCGGGCGTTGCGGCATTGGTTCCTTTGGCTTGATGCGCGGAAAAAAAGGGGGCGGCCGTTCGCCGGCCGCCCCGTCAAGAGTGAATCAGGGGACGGAGTTGATCGGATTACCGGCGGCGTCGAACAAGGTCAGCGCGCCGACGCCGTCGCCATCGACAGTGAGCGAGGCGCGGGTCTTGCCGTCGGCGCCGAGCAGAGCGAGTCCGGGGCGTCCGTCGGGCGTCAGAATCCATCCCGATGCGGCCGTGCTGCGCGTCGGCGAGGCGCAAGGTTGGGCTGCCGTCGGGTTGCACGATGATCGAAGCGCGCGGATTGCCCGCTTTATCCATCAGGCCGAGGCCGGATTGACCGTCGGGGGCGACGCCGAGAGAGGCTTGCGCGGTCGCGTTGGCGTCGAAGAGGACGATTCGCGCGACGCTGTTGGTGAGGCCGACTTCGGCGCGAGGCTTGCCGTCGTGGCCGTAGATGCCGAGCGCGGGGGCGCCGTCGGTGCCGACGCCGAGGCCGGCGCGCAGCGTGCCGGTGCCGTCGAAGACGGCGATTTGTGCGACGCCCTTGCTGGTGACATTGAATTCGCCGCGAGTCTTGCCGTGACTGTCAACGAGCATGAACTTCTGCGCGGTGATCATGCGGGGCGCGTTGGCGGCGTCAACGGCGCGAGCGGCGAAGATATGGCCGGACACGCTGCCACCAACGAAGGCGGCGGCGAGAGTCAGGGTCACAAGCCCGAAGCGCTCTTTGATTGTCATGATCGCGGTCTCCTTTCACGGTGCCGAGGTTGGGACAATTTTCGGGGAGAAGATTAGCAGGTGGATGGGGAAAGGAAAAATGCGCGGGGCGAGGCGCGCGGGGGGACTTTATCGCGAGGAATCGTACGGTGGGTTCAGTAGAGGTGAGCCATGCAGCCAGTGTCTTTGTGTCATTCAGGGCGCAGCGAAGAATCCCGGTTCTTTGCGAATTGTCGCGCGGCGGTTATCGGGCGGAACCCTAACCCCTAGCCCCTTCCCCAGGATGGGGAAGGGGAATGAAGTCAGAGGAGTCGTTCCGTCCTATCCCCCTCACCCCCTTTCCAGAATGGAAAGGGGGAACAGAGAATCCGGTCCCGAGAGCGTTTCGTACAATCCTCCGGCTCAAGCTTGGAAAATATACAGAACCCTAACCCCTAGCCCCTTCCCCAGGGGAAAATTGGGGAAGGGGAACGAAGGCAGGGAAGTTGTTTCGTCCTATCCCCCTCACCCCCTTTCCAAATGGAAAGGGGGAACAGAGAATCCGGTCCCGAGAGCGTTTCCAGAATGGAAAGGGGAACAGGAAATCTGGCTCCGAGAGCGTTTTCAGCATGGAAAGGGGGAACAGGAAATCCGGCTCCGAAAGAGGTTGCATGACGGATAAGGAGGAACGCGGAGCTCATTTGTCTGTTCCCCCTTTCCGGAGCGGAAAGGGGGTGAGGGGGATAGGACGGCACCTGCGCCCGGATGTTTTTTCTGGTTCCCCTTCCCCAATTTTTCCTGGGGAAGGGGTCAGGGGTTAGGGTGGTTTTGTTTTCAGCATGGAAAGGGGGGAACAGAAGCGGGTTTCACGCTTCGATGTTAGTGCCGCCGAGTTATTGGGTTGGGCTGGTTGTCATGGCGGGGGAAAGTTGGCATAACATTTTGAGTCGGCGCGCGTGACGGTCTGTCGGCGTTGTCGAAAATATCCGAGCCTGCTTTGACAGTATAATGAAGCGGGCCTGAACACGGGGACGCCCCGTGTTTGTCCATCCGGAGTTTGCGGTGGACAGGCACGAGGCGTTTTCGTTTTTGCGTTTCGGGTTTAACTTTTTTTTCAGAGGATCGGGCGAATCGAAGAAGCGACGGGAGGTGCGCAATGCTTACCGCTGAACAGCGCGATGAATTCAATCGATGCGGGATAGTCCGAATGCCGGGCGCGATCGCGAAATCCGCGGTCGAGGAGATGCTGGCGACTATCTGGAAGAACCTGCGCGAGCGCTATCAGATACATCGCGAGGCGCCGGAGACCTGGCCGGAACCCGGCAGCCGCGGCGTCGAGCAGATTGGCGGCGATTATCGATTCATGGGCACGCGTCATATCCCGAAGACGGAAACTTTCGAGCAAGTCGGCAACGCGGTCGTCTGTCGCGCGCTCGACGACTTGCTGGGTCATGGAAAATGGCGGCGGCCGGAGCGATGGGGATCGCTGCTGGTGACGTTTCCGGAATCGCGGGGCGCTTGGGACGTTCCATCTGCCGCCTGGCATCTGGACTTTCCGGCGTCGCGCGCGCTGTCGGGGATGGCGGGAGTGAGGATTTTCACATGCCTGGCGAAGCTGACGGCGGGAGGCGGCGGCACCGTGTTCGTCGCCGGGTCCCATCGGCTGGTGCAAAACCTGGTGCGCGAGGGCGAGAGCGTTCCGTCGGCCGAGGCGCGCAAGCGCCTGATTCGCGCGTATCCGTGGGTCAAGGCGCTGTGTTCGAGGGACGAGAAGGCCGACCGCGTGCGGCGTTTCATGAGCGTCGGGAGCAAGGCCGAGGGAGTGGAGATGCGCGTGGTTGAAATGACCGGGGAAGCGGGCGACGTAATCCTGGCGCATCCGCTGATGCTGCATGCGCCGGTGGCGAATTGCTCGACGATGCCGCGGATTGTGCTGTCGGGCACGGCGTTCAGCGCGGGAGTCGAGCCGTTCAAACTTTATCGGTGAGGGAGGAATTTGATGTGAAACCACGGTGGTTTCACGCTTCCTCGGCAGGGGTGACCCCTGCACCCGGTGATAAGAGGGAATGCGGGAGTTCGTCGATGTCAATACTGGTCAGAGGAGGTGAGGTTCCGATTCTTACCTCGCCCGTTATTTTTACGGGAGAGGCGGCCGGCCGCATCGCGGCCGGTAGGTGAGGGTGCTGCGAGATCATCTCAACAGCCCGCTTGCTCATTTTTTGTGTCATTCAGAGCGGAGCGAAGAATCCCGGTTTCTTTGCGAATTGTCGTGCGGGCGTCATTGCGGGTAGCCCTAACCCCTAGCCCCTTCCCCAGGATGGGGAAGGGGAACAGAAACGTCGTGGCGTCGTGGTGTCCTATCCCCCTAGCCCCCTTTCCAAAATGGAAAGGGGGAAGAGAGTTTGTTGTGGCGTCGTGAGATCCTATCGCGCTGGCGCTCTTTCCAGAATGGAAAGGGGGAAGAGAGTTTGTTGTGGCGTCGTGAGATCCTGTCGCGCTGGCGCTCTTTCCAGAATGGAAAGGGGGAAGAGAGTTTGTTGTGGCGTCGTGAGATCCTGTCGCGCTGGCGCTCTTTCCAGAATGGAAAGGGGGAAGAGAGTTTGTTGTGGCGTCGTGAGATCCTATCGCGCTGGCGCTCTTTCCAGAATGGAAAGGGGGACAGAAAACTGGGGTTTCGAGGGCATTTCAGTATGGAGAACGGGGATAGAAAACTCGGTCCCGAGCCTTTCCAGCATGGAAAGGGGGAACAGAAAATTCTTCCCGAGGGCGTTTCCAGGATGGAAATGGGGAACGAGAGCGGCTTGACGTTGACGATACTGCCTGCGTTGAGTTCCTACCTCGCTAGTCCCTTTTCACAACGGATAGGAGGAACCCGAAGCTCTTTTTTGTGTTCCCCCTTTCCGGACCGGAAAGGGGGTTAGGGGGACAGGACGGCGCTACCCCTGATGTTGTTCTGGTTCCCCTTCTCCAATTTTTCCTGGGGAAAGGGATCAGGGGTTAGGTGGTTTTGTTTGCTGGCGTCCAGTGCTAGTAACCAGCAGATGCCACAGTTGACTCTGCGTGAACAAAGAAATCCGGAACTGACGCCGCGCGCGCTTGAGTTGCGCGGACGCATGACTCCGGAGGAGCACGTGATTTGGCATGAGCTTCGCGGTAATCGGTTGGGGGCGCACTTCAGGCGACAGCAGGTGCTCGCGCCTTACATCGTGGATTTCTATTGTCATGCGGCGCGGCTGGTGGTGGAGATCGATGGAAGCCCGCATCGCGAGCAACAGGGATACGACAAAATGCGCGACGATTATTTTCGGCGGTGCGGGATCCGGGTGCTCAGGGTGTCGAATGGCATCGGTGCGGGATGATTTGGCGTCGGTGATTGCCGCGATTCGAGCGGCGCTGCGTCGGCGGGTCCCTAACCCCTAGCCCCTTCCCCAGGATGGGGAAGGGGAACGAAGTCAGGGGAGTCGTTCCGTCCTATCCCCCTCACCCCCTTTCCAGCATGGAAAGGGGGAACAGAGAATCCGAAGGCCCTTCCAGCATGAAGGGGTCCCGAAGGCCCTTCCAGCATGGAAAGGGGGAGAACAGAATATGTCGTGCAATCGTAGTGACCTATCCCCCTGGCTCCCTTTCCAGAATGGAAAGGGGGAACAGATAAATAAGGGGGGACCTGAAGATCTTTTTTCTGTTCCCCCTTTCCGGAACGGAAAGGGGGTTAGGGGGATAGGACGGTGGCGCGCGCGCATGTTTTTCCGATTCCCCTTCCCCAATTTTTTCTGGGGAAGGGGGCAGGGGTTAGGGTGATTGTGTCAGGGGTGCGGCGATTTTAAACGTACATTAAGACGTGCTGGGACGTTGCGATTTTGAGGGTTTGATTGTCTGGAAAGGTTGATTGCAAAAATTGCCGGGTTCTTTGTTTGTGGGTGGTTTGTTGGTCTTGGTCGCGAAGAGGAACGGGATTATGCGGGGTTTTTGCGTCGGGCCGGTTGGCATCTTTGATGCTCTACCTTATCGGGTAGAGGTGAATGAAGATGAAATTCAGCAAAAATCTGATGACGGGGTTGATTGGGCTGGCGCTGATGGCGGCGCCGATTACGGCCGCCGCGCAGGATAACAATCGGGGCAGCAACGACGCGCACCAGGCGCAGGTGCAATCGCGTTCGAACGAATCGCACGCCAAAGCGCCGGAGCGTCAGGTGCAGGTGCAAACGCGTTCGAATGAATCGCACGCGAGAGCGCCGGAGCGTCAGGCGGCGCCGGCGGCTCGAGTCGAGTCCCGCGATAACGTCCGCGCATACAAAGGCGCGCCGGCGGTGACGGCTAATCGTGAAGTTCGCGGAGAGCGCAACGACCGCGACTGGAACAATCGCGACCGTGACTACAATCGCGGCGGCCGGGACTACAAGAACTATGGCGGTCGCGACTTCGATCATGATCGCGAGTACGCGGCCGGCGGATGGGTAATGCCCAACGGTTACAGCGGCGGCGCGTGCGCGTGGGCGGAGCATCTGCGCAACGTGTATCGGCACGACGAAGAGACCGGGCATCCGGCGGCGGCGGCCGACCTGCTCTATCAACTGCATCGCGCGGAGCGGAGCTGTGGCGGAGTGCCTTACGGATTCAATGAGTACCGGTAGCAGGACTGCGAATGCGGTCGGGCTCTGAAGGAGCAATCGCGCGCCCCGTCGCCTCTCGGCGGGGCGCGCGTATTTTTTGGTGTGGGGGTGCGGCGCGTAGGGCGGGGAGAACCTCCAAGAAGGTGACGATGAAAATAACGCGAAGAAATCGCATCGCCTGCGCGGCGGGCGGCAGGGGTGACCCCTGCACCCAGTACTAATCGCAAAATGGCGAGGACGCCATTTTGCTCTCAGGGTCGGGGGAGAAGGAGCGGCGCGGAGGGCGTGTCGTCAGTTGTGGTTAGACGAGTTGGGGTTGTGGCGATGTCAGGCGTTGAACCTCTCCCGGCGACACCGCTGCGCGGCTTTCGCCGACCTCTCCTCGGACAAGGAGAGGTTAGGATTTGGGATCGCTTTGTCGGGATGAGCACAAAAATAGTGGACGATGTGTGCTTTGGGGAACTTCGGGGGCGTTCGGGGGTGCTCCACTTGGAGCTATGCTCTGCTTGACAAGTAGTTTACACGCAACCTGACTCCGCTGTCCGTTTCTTCTTCGCACGATCGCGCACGATCGGAAGTCGCTGGCTCAGGTGCGCGAAGGAGAGCATGTGCGGCCTGGCTTGCGGAGCGGCGGGATTGTCTTATTGATTGCTGCGGGCATGCTCGTGGCGGCGGTGCGCGCGGGGGTTGGCGGGTCGAGCGCGGACGGCGTGCTGGGGCAGAGCGATTTCGTTCATAACCAGGTCAATTTTGTCGATGCGATCGGAATGAACGCGCCGGCCGATGTCGCGATCGACAAGGCCAACGGTCATGTGCTTGTCGCGGACTCGGAGAACAATCGCGTGATGGGGTGGCTGAGCGCGACGGCGTTCGCGGCGGGCGGCGCGGCGGACCTGGTGATCGGGCAGGCGGATTTCAATTCGTCGGGATGCAATCAGAACGCGGCGGCGCCGGATGCGACGACGCTGTGCCGGCCAATCGGGGTGGCGTTCGACGTGGCGCATCGGGTGTACGTCGGCGACGCGCAAAACAACCGGGTGCTGGTGTACGACGATCCGTTCGCGGCGCTGAGCGGGATGGGGCAGGCCAGCGATTTCGCGGCGACGGCGGTGTTTGGGCAGGGCGGGAGTTTTATCACGAGTGCGGGGAATGAGGGCGGGCTCAGCGCCGACAGCCTGTTCAGTCCCCAGGGTGTGGCGATCGATGCGAGCGGGAATCTGTTCGTGGCGGACGTCAACAACAATCGCGCGCTGGTGTATTTCTCGCCGATGCCGATGACGAAGGTGAAAGGGACGCCGGGAAATTTCGGCGACGCGACGGCCGACGCGGCGATTGGACAGCCGGACCTGGTCAGCGGCGCATGCAACCAGGGCGGCGGCGCGACGCCGACGAGTTTGTGCATCGCGCCGTTTTTCGGCGTGGGGATCGCGGTCGATGGCGGCGACAATCTTTACGTGCCCGACACCGAGAACAATCGGGCGCTCGAATACAACGGCCCGTTCGGCTACGGGCAGGCCAACAATGGGACGCCGGACCTGGTGTTCGAGGGCAATAGTTTGGTGCAGCCGTCGGGAGTCGCGGTCGATTCGAATCAGAATTTTTATGTCTCGTCGGAGGCGCACAACCAGGTTTATGAGTACACGCAGCCGGTGCCGCTGATGAGGTCGGACCTGCTCAACCTTCAGATCGGGCCGGGCGCGCAGAATCCGAATGCGGCGTCGCTGCAATTTCCGATGGGGCTCGCGATCGACGGGGTCAATAACCTTTACGTCGCCGACCAGGCCAATAACCGGGTGCTGGAGTTCAACGAATTCGGATCGCCGGGCAACGCGGTCGCCAACGGCACCGGCGGACAGATCGATCGGGCGCATAACGGGCCGAACCTGGTCGATGCGATCGGCGAGAATTCGCCGGGCGGAATTGCGGTCGATGCGGCGTCGCAGCCGCCGCGGCGGCATCTGTATGTGGCCGACACCGCGAACAATCGCGTGCTCGGATGGCGCGACGTGGCGGCGTTCACCGCCGCGCAGCCGGCCGACATCGTGATCGGGCAGCCGGACCTGTTCTCGTACAAGTGCAACAACGGCGTGGCGGCGGGTGACGTTGGCGGACTGGGCGCGGACAGCCTGTGCGGACCGGCGCGGATGGCGGTCGATGCGGTGGGAAATCTGTACGTCGCGGACGCGGGCAACAATCGGGTGCTGGTGTATAACACGCCGTTCAACGCGGCGAGCGGCGAGCCGGGCGCGGGCGACGCGTCGGCGGATTTCGTTTACGGGCAAGCGGGCGGGTTCACGACGCGGAGCTGCAATCCGGGCGGCGCCAACGCGACGACCCTGTGCAATCCGTCGGGCGCGGCGATCGACGGCGCCGGTAACATCTATATTGCGGACGCGGGGAACAGCCGCGTGCTCGAGTTCGCGCAGGCGGGCAATCCGCCGGTCGCGTCGGATGCGATCGCGAGCCGGGCGTACGGGCAGACTGGCGTGACCGATTTTTCCGGCACGCAATGCGCTGACGGCGTCGGGGGCGATCCGCCGGCGAGCAATCACGCGATGTGCAATCCGGGCGGCGTGGCGATCGACGCGGCGGGCGATCTGTTTGTCGCCGATAGCGGTAACAATCGCGTGATCGAAATCGACGCGCCGCTTGCGGGCACGCAGGATGCGTCGCGGGTGTTCGGGCAGTCGGCGGACTTCACGGCGTCGCGATGTAATCGCGGGAGCGCGGCGCCGACGGCTTCGACGCTATGCGCGCCATTGGGGTTGATGCTCGACGTGATCGGCAATCTGTGGGTGGCGGACGCGAACAACGATCGCGTGATCGAATACGCGGCGCCGTTCGGTTCGGATAGCGCGGCATCGATGGTGCTGGGGCAGGGCGACAGCGGGAATTTCGCGACTGCGGGATGCGACTACGGAATCGCAATCGGCGACTTGTTCGGGCTCGGCGCCGACAGCCTGTGCGCGCCGTCGGCGGTGGCGGTTGATGCGAATATCGACCTGTTCGTGGCTGACACGCGGAACAATCGAGCGATGATCTACGACGGTATCCTGATGACGCCGACGCCGAGTGCGACGCCGACCGCATCCGCGACCGGTACCGCGACGGCGACGGCGACGGTGACTGCGACCGCGACGACGAGCGCGACCGCGTCGTCGACGGCGACGGCGACGCCGACCGCGTCGCCAACGCAGACGCCGCAAGCGGGCGGCAAGCTGAAGCTCAAGCCGAAGTCGATCAATTTCGGCAGCGTCGTGGTCGGGAGCAAATCGAAGTCGCACATCCTGAAGATCAAAAACGCGGGGACGGTGACGATGGACGCCGCGGTGCCGACGCTGGGCGCGCCGTTCGTGGTGAGCGGCGGAGACTTCATCGTGAGTCCGCATGGGTCGATGGCGGTGACGATTGAGTTCGCGCCGAGTGCGAAGGGGAAGATGCACGGGGTGCTCGAGATAACGAGCAGCGACCCGAAGCATCGCGCGGTCAAGGTCAAGGTGAGCGGGGTGGGCAAGTGAGCGATTAGGGCGGGGTTCAGCACATTTAGCGTGCTGTCCCGGCAAATATCTTTAAGCACAGAGCCCTAACCCCTGGCCCCTTCCCCTAGGATGGGGAAGGGGATTTGAGTAACGATTCCGCCACGTCCTATCCCCCTCACCCCCTTTCCAGGGTGGAAAGGGGGAACAGAGCGGAAAATTCTCGGGAGTGTGATTACGTCCGATTCCCCTCGACCCGTTTCGAGGGTGGAAAGGGGGAACAGAGTGGAAAATTCGCGGGAGTGTGATTACGTCCGATCCCCCTCGACCCGTTTCGAGGGTGGAAAGGGGGAACAGAGCGGAAAATTCGCGGGCGATGCCACGTTTAGCGCAATTTAGTTCATTTGAACGGCGTTTTTAGATCGCTGTGGTCAATTTCCTTGTCTTAAAGCGCGCATAATGGTACTAACTTCGCAATCTTGCGACTTTAGGCCCTCGATAACCGTACCGCGGGCCTAAAGTTTTAAGAGCGCAGGGTGGGTTCCATTTAGGGAGGAACACAATGGCTGTTCGTAGTTATGGCGTTTCGGCGCGCGCGCGGCGGACTGTCGCGGCGGTATCGATTGGGGCAGTGGCGATATTGGCGTTCGTGGTCCTGTGGTTTGGATCGCGAATCGGAGCGGCCGCGACGCGGTCGAATCCGGAGCAAGCGCGCAAGGAAGCGCTCGACAAGATTGCCGGGCTGCCGCTTTACTTCGAGGTGAATCGGGGGCAGGTCGATTCGAGCGTGCGGTATCTTTCGCGCAGCGGGCGCTACTCGCTGTTCCTGACTGACGACGCCGCGGTCTTCTCGATGATCGGCGGCGAATTTCACAAGGGCCCGATGCCGAAGGGATTTCCTTACAAGGCCGACGGCAACACCAACCTTACCGAGTCGGCGGTGCGCGTGCGGATGGTCGGCGCCAATCAGCATCCGGAAGTCGAGGGGCTGCAGCCGTTGCCGGGACGGGTTAACTACCTGATTGGGAAGAAGGCGAACTGGCATCGCGACATCCCGACCTACGGCCGCGTGCGCTTCCATGACGTGTATCCGGGCGTCGATGTAGTTTATTACGGGACGCCGAACGCACTTGAATACGATCTGATCGCGGCGCCGGGCGCGGACACCTCGAAGATAAAGTTTGCGATCGAAGGACCGGCCAAGACGACGCAGACCGCCTCGGGCGATATCATCATCGCGACCGATTCTGGAACTATCAGGATCGCGAAGCCGCAGAACTATCAGCAGAATCCGGACGGCAGCAAAGTCGCGGTCGAGGGCAGCTTCAAGCTGGGCCAGGACGGCGTCGTCGTCGCGGGGATTCCGACGCGGCAGGTCGGCTTCGATCTCGCCAATTACGATCGCGGCAAGACGCTGTATATCGATCCGACGGTGGCGACGATCCCGTATTCGACATATTTCGGCGGGCACGGCTCGAGCACTGGGCCGCTCAACCTCGAGCAATTCGGATCGGTGCTCGGTAACGCCAGTCTGATCGACTCCGAAACCGGCGTTGACGTCGCGATTGATTCGTCCGCGCATGCCTACATCACGGGGTCGGCGTACTCGAACGACCTGCCTGTGAAGAGCGCGTTTCAAACGACGCTCGAGGGCGGCGGCACTCCTCCGACGCAGAACGAGAACGTCTTTATCGCCAAATTCGATATCACCCAGAGCGACGGCAACTCGCTCGATTACGCCACCTACCTGGGCGCGCAGGGCGACACCAAAGTCACCGCGACCGGCGACGGCGACCTCGGCTTCGGCATCGCGGTGGACGGTGACGGCGACGCCTACGTGGTCGGACAGACCTACTCGGGCAACTCGCACGATCCGACCGTGGTGGATTTTCCGGGGGTCGAGGATTGCGGAACCTGGGGCACCACCGGCCATAACAACGGCAAGAATCCGCACACCAACGTCGGCTTCGTCAGCGAGCTGGGCGCGGGCGGCAACAGCCTCGTGTACTCGTGCTATATCCCCGGCGCTCTCAATGCGACCGCCGCGCGCGTCGCGGTGGTGCCGAGCTGCAGCTCTAATTGCGAGGCATACATTGTCGGATCGACCCAGAGCACCGCGGCCACCGACGGATTTATCGTGACCAGCAACGCCGCGCAGGCCGAGCTCGCGAGCGGCGAAAACGGCTTGAGCAACGGCTTCATGATGGTGGTCGGCGGCGGCGGCTCGGCCGCGGCGCCGGTCTATTCGACTTACTACGGCGGCACGGCGAGTTTAGGGAACGGCGACGCCGGCATCGACATCTCAGCCGAGTCGGCGACACAGGTCGCGATTACCGGGGCGGCGTTCTCAAACAACATCCCGACGAAAAACGCGACGCAAGCCACATTCCTGGGCGCTACCAATTCGACCAGCATGGCGTTTGCCGCCACCTTCGATCCGACCCAGACGACCGCCGCCAACACGCTGACCTACGGCAGCTACCTCGGCGGCAGCGGCACCAACAACTCGCTCGCAGGCGTGGCGATTGGCGACCTCGGGACGGGAATCGTGATCGACGGCGGCAAATTGTTTATCGCGGGCGCGACCGCTTCGACCAATTTTCCGGTCAGCGCGCATGCGTTGTTCTCGACCAATCGAGCCAGCACCTCGGCCGGCGCTCCGGCGACGACCGGATTCATCACGGAGATTGATCCGACTGCAAGCGCGGGCCTGACTCAGATTCTCTATTCGAGCTACTTCGGCGGCACCGGTTTCATCGTCGGTGGAATTCTCGGAGTTGGCGACGCCATCGGCGCCATCGCCGAACACAGCGGCATCGTTTACGTCACGGGCCTCACGACCTCAGCCTCGCCGCTGGAAACGGGCTATACCAGTACGTTCCCCACCAGCACCAACAATTGCCAGGCGACCAATAACAGCGCCGGCATTACCTTTTCGGTCTCGGTTTTTAGTTTTCAGGTTCCGATTACGGCCTTCGTCTCGGCACTCGACACGACGCAGACGAACACCGCGAATCAGTTGGTGTTCTCGACCCTGCTCGGGGGATCCGGCGAGGGCGACATCGGACTGGGTATCGCTTTTGATGAAGCGAGCAACCACATTTTCGTGGCCGGCACCACCTACTCGACCGACTTCCCGGTCACGCCGAATGCGTTCCAGTTTTTCAATAACGCGTCGGGAGAGAGCAGCACCAATGCGTTCATGACGGTGCTCGATCCGGCGGGCAATGCATGCCCGACGCCGTTCACCAAGCCGACGCCCACCGCGACGTCCACCGGCGCTACTGCTACTGCGACTGCGACGGCAACTGGAACTCATACCGCGACTGCGACGGCAACCGGCACGGGCGCGCCGACCGCAACTGCGACCGCGACCGCAACGCATACCGCGACGGCGACGGCGACCGGCTCGCGCACCGCGACGGCGACCGCGACCGCAACCAGCACTGCGACGGCGACGGCGACCACCTCGCATACGGCGACTGCCACCGCGACCGCAACGCATACCGCGACGGCGACGGCAACCAACACCGCGACAGCGACTTCGACCAGCTCGCATACGGCGACGCCCACCGCAACGGCAACCAGGACTGCAACCCCGACGACGACCGCCACCACTACGGCAACGGCCACGACAACCATATCGCCGAGCCCGTCCATGACTGCGACTGCGACCGCAACGCCGACGTCGACGCCGACGCCTGGTGTGGGCAAGCTGTCGATTTCACCGAAATCGCTGAAGTTTGGCAAAACGACGACGGTCCTCAAGACCAGCAAGTCCAAGAAGGTGAAGATCAAGAACGCGAGCTCGAAGAAGTCGAAGATTACCGTGACGATCACCGGCGAGACGGCCGCGGCTCCCTTCGCGGTCAAGACCGAATGCATCAAAGCGTTGGCGCCGGGGAAGACCTGCAACGTTTCGGTGACCTTCACGCCGCCGGATGACGCCGCCCATAGCGGAGAATTGATCATCAACGACGACGCGATGGATGCGCCGCAGATGATCCCGCTGTCGGGGACAGGCAAGGCGCCGAAGCATTAGGCGGCTGCTGCTGACTGACAACGCATGCAAGCAAGCGGCGAGCCCTCGGGCTCGCCGCTTTGCGTTATGTTTGGAGATGCGGAACCCTAACCCCTAGCCCCTTCCCCGAACGGGGAAGGGGAACGAAGTCAGGGAAGTCGTCGGGTCCTATCCCCCTCACCCCCTTTCCAGCATGGAAAGGGGGAACAGAAAAATTCGGTTCCGAGAGCGTCTCCAGCGTGGAAAGGGGGAACAGAAAATTCACTCCGAGCGTTTGCAAGATGGAAAGGGGAAACAGAGATTTCTTATCTCGCTAGCCCATGTTCGGGATGGATAGGAGGAACCCGAAGCTCTTTTGTCTGTTCCCCCTTTCCGGATCGGAAAGGGGGTTAGGGGGATAGGACGGCGTCGTGCTCGGATGGTTTTTCTGGTTCCCCTTCCCCAATTTTTCCTGGGGAAGGGGTCAGGGGTTAGGGGTTAGAGTGCCGGCCACCCTCGGATAGTCAAATGACTATTCCGCGATCGGCGCGAACCGCGAGTGAGTATCTGCCGCGCGCGCGACTGAGTATTACCGGCGCCGCGAACGCGTCGGACAGGGTCGCCGAAGTGAGTATGCGTGCGCGCGCGCCGGCCGCCAGCACGCGGCCCGACTTGAGTATCAGTACGTGCGAGAAAATCGGCACGATCTCCTCGACGTGATGCGTCACCAGCACCATCGTGGGCGCGCCGCGAGTGCGCGCGAGGCGCTGGATGAATTGCACGAAGTGCTCGCGCGCCACCGGATCGAGTCCCGCACACGGCTCGTCGAGGATCAGCAGCCGCGGCGAGCACATCAGCGCCCGCCCTATCAGCACGCGCTGACGCTCGCCCTGCGACAGAAATCGCCACGGCCGATCGCGCAGATCGCGCGCCTCGATCCGGCGCAGGATCGCGTCGGCCGCGCGGCGATCCTCGTCGCGCAGATCGCCCCAATAGCCAATCTGCGCATAACGGCCGCTGACCACCGCTTTGAGGGCCGTTTCGTTGTCGTCCATCATCTGATGCACGCTCGAGCTGACCAGCCCGATGCGGGTCCTCAGGTCGCGCCAGTCAAAGCGCCCGTAGGTCTCGCCCAGCACGCGAATCTCGCCGGCCGTCGGCGGCAGATATCCGGTGAGTGCGCGCAGCAGCGAAGTCTTGCCCGAACCATTGGCGCCGAGAATCGCCCAATGCTCCCCGCGCGCGACCCGCCAATCGATGGATTCGAGGATCACTGCCTCGCGCTCGACCCGCAGGCCGCTAAGTTCAATCATCGCCGAACCAGTTTTCATGGTGAGAGATTTCTAACAGCCTGAGGATTAGAAATGCGAGCCGTGCGATCTTCGCTAATGTGATGTCCGGCAAATATCATTAAGCACAGAGCCCTAACCCCTGGCCCCTTCCCCAGGATGGGGAAGGGGAATTGAGGTAACCATTCCGCCACGTCCTATCCCCCTCGCCCCCTTTCCAGGGTGGAAAGGGGGAACAGAGCAGAAGATTCTCGCGAATGTGATCATGTCCTATGCCCCTCGCGCCCTTTGCAAGGTGGAAAGGGGGAACAGAGCAGAAGATTCTCGGGAATGTGATCACGTCCTATGCCCCTCGAGCAAGCGAGCGACGCGAGTGCGGGTGTCATCCTGACGGAGCGAGCATCGCGAGCGGCTGGAAGGATCTCGGACAGCAACGCGCGAGCGCTGCCTTTCCGGTTTCTGAAAATCGCGCAGCGCTCCTTTTCGCTCGCACATCGTCCGCGCCGTCAACTCTCTGTGGTCGTCACTTACCCTTTGAGCCACAAAAGTTCAGGGCTGAACTGTTCAGCCTTATGCAATCGCTCGGCTCGGCGCACAATGCCCCTCGATGCAACACCTCACGACACGCACCGGCGGTGAAAGCGAGACGCGGGCGGGCAAACTGATTCCTTCGTTCGTGATCGATACCGCCGGTGCGCCCGCCTCCGCATCCGCGCCGCCAAGCGAAACCGCCGCCGCCCCCGAATGGATCGAATTGCTTCCGGCCGGCGTCTTCTACGGGCGCGACGGCCGCGGACCTTTTCGCCTCGACGATCCGGCCGCGGTGATCGCCTCGACCACCGCCTTGCAGATGAACGCCGGTATCCCCATCGACTACGATCACGCCACCGATTTCGGCGCGCCCGAAGGACGGCCGGCGCCCGCCGCCGGATGGATTCGTGAGCTCGAAGTCCGCACCGGCGCGGTCTGGGGACGGGTCGAATGGACGGCGCGCGCGGCCTCTTCGATCGTCGCGCGCGAGTACCGCTACGTCTCGCCGGTGTTCCAGTTCGATCCCAAAGATGGAGTCGTGACGCGCCTGCTGCGGGCCGGCCTGACCAACAACCCGAATCTTCACTTGACCGCGATCGCGGCGTCGCACACGGCGTCCGCCGACAACCAAACGAAGGATCAACGCATGGAAATTCCAATTGACGAATTGCGCGAGTTGCTCAAGCTCGATGACGGCGCGACGGCTGCCGACGTCGTCGCGAAAGTGCGCGACTTGCGCGCGGCCGGCGATGCGGCGTCGTCACAGTTGACTAGCACGCATGCACTCGACCCCGCGCACTACGTCGCGATCGCGGAGTTCGAGCGCACCCTCACCGAGCTCAACGCGCTCAAGGCTGAACGGGCGCGCGAGCGCGCCGCGCATACGGTCGAGGACGCGATTCGCGCCGGCAAGCTGGTCCCCGCGCAGCGCGAATGGGCGATCGCATACTGCGCCGCCGACGCGCGCGGCTTCCAGGCCTTCGCCGCCAAGCAGCCGTCGCTCGTCGGCGACAACCTCGGCCTCGGTGGACATCCGCCCGCCGACAGCCGCGCCGGCGGCGGCCTCAACGCGGCCGAACTCGCAATCTGCGCGCAACTCGGCCTCAAGCATTCGGAGTTCGTGCGGCGCAAACGCGGCCGCGCCGATTTCCTCAGCCTCGAACGCAACGACGCGGACCTGCGAAACGCCGCAGCCCGCAGCGCGGAACTTCACAATAACCAGAACTAACGGGGCGCTCTTAATACTGAAAAAACTCGCGCTCTCAATACTCAAAAAGGTGAAAAGATGGCGGCTCTAACCAATGCGCGAAACACGCCCGAGATGGCCGATGGCGGCAGGATGCGCGTGTATCCGGTCGAAGCGAACACCAACGTTTACCTCGGCGGGATGGTCGCGCTGAACGCGGCCGGCAACGCGGTGCCTGCCTCGGCGACGACCACCGTCGCTAACGCGCTCAAGGTCGTGGGGCGCGCCGAATACGTCTAAGCACGGAATTCCCGGACAGAACGCGATCAACAATCCCGGCGTGGCCGGCGCGATTTCGCTGACCGCGCGCAAGGGCGTGTTCCTCTACGCGACCGACGGATCGGTCGGCGCCGCGCAGGTCGGGCTGGTCTGCTTCGCGCTGGACGACAACAACGTCACCGCGACCGATCGCGCATCGGGCGCAAGCGTGCAGCAATACGCGGCGGCCGGCACCGTGGTCGCGATCGATCCGAGCGGCCAGGTCTGGGTCGATTTCTGGCATCAGGCAACCGCGTCCGCATGACGATGACGTTCACTGAAAAAAGGAAAAATTAGATGGAAATCAGCGCAGCCAATCTGACCGCATTGTTCACCGGCTTCGACGTCGTCTTCCAGCGCGGCTTCGAGAAGCCGCCGTCGTACTACGAGCAAATCTCGAGCGTCGTCCGATCCGCCTCGCGCCAGACTACCTATCCGTGGCTCGGCCGCACTACCCGGTTCCGCGAATGGCTGGGCGACAGGGTAATCCAGGCGCTCGAAACCCACGAATACACAATAGTCAATCGCAACTTCGAAGACACAGTGGCTATTGACCGAAATGATATCGAGGACGACACCTACGGCGCCTACGAGCCGATTATCGAGCAGCTCGGATGGGACACCAAGGTTCATCCGGACATGCTGCTGTTCGCGATGATCAAAGACGCGGTCGCAAATCCGGGCGATGTCGTCGGCTTCGACGGCGTGCCGTTTTTCTCGGCGAGCTCATCCGGTCGGCCTGATGGGCCAGACCGACACCACCGCGGCGAATATCAACTCGAGCGGATCGGGTGCGTACTGGTACCTGATCGACGCGTCGCGCGTGATTCGTCCGTTCATCTTTCAGCTGCGCCGCGAATACGCAGTGACGCGAATGACTAATGTCGCCGACGAAGCGGTCTTCAACCGGCGCGAATTCCGCTACGGCGTGGACGGCCGCGCCAACACCGGCGTCGGGCTGTGGCAGTTGGCCTACGCCAGCAACACCGATCTCAGCAATCCGGCGAATTACGGCGCCGCACGGGCCGCGATGCGCGCGTTCAAAACCGATGCGGGACAGCCGTTTGGAGCATTGTCGAGCCGCAGCGGCGTGTTCCTGCTGGTGCCGCCGACGCTCGAAGAAGTCGCGCGCCAGTTGCTCAACTCCGAGTTCATGGCCGGCGCCGGCGCGAGCGCCAACGTCGCCACCTCGAACATCTGGCGCAACAGCGCGGACCTCATCGTCAGCGAGTTCCTCGCCTAAGGCGACGCCGTGAAAAGTGAAGCAGCGATAAATCCGGTTTCCCAGAGCCGGCCCACCGCGGGTTCCCCTCCTGCCCGCGCCGCCGGATCCAATGGCCACTCTCCGCGGGCGCAAATCAGTCGTCCAGCGCCCGCGGAGAGCCCTGATACGCGAATAGTCACTTCGCAAGCGATGAGGTTACGAAAGTGAGTTACGCGAGCGCCCAGGACATGATCAATCGATACCCTAATCGCGACCTGGTCCAACTGACTAATGAGGATCCGACCGCAACTACTATAAACGACACGCCGATCACGCAGGCCCTCGCCGACGCCTCGGCCGAAATCGACGGCTACCTCGAAGGCCGCTTCAGCTTGCCGCTCACGGACCCGCCCGCCGTCCTCAACCGGCTCACTACTGACATCGCGATGTACCGGATGCAGTCGCTGCGCCCGCTGCATGATCTCGAAGACGCGCGCCAGCGCTACGAGGACGCGGTCGCGATGCTTGCGAAAGTCGCGGCCGGCGATCTCACCCTGGGCCTCTCCGCCGACAACCAGGAGCCGCCGTTGGCGGGCTCAGTCGAAACCGTGCAGGGTCCCGGCCGCGTCTTCGATCGCGACAAACTGAAGGGCTACTGAGATGGGTGTCATGCTTGACGCGCCGTGGAACGGCGTGACCTTCACGCCACCGACCGCGCTCGACATCGCGACCATCGAAGACGCGATCGTCAGCCAGCTGCGATCGCAAATCAGCTCGATCGAAATCGCGCACTATCCGGATCGTCCGGAAACCTGGCGCATGACCCATCGCGTCGGTACGGCGCTCGTGATGTACAAGGGCGCGCAATACGGCGAGCTGCTCGACACGGCGGCGATAATCCAGCAACGCAAACTCGAGTTCGAGATTTCAATCATGATGCGCGACCTCGGATGGGCCGTCGGCGGCGACGCATCGGGGCCAAGTCCAGGCGCCTACGCAATCATCGAGGCAATCCGCACCGCCCTGACCGGCTATCAGATCCCCGGCTGCCGCAAAATCTACCCGGTAAACGAAAAATTCGTGAAGCGCGACAAACAGGGCGGCGTCTGGACCTACGCGTCCACTTTCGCGCTCAGCACCGTCGCGGTTGAAGCCTCGCAGCCCGATAACTTTCCACTCTTCATCAAGGGCATCGCGCTCGAAGATGCCGGAGAAAGCACAATCACAGTCGGCGCGTCCGCGTACACATTCAACTCGAGCCTGCAGGTGCAACTTCCCCAGGGCAACGTGTTCGCCGTAAGTGTCACGGGTCCCGGCGGCGTCGCGCTCATCCAGGATACGGACTTCGCGGTGGATCGCGCGGACGGAATAGTCACTGCGCTCCCCGGCGGTGCGATTTCGGCCGGCGAGACGGTGCAGATCGCGTACGCATACGGCGAAGTGGCTATTGCGACCGCAGGCCAAGCCGAGCCGACTAACTAACCGACTGAGTATAGGTGATACATGCCAGCCAGCTTCCTGCACGGTGTTGAAGTAATCGAAGTACCTAATGGACCGGTGCCGGTTACGGTCGTTAAATCGGCGGTGATTGGATTGGTGGGCACGGCCCCGGAGTGGGCGGTCGCTTCGCCGACGGTCGCGGCGGCGCTAAACACGCCGACGCTGGTCTCGTCAGCGCTCGACGCGGCAGCCTTCGGGCCGCTGGTTCGCGGATACTCGATTCCGTATGCGCTCGCGGCGATCCAGGCGCAAGGAGCGGGACAGGCGATCGTCGTCAACGTATTCGATCCGAGCAGGCACTTTACCGCGATCGCCGCGACTGCGTTCACCTTCAATAGCCAGGGGACTATCAACCTCGGGCACATGGGAGTGTCGAATGTGGTAGTGACTAGTAATCCCGCTGGTACTACATACGCGGCGACTACTGACTATACGATCGATTCCGTGAACGGCGTGGTGACGCTAGTGCCAAGCGGGTCGGGCGGACATATCGCGGCCGGGGCCAGCGTGTTGATCGCGTTCAACTACGCTGACCCGTCGAAGGTAGTGGACGCCGACGTAATCGGGGCAGTGACCGGCGGCGCGTACACCGGGATGCAAGCGTTCCAGACGACCTACGGCATATTGGGATTCTTTCCGAAGATACTGATCGCGCCGGGCTACTCGCAGGACGCTGCCGTTGCGTCAGCGATGACGGCGATGGCGACGAAGGTGCGCGCGATCGCGCTGGTCGATTCGCCGCCGGCGACCTCGCCGACCGCCGCGATAACCAATCGCGGAGTGGTGGGCAACAGCTTCGCATCGACGAGCAGCCGGACGGTTCTCTGCTATCCGCAAGAAACGTTCCTCGACGCAGGGACTGTGCCGACGGGTGTGACACTCAACGCTTCGGGACTGCCGCAGACGGCGCAATTCAACGCGAACGCGGTCGCGCCATATTCGCAGTGGATGGCGGGGGCGATGGCGGCGAAGGATCTCGCGCAGGGCTACTGGTGGTCGCCATCCAACACGCCCGTCGAGGGAATGCTCGGGCCCGATGTTCAGCTCTACGCTTCGATTCTCGACGCGTCGTCCGACACCAACAATCTGAACGCGGCGGGAATCGTCACGGTGTTCAACGCGTTCGGCACGGGCCTGCGAGTGTGGGGAAACAGGAGCGCGGCGTACCCGGCGGCAACCACGCCGGACAATTTCATCTCGGTGCGCCGCACGATGGACGTGATCGAGGAGTCGGTCGAACTGGCGATGCTGCAGTTTATCGACCAGCCGATCTCGAACGCGCTGATCGATGCGATCCTGGCCAGCGCGAACGCGTTCATCCGATCGCTCATCCAGCGCGGCGCCCTGGTCGCGGGTGCGGCGAGCTTTAACCCGGCGGAAAATCCGTCCACGCAGATCGCGGCCGGCCAGCTGGTGTTCGATATCGACGTAATGCCGCCGCCGCCGGCGGAAAGGATCACCTTTGAAGCATTCATCGACGTGACGCTGCTGCAGCAACTGGGAAACACGAGTCCGATCACTGTTGCGGCGGGGGCGACCGCCTAATTCTTCGCGAAGCGAGAGGAACAGAATGAATATCCAGATCAACTCACTGACTAATGCAAATATATATATCGACGGGGTCGGGCTGCTGGGCCGCGCTGAAGAAATAGAGATCGCAAATCCCAAGCACAAGATGATCGACTACAAGGGCCTGGGGATGGCGGGCACGGCTGAATTGTGGGCGGGCGTCGAAAAGCTCGAGTCGAAGATCAAGTGGTCGTCGTTCGACGCGGACACGCTGGCGATGTCGGCGAGTCCGTTCCAGACACATTCGTTCCAGGCGCGCGGGAACCTGGAGCAGTACACCAGCCAGGGGCGGACCGCGCAGCTTCCGGTCGTGTACCTGATGACAGGAATTTTCAAGGACGCGGGCAGTCCGACCTTCCGTCAGCATCGCATGGTAGAGACTACGTCAGTAGTCAGTATCTATCACTGCGAGCTATTCGTCGCGGGCGTCCAAATATACTTGTACGACGTATTCGCCAATATCTATGTCGTCGGGGGGGTCGATCAACTGAGTACCTTCCGATCGAATCTCGGCGGTTGAGTGAGCTTGTTCATGAAGTCGAATGACGGGAGCAACGACTAATGAAAGCCGACGAAACCATTGTGAATGGAGTACGCATCGGCGGCGCGGATACGAAAGCGGGAGAAGATCTCCGGACGATCGAGTTGCCGTCGGGCGCGCGGGCAGAGGTGCGCAAAGGATACGGGCGCGATCTGATGCGCGCCCAACGGGCAGCGGCGAACGGAGACGCGAGCGCGGTGGTATTCGCGCTAATCGCCGAGGTTACGCGCGTGGACGGACACAAGATCGTGTACGAGGACGTGCTCGAGATGGATCTTGCGGACGTGATGGCGTTGCAGGCCGAGGTGATTGACGAAAATTTCGACCGCCCTCCGCAGCGAGCTTCGCAGGCCTCGTCCAATCCGGATTCTCAGTCCGAACACTGAGCGAGATGGACTTTGCGGAGCTGTCGTACTGGCTCGACGCGCTGACTGAGTACGAACGAATGTGCGTCGAACGCGGCGGAGGGGAAGAGATCTGAGTAGTAATTGCAGTGACTATCGTGAAATGCACGAAGTGAGTAATCAAGCGAGACGGTGAAGCGATGGGAATAAGACTATTCGTGGGCAATCTGAGTTTTTCGCTGGGCGACGGCGATTTGCGCGAAGCCTTTGCCGAAATCGGCGGAGTCGATCGGGCTGAGATCGTGCGCGACCGCTTCGACGGGCGTTCGCGCGGGTTCGGCTTCGTCGAGATGAAGACTGAAGACGACGCCGCGGTCGCGCTGCGCGCGATGAACGGCAAGGAACTCGCGGGTCGTCCGCTGCGAGTCGAGGCGGCGACCTCTCAGCGGCGGCCGTTCGACCGCAACGCCGCGCGCGCCCAATAGAGAAGCCAGGGGACGCGGCAGATGGCCAGCCAAAACGGAACGATCAACCCGACAGCGACGAATGGGCCGTCGGACGTGGAACACGTGCATAAGAATCTTGAGCGACTGACTGATATCGCGCGCGCCAACGTTCGAGTCGCGCGGGCGACCGCGAACATCGCGCAGCGCGGGCGAATACCGTTGGCGACTCCCGGCCGGAAGCGCGCTGCCGAAAGAAGATAGTTCCTTCGAGACGGGATTTGATCCGCGGCGACGAATCGATAGCGATGGCTCCAGGAGCGGCTTGCTGTCTCGGAGCGGCCGAAACACTTCGATGATAGATGCGAGGCCCGAAAGCCGGCACGGCACGGGGCCAATGGGCGATGCGGGCGGGCGCTGGGAGCGGCAGATTCTGGATTTGTCGCGCGCGGTCAAGGCGCTATCAGGAGCCGAACGCTCGAGTGCAGGGCGAGCGATTTCAGATGGGCGGAAGCATGCGGCGGCGCCGTTGCGTTGGAATGCCGAGCCGACGGGTCGAGCGCGCGGGCGCGAAAGTCTTGAAGGACGGCGGCGAGCGTTCGGTATGCCTGGTTTGCCGGCGAACGTCCACTTCGCGCCGGTGATTCGAGGAATTAATCCGCCGGCAAATATTTCGCGGCGCGAGTTCGCACGACCGACGAGCGGTGGCCGCGTTTCAAACGACGGCGGCGGTCGCGCAAGCATCACCGTTAACTCGACGCCGACAGTCGTGATCAATGGCCAGGCGGGAGCGACGACGCAGCATGATCTGATCGGCGCGCTGCGAGCGCATCGCGAAGAACTGTTCGATCAGTTGAAAAGAGAATCGGTGCGGCGCGAGCGCGCACAGTTCTGAGGAGAGACGAGGTGTTCGCAGTATTGGGCGACATTCAATTCGAGGTGGTTGGCTCGCCGGAAGCCTACGAATCGGCGGGGGCGTACGATTTCGCCGAACAGAAGGTGGTTGAGAGCAAGCCGCAGTTGCAATGGGTGGGCGACGATCTCGACCGGTTGAAGTTCGAGCTTATCTGGCACGCGTCGATCACGAATCCAGCGCTGCAACTGGCGCGACTGCGGGCGACGGCCGCGGAGCATCTGGCACTGCCGCTGGTGTTCGGCAACGGCGGGTTTCGCGGATTCTTTGTAATCGAATCAATCAATGTGAAATCGCAGCAACTGTCGGCGGGCGGCGCGCCGATCGCGATTCGGGTCGCACTCGCGCTGAAGGAGTGGAGCGCAAACCCGCTACTGCTGGCGAGCGCATTGCAGGCGGGGTCACTCTCGCCGATCGGAATCACGGCGGCGTCGGCGACAGGCGCGAACCAACTTACGCCAGGCGTGTCGGCATTACTCAGTACACCGTCGGCGGCGGATGCGAGCGGTCCCGAGCTTGAAGCGGGCGACGTGCCGGCGGCCGCGATCGTCAGGAGTGCCGCGCAATGACGCCGTCAGGACAATACATACTTCACGTAACGACAGCGGGCGAGCGGTGGGACTTGTTGTCGTGGCGATACTACGGCGATCCGACTGACTATTCACCGATCATAATGGCTAATCCGAATGTACCGATCGAACCGGTGTTCGACGCCGGGATTTCGATCGCCGTGCCGCTCCAGCAGAAGAGCGCCGCGGTGACGGCCAACCTGCCGCCCTGGAAAGTATCGCAAGCGGTGAGTGACTAATGGCCGCGGCGGGATCTTATATAGTCAGTGCGCCGCAGTGGATACTCACTTATTCGGGCGTGAACATCTCGGCGGATGTTTCGCCGATGGTTCTTGCGATCAGGTATATCGACCGGATCGACGCGGCCTCGGGCGAGCTGGAGCTGGAACTGGAGGACTCGACCAAACTGTGGCAGGGGCCGTGGTATCCGACGCTGGGCGACGTGGTCAGCCTGCAGATTGGCTATAGCGGCGGGCCGTTGCTGGACTGCGGTGAATTCCAGATTGACGAGCTGGAGTTGGACGGGCCGCCCGACGTGATGAGGCTGCGCTGCCTGGCGGCGTACATCACGAGCGCGATGCGAACGGCAAATACGGTGGCATACGAGAATGTGGGCATCGTGGAAATCGCGGGACAGATCGCGAGGAAGTATGGACTGACGCTGGTGACGGCGTCATCTGAATCTGAAAATGATGTGGTGTTTGCGCGGGTGACGCAGCGGCGCCAGATGGACTTGGAATTTCTGAAGCGGCTGGCTCGCGAGCATAACTTTGATTTCACGGTGCGCGCGGGCCAGTTGATCTTTTACGAGCGGCCGGCGCTCGAGTCGGTGGCGGCGGCGGCAGTGATTACGCGATCCGACACCGTCCGATTCTCATTCCGGAACCGCACACGCCGAATCTACGACGCCGCGATATTTTCCTACTTCGATCCCGATACGAAAGAACTGATTAGCCAGTCGGTGCCCGCTGAGCAGCCTGCGCCGACCGGGGATACGCTCAAAATCGTGGCGCGCTGCGAGAACGCCGGGCAGGCGCAGGTGAAAGCCGAGGCCGCACTTCATTTTCACAACATGGTGTTGGTGGACGCTTCGATTGAGGGGCCGGGAAACGCGGTGCTGGTGGCGGGAAATAACGTGCAGCTCAGCGGATGGGGCGCGCTCGATGGAAAATATTTGATCGAGAGCGCAAAGCATCAGTTGGCGCGGGCGACGGGATACTCAACTTCGATTGCGGCGCGACGGGTTGACGCATGAACGACATAATCGAATACCGCGAGCGATTCGCCTCGCTCAATCCGACCTTCCGGGTCGGGATAGTGCAGGCGCAGGACACGGCGCACGCCAAGGTGCGCGTGGTGTTTCCGGACTACGACGAAATGATCAGCTGGTGGCTGCCGGTAATATATTTCAAAACGCAGAACGACCAGGCGTACTGGATTCCGGACATCGGCGAGCAGGTGGTGTGTTTGATGGATCTGCGCGACGAGGCCGGCGCGGTGCTGGGCGCGATTTATTCGAGCGCCGACGTGCCGCCGGTGAACAGCGCCGACAAGTTTTATCTGGGGTTCAAGGACGGCGCGCGCTTCGAATACGATCGCGTCGCGCACCTGTTCGATCTGCTGTTTCAGGACAACACCGAACTGACCTACGACGCTCGCGTGCATCTGCTCGATTTGAAGTTTCAGGATCAGGCCGAGATTCTGTACGACGGCAACGAACACGTTTTGACGGTGTCGCTGCCGCAGGGCGCGGCATTCAATCTTACGGCGAACGGTGCGCAGATTCAGATCGACTCGAGCGGCAACGTGAGCATCAAGAGCGCGGGGCTGGTGCAGATCGGGAACGGTCCGCTGGCGGGTGTCGCGCGGCTGGGCGATCGAGTGCAAGTCGGCGAGGCGACGGGAACGATCGTGTCGGCCAGCCTCGACGTGCTGGCGGGATGACGATGGCGGCAGGCGCAATCACGTTGGCGGACATCAGGTCGGCGGACTGGTCGCTGGCTCTGGGAGCCATCGGCGAAGTGGTGCAGGGAATCGCGGATGTCGAGCAGTGCCTCGGAATAATCGTGACGACGCCGCGCGGCAGCGATCCATTGCGGCCGACCTTTGGCGCGGACATCTGGCGCTACATCGATTTTCCGATCAGCCAGGCTCTGCCCGCAATTGTGAGCGAACTGACGACGGCGATCACGAATTGGGAGCCGCGGGTGAATCTTGTTTCGGTGACGGCGCAACCGGTACTCGACGGGACCGCGCAATCCGGCGCGCATCTCGACGTCACTCTGACCTGGCAGCTCAAGCTGGGTGTCGCCGCGGCGCCGGTGCAGATCACGACCGTGACAATCCCGGGAGCGACGGTCTAGGCCGGGCCGCGCCGACCGCGATGAAAGGATGAGTTGATGGGTGCAGGAATTCCGTCACTGTCGCCGCCGGTGTTCGTCAACGACGCGGACGGGCTCGATCCAAATCTGATCCTGGCGGACATGATCGCCGAGTTCGAGGCGGCGTCGGGCCGCACGCTGCAGCCGGCGCAGGTCGAGCGCCTGTTGATAAATCTGTATGCGTACCGCGAGTCGCTGGTGCGCAATGCGATCCAGTACGCGGCCGAGCAGAATCTGCTCGCGTTCGCGTCGTTCCCGATGCTTGATTATCTCGGTCAACTGCTGAACGTGACGCGGTTGGCGTCGCAGCCGGCGGTGACGACGCTTCAATTCACGCTGGCTGGCGCGCTGACGGTGCCGTTCACGATCGCGGCGGGAACGCTGGTCGGCACCAGCGACGGGCAATTTTCATTTGCGACCAGCGCCGCGATCAGCATCGCGGCCGGCGCGACAATCGGAAGTGTTGCGGCGTCGGCGACGGCTCCAGGAGCGGGTGCGAACGGATACCTGGCGGGGCAGGTCAGCGTTCAGCTCAATCCGAACGCGTTGATCGCGAGCGTGACCAACACCAGCACGACGACCGGCGGTTCGGCGCCGGAGACGGACGATCACCTGCGCACGCGGATCCAGGCCGCGCCGAATCAGTTCAGCGTCGCGGGTCCGACCGGCGCCTACCGCTTCTTTGCGATCGGCGCCGACCCGTCGATCGTCGATGCGCAAGTAATTAGTCCGGCGCCCGGCGCGGTGAACGTGTACGTGCTGACCGGACCGGTGACGCAACAGCCGGCGCCGGCGCCGAACAGCGTTGGCGTCGCGAACTCCGCGCTGCTGGCGAAAGTTGCGGCGGTGCTGAACGCCGACACCATCCGCCCGTTAACCGACACCGTGAACGTGCTGGCCGTGACCGAGGTGGACTACCAGATCACGGCGACGGTGACGCTGTACGCAGACGCCGATCCGACGGCGACGATCACCGCGGCGACGCTCGCGGTCGAGGAGTTGGCGCTCGAGCTCGCCGCCAAGATTCAGCGCGACATCGTGCCGAGCCAGATAATCGCGGCGCTGTCGGTGGCGGGCGTTTATGGGGTGACGCTGACGTCGCCGATTCAGACGCCACTTACCGCGGGCCAGTGGGCGAACTGCACGATGGTCTCGCTGACGACCGCGTTCAGCACGGAGCATAGCTGATGCCGGAGCTTTCGGCCGCGCCTTCGATCAACGATACGCGCACGCAGGCGCTGCTGGTGTTGATCGCGCGGCTGGCGGCGCTCGATCTGACGACGCTGCTGATTTACAGAATCGATTCGGTGGTGGCGTCGGCGCTGCCGTTCCTGGCGTGGCAATTCGACATCCTGTCGCCGCTGTGGCAGTTGATCGCGCCGGTGGCGCTGGGCGTCGATGCGCTGACGAACATCGATTTGCTGATCGACGTGGATAATCTGATCGAAGCGGGCGGCCTGGTAACGGAGCTGACGCTGACCGAGGCGGCGCAGCGCGATCTGTTGAAGAGCGCGATCGGGCTGCATCGATTTCGCGGGACGCCGTGGGCGATCAAGCAAGCGCTGGCGTCATTGGGATGGGCGACGGTGACGCTGCTCGAAGGGCAGACGAGTTGGGGCGGAGTCGCGTATCCGTCGAGCCAGGGCTGGGCGGTGTTTCGCGTTATGATCGATCTCGCGGCGGGACAAGGTGTTTCAATCGGCGCGGCGTCCACCGCGGCGGCGGCGGCTAATTTTTTCAAACCGGCGCGGGCGTGGCTCGACTCGGTATGGTTCGCATTGCCGGCGATTACCGACGCGGGGCCAGCGCCGTCGGACAAGTTGACGCTCGACGGAATCGTGAAGTACCAGCTCGACGCGGCGCCGGTGCCGAACGACAACGCGCTGGCGTTTGCGATCGCGATGGCGTCATCGACCGACGCGTACGGTCCGATTGTCCCCGCCTACAACGCGCACTATCGGCACAGCGGAATCACCTACGGCGCCAACGAGCCGGCGGTCGCGGACTCGGCGCTAACAGTCAACGGCGCAGCCGTCCTCGATGGAGGTTAAAATGAGAAGGCCGACAGGAATCGTACGGATTCGACTGATCGAGCGGGGCCGGACCGCGTGGGAATATGAAGGCCGCAATCTGTTCGTGAACGCCGGGCTGCCCGCGCTCGCGGCGCTGCTGGGCGGCGACACCAGCGGCGAGTTCGCGGCGGCGGTGGGATTCGGCACGGGAGCGAACGCGCCGACAATAAGCGACACCGCGCTGACCGCGCCCGCATACTACAAGGCGCTCGACGGTCACAGCGAGGACGGCAACGGCGGCTTGACGCTCAACTGGTCGCTGACGACGGCGGACACCGGCGCGCAGGGGATCACGATCCAGGAGCTGGCGATTTTCGCGAATCACGCGAGCGCGGGACTGCCGGGAACGACCGCGCCAACGCCGATGCTCGCGCGCAAGACTATTGCGCCAATAGTATTTGGCGCGGGAATGAGTATTAGCGGAACCTGGACGCTTACTTTCTGAGGTAGTCAATGGCTACATTAATCGACGCGGCCGAATACACCTCGAATGAGGTATATCAGATACAGGCGACCGATCCGGTTGAAGGCGCGGCCAGCGGCGCGAGTTTCAGCGGGACCGGCGTTTCCAATCAACCGCATCAGCAACTGGCTAATCGCACGGCGTTCCTGAAGCAGCGCCAGGACGTCAATATCTCGAATATCGGCGTGCTGCAGGCGTTCATGGCGAACTTCGCCGGCGCGATGGGAGTCAACGGCTACCTGGCGATTCCGCTGGCCGACGTGAATCGCGGATCGATCGTCGCGATCGTCCAGTGGGGCGCGATCTTTCCGGGCGGCGGATTAAACGACGATAGCAGCTATACAGTGACGTGGCCGACGGCGTTTCCCAACGCATGCGTATGGTCGATGGCGACGCTGTCGAACTCGCAGGCGCAGAAGAATACCGGCAAGTTGATAGTTGAGATAGTCAGTTTCACGACCACCGCGGGTACATTCAGATCGGATCTGATCGGCGGCGTGGTTCCGCAGCTCCCGAACGACGGCTTCTACTGGATGGCGATCGGATTCTGAAGCGGTGATGGGTGGAATGGTGAGAAACTTCAGAGCAAAGATTCGGAGCGTGACGATCGCCGCGATGATCCTGATCGTCGCGAGCGCAAACGCTCGCGCGCAAAATCTGCCGCCGCCCGGAGCTTATCAGCCGATCCCCAACTTCACCGGCGTCGGCGCGGGATTGCAGTTCCGCGAGGCTATCAACCAGCGGTTTTCAGGCACCCAGCCGATCGCGCCTTCAATAGTCACTCCGACCTTACGCCAATCTGCCAACCGAGCAGGACGGGATGCTGTTTTACTGCAAGGATTGCCGGAGTGCGACGCCGTGCGTGAGCGGCGGGGCGGGCGCGTGGGCGCTCGGCACTCGCGGACAATGGGCGTGCGCGGGCGCGGCCCTGGAAGCGGCGCTCAACGCGAATAGCAACAAGATCTCGAATCTTGCGAGCGCGACCGTGAGTGGTGACGCGATCGCGTTCGGACAGACCGGGGCGCAACTCAACACGCTCTCGGGCGCGAAGCTCGACGGCAGCGACGCGATCGCCAACGTCAGCCTCAACGGCGTCAAGAACGTGCGCGCGTTCGGGGCGACGGGCTCGCTCACGACCGCGTCCGCCACGACCGCCGGCGGCAATGCGACGGTGACGGTCAATGCAATCGGCGACTTCAAGATCGGGAACTGGGTGAAGATAGATCACGCGGGCGCGGCCTCGGATGCGAATACTCCGACCGGCGTTACGGTCGTCCCGAACAGTTACAGCATGAATCCAAATCCGACGTCGAGTATCACCACGACTCTGACCAACGGCGGCGGCTGCCAGGTCGATTCCGCCGCCACGAATCCGGCGCACAACAGCGCGTGCAACGTTTCATACACCTATCAGATCGTGGGCGTGAGCCAGGGCGGCGGCTGGTCGGCGCCGACCGGCGCGGTATCGACCAGCGTGGGACCCGCGACGCTCAGCACCAACAACAACCTGGTGGTGAGCTGGACCGGCGCCGTGAATGACATCGCGTATCTGATCTATTCATGCAGCGGCGCTTCGTGCACGCCGAGTTTGCACGCGGTGGTACCTCACGCCCAAGCGCCGGGCTCCACGGCGGAATCGTATCGCGACTTCGGGCATGCGTTCGGCAACGATGAAGATTTCGGAACGGCGATGCCTGCGGCCGCGCCCGCGCAAGATCTGTTCGCGCAAATCACGGGCGTGAGCGGCACCGGCGTGACGCTGTCGATAGCCCCGGCGCAAACCGGATCGTTCACGATGCGTCACGATGACAGCGTGCCGATCAACGCGGCGATCAGTTCGATCTGCTCGCACACGGCGGCCGGCGGCACCGTCGGTGGAATCGTCGAGTTCCCCGCGACCTCGGCTTATCCGCTCGGGCAGTCGCTCAATCTCTACGGATGCTGGGGCGTCACGCTCGCGCTGACCGGTGCGCAGAATGGCGACGGCGGACATCCGGTCGAACTCGAATGGCACGGCGCGACCGGCGGCATCGTGATCAACATGAACAAGGCGGCCGACTCGCGAATCGCGGGGCTGTCGGTTTCGGGGATCAACGGGAACACGGCGGGCGTGATAATCGACATCGACAATTACGCGACCGGCGGCGGCGGCGACGGTCTCGCGACGCAGCACGATACGTTCGAGCGGCTGGAACTCGGCCGCGCGGGCATCGGGATTCGCGTCGCGAATCGATCGAGCGGCAACGTCCAGGACCTGAGTTTTCGTGACGTGCAGGTATCGAATCCGTCGAACGGGCAGGGCGGGATGTGGGGCTACTTCTTCGGCGGCAGCGGCCAGACCTACAACGAGGAAATCCGCGGCGGCCTGATCGAGGGCCGCGACGTCGCAATCATGTCGGCCTTCGTCGGACAGCTCGAGATTTACGGCACCGACTTCGAGCAGAACAAGATCGAGGCGTGGACAACCGATCGCTTCGGCGGCGGGGCTGACGGCAACATGATGTTTTCGGGCGTGACCAGCGAGGGCGCGCAATATTTTATCTTCGACCCCAACAACACCGGCTCCAACTTCATCATCGACGCGAGTCGAATCGCCGACGCGCCCGGGCCCAACGGCTTCCTGATGCAGTTGAATCGGCCGACCGCAATCAAGAGCTCGTGGCTCTGCGGCGGCGGCACGACGATTTGCGGCATCAGCAACGGCAACGCGCCGAGCCCGCAGCCGATCTTTTCGATGCAGAACAGTTACGGCGACGCGAGCCCGTTTCGCAACGGCGACGGCAGCAACGCGCCTGACACGATGACCTTCACGGAATTCGGCGACGCGCTGGCGAGCGGCGTCGTTCGCGTCGGCTACCTGAATCATGCCCCGAGCATCGAGGCCTGCTCGAACGCCGGAACAGTCGCGGTCAACACGACGATCGCATTCTCGACCAACTCATGCCAGAAAATTTCCACGGCGACGACCGGACTAACCTACACGCTCTCGACGACCGGACTGGTTGCCGATCAGGTCGTCACGATTGAGTCTTACATCACCGGCGCGATCGCGGCGGGTCCCGCATTCGCTACGACCAGCGGCGCAATCAAGTGGACGGGAGGCGCGGCGCCAACCTCGAGCATCGCGAGCGGCGCGGTCGATGTCGTAAGGCTCAAGTGGGACGGCGCGAACTGGCTCGAAATCAGCCGCAGTCTCGGGGACCATTGACGCCGGCGCTGGCGCGACTTCGGACGAGCGAAGCCAGGCTCGCCCATCCGACACCCGCGATGGCCGCCAGGAATGGGATAGCAGGGGTGCGGAAGCGCGCGTCGAAGTTATCGGTGGATGGGGCCGTCGCCAACAGCAGCAGCAGCGCGACTCCGAACAAAATCCATAGTTGGTCATCTCTCCAGTGAATCCATAGCGCCCGCGCGACGCCGATCCAGATCAAGTAGAGCAGCATCGCATCGAACACCATCGAAGCGATCTTCACCAGCCGGAACGCTGACCCGTCGCCGTTCACAATCTTTGCCAGGCCGACCTCGGGCTGGTGAGGCTCGAACGCGAGGCGGAGAAAACCCAGCAGCGTAACTTCGGCAGTCGCGAGCGGGTGGCTCTCCATCACGTCGATGCTCCGCGACAGCATGAGATGCGCGACTTGCGGCGAGGTTTGAACCGCCCATGAAATCTCGTCGTGCGGCGAGAGCCGGCGCGCGTCGGCAATCAGGTCCGCGCGATCACCGAACGCGGCAGGTTCAATCGCGCGGGCGGTGGCGCGTTGCGTATCGAGCAACGGCGCGCCAGTGGCAACTGAAAGCACCGCAGGCACCGTGTATGAGTAGAACATCATCGGACCTTGAACCGTCAGTGTGAACACGCCGGCAACGCGATAGTTGCGCGCGGCCCATGCTCCGATCATGACGAGCGCTATGCACAAGGCGCTGGCGCCTCGAATCCATCGACGCGAGAGAAGAAACGGTATGGGCGCAAATATCAGCAACGGCTCGGCGACCGGTCGCACGAGGGCTGCCGCGCCGTACAGAAATCCACTGGCGAGCGCACGGTTGGACAACGACCCGAAGACCGCGCCGGCGAGCAGCAGTTGGAAGAGCGGCTCAGACAGCAGCTCCTTGGTCACGGTGATCGTCGCGGGATCGAACGCCACAATCGCGCTCGCAACGATCGCCGCTGCCGCGCCATATCGTCTTTTGGTAAAGGCCGCCACGAGGCCGCACACGGCCGCGCCGAAAATCGCTTGAACAAAAATAGCCAGGCGATAGTGATTCAGAAACAGTGTGAGGAACAGGGGATATCCGGGAGTCCGCCACACTTCCGGAGCGCCGCACGCGACCGTCATAGGCGCGAAGCCGCACCCGGCGCGGATGCCGCGGGCCAACGCGAGGTAGCCAATCGAGTCTGTGGCGACTGTCCACTCCGATCCCGATCGGAGAAGCCACGCCGCGCGCAGCGCTAGCGACATCAATACGATTGAAGCGATTAGGCAATCGGCCCGCGTGAATCGCGGTAGTTTGAAACGATGTCGCTCTGAGTCCGCTGGCATTACGGCGGTCCGTCAACGGCGCGTGGTGAGCGTCAACGGAGCCGCTCGATGATTCGTTCCATCGCGATTCCGCGCGAACCCTTGACCAGCAACACGTCGCCGGGCTGCACCAGTCCGGCGACCGTGTCGGCGGCGACAGTGCTGTCGGGCGCTGTGAATATGCCGGCGGTACTCGATCCGCCGGACAGCGCGGCGCACGCGGAGTTCATCTCGGGACCCACGGCGACGAATGCGGCGGGACGCAAGCGCATCACGTCGCGAATCGCTTCCTGGTGCGCGGCGGCCGACTGATTGCCGAGTTCGAGCATATCGCCCATCGCTATCACGAGGCGGGCGCCGAGTCCGTCGGCGATTTCGCGCGCGGCCGCGAGCGCGGCACGAATCGAGCGCGGATTCGAGTTGTAAGTGTCGTCGATGACGAAGATGCCGTTAAGCGAAGTGCTGGCGAGGCGGCCGGCGACCGGCTGCACGCTCGCGAGCGCCACGGCGATAGCAACGAGATCGCGCGCTTCGAGCACTGCCGCCCGCATCGCGGCGGCACCGGCGATCGCGGCGGTACAGTTGAGCGCGGCGGCTTCGCCCAGCAGCGCGATTTCAGTTTCGATGAGCGGCGCGACGTCCTTGGCGACCAGCGCGCGTGCGAGTTCGACGCGGATTCGCGAGCGGGCGCCGACGCCGCGGCTGACGAGGCGGACGTGCGCGCCGATAGATTTGCCGAACGTGATGCGACGCAGATGTTTCGGAATCCGCGACAGCACCATCGGCTCGTCGGCCGACGCGATTGCGTAGCCCGTGGCAGTCGAGAACAGCGCCGCTTCTTCGTCGGCGATATCGTCGAGCGTGCCGAGACCTTCGCTGTGTTCGAGATCGACGTTGAGCACCATCGCCACATCCGGCGCGACGATTTGCGCGAGCTTCGGAATCTCGCCGCGCGTGTTGGTGCCGCATTCGAGCACCGCCGCGCGATGATCGCCGGTGAGCGTGAAGATCGTCATCGGCACGCCGATCAGATTGTTGAGATTGCCGGGAGTCGAAAGCGTGGCGCCGAACAATGCGCGAACAACGGCGGCGGTGAGTTCCTTGGTGGTAGTCTTGCCGACCGCGCCGCCGATTGCGATGAGCGGAATTGTGCGCGTGGCGCGGGTGCGCTCGAGATGCCTGTGCGCGAGGCGGCCCAGTGCAGTGAGAGTGTCATCAACCTCGATGCAATCGAGCGCAGGATGACGCCGGCCGGTCGCGACTATCGCGGCGGTGGCGCCGCGCGCGGCGGCTTGCGTGAGATAGTCGTGGCCGTCGGACGCCGCGCCGTGCAGCGCGACGAATAGCGCACCGGCCTCAATCGAACGCGTGTCGATACTGACACCGCGGACGCGATCAGATGCGGAGACATTCGCAGTGCCGCGGACCAACCTGCCGCCGGTCGCCGCGACGACTTCGGCGAGCGCGAACTCGCATTGATTGATCGGAATCGGCGTCGCCATCGCGAATACATTGTGCCGAAATATCCACGACGCTCATACCGGCCGCGGCTTGACATGCGCGCAGAGTCGAATCAGCCTGCTGCGTACGAGGGAGCACGATGGCGGACAGCAAATTGCCGATGGTCGGCGTGATAATGGGCAGCAAGAGCGACTGGGAGTACATGGCGGCGGCGGCCGAGGTCATGGAAGAACTTCAAGTACCGCATGAAGTTCGGATTATGTCGGCGCATCGCACGCCCGACGTTACTCTGGAATATTCGGCGCAGGCGGCCGGCCGCGGATTGCGGGTGATAATCGCGGGCGCGGGCGGCGCGGCGCATCTGGCGGGCGTCGTCGCGGCGAAGACTATTCTGCCGGTGATCGGCGTGCCGATGCCGACGACCTCGCTCAACGGAATCGACTCGCTGCTCTCGATCGTGCAGATGCCGAAGGGCGTGCCGGTGGCGACGATGGCGATTGGCAAAGCGGGCGCGGCGAATGCGGGCCTGATGGCGGCGCAGATAATCGCGCTCGGCGACGCGCAGCTCGGCGAGCGGCTGGTGAAATGGCGGGCCGCGCGCGCGCAGGAATTGTTGCAGCAGAAAATTCCGTAAGCGTCATGCTAAAATCTGTGCGATGACGAAGCGCGACATCGACACGCCCGCATTGATTCTCGACCTCGACGTGGTCGAGGAAAATATCGGCGCGATGGCCGCCTACTTCGCCGCGCGGCCGCAAAAGCTCAGGCCGCATTTCAAGACGCCGAAGACAGTCGAGATTGCGCGGCGACAGCTCGCGGCCGGCGCAATCGGAATCACCGCGTCGAAGCTCGGCGAGGTCGAAGTGCTTGCGCGCGCCGGACTCGGGCCGGTGCTGCTCGCGAACCAGATTGCGGGGGCGTCGAAGATCGATCGGTTTTTCAAAGCGGCGGCGCAAATCAGTTTGATCGGAACGATCGAAAGCGAGTTCAACGTGCGCGAGTTCGAGGCAGGCGCGGCGCGCGCCGGGCGAACCGCCGACGTGATCATCGAAGTCGATACCGGGATGCATCGATGCGGCACGGAGACGCCTGGAGAGACGGTGGCGCTGGCGCGGCATGCGCAACGCGCGGGCCTCAACTATCGCGGCGTGATGGGCTACGAGGGTCACGCGGTGCTGGTTGCGAACGCCGAGAAACGAATCTCAACGGCGCGCGAGGCGTTGACCACGCTCAGCCGCCACGTCGAGGCGCTGCGCGCGGCGGGTCTCGCGCCGGAGATTGTGAGCGCCGGCGGCACCGGCACATTTGACATCGCGGGCAACTGGCCCGAGGTAACCGAAGTGCAGGCGGGGTCGTACGTGTTCATGGACGGCGCTTATCGCAACGTGCGTCCGGATCTCGGCCAACCGGCGTTGACGCTGCTGGCGACAGTGATTTCGCGGCGCGGTGATCGCGCGATAATCGACGCGGGGATGAAATCGCTGACCAACGAATTCGGTCCGCCGATGGGCAAAACGATCGCGGTCAAGGTGGCGCGGCTGTCCGAGGAGCACGGGCATATTGCGGCGGGCGAAAGCAGTCTCGAACCGGGCGCGAAAATCGAGATCGTCCCGAGTCATGGCGACACGACGATCAATTTGCACAGCGAGTACTACGTTGTGCGCGGCGACGAAGTGATCGCGACCTGGCCGATCGAGGGAGCGCGCGCGTACCGATGAGCAGATTGCGGCATCGCGCGATTGCGGGGCTGGCTCTCGCGGTAGCCATGTGCGGATTCGCGCAGGCGGCCGACGTCAAGCTGGCGGGCAAGCTGACGGTGCCCGCGAACTCCAGCGTGGTCGCGATTTGTACCGATCCGGTCGTGCAGAACGTGTTGAACGAAGATCTGCGCGCGGCGCGACATGGTCAGCCGTCGAATCCGGACGATTCGGTGACGCTCACGGTGACCGTCAATCAGCAAATGCTCGCGCCCGGCGTGTCGTTGAACCAGATGTTCCCGGGCGATCCCTCGATGGTCGAATTGCTGAAGCAAGCCGGCGCCGAGCCGCCGCCGCTGGCCGATGCCGGCAATCAACCGGTCGATCCGTTCGCAAACGAGGCGCGCCGCCAGGCGTTGGCGCCCGACGATCCGGTGACCGAGCGGTTCAGAACCTACCAGGCGAGTCAGCAGGCGGCCGGCGCTTTGACGCCGTACGACAACATCCCCAAGAACCAGATTTACGACACGGTGATCGTCGCGCGCGCGTCATTGGAAGGCGCGGCCGACGAGCTCAAGGTGGTCGCCGTCGTGCACGCAGGCGACGACGTACGGATCGCCAAAGAGCTGGTGGCGGAAGAGATCGCGAACGCCATTCTGCACTAACGATTAATCGTCGGACGCGGGTTGCGGAATTGTGCGCGGCGTGACGGGCGGAGCCGTCGCAGGCCTCGCGACATTCGATACGCCCGGCGGCCGAGCCGCTTCGGGATTCGTCACGATTGTCGCGGGCGGCAGATTTTCATTTGGCGCCGCGGTGGACGCCGACCCCATCGCAGCCGGTGACGCGATCGGAGCGGCGAGCGACGCTTCATGTTCCTCGAAGCGGCGCCACGCAAAATCCGCCAGCATCGCGATCACCGCGACGACCAACACCGCGAACAGGATTCCACGGCTCGAGCCGGGCTTCCTCGCGACCATCGTGATTTCTTGCGAGATTCGCACCACGTTGGCCTCGGCATGTTGCACGCTGCTGACGAAGCGGGAAGCGACTTCCTCGGCGTCGAGACCTAGAAAAGCCGCGTAGCGGCGAAGGAACGGGACCAGGTAGAGCCGATCGGAAATCATGTCGTAGCTGTCGGTCTCGATCATTTTGACGTAATGCGGCGGCAGATGGGCCTCGGTCGCGACCTGCTCGCGCGTCAGTCCCTTGCGCTCGCGGGCTTCGGTAATCAGATGGCCGAGCGAAGGTTCCGGCGGCGCGCCGTCCGCACCGGCATCCGCGACCTGCACTTTTGATTTCTTGTCAGCCACGTTCGATTATTCTCTCACCGGCCAAGCTACAGTCGAACGCGCCCGAATCCAAGCGTCCCGATCTGAGGCTTCCACTAATTTGTTGTTTCCGGCTCCAGGCACGAGGCGGCGGCCGGCGGCGGCGCGGCGCTTCCATTATAGAGCGCGAACTTCTTGCCCTCGCATCCGATGACGACCGGCGCGGGCTTCAGCGAATCGTTGAGCCCTTTCAAATCACGAGCGTTCGCGATCAGGACCATGCACGAGCCCGACGACCATATTTGGCGCAGGCGCGTTTCGGAGCCGATGAGGTATGGCGACTTGCCGACTGTTGGCGGCGAAACTTCGGATAGCTCGCCCCAATACTCGACACGAGTTTCGCGGATGCGCGTATAAAACGGCAGCGATTGGACGTAGTGGCGATACGACGCAAGCGTGCAATCGCCGGCCAGATAAGGCTGAACGGCCTGTGCGAGGTTGCGATACGTGGTAATCGACGACGCGTCCTCGCGCGCGCGCGCGGCGAGCGGCAGCGTCGCGAGCGTCGCGAGCGCGAGCGCGCCGATCGCGTAACCAACGCGCGGTGCGATGCGCCCCAGCAAATACGCTGCAACTGCGCCAACGGCGAGAACATCGGCGATCAGCAATCCGTCGAGTCTCAGCGCCGGACTTATCGGAGCGCGCGCGAGTCCGAGAAATACGAGGACCGCCGCCGCGAGTACGAGATTCGCAATCGCGATGACCGCGAGCAGACGACGGCGGCGCGCGTCGTCGAGAATGCGCAACTGCGCGAGGCCGTATCCTGCGACGATCGCCAGTGGAGGAAGCGCAGGCAGGATGTAGCTGCCGAGCTTGGATCGCGGAATCGAGAAGAACACGAAGATGACGACGAACCAGATCGCGAGAAAGCTCGCGGCCGAACGCGGCGATGAGGCCGGCGCGCGGTCGGGCAAGACGTCGCCGGCGCGCATCGCGGACCATCCGAGCGGCGCGAAAAAAATCCACGGCCACGCGCCGCCGATCACGATTGGGATGAAGAACCACGGGCCCCATCCGTGCTCGCTCGAGGTGGTGTAGCGCTCGAGATGTTCGTGGATGAAGAAGAAGCGCATGAAGCCGGGATTTCGCGCTTCCATCAAGATGAACCACGGCAGCACGATCGCGGCGAAGAAGAGGCCGCACCAGACCAGCGGCATCTGCGCGATCTCGCGCATGCGTCGCTCAGTCGCGAGCCATGCGAGCGGGATCGCGCCGCCGAGCAGCAAGGCGACCGGTCCTTTGGCGAGAGTGCCGAGCGCGAGCATCGCGGCGGAAATCAGCATCCATCGGCGCGCCGATGGCTGCGAGAATGAATCCGCACGCGCCGCGAGATAAAACGCGGCCAGCGCCGCGGTCAGAAAAAATGCGAGCGCGGGATCGAGCGTCGCGAATCGCGCGAAACCGAAAAACAGCGGACTCAGCGCCAGCGCGAGCGCGGCGAAAAATCCCGCCGTCGCGCCGAACATCACTTCCGCCAATGCGGCCGTGACTACCACCTGTCCGATGCTGAACAGCGCCGCCGGCAGCCGCACCGCGAATTCGTTGACGCCAAACATTCCGATTGACGCGGCGTTGGTCCAGTAAACGAGCGGCGGCTTCTCGAAGTACAGCTCAAAGTCGTCGCGCGGCGTGACGTAATCGCGGGTGACGACCATCTCGCGCGCGATTTCCGCGTAGCGGCCTTCGTCCGGCTCCCAGAGCGCGGGCCGGCCGAGGCCGGGAAGATACAGAATCGCGGCGAGCAGCGCGTAAAAGGTGAACCGAAGAGGGCGGTTGGCGGCGAACATCGTCGATGCAGTCTCGCGAGGTGATCACGCGCGGTCAACCGCGCCCGTCTTTAATTCCGGCAAGCCGTCTGCAAGAATCACTTGACGCGACGACGGTTGCACGTTGCTCAATCGCCGCCGGTCGCGCACGTTGCTTGAGCTCCCCGGGCAAAATATCACCGATTCGCGACACCTCCGCCGTCGCGCGCGCCGAGCGAGGCCTGGTCTCGATCGTGGTGCCGGTGTTCAACGAATCCGCGAATTTGCCGTCACTGTGGTCGCGCCTCAAGCCGGTGCTCGACGGCCTCGACCGCGCGTGGGAGACGGTTTTCATCGACGACGGCTCGCGCGACGACTCGCTCGGCATCCTGCGCGAAATCGCGGCGGGCGAAGAGGGCCGCGTGCGGGTGGTCGAGCTTGCGCGCAACTTCGGACAGCATTCGGCGATCCTCGCGGGCTTCAAACAATCGCGCGGCGATATCGTCGTCACGCTCGACGCCGATCTGCAAAATCCGCCGGAAGAAATCCCGCGGCTGATTGCCGCGATCGACGAAGGCAACGACGTCGTCGGCGGATGGCGCGAGGAACGCCACGACCAGGCCTACCGCAAGTACGCCTCGCGCCTGCACAACCGGCTGACCTCGCTCATCGTCGGCGTGCCAATGCACGATTACGGATGCATGCTGCGCGCGTACCGGCGGCATATCGTCGATACGGTGGTCGATTGCGATGAGAAGGCGGCGTTCGTGCCCGCGCTCGCGAACTCGTTCGCCAAGCGCGTCGCCGAGATCCCGGTCGGCCACGACGATCGCGCCAGCGGCCAGTCGAAGTACAATCTGTTTTCGTTGGCGAAGCTCAGTCTCAACTTGATCACCGGATTTTCGCTGGCGCCGATCCAACTCCTCAGCATGACCGGAATTGGAATTTCGATGCTGGCCGTGACGATGGCGGTCGTGCTGCTGGCGCATCGCCTGATCTACGGCCCGCAGGAAGAGGGCGCGCTGTGGACGCTCTTCGCGGTCCTGTTTTTTTTCATCGGCATGATATTCCTGGCGCTTGGGCTGATCGGCGAATACGCCGGCCGCATCTATATAGAAGTGCGCCGCCGTCCCACCTACATCGTGCGCGCGGTGCATGGAGTGAGCGATCAGCCGGTCGATTCGGACGGCGACTGACGAGCAATCGTGGAGTCTTTGAAATCGGCGCGCTGCGCGCTCTTCGCGTACCACGAGATGGGTTACGCGTGCATGGAAGCGCTCCTCAAGATGGGCGCGCCGATCGCGGCGCTGTTCACGCATCGCGACGACGCGCATGAAGAAATCTGGTGGCGGTCGTGCGCTGAGCTGGCCGCGCGGCACGGCGTTCCGGTGCACTTTGATGAGAGCATCGACGCATTGGGCGCGAAGGTTAGCGCGCTCAAACCCGCGCTGCTCTATTCTTTCTCGTACCGCCATCTGATTCCCGCGAGCGTGCTCGAACTCGCGCCGCTCGGCGCCTTCAATCTGCATCCGTCGTTGCTGCCGGCCTATCGCGGCCGCGCGCCGGTGAACTGGGTGCTGGTGAATGGCGAGCGCGAAACTGGCGTCTCGCTTCATTATATGGTTGCGCGCGCGGACGCCGGCGATATCGTCGGGCAGCGTGCGGTTGCGATCGACGACACCGACAACGCGCTCACTTTGTACCGCAAGCTGATCCCGCGCGGCGTCGATCTGATCGAAGAGCTGCATCCGAAGATCGTTGCCGGCACTGCGCCACGCCGAAAATTGGAAATCGCGAAGGGCAGCTATTTCGGGCGTCGCAGGCCCGACGACGGAAAAATAGACTGGCGCTGGCCCGCGCGCAGGATCTTCAATCTCGTGCGCGCCGTGACGCATCCGTATCCCGGCGCGTTCTGTTTCGTCGGCGGACGAAAGCTGCTGGTATGGGAAGCGCGAATCGGCGCCGAAAATGGAACCTGCGGCGCACCGGGACGAGTCCTGCGCGAATCGGCGGACGGCGCGCTTGAAATTGCGGCAGGTGAGGGAAGCGTCATCGTGAAGGTCGCGCAATTCGAGGGCGGCGTCGAATGCATTGCGCGCGAGGCTCTTTCCCAATCGGGGCGCGTCGCGGATATTATTCAATTTGATTAATTTGGCGAAGGTCGCTTCATACTGTCGAGGCGCCGATTCATTGCTGTCGTGGAAGTAGCACTAAAGATCGACGTCGATACCCATCAGGGCCTCGAGCTCGGCGTGCCGCGGCTGGCCGCGATGCTCGAGCGCGAGGGCGTCGCCGCGAGCTTCTATATCACGATGGGTCCCGACAACTCGGGCCGCGCAATCCTGCGCGTGTTTCGAAATCGCGGATTCCTGTCCAAGATGTTTCGCACCAAAGCGGTCTCGATGTACGGCACGCGCACGATTCTGTCCGGCACGCTGATGCCGTCGCGGCCGATCGCGTTGTCGTTCCCGGGAATTATGCGCGATCTCAGGACGCGCGGCTTCGAGGTCGGCGTGCATGGCTACGATCACGTGCGCTGGCAGGATCATCTCGATGACATCGGCGAGGACGGCGTCCGCAACGAGCTGGGCGACGCGTTCGAGGCGTACCGCGCGATCCTTGGCGAGCCGTCGAAGAGTTTCGCCGCGCCCGGCTGGCGCACCAACAACGCGGCGCTGCTCGCGCTCGACGCGATGGGTCTCGACTACCGCAGCGACACTCGCGGCGTCGCGCCGTATCGATGCGTCGTCGAGGGACGGGTGCTCGCGACGCCGGAGATTCCGACCACGCTGCCGACGCTCGACGAAGTGATGGGGCGTCGCGATTTGCCTGACGACAACGCGGTGCGCGATTTCTATCTCGGCCTGTGCCAGCCCGACGCGCTCAACGTGCACACGATTCACGCCGAGACCGAGGGCATGGGCCAGCTCGATAACTTCACCGCGCTGGTCCGCGCGCTCAAGGAGCGGGGCGCGACCTTCGTGCAACTGCGCGAGGCCGCGTGGCGCTTGAATCGCGCCGAACTGCCCACCTGCGAAGTCATTCGCACGACGCTGCCGGGCAGGGCGGGTTGGATTTCGGCGCAAGGCCCGGTGCGGCTCGCGCCCGTATGACGAATGCGACCGTGGTGTGTTATATCCCGGAATAATTTAACCCAGAGGTCCCCATAATGCCGACGCAAAATCTTTTCGCTGAAAGTCCACGTGAAGTTGGCCTCGATCCCGAAAAAGTCGAAGCGCTTTTCAATCGCGCCGAACGCGAAGTCAAAGACGGCTTGCTGCCATCGACCCAAATCGCGATCGCCCGCAATGGAAAGATCGGCGCGATGCGCACCGTCGGCCGCGCGGTCCAGGGCGGAATCGAAAAGCCCGCGACCAACGAGACCCTCTACACCATCTTCTCGTGCACCAAGGCGATCATGTCGGCGGCGTCGTGGATTCTGATCGGCGAAGGCAAGCTCAAGCCGAGTGAAGTCGTCGCCGAAATCATTCCCGAGTTCGGCACCAACGGCAAAGACAAGATGACGGTCGAGCAGGTGCTGCTCCACGTCGGCGGATTTCCCAACGCGCCGTATCCGCAGGACGAATGGCTCGACAAGGGCAAGCGGCTCGAGCGCTTCGCGAAATGGCGGCTCGAATGGCCGGTCGGCAGCAAGTTCGAGTACCATCCGACCTCCGGCTTCTGGGTAATCGCCGAGATAATCGAGCGCCGCACCGGCAAGGACTTCCGCCAGTTCGTGCACGAGCGGATTTCGACGCCGCTCGGAATTCCCGAACTGCGCGTCGGCTTGCCGCGCGAATATCAAAATCGTCACGCGCAGCTTTGCTACGTCGGCGAGCCGCTGTCCGATGAGGAGCGCAAGAAACTCGGCCTGCCCGCGATGCCCGAAACTGAAGTCACCGAAGACGCAATCATGGGCTTCAATCGGCCCAACGTGATGGAGGCCGGCGTGCCCGGCGGCGGCGGCGTGATGACGGCGGGCGACCTCGCGCTCTTCTACCAGGGCTTGCTGCACAATCGCGGCCTCAACGGCGCGCCGATCATCAAGCCCGAGGCGCTCAAAGACGCTCTGCGCGTGCGCTCAGGCGATTACAAGGATCCGATCTTCGGCGTCAAGGTTAACCGCGCGCTGGGAGTGGTCGTGGCCGGCGGCGACGGGATGGCGAACTATCGCGGCTTCGGCAAAACCAACTCGGCGCTCGCATTCGGTCACGGCGGCGCCGGCGGACAAATCGGATGGGCCGATCCGGCAACCGGAATTTCGCTCGGCTACACCACCAACGGCTTCGATCGCAACGACGTCCGCCTGGGCCGTCGCGGCGTCGGCATCTCAAGCCTCGCCGCCGTGTGCGCTAGCTAGCTGAGATTCGTTGTCGGATTCTGTATGCTAGAATGAGACTATGAAGTTTTTGGTGACTCTCGAGCGCGACGAAGGCGGGTTTATCGTCGTGGAATGCCCGGCCCTTCCGGGGTGTCTGTCTCAGGGCCGGACCGAGGCCGAGGCTCTCGCGAACATCCGCGAAGCGATCGAAGCGAGCCTGGAAACCAGGCGTCAAAAAGGGATCCCGACACAAATTGAGGTTGCCGAAGTCGAGATAAAAGCTTCAGCGAGTTAGCAACTCGGGTTTGATCGATGGCCAGTTTGCCGGTCTGTTCTGGAGCCGACGCAATCCGGGCTTTTGAACGTTCGGGCTGGTTGCGAGCCTCCCAGAAAGGGAGCCATGTTACGATGACCAAATCCGGCGCGGTCGTAGTCCTTACGGTTCCACTACATCGAGAGCTCGGTCCCGGCCTTCTTCGCAGCTTGATTCGAAAAGCGGAAATGACCGTCGACGAATTCGTCGATCTCCTGAAGCGTAAAAAAGCGCGCTAATCGGCGAACGGGTTGCTGACCACGATCGTTGCTTCGCGCTCCTTGCCGACGCCGATCATCGCGATCGGAACGCCCACCAGCTCGCCGATTCGCTCGACGTAGCGGCGCACGCTCGACGGCAACTCTGCCAGCGTGCGCGCGCCGGCCGGACTCTCGCTCCATCCCGGCATTTCTTCGAAGATCGGTTTGGCGTTGATCAGCATCCGATGCGACGGCGGCATGTCGTCGTAGCGCTTGCCCTTCACGATGTAGCCGACGCAAATCTTGATCGGATCGATGCCGGTCAAAACGTCGAGCTTGGTCAGCGCCAGCGCCCACATCCCGTTGACCCGAGCAGTGTAGCGCGCGAGCACCGCGTCGAACCATCCGATCCGCCGCGGACGCCCGGTCGCGGCGCCGAACTCGTCTCCCTCTTCACGCAGCGAATCGGCGAGATAGCCGGTGAACTCGCTCGGAAACGGCCCCGCGCCGACCCGCGTCGTGTAACCCTTGCTGATGCCGAGGACCGCTTCGAGATTGCCCGGCCCGATGCCGGTGCCGCCGAACACCGCGCTCGCGACGCAACTCGACGACGTCACATACGGATAGGTGCCGTGATCGATATCGAGCATCGTGCCGTGCGCGCCCTCGAACAGCACGCGCTTGCCCGACGCGATCGCCTCGCCAACGTATGCGCCGGTGTCGCACAGATACGGCATTAGCTTGCGCCGCGCTTTTTTCATCGCGTCGATCGTTTCATCGGCCTTGATCGGCTTGGTCTTGAGGATCGCCTTCAGATACGCGTTCTTCTCGACGATGTTGCGGCGCAGCTTCTCCTCGAAGAATTTGAAGTCGATCAAATCCTCGAAGCGCATTCCCACCCGCGCCATCTTGTCTTCGTAGGCCGGCCCGATGCCGAATCCGGTCGTCCCGATCGCGCGCTTGCCCGCCCGCGCCTCGCGCGCACGGTCGATCGCGAGATGATACGGCATCACCATGTGCGCTTCGTAACTGATCTTGAACAGGCTGTCGTTGGCGAGATGCCCGCTGCGCTTCAGCTCCGCGATTTCGCCGAGCAGCGCGACCGGATTGACCACCAGCCCGTTGCCGATGACGCACGCCTTGCCCGCATGGAGCGCGCCCGCCGGCACCAGCCGCAGCACGAATTTCTTGCCGCCGACCACCAGCGTATGCGCCGCGTTGTTGCCGCCCTGGAAGCGAACGACGACGTCGGCGTCGGCCGCGAGCATATCGACAATTTTGCCCTTACCCTCATCGCCCCACTGCGTGCCGACCACGGCAACTGTCTTCATATCTCTCCCCGGACCGGTGTCAATTTTGGCCGATCTCCGCGCGTACCTGTCGGTCCGAAATTTTCCGTGCGCAAAATAAATTCAGAGCTTGAGCAGCGACGCCGCGGTAATCGCGGGAATCGTCTTGAGCTTGTCGAGCACCGCAGTCGGCACCGGTTCATCGACTTCGAAGATGCTGAGCGCGGTTCCTCCCACGCGATCGCGGCCCAGTTCCAGCCCACCGATATTTACTCCGGCCTGCCCCAGCATCGTGCCCACCGCGCCGACCACGCCCGGCACGTCGCGATTGTGCAGCATCAGGAAATAGCCCTCGGGCACCGCCTCAACGCGATAGCCGTCGATCCGAGTCAGCCGCAGCGCGCGATTTCCCAGCACGGCCCCGGAGACTTCATGCTCGCCGGCGCCGGTGCGAACCGTCAGCGTCAGGGTGTTGACGTAGTCGGTGACTTCGCGCGATCGAGTCTCGATGATGCTGATGCCGCGCTCGCGCGCGATGAACGGCGCGTTGACGTAATTCAAATCCTCGTCGAGAAAGCCGCTCATCAGTCCCTTCAAAACAGCCGCGGTGATCGCGTCGGGCTTGAGATTCGCCGCCTCGCCGCCAAACGCCAGCGTCAACTCGGTCGGCGCGTCGGTGATCAGTTGCGCGGCGAGCCGCCCCAGCTTTTCGCCAAGCGTGAGATGCGGCCCGAGTATCTCGAGTTCTTTGGTCGATAGCGCCGGGATGTTCACCGCCTGACGAATCGTGCCGTCGATCAGAAACTCAGCGACCTGGTGCGCGATATCGACCGAGACCTGGACTTGCGCCTCGTCGGTGGCGGCGCCGAGATGCGGTGTCGCGATCACGGAGTCGAGATGCAGCAGTGGATGGTCGGCCGGCGGCGGCTCCTCGACGAACACGTCGAGCGCGGCGCCGGCGACCTTGCCGGATTTGATCGCGTCGGCGAGCGCGGCTTCATCGACGATGCCGCCGCGCGCGCAGTTGATGATTCGCACGCCCTTCTTCATCTTCGCGAACGCCAATGCGCCGACGATGCCGCGCGTGTCGTCGGTCAGCGGAGTGTGAACGGTGATGAAATCGGATAGCGCGAAAAGCTCGTCAAGACTCACCAGCTGAACGCCGATGCGGCCGGCGGCGTCCGCCGTCAGGATCGGATCGTAGCCGATCACTTTCATCTTGAGCCCAAGCGCGCGGTCGGCGACGATTCGCCCGATGTTGCCGAGGCCGACGACGCCGAGCGTCTTGTTGCAGATCTCGGCGCCGGTGAATTTGCCGCGCTCCCATTTGCCGGCGTGGATCGACGCGTTCGCCGCCGGAATATGCCGCGCCAGCGCCATCATCATCGTCACCGCGTGCTCCGCGGTCGTGACGCTGTTGCCGGTCGGACTGTTCATCACGACGATTCCGCGGCGCGTCGCCGCTTCGATATCGACGTTATCGACCCCGACGCCCGCGCGCCCGATCACTTTCAGCGCCGTGGCCGCGTCGATCACTTCGCGGGTGACGCGCGTGCCGCTGCGAATCAGCAGCGCGTCGTAGGGCGCGATTATTTTCGCCAGCTCCTCGGGCTTGAGTCCCGTCTTGATGTCGAAGTGTAACTGCGGGAAGCGCTTGAGGACCTCGATCCCCTGCGCCGCAAGCGAGTCGCTTAGAAGAACGCGGAAGGTTTCCGCCATTTTGATTTCAAATGCTCCGTGCCAGGCGCGCCTGAACCGCGGCGACGCCGGCGCCAAGTTGGATGTTTGCGCCGATCTGCTTCAGTCCCATTTCGAGCGCGCTCACTGCGATCAACGTGTCGAACGGGCTCAGATGCCCCATGTGCCCGATGCGCACGAGCTTGCCCTTCATCTGATCCTGACCGCCCTGCACCGACACGCCAAGACTGTCGCGCAGGAATTTCACCAGCTTGCCGCCGTCGAGTCCGTCAGGGATCAGGATGCCGGTGACGCCGGGCGCCGGATTGTCCGGCGCGATCAGTTTCAATCCCAGCGCCGACGCGGCGTCGCGAGTCGCCTCGGCCATCAGCGCGTGACGCGCATAAACCTGCGGCAGGCCTTCGGCGTGAATCAGTTCGAGTGATTTGTTGAGGCCGAAAATCAGCGACACCGCCGCCGTCCACGCCGTCGTATGCTCGTCGCGCTGCGCCTTCAGTTCTTTGAGCAGATCGAAATAGAAGCGCGGCGTCTTGATCGTCTTCGCGGCGTCGATCGCGCGCGCCGACAGAGCGATCATTCCGAGACCCGGCGGCAGCATGAGAGCCTTCTGACTGCCGGTCACGAACGCATCGACGCCCCATTCGTCCATCTTCTGCTCGAACACGCCGACCGACGTGATGCCATCGACGATCAGCATCGCGCCGCGCTTGCGAGTGATCTCGCCAATCGGCGCGACCGGATGCACCGCGCAGGTCGAAGTCTCGCTGGCCTGCACCAGCACCGCGCGCGACTCGGGATACGCCTTGAACGCTTCCTCGATCTGTCCGGGACGCACGGCGCGGCCCCATTCGACGCGCACCTCGTGCCCAACCATGCCGAACGCCGCGAGCAGCTTGCCCCATCGCTCGCCGAACTTGCCGCCGTTGACGTAAATCGCATGCTCGCCCGGCTGCAGCAGATTGATCACCGCCGCTTCCATCGCGCCCGTGCCGGTGGACGAGAGCAGGATTACTTCGCTCGAGGTGCCGAACAGCGGCTTCATCCGATCGCGCGCCTGATCGAGCGCGGCACTGAACTCGGGCGTGCGATGATGAATGATCGGACGCGCCATTTCGAGCAGAACCTCGGGCGGCACCGGCGCCGGTCCGGGCGTGAACAAATATTTTTTCATTTGCGGCATTTTCGATTACTCAAAGAGCGCAGCGGACTCGCGACATCCAGAAACCAGACACTGAAAAAAGAGGACCAAAAAAAAGGCTGGTGCCCGCGGATGCGGATCGCCAGTCCCCGATTCGTCCCGGCTGCGCCGGGTCCCCGTCCTCACCACTTGGGATAACGGAGCCGATGGGCAGAGTCAAGTTGATGCGCGGCTCGCGCCGGTTTCGAGCCGACGTTGTAATGGCGATGCGGCAATTGTTAAAGGTGATCACGCTCCGATGCCGATAGAATGCGAAATCCGCGATGGCGCCCTGGTCTGGATCAAAAATCCGATCACCGGCGTAATTTCATACGTTGTCGATGTGCGCGGCAAGAGCTTCGCCTTCACCCTGGGCGGCCGCGAAGAGACTGCGCACAACGCGCCCAATCTGACTCCCGAGACAATCCGTCACGCGACCGAGTCGTGTCCGTTCTGTCCGGGCAACGAGAGCATGACGACGCCCGAGCTCTTCCGCATGACGCGCGACGAAGTCCCGGAATGGACCGGCTCCGTCGAGGAAGACCGCGCGGGCTGGGTCGTGCGCGTCATCAACAATCTATTCCCGCGAATTCCCGCCGAGCTGACCGGCAATCGCAACGAGTCGTACATCGTGATCGAAGACCCGCGGCATTTTATCGACGCGCCGCGATCGCAGAACGATTTGATCTTTACCGGCGCGCTCGGCGGCGGGCATTTTCTGCATCTGATGCAAGCCGATGCGCGCGTGATGCGCCTGGCGTTGGAGAATCCCGACGTTAGCTCGATCGTGATCCGCAAGAACCAGGGGCGCGAGTCCGGCGCGTCGCAGCCGCATCTGCATCAGCAGATTATCGGATCGCCTGAGCCGTTCCCCGCGGTGCTCGCGGAGGCGCGCGCCGAGCGCGAGAATCCGCACATGTGGCACGAGCTGGTCGCGCTGATGGAGCGGCTCGGACTGGTGATCGATCGCGGCGATTCGGTCGTCAGCTACGCGAGCCCGATCGGAATGTTCCCGCGCAGCTACGATGTGGTGATGCCTGACCATCGCGGACTGCTGTCGGAGCTGACGCCGGAGCAGATGCGCCAGTTCGCCAATGCGATCTATCGCATCCTGATGATCCTCGGGCCGCTGCCGCTCGACTATGAGATTCACCAGGGCGAGGGCCTGCCGATCCACGCGCATATCAACGCGCGGCTGTATCCATATTCAAATGTCGCGGGGACGCTGAACCTGCCGGGCACGCTGTTGCAAAGCGCAGCGGCGATCCGGAATGCGATCGGCCGCCATTCACCTCTCCCCTAGCCCCTCTCCCTTCTGGCGAGGGGAACCGAATCTCCGTTCCCCCTTTCCATTCTGGAAAGGGGGCGAGGGGGATAGGACGGCTGCGTTGTCTTTCTGCTTGTTCCCCTTCCCATTCATGGGAAGGGGTTAGGGTTAGGGTTAGGCCATCCTGCGCGCTCGTCGCGGCGCGCTACTGCGCCTTCCACACGGGCTTGCGCTTCTCCAGGAAGGCGCGGACGCCTTCCTTGGCGTCGCCGCTCTCGCGGACGGAGCGCGCCATCTGGAGCATGTCGTCGTGCCATGCGTCGAAGGTCTCGGACATGCATCGACGGACCGTCGCTTTCATCGCGCGCAGAGAGAGCGGGGCGTTGGCGGCGATCTTCTCGGCCAGCGCGGTCGTCGCCTCGGCGAGCTTCGCGTCGGCGACGACGTCGTGAACGATATTCATGTGGCGGCCGCGCTCGGCGTCGAGCAAGTCGGCGGTGTAGAGAATCCAGGCGGTGTTGGCCGAGCCGCAAACCTCGATCAGCTTGCGGGTGAAGTCGTACGGCACCATCAGGCCGACGCGGCCGAGCGTCATGCCGAGCTTGGCGTTGTCCGACGCAATGCGAAGGTCGCAATGGAGCGCGAGCTCGAGTCCGCCGGCGAGCGCGGCGCCCTGGACAGCCGCGATAGTCGGGACCGGGAAGCGCTCGAGGCGCCCGAAGACGGATTCGAGCGAGGTCGGGTTGTGACCGCCGGTGGTCTCATCGACTTCCTTGAGATCGATTCCCGCGCAGAAGCTCGCGCCTTCGCCGCGCAGGAGCAGCGCGCGGACTTCGCGATCGTTTTCGAACTTGCGGAGCGCCTGGTCGAGCGCGTCGATCAGCGGCTGATTGAGGGCGTTGCGTTTTTCGGGACGGTTCAGGGTGAGAACCGCGTAGTTCGGATGGCGTGTGACTTTGAGAACTTCGTCGGCCATGACGTTCGCTCCTTGCAGATAATGAATCGTCGCGAGCATCGCACGGCCAATGCGCAGCCCATCAAGATGACGCAGCGATTTTCGGTAAATTCGCGAATAAGCGTTGTGTTTGCTGGGGTTTCAGACGCGAACGTTTCACGTGAAACGTTTTTGGTTCAAGAGAAGGAAAAGGCGAGCCGCGACGGGCTCTTTTTGAGGGTCCGAGTCGCACAGAAATCAAATTGCGCAAACAATTTCGGCGAGAGTGCGAATAACCCTTGTGGCTGTTGGGTTATCCGACGCGAACGTTTCACGCGAAATGGCAATTTAGTTCAGGAGAACGAAACGCGAAGAAAAGAGTCCAGCCTGACGCGCAAGCGAGTCCCTTGCGATATGCTTGGTTCTGATGCACTTCGAGGGCGTCATAGATCTCGAATTGGAGGAGACGTGGCCTCAGGAACTGCGTTTACTTCTACAGAAACATACGTTTCTACTCCGCGCCTTCGAGCGTGAGAGGGGTCGCATTGATCGCTTGTGCGAAAGGAATATGCACGCGCGCCTCCACCCTCCTAGGAATCCTCATGAGCGCGAGAGGATCGCCATTCTAGAACAAGTCGAAACCATCCTTGCCGGCAGGGATTTGCTTGGCTTCCATTGCACTCGACTCCATGACGATGAGATTTGCGCCATCGTGGATGGAGGACTTGTGCCGCTATCACCAGAACTGGTGGCTGCACGAGTCAAGAAAAGGGTGATCGCAGGAGATATCACCGAAGCAGGCGCAGCAAAGCTCCTCTCTCAGCATCGGGCTGCTGATGAAAATCGACAAGGACAGATCTGGTTCGTATTCTCGAAATCGCTTCTGAAAGATTACAGCGGAATATGGCGACTATTACGCTTCTGGGGAGGAGAAGCGTTGTACGGTGGTCACGAAGAAGATCCTCTGATTGGACCGGCCCTGCGTCGCATTGGTTCACCCAGTATCGTAGTCTCGTCCGTACCGCTCGACCAAACGTTAGAATCAATTTGGCCGGTCAGCGAGCGATTCGTCGCGCGTTGGTTGCGGCAAAGGCGGATTCGGACTGATTTTCCACCCGAAATGGAAGCCTACATGAGCGCTCGGCTTGGTCCTGACAGAATTTTGAAGGTGCTCACGCACTTGGATTCCGATTTTGTGAAACTAACTCGCTATCGCAAGTGGCGGCTGTCCATTACCTGAAATCCGAGCAGCCCGAAGTCTAGGCGACGATGCTTAGCATTTTGTTTTTTATGAAGATGAATTTTTTTGGAGGGTTGTTGTCGAGGTGACGCTTCACTGACTCGCTGTTCAGGGCCAGGGCGCGGACGTCGTCTTCCGTCGTGCCGGCGGGGACTTCCAGGCGGTCGCGGACTTTGCCGTTTATCTGCACCACGACCGTTACCATTTCGTCGAGTACAAGTTTTGGGTCGAACTTCGGCCATCCTTCGAGGTGGATTGAAGTCTTGTGGCCGAGGGCGCGCCAGATTTCTTCGGTTACGTGGGGGGCCATTGGGGCTAGTAGTAGGATGAAGGATTCGGTCGGGAAGCGGCCTAGCTCTTCGGGGGTTAGTTTTGCGATGTGGTTCAGGTGATCCATCATCGCGGCTAGCGCGGTGTTGAAGCGGAGGCGCTCGATGTGATCGGTCACCACCTGAATTGTTTTGTGGGTGCGCTTTAGGGTCTCCTCAGTGGGATTGCCGACTGGGGAGCCGGCATCGATGTAGCGGCGGAGCATCGTCCAGACGCGCTGGATGAATCTTTGCGTGCCGGCGATGCCGCTTTCGTTCCAGTTGGTCGCTTCGTCGAAGGGGCTCATGAACAGTTCCCAGAGCCGGAGCGCGTCGGCGCCGTACTTGTCGATCATCGCGTCCGGCGTGACGACGTTGCCCTTGCTCTTCGACATCCGCTGGCCGTCGCTCGCCCATACGACGCCCTGGTTGCGCAGCGCGGGGAACGGTTCGTCGAAACCGATCAACTCCTCGTCGAACATCACCTTGGTCCACATCCTTGCGTACAGCAGATGCATCACGGCGTGCTCGGCGCCGCCGACGTAGAGATCGACGGGCAGCCAGTAATCGGCGGCGCGGCGATCGAAGGGGCGCGCGTTTTCATGCGGCGAGGCGAAGCGCAGGAAGTACCATGACGAGCAGGCGAAGCCGTCGAGGGTGTCGGTCTCGCGCTCGGCGGGGCCGCCGCATTTGGGGCAAATGGTATTGACGAACTCCGGCACGTTGGCGAGCGGAGAGCGGCCGGTGCCCGACGGCAGGTAGTCTTTCATCGGCGGAAGCATCACGGGCAGTTGGTCTTCGGGCACGGGGACGATGCCGTCGGTCTTGCAGTACACGATCGGAATGGGGCATCCCCAGTAGCGCTGACGCGAAATCAGCCAATCGCGCATCCGGTAGTTGATGGTGGCGCGGCCGATGCCGTTTTTTTCAGCGTACTGGCATACGGCGGTGATTGCTTCGGCGGTGGTCTTGCCGTTCAGGAAGTCGGAATTGATCGCGAGGCCGTGATCGCTGAAGGCGCGATCGGCGGGCGGCGTCGAGCCGTCGGCGGGAGCGGTCACGCGCGGAATTTCGAGGCTGTACTTGGTCGCGAACTCGAAATCGCGCTGATCCTCGCCGGGGGCGGCCATGATTGCGCCGGTGCCGTAGCCCATCAGGACGTAGTCGGCGATCCAGATCGGGATGTCTTTGTTGGTGAAGACGTTGTGCGCGTAGGCGCCGGTGAAGACGCCGGATTTTTCCTTGGCCGTGGACATCCGCTCGATTTCGGTCTGGCGGCGTGCCTCGGCGACATAGCTCTCGACCATCGCGCGCTGCGCGTCGGTAGTTATCGCGGCGACGAGTGGATGCTCGGGCGCGAGGACCATGAACGAGACGCCGAAGACGGTGTCGGGACGGGTGGTGAAGAAGCGGACTTCGTGGCCTGGCGTGGCCGGTGACCGGGAAGGCGAGTTCGGCGCCCTCGCTGCGGCCGATCCAGTTTCGTTGCATCAGCTTGATCGGATCGGGCCAATCGATGCCGTCGAGATCGGCGAGCAAGCGATCGGCGTAGTCGGTGATCTTGATGTACCACTGCTCGAGATCTTTCTTGGTGACGGGATTGTCCGTGTGCCGCCAGCAGCATCCGTTGATCACCTGCTCGTTGGCGAGAATGGTCTGGCACTTGTCGCACCACCATTGCGCGCCGTTGGCGCGGTAGGCGAGGCCGCGCTTCAGGAGCATCAGGAAGAACCACTGGGTCCATCGGTAGTACTCAGGCGACGACGAATTGATTTCGCGCGACCAGTCGTACGCGCATCCGGAGATCGTCAGCTGGCGCTTGAAGTTGGCGGCGTAGCGCGGGACGGTCTCGGTCGGATGCGAGCCTTTGAGGATGGCCTCGTTCTCGGCGGGCAATCCGAACGCGTCCCATCCCATCGGATGCAGCACGTTGAAGCCGGCCATCCGCTTGTAGCGGCCGACGACGTCGCACGGAACGTAGTTGTGCAAGTGGCCGACGCTGAGGCCGGCGCCAGAAGGGTAGGGGAACATCTCGAGGATGTAATATTTCGGGCGGCCGGGGTCCTCGCGCGTGAGGTAGAGATTGGTGCGATCCCATTGCGGCCTGCCAGAAGGGCTCGATTTGTTTTGGGTCGTAGCGTTGGTCCATTGGTCAGGCAAGTTTAGCGTGATGGGGATAGGACGGGAAGGAAGTCACTTTATTGAATGTGAAACCCGCGGTGGGTTTCACGCTTCCTTCGGCAGGGCTAAGCCCTGCACTTTAGAATTAAGAAAAGATGCGGGTGTCGAGGATGTAGAGGACGTGGGGGAGGTTGGCGTGGACGATGTCGCGGGTGTAGGTGAAGCCGCAATGTTCCATTACGGCGCGCGATGCGCGGTTGTGGGGGAGGGTGAAGGCGACGATTCGGTCGAGGCGGAACGTGTCGAAGGCGTGCTTCAGAGCTGCGAGGGAGATTTCGGTGGCGAAGCCTTTGCGCCAGTGGCCGGAGGTGATGGCGTAGGCCAGTTCGATCTCGTCGCGGCCTTCGACCTGGCGTGTTTGATTCCGCCGTAGCCGACGAAGTCGTTGCTCGCGCGATCGCGGAAGATCCAGAGGCCGAAGCCGTACAGCTGCCAGTGTTCGGTGGCGCGAGCGAGGAACGCGCGGGTTTGATCTTCGGTGAAGGTCGCGCCGTCGGCGGACAGCGTCGCCATCACGCGCGGGTCGCTGTGGAGGCGGCGGAGGTCGGCGACGTCGGTGGCGACGGCGGGGGTGCCGATGAGGCGGGTGGTGTTGAGTGGGCGCATAGCGAGTTAGACGCGGGAAGTCGGAACCTCACCCCTAACCCCTCTCCCTTAAGGAGAGGGGAACCGGAAAGGAGGGGCTGGGATTCGCGATTAAACGAACTAGCGTTCGCGCGATGTCTTGCGTTGCACCTCTCCCGCCGCGCTCCTGTTTTTCACTGGCGCGCGGCGACCTCCCCTCGGACAAGGGGAGGTTAGGAAAATCCGTTCCTCCTTGTAGATAAGGGGGACGGTTATTTTTTGCGGACGATGGTGAGGCCGTCGGCGATGCCTAGCATTACGGCTTCGACGCGCGGGTCCTTGGCGATGAAGTCGTTGAGCTTGCGCAGCGCCTGGGTGTCGGCGTCTTGTTTCGCATCGTCGGCGACCGCGCCGCTCCACAGCACGTTGTCGATTAGGATGAGGCCGCTTGGGCGCAGGCGTTTCAGGATTTCCTCGTAATAGATCGCGTAGCTGGTTTTGTCGGCGTCGATGAAGGCGAAGTCGAAGGTCTGCGACGCGGGCAGGGCCTTGAGCGTGTCGGCGGCGGGGCCGAGTTTGAGCGTTATTTTGTTGGCGACGCCGGCGCGGTCCCAGAAGCGGCGGCCGACGCTGGTCCATTGATCGTTGATATCGCAGCACAGGAGTTTGCCGTCGGCGGGCAATGCGCGGGCGACGCAGAGTGCGCTGTAGCCGGTAAACGTGCCGACTTCGACACAGGAGCGTGCGCCGATGGCGGCGGCGAGGAGGCCCATGAAGGTGCCTTGCTCGGCGGCAATCTGCATCGCACTGATCATCCCGAGCTTGGCGGTTTCGGCGGCGAGTTCGGCGCGGATTGGATCGCCGTTGTGGCCGTGGGCTTCGAGGTATTGGTAGATTTTCGGCGTGAGAGAAATATATTTTGCGTGTTCTGCCATCTGGTTAAAATGGCAGGAAGCGGAGGCGCAGGAAAGGAGTTGGAGAGGGGCAGAAGGAGAATCGTAAATCGCGCGCAGAAGGCGCGCGCTGGATAAGGACCCTCACCTTCGATCCTCTCCCTCAAAGGGAGAGGGGAAGAGAGGAGTGGAAAGTCGGACCGGATTTTCCCGGGAGTTTTTGGAAATTAGCGGCCGCCGAGGTAGGCGAAGTCGCCGTGCTGATTTACGGAGAGGGTGCCGGTGAAGATCGAGTGATGCTTCAGCGCACCCATCGCGATGCGGTAGATGAATTCGGAATCGCCGACTTCGAAGAAGGCGTCGTCGGGCGACAGTATGTAGAGCTTCTCGCGATCGTCAGTATCAGTGGCGCCGACGAACATGGCGCCGGACGCAGTCAGCACCGGATCGCCCAGCGATTCGAGTTCGGTGCCGAACGGGGTCAGCTGGCCGCGCTCGATCCGCAGATCGAGTCGCTGATGGGTCAGGCGAAAAATTGCGGGGATGCGCGCGCATCCGGCGAGCACTGCGGTAGTGCCGTCGGCCATCAGGCCGGGCCGTCCGGCCGACAGATACGAGACGGGACCGGCGCTGGTGAGGGTGCCGGTCGGCAATATCCTGGCCATCGAGCCGCCGCTGTAAAGGAACAGCGCGGCGCCGCTGGGCGTCTTGGCGGTGAACGCGACCATGATTCCGAGCGGCGTGGGCAGCGCGGCGGGCAATCCGAACGGGCGCTGATAGAGGGTGTGATTGGGGCCGTAGTCACCTTCGACGGCGAGCTCGGTGACGGGGCCGCCGAGAACAGCAAGCAGGAGCGCCTGACGATGAGGGCCGGGCTTGGTGGTATCGCCGAGGAAGCCGGTGAAGGCGACCTGGCCGCCTTCGCCGATTTGGGCGCTGCCGAAACTGAGGATGGCGATTTCGTGGCCTTCAATTGTTTTGTCGCCGGCCTTTACCATGCAGGCGAGTTTGCCGTGGGAATAAAAGAAGAGCGCATCGTGGCCGTGGGGCACGGTCGAGATGAAGGCGATATTTTCGTCGATGTCGGCGACGGGGTAGGGGTCGCCTTTGAAAGCGGGAGTGCAATCGGCATCGAGCGCCTTGGGATCGAGGGCAGTGATGATGCGATGGCTGGGCACCGCATCGGCATTGCCGATGTAAATATTCCAGCGCGCTTTGAAATTGGTGTCCTTGGGCTGGGTCTCGGCGCCGAAGATGACGCGACCGTCAGGCATCATCGAGGGCACGCCGACTTCGGTGACGGTGCCGCCGCCGGGCGCGAGCATCCCGACTTCGGTGATCAGCATCGGGACGCCGTTGCTGTCGCTGGCATAGACCGCCTGCGTGTTATCCATCTGCAGGTCGGCGCTGTCTCCGTTGAGGCTCAACGAGACCGCATAGGCGCTCATCGGAGTGAGGAGCAAAATCGCGAGCGCAGATGGCAACGCCCTGAAATTAAACATTTTTTCCCCAATCGCTAATCAGTAACTCGAATCTGAGGTCCCCGTAAATCTTATAGTCGCGAAAGCATACCTGAAGCAATGCAAGGCGGTATTATATCAACGATGGTGAAAGCGTGGTTTTGCGAGAATATAAAGCGGTGCTTTAAGTTCGCAAGGGAAGTGCGATGGATGAAAAGCAGGTCTCGTTTCGAGCGGGCGAGTTGACGCTGGAAGGTCTGATCGCCAATCCGGGCGGTGACGCGCCGGTGGCGGTGGTATGCCATCCGCATCCGATGTACGGCGGATCGATGTACAACAACGTGGTCGAGGCGATGCTGGCGGCGCTGTGGCAATTGGGATACGCGACGTTGCGGTTCAATTTTCGCGGCGTCGGGGGCAGCGACGGTGAGCATGACGGCGGACCGGGCGAAGTCGATGATGCGATCGCGGCGATGGGGTATCTGCTGGCGCAGCCGGGCGTGCGCAAAGAGGGGGCGGTGATGGCGGGATACTCGTTCGGCGCGATGGTGGCGGTGAGCGCAGGATACGAACGGGCGGAGATCGCGCGAATCGTCGCGGTGGCGATCCCGCTGGCGATGGCAGACGCCAGAATTCCCGACGGCGCATCGAAGCCGGTGCTGCTGGTTTCGGGCGAGCGCGATTCGTATTCGCCGGTGGCGGGGCTGCAAGCGCTGAAGTCGAAAATCGGCGACACGGCGCGACTCGAGATCGTCGCGGGCACGGATCATTTCTTTGGCGGCTGCGAAGCGGAACTGTCGCGCGTGATTGCCGCCGCGCTGGCGAGCTAGTGTGATGTCCCGCAAATTTCTTTAGGAACAGAGCCCTAACCCCTGGCCCCTTTCCCAACGGAGGGGAAGGGGATTTGAGGTAACTATTCTGCCACGTCCTATCCCCCTCGCCCCCTTTCCCGCGGGAAAGGGGGAACAGATGAGAAATTCACGGTAGTGCGATCACGCCTCATCCCCTCTTGCCCCCTTTCCAGAGTGGAAAGGGGGAACAGATCAGAAAATTCACGGTAGTGCGATCACGCCTCATCCCCTCTCGCCCCCTTTCCAGAGTGGAAAGGGGGGAACAGATCAGAAAATTCACGGTAGTGCGATCATGTCCTATCCTTCTCGCCCGCTTTCCCGCGGGAAAGGGGGAACAGAAAGCGAGCTGAGACTTGAATGCGAGGTCGGTGGCCGTTCCAGAACGAACCGGACCATCTTAAAGACATTTGTGGGACGCGACACTAGCTGCCGGCGGGAGGCGGTGGCGCCGAGCGGGTCGCATTCCAGATGGCGTAGAACGGATCCTCGGGATGCGCCTTGGCGAGCGAGATGATCTGCGCGATGGTCGCGCGCAAATCGCCGTGATTCATCCGATCGAGCGCGGCGAAATTGTCGAGCTGATGAAAGTAGATCAGGTAGTTGACCAGCACGGCGTTGTTGAGCGGCTGCTTGTCGAGGTCGAAACGCTCGAGGCCCGATAGGGTCGGCTCGAGTGCGGTGTAGTCGGCCTTGATCGCGGCGAAGGCGGCCTCGCGGCGCTTATCGAGTTCGGCTTTCGGCAGATTCGCCGTGTAGATGTCGAGCAGGCGCGCCTGCTCCTTCAACATGAAGCGCGCGAACTTGAGATCGCTGTCGAGGATGCCGCGCGCAGCGATCGTCGAGGGCGCCGATTCGCCGTCGGTCGCGGCAAAAAATGCGACGGCGCCCGCACTGCCGACGTAGTTGGCCGCCGACTCGTCGAACATCGCGTCACTCGCCAGGTAGTAGGTGCGATGGAAGAGCTCGTGGATCAGGACGCCGGCCAGCTCGACGCGATCGAGCTTGAGCAGATTGGTCAGGAAGGGGATCGTCGAAAAATCCGAGGCTCGAGAACGCGATCGACGGCCGCACCATCGTGTCGAGGCCGTCCGCTTCGAGCGCCGCGGCTTCGGCGGTGGCGTCGCTCTCCTCGAAGTAGCCGCGATACGGCACGCTGCCGACAATCGGGAACCACCAGGTGTAGGGCACCAGCGAGTCGCGCGGCGCCGCCATCACGACGTGCACGATGGCGCCCTTATCGACGTTGGCGAAGCTTTCATAGGCGCCGCCGACATTGAGGCCGAGCTGGTCGGCGGCGAACTTGCGCACGGCGAGCACGGTTTCGAGCTTGGCGCGAATGTCGGGGGCAAGATCGCTGCGCGCGAGCGCGTCGTCGATCGGCTTGCGGTTCCACAGGATGCGGCCTTCTTCGTAGGCGGCGCGCGAAAGGTAACATGCACTCAGCAGAAGCGGCGCGAGAATTATAGCGGCGACGCGCGGCAGGAATGCAGCGTGAAGTCGTGACCGCACCGGTCGCCGCGTCATGCCAACATTCTTCCGCGCTCGCGGTCAGCCGGCGACGAGTCGGTCGCTGTTGGCCATCGCGGCGTACTGCAATTCGAACAGGCGGTAGTAGAGACCGCGCTGCGCGAGCAATTCGTCGTGGGTGCCGCTTTCGCGCAGCACGCCGCCGCCGAGCACCATGATTCGATCGGCGCGCTCGATGGTGGATAGTCGATGCGCGATGACGACGGCGGTGCGATCGGCGAGCAATTCGTTGAGCGCGAGCTGAATCAGGCGCTCGGTCTCGCTATCGACGCTCGAAGTCGCTTCGTCCATCACGAGGATTCGCGGGTTGTAGGCGAGCGCGCGCGCGAACGACAGCAGTTGGCGCTGGCCGGCCGAGAGGTTGGCGCCACGCTCGCGAATCTGCTCGTTGAGGCCGTCGGGCAGGCGATCGACGAAGCGGAGGGCCTGTGCGCGGCGGAGCGCGTCGCGCACTTGCGACTCGTTCAGGTCGAGCCCGAGCCGGATATTCTCCATCACGTCGCCGGCGAACAGGAAGACGTCCTGCTGCACGAGTCCGATGGTGCGACGCAGCGCGCGCAGGTCCCATTCGCGCACGTCGATGCCATCGACGAGGATTCGGCCGCTCTGCACGTCGTAGAAGCGGTTCAGCAATTTGATGATGGTCGTTTTGCCGGAGCCGGTCGGCCCGACGATCGCGATTTTCTGCCCCGGATCGACGGTGAAGCTCAGGTCTTTGAGGATCGGTTCGTCAGGACGGTATTCGAAATTGACGTGATCGAAGACGATCGACCCGCGCGAGACCGCCGGCAGTTTCGGCGTCGCGGGACTCGACACGATGAACGGTTCCTTCATCAGTTGCTCGATTCGCTCGGCGGACGCGAGCGCCGATTGCAGCGCGGTGTACTTGTTAGAGATTTCGCGCAGCGGCATGAAGAACATCTGCGCGTACTGCATGAAACCGACGAGCGTGCCGATGGTGATTGCGCGATGGAGCGCTTCGCCGCCGCCGGCCCACAGAATCACGCCGGTCGTGATTGATGCCACGGTATCGACCGCCGCGAACAGACCGGTCTCGTAGATGTTCGCCATCATCTGCGCGTCGCGGCTGCGCGAGTTCAGGACGTCGAACTCGTCGCGGCTGGTGCGCTCGCGCGTGAAGAGCTGGACAATCGTCATCCCGGCCAGCGACTCCGAAAGATAGGCGTTCACCGCGGCGAGCCGCTCGCGAATCTGGCGGTACACAACTCGCGCCCGCAGCCGGAAAAGATTGATGAACAGCAGCAGCGGCGGAATCGCGATCAGCGCCCACAGCGCAAGATGCGGACTCTTGTACCACATGATGACCACGATTCCCGTCATCGTCATCACATCGACGAACACCGTCAGCGCGCCCGACGCGAACATGTCGTTGATAGCGTCGATGTCGGTGGTCATGCGGCTGACCAACCTGCCGACCGGCGTGCGATCGAAGAACGACATCGGCAGCCGTTCGACGTGGTTGAAAACGGCGAGCCGCAAATCCGACAACGAATACTGTGCGACCATTATCGTCAGGTAAAACTGCGCGTAAAACGTTGCGAACTCGCCCGCGACCAGCAGGATGTAAATCGGCGCCATCGTCGTCAGGCTGGCGCCGCCGGTCATGCGGAAGATCGCAGCGAGCCACGCCGGCGGCGCGGTCTTATGATGAGCGAGGAAGAGATCGATGATGAGCTGAATGATGTACGGCTGCGCGAGTGCGAAGGCCGAGTTCAGCGGCATCAGGATCACCGACAGGAAGAACAGGCGGCGATACGGACGGATATAGGTCCATACGAACTTGAGCAGCGCGGAATCGCGCGCGCTGCCGAGCTGTTTTTCTTCGCCCTGCTGCATCTCTAGTACCGCGCCAGTTCCTCTTCCATCAGCTGGCGATGGAACAACTCGGCGTAGATTCCGTGCTGCGCCATCAGTTGCGCGTGGGTGCCGCGCTCGGCGATCTGGCCGTCTTCGAGCACGACTATTTCGTCGGCGTCGCGGACGGTTGATGCGCGATGCGAGACTACTATCGCGGTGCGTCCGCTGACCGAGGCTTCGAGGCCGTCGAGGATAGATTTTTCAGTTTCGGTATCGACGCTCGAGAGCGCGTCGTCAAGCACGACGACCGCGGGCCGGTAGGTCAGCAGGCGCGCGATGGTGGCACGCTGTTTCTGTCCGCCCGACAGCGACATGCCGCGCTCGCCAACGATGGTGTCGAGTCCATGCGGCAATACCGCGATGTCTGATTCGAGTCCGGCGACGCGCGCCGCGTTTTGTATTTCTTCGACTGACGCGTCGGGGCGTCCGAACGCGATGTTGCGCGCGAGCGTGTCGGAAAACAGGATCGGCTCCTGCGGTACCACCCCGAGCGTCTTGCGCAGCGAATGGAGGGCGAGGTCGCGAACGTCTTTGCCGTCGAGCAGCACGCGTCCGTCGGTCGGCTCGATAAGGCGAGTCAGCAGCTTGACCATCGTGGATTTGCCGGAGCCGGTGCGTCCGACGATCGCGAGCTTGCCGCCGGCCGGCACCCGCACCGACACATCCTTGAGCGCGTAGCTGTAGTGACCGTTGACGGGTGCGCCGTTGGACTCCGCGACCGCGCCGGCGACGCCATCGCGCAGAAAGTAGCTGAAGGACACGTGGTCCCATTCGACCGCGCCCTGCACGTCGAGCCGCACGCCACCGTCTTCGAGCTCGCCGGCCTGCGGTGGCGCGGCGAAAATTTCGTTGAGGCGTTTCATCGCAGCTTTCGCGCGTTGATACACCGAAATCATGTAGCCCATCGAGGTGACCGGCCACGCCATCCTCGAGAGATAGCCCATGAAGGCGACCAGGTCGCCGATTTCCAGCTTCTGCCGCGTCACCATCGAGCCGCCGTAAATCAGCAGGACCATCACCGCGACAGTTGAGGTGCCGCGAATCATCGGGAACATCCCGCCGCGGAGCCGCGCGAGCGCCAGTCCCAGTTCGTTGTAATCGTCGTTTGCTTTGCGGAAGAGGGCGGATTCGTGATCTTCGAGCGCGTAGGCCTTGACGACGTGAATCCCGGCGAGGCTTTCCTGCACCTTGGATTCAATTTCGCCGAGCCCTTCCTGCACGCGCAGGTTGCGGACCATCAGAGCTCGCGACAGTTGCTTCATTCCGATCATGAGCAACACATAAGGCACGATCACAACGATCGTCAGCTTCACATTGGCGCTCAGCATGAAGATGAGCGCGAAGGTCACGGTGGCCGGAGCGTCGGCAAACGTGACCACGCCCATCCCGACCATCATGCGCACGGCGGTCAGGTCGTTGACCAGGCGCGACATCAGGTCGCCGACTTTGTGCTTGTCGTAAAAGTCGGCGCCGAGATGGGTCAGATGGACGAACAGGTCGTTGCGCAGATCGTACTCGATGTCGCGGCCCGTGTTGAAAATCGTCATGCGCGAAAGCCATCTCGCGGTGCCGCCAATGAGCGCCGCGCCGCACAGCATCAACACGATTCGATCGAGCGACTCCTGCGCGGGAAGGCCGAGCTTCGCCAGCGGAGTGAAGGTCTGTGCGTGATGCGCTTGCACGGCGCTGATTGCGGCGCCGCTCAGATAGGCGACCGTCATGCCGCAGGCGGACGCGACCAGCGTGCACAGCATTCCGAGTCCGTACCAGGTCCAATACCGGCGGACGTAGAAGAACAATCGTTTCATGGGCTGACGGTTAAAATATCAGGTCTGCGGCGCGATAGAAGATGCCCGCGAACACTGGTTCACAGGCCGGTGCGCGACTTGAGGCGGCGCTCGTAGAGCTTCGCGTATTTCAGAAATACGTAGAAGGCGGCGGTCATGGCGGCGTAGAGGCCGCGTCCGCCGTCGCGGAAGCCGCCGCGGATCACATAAAAATTGAAAAAGCGCCAGGCCGGATTCGCGATCATCTTGAACGGCGTGAAGGCGTTGGGCTCCTGCTCCATCGCGGCGCGCGAGCTGAAGCGGTTGATGGTCGCGACGTGATCAGAGATGTCGCGATAGCTGAAATGCAGAATCGGCTGGTCGAGGCGATCGACGCGGCCCTCGACGACGACCTTGTCGTGGGGATCGCGGCCGCCGATATGCCCGCGATCGCGGCGGAAGAGGCGCACCGGTGTGTCGGGATAAATCGCGTGCGAGTAGTAGTGGCCGAGATGGTACAGGATGCGGCGGATGCGGTAGCCGTCGGCGGCAGACGGCGACGATACCGCGCGCAGGATCTCCTCGCCGAGGTCGTGCGTCGCCTGCTCGTCGGCATCCATCAGCAGCACCCAGTCGCCGGTCGCGCGATCGAGCGCCATCTGCTTCTGCCGCAGGTAGTTGGTGAACTCGTGCTGAATGACGTCGGCGCCGAGGCCGCGCGCAATCTCGACGGTCTTGTCGGTGGAGAACGAGTCGATAATTATTTTCTCGTCGCAGAACCACGCGCTCTTGAGGCACTGGCCGATCAGCGCCTCTTCGTCGCGCGTGATCGTGATCAGCGAAATTTTTGGGCGAGCTGCCATCCGCAAAAACTAGGACGCGTGCTGCGCTTCGGAGCGGTCGAGTCCTTCGATCACTTTTGCCGCGATCGACTTGAACGCCGCGCTGATCGGATGCGCCGGGTTGGACGCGACGATCGGGCTCGCGTTGTCGCCGCCTTCGCGCAGCTCGCGCACCAGCGGCAGCTCGCCGAGGAACGGCACGTTGAGAGATTCGGCCAATCGCGCGCCGCCGCCGTGGGCGAAAATCTCGTGGCGATGGTTGCACTTGCGGCACAGGTAATAGCTCATGTTCTCGACCACGCCGAGAACCGGCACGTGGACCTCGTCGAACATCGCGACACCGCGCTTGACGTCGAGCAGCGCGATCTCCTGCGGCGTCGTCACGATGACGCCGCCATCGAGCGCGACGCGCTGCGTAATAGTCAGTTGCGCGTCGCCGGTGCCGGGCGGCAGGTCGAGCACGAGGCAATCGAGATCGCCCCACTCGACGTTGAAGAGAAACTCGGTCTCGAGTTTGGTGACCATCGGCCCGCGCCAGATGACGGCGGTCTCGTCGTTGATAAACAGCGCCATCGAGATGTAGCGGATGCCGTAGCGTTCGAGCGGGATGATGCGGCGCTCGGGCGTGAGGGTTGGCGCCTTCTCGACGCCGACCATCATCGCGACGCTGGGGCCGTACACATCGGCGTCCATCAGGCCGACGCGCCATCCGAGCGCATGCATCGCGAGCGCGAGATTCACCGCGACGGTAGATTTGCCGACGCCGCCCTTGCCGCTGGCGACTGCGACGATATGCTTGACGCCCGCGATACTCCGCTGCTGCGCCATTCCAGGCGCTGGTTTCGGCGCGGTCGGTGCAGGTTGCTCGAGCTGGACGTTGACGGCGGGCACACCCGGCATCGCCGCGACCGTCGCCTTCACGTCGGCGACAATTTTCGCGACGACTTCGGGTTTCGCCGACGCCATCGTGAGCGACACGGTGACGCCTGCGTACGCGACTTCGATATCCTTGATGATCCCGAACGAGACGATGTCGCGGGTGAAGCCGGGATATTTTACCTTCTTGAGTTCGGCGAGAATTTCATTTGGACTCGGCATTGTGCGGATAGGACCTGTCGCGGTTTCGATTAGGATGCGGCGGCGCCGCCAAAGCGCGAGGCTGATGTTATCATTCCCGAACCGCCGGAAAAACGACGCCCCGAACGCGCGAACCAGGCTAAAAAATTCCGCGCATTGCAGGCAGCTTCTCGGTCTGGCCGAGCGCTGGCGGACTCCACGGCACATATACGCCATCGTGCCAGCTCATCCAGCGTAGCGAAGAATCTTCGAGCGGTACCGGGAACTGGTACAGCACCTGATCGGGGTCACCTTGCGCGTCGAGAGACTCGACGATGACCGCGAGACCCGGCAGATCGAAGTGCTGTCCCGGCGAAAAGCGCTCATCCGGGCTGCGCACAAAACGACTGAATGCAGTCGGAAAGAATCCACCGGGAAAACGTACTTGTAGCGAGCGAGGCCCGACGCGCTTGAGCTCCAGATCGCCTCCGGTGGAGAGCGCGCGTATGTGCCGCGGCATCGGCCGGTGCTCCAGCCGGTTCACGGCCCAAATCGCGCCGACGAGGTAGATCTGGTCGGGTGGGTTAATCAGCACCAGGTCCTGGGATGCGATTCGCGGATCGCCTGGAACACTCGCCATCGCGCGGTTCATCCGGGAGCTGGCGTCTGCCTGGTAGTCGAGCCGAACAATCCCAAGTAAAGGAGCGGCGACCAGATGGATTAGAAGGAGGAGCAGAGTCGCCGTCCACGCAAATCCCTTCCAGACACGCGACGCGGCGAAAGTGCCTGCGCAAAGGGCCTGCGTCATCTGAGCGAGCAGCGCCATCGAGCCGAGGCCGACGAAGCCCAGCAAACGATTCTCCGGACCCACGGCGCCAATCGGGATCAACGAAAGCAGCACACCAAGGCCCCAGAACCGCGCCACCCGATCGCGCACGACGAGCGGGATAAAGAGCACCACGACGAGCGCGGCGACCACGAAGCTGAAGACGCTCAGATGGAAGAACGCCGCGGAGCCGGGCGCGTTGGCCATGCTCATCTCGGCCGGGAGCGGCGACCACTGTCCCATCATCAGGAATGCCGCGCGCTGGCAAAACGAAGCGGCGAAAGCGAGCGGAGCGCGCGCGGGGTCCACGTAGAAGCCCGAGCCGTGCGAGCCGAAATTGCCAAGCTTGTAGATCAACGCCCACGCCGCCAGCACTGCGCCATGAGGTATGAGCCGCATGAGGCGCGATCGAAATCCGTCCTCGTCAACCGTCAGCGCGTAGGAAAACAGGTACGCCACTGTCGCCAACCCCATCTCGCCCGCGGATAGCGCGAGCGCCAGCATCAACACGCTCAGCCATCGATTCGTCGAGCGTCCGCGCCGGCGCCAGCGAACGAATGCCAGCACGCTCAAGAATCCGAAGAAGCAGGCAATCAAAGCATTGCGGTTGGCCAGGTATGCCGCCGGCAACGCATGGGCGCCGTCGATCGCGTACATCAGGGCCGCCAGTCCAGCGACCCACGTGGCGCCCATCACCTCGCGATACAGAAGCGCGGCCACCAGGACCGCCGCTGCGAGCCAGAGCAGACTGTGCAGGTGCATCAGGGCGGGATTGTTCGGCCAGAGGCGATAATCGAGCATCATCGTAAGCGTGCTCGTGTAGCGCAGAAACGCCTGATGCAGGTCCGGCGAGCCCCACCATGGCATCGTGCCGTAGTTCATCTGGCTCAGGTTGTGTGCGCGATCGATGTATTGGATGAAGGTATTAATCGGTTTGGAATCGCCCAAACCGAGGAGGGTGACGCGCTGAAAATAGTCGTCCATCTGCCAGCCGCCGCTCAGCGCCGGTAGCATCCCGACGGCGGCGAGGAGCGCGGCGACCAGCGGCATCCGGCGGTCGGCGAGCGCCGTCCGGATGCCGGCTGCGACGCGATTGCCGGGATTAGTGTCGGCCTGAAGCGCGTTTGCGGCTTGAGCAGTTGCAACTCGATTCGGGCGTTCCATCGACTTTTGCATAATAGTGAAGTAAACTAAATATATATGGTGAACCAAAGTCAATGCAGCGGGATCGCTGCGGGGCCGCGTCGCCGGCAAGAGCGGCGTCGCAGCCTTAAGTTCCCTTCGCGGCTCGCGATGTGTAATTGATCGGGCGATGGGCTTACGCGAGGAAAAGAAAGCCGAGCAGCGCCGCGCGATTCTGAATACGGCGGCGGCGCTGTTTCGAAAACGAGGCTACGAGGAGACCCGCGTCCGCGACATCGTCGAGCGCCTGCGCATCAGCGAGGTCACTTTCTTCAACTACTTTCCGACCAAGGATGCCGTGATAATGGCGTTCGCGGTGGAGATGATCGAGTACTCAATCGCGTCGGTAAAACGCGAGCTCGAACGCCACGATCGCAGCATACCCGATCGTGTTCGCAGCGTGATCCGCCAGTGGGCGACGTCGTGGGACGAGGATCCCAGGTTCCATGGTCTCGTTGCAAAGCAATCGAGGTTGATGACGGATGCGACGGGTGTTCTGCGCGACAAGTCTCTTCAGCTCTATCAGCAATACGAACGATTGTTCGTCGAAGGCCAGAGGCGCGGCGAGATTCGCACCGACAAGAAGGCGTTGCATCTCGCGGAAATGATGGAAGGGATGCTGATACTCATCGCGGGCAACTGGGTTGGTGGATGGTGGAAAAGCAGATCCGATTCTCTTGAGGATCGTTTCATGAACGCGATGGATGTTTTTCTGGATGGATGCAGTCCGGCGAAGCGTACCAGTACGCGCGCCTTGCGTGCGCGTCGCGGCGTGAAGGCCACAGCGGCAAAACGACACCGCGGAGTTTGATTCTGTCGCGACGGCTGCGCTACCAAAGCGCGACGCTCATGTTATCATCGCCGCACCGCCGGAAAACGACGGACCGAACGCATCGGGAGTTCTGAGAGAATGAGCAAGGAAAGCGTCGCCGCGCCGCGAGTGCGCGTTAGCGCCAAGGGCGGCGAAGTAGCCGCTGTCGCCGCTCGCGATCTATCGTCAGGACTCGCGGCGATGCTTGGAATCGAAGTTGCCTCATCCACCGACGCGGCGCTCTCGCACACCGAAATCAGGATCGAACTTGGCGATTCCGCCGCTTCCGCATACCCTCCATCGATCGCGCTCGAAGGCGACAGCTTCGACGTCTCGCGCGGTGGTGATTCGTTCGTGATTCGTGCGGGGACCGAGCGCGGACTAATCCACGCGACGTCGAACGTGCTCGAAAAACTCGGCGCGCAGTTCGCGCCGGGGGTGGCGCCGTCGTATCCGCGCATCGAACCTGGCCGCCTCGCCGCGCTCAAACCGTGGCACGTGACGCCCGCGTTCAAGCGGCGCGCGTTCATCTCCGACATCATGACCTGGAACTACAGCCTTCCGGATCGGCTCGAGTTGCACCTGCGGCACGACCGCGAATTCATCCCGTGGATGGCGCGTCGCGGGATCAACGCGTTCTCGTACATTCGGCACGCGCACGACACGCGGCTCAAGATCGACGAACTCGCGCCGCTTCTGCGCGAGCACGGGATCGGCGTCGAGTACGGCGGGCACGTGCTGCAAATCCTGCTGCCGCGCGATCGCTTCAGTGAGCATCCCGAGTATTTCCCGGCCGCCGACGACGGCGTACGCGCGGCGCGCGGCAATCTATGCGTCTCGAATGCCTGACGCCGTCGCGCTTGTGCGGCAGGGCGCGCTCGCTTATGTTCGCGACCATCCGGAGAACGAGCTGCTGCACATCTGGGGTGCCGACGTGCGGCGCGGCGCGTGGTGCCGATGCGGTCAATGCCGCGAGCTGCCGCCGCAGATTCAGTACATGGAAGTCGTCAACGCGATCGCGGCTGAGCTCGCCACCGATCCAAAGGCGCCGCCGATCGCGTACCTTGCGTATCACGACACGATCGAGCCGCATCCGGGGCTGAAACCGCGCGACAACGTGTGGTTCGAATGGGCGCCGCGCGAGCGATGCTACAGCCATGCGATCGATGACGCGGCGTGCGAGATAAATCCGCGTTATCTCGAATCGCTGAAACGTTACATCGACATTTTCAAAGGCCGCGGGCACATCTTTGAATATTATGCCGACGCGATCCTGTTCGGCGGTTTGGGTTTCGTAACGCCGAGCATCGTCGCGCACGATCTTCGCGCCTATCAGCGGCTGGGCATTACAAGCGTCTCGTGCCTGACCTTCGGCGCCTACAGCGTGATGGCCTACCCGGTGAATCTGGAGGCGTTCGTGCGCGGCGCGCAGAATCCCGATTTCGATCCTGACGCGACGCTGTTGGAGACGGCGGCCGGCCGGCATCCGCGATGCTCTTCCGAGATGGCCGCGGCGTATCGAGCGGTCGAGCGCGCGTCGAAGCTGTGCCTCGACTATGCCGACGTGATGAGCCCGGTGATGCCGCCTGAAAAGGCCGCGCGCAAGCTCAACGAGTTGCGCGATGCGGCGTTGACGTTCAACGAAGCGATCGCCGCGGCGGATCAGATCGCGTCGAGCGCCGACACTCGCTTGGCGGATGCCGAGAAGGAACTCTGGCGCTACAGCAGCGACGTGCTCGCGGGAATGTCCGACTACCTGGGCGCGCTGCAACAGACGAGCGTGCATCGCCAGATCTGGGGCGCGGCCGCGATCACGAGAGTCACGGACGCCATCGGGCACATCCGTAGCATCGATCCGGAAATCAAAGGGACATGGGGCGCGTACGATCTCGAATGGATGCGCGAGATGTGGCTCCGCGCATTGCAGCGCGGGCTCGATGGAATCGGGAAACCGTCGGAGGAACTATTCTGATGGATGCTGACAACGGATTCGCACTGTCACCGGAACTGCGCGCGCTGCGCGACCAGGTCGGGAAAATAATCCGCGAGGAAATTATTCCGATCGAAGCGCGATGCGATCCCGACGCCGCCGAAATCCCCGAGGACGACTACTGGCGTATCGCGCGCAAGAATCAAGCCGCCGGCCTGTGGTGCATGGGCGCGCCGCGCGAGTACGGCGGCGGCGGCCTCGGCACTTTCGACATGTGCGTGCTGACCGAGGAGATGGCGCAGCATCGGATGGGACTTTACAACCCCGGATGCGGCGTCTTCGGGCGCACGCCGCCGCCGGTGATTTACGCCGGCAGCGAGGAGCAGAAGCGCACCTACGCCGGCGGCACGATTAAGAATGCGTGGCATACGTTCTTTGCGATCACCGAGCCGTCGGGCGGCAGCGATCCGGCGGGCGCGATCCAGTGCAAGGCGGTGCGCCAGGGCGATACCTACGTGTTGAACGGCACCAAGATTTTCATTTCGCACGCGCATGAAGCCGAGTGGGGCGTCGTCTTCACGCGCACCGACGCCAAGGCCGGGCGCAAAGGAATCACCTGTTTCATAATCAAGAAGGGCACGCCCGGATTCACGGCGCGGCCGTTCCGGACGCTGCGCACGTCGGCGTTGCCCAACGAAGTTCATTTCGAGGACTGCGTCGTGCCTTTAGAGCAGCGGCTCGGGCCGGAGGGCGAGGGCTTGAATCTATGTCTCGACCTGCTGACGCGGCTGCGCTTTCCGTATTCGGCGTGCAACGTCGGAGTCGGTGTCGCCGCGCTGCGGATGGCTATTAATCACGCCAAGCAGCGCAGTACTTTCGGCGAGCTGCTGTCGAAGCGGCAGGCAATACAGTGGATGCTCGCGGATTCCGAGGTCGAGCTGCGGGCGGCGCGATGGCTGACGTGGGAAGGCGCGTGGAAGGCCGACCGCGGCGAGGATTTTCGCACCGAGGCGTCAATTGCGAAGCTCTATTCGAGCGAGGTGCTCGGCCGCGTGATCGATCGCGCAGTGCAGATTCACGGCGGCTACGGCGTCAGCAAGGAATTTCCGATCGAGCGATGGTATCGCGAGGCGCGCATCCGCCGCATCGGCGAAGGTCCCAGCGAAGTGCATCGGATGGTAATCGCGCGATCGCTGCTGCGCTGAGGATTCGACGATGAGTCTGCCGCTCGATGGAATCCGCGTGATCGATCTCGGCCAGGTGTACGCGGCGCCGTATTGCACGCTGCAACTGGCCGCGATGGGCGCCGATATCATCAAGATCGAGCCGCCCATCACCGGCGAAGTGCTGCGGCGTCCGGAGCTGCCGCCGGGCGGCGCGGGCTACTCGTTCCTGATGCTCAACGCGAACAAGCGCTCGGTCACGATCAACCTGAAGAATCGGCGCGGGCAGGAGATCGTGCTCAAGCTGCTCGAGGACGCCGACGTGATCGTCGAAAATTATCTGGACGGCGTGATGGAGTCGTTCGGGCTCGCCTACAATCAGATCGCGGCGCGGTTTCCGCGGCTGATTTACGCGTCGGGCAAGGGCTACGGCTCCGACAGCCGCTACGCGAAGCTCGGCTCGATGGACAACACGATTCAGGCGTCGTCGGGCTTCATCAGTATCACCGGTTTCCCCGACCATCCGGTGAAAACCTCGGCGACCTTCATCGACATGGGCACCGGCAGCCACCTGGTGAGCGGGATTCTGGCGGCGCTGATCCATCGCGGGAAGACCGGCCGCGGGCAGCATGTCGAGGTTGCGATGCTCGACGTGGCGATTCCCGCATTGACCAGCGCGGTTGCGCCGGCGTTGCAAGGGATGAAGTTCAAGCGGCTGGGAAATCGTCATTGGGGCGCGTGCCCGACCAACATCTATCCCGCGCGCGACGGCGAAATTCTGATCTTCTGCCTGACGGAAGCCCATTGGCGCACGCTGGCGAAATTGATGGGCCACGAAGAGCTGATCGCCGATCCGCGATGCAAGAATCATGGCGCGCGGCTCAAGATGGCCGACGAACTCGACGCGATCGTCTCCGAATGGACCGGCGCGCAGCCGCGCGACGCGATGGTCGAAGGACTGATCGAGGCGGGAATTCCGTGCGCGCCGGTGCGCACCGTCGATGAAGTGATCGCCGATCCGGAAACGGCGCAGCGTCGAATGCTGATCGACAGCGACTATCCGACGCGCGGCAAGATTCGCGTCGCCGGCACTCCGATCAAGATGTCCGAAGCGCCCGAAGGCGGCAGGCCGATGAGACGACCGCCCGAGCTCGGCGAGCATACCGCGGAAGTGCTCGGCTCGATCGGAATCGGCGCGGACGAGTTAGAAAGCCTGAAGCGCGACGGGGTCATCTGAGCAAGCATCAAATTGAATGTGAAACCCACCGTGGGTTTCACGCTTCCTTGGGCAGGGCTAAGCCCTGCACCTTGGTACTGTTCGCGATCGCGATCGCGTGCGCGCTAAGCGGCTGCGCGCCGGAGTCTTCTAACTATCCTGAAAACAATGCTGGAACGTTGGCGGCGGCTGTGAAGCGGCCGCTTGAGTTGTCGGCGTCGGAATTTGCGGCTGATTTGGTTACGCCTACCGGCATTCGCGTTAAGACTAACGGGCAGTACAAGACCGACGCGTCCAGGAAGGCGGCTGCCGACGCGATCGATCGCTACTGGGGCGAGGTTCGCGCGTGCGCGGTTGGCGTCGAGCCTTCGAGCGACACCGACGTAAGCGCGTTGATCGAGGAGTTCCCGCGCCATCTCGCGGTTGAGATTGCCAATAACTGGAAGCTCGTCGAGGGTCCGGCGACGCATCGCAGGACGCAGGCGTTCCCGTCGATCGAACATCCGGGCGCGTGGTCAACGGCGCGGCGTCAGGAGGACGCGCTCTACATCGTAGTTGTGCCGGAGCTGAACGGGCTCGGCCCGCAGATGGTGAACGAGCTCAATTTGTGGCTGATGAGAAATGCGAACGTGCCGCCGACTGCGGATTTGGTTGGCGCTTGCGCATCGGTGGCGTGCCTTCGATTCAACTACAACAATCTGCCGTCGCAGGCGTGGAATGAGTGCAAAGAATAGCAGGGGTGAGCCCTGCACCCCGGATCAAAAAGATGCCGGGATGGATCCTAACCTCTCCTTGTCCGAGGAGAGGTCGGCGCGAGCCGAAGGTGAGCGTCGGGTGAGGTGCAACGCTGGCCGTCGCACGTGCGCTCGCTTTTCTTTTTGCAGCAAGTCGGAGAGTGGCGCTGCTGTCTGGGGGCGGGCCCGGTGTCTCGAAATCGAGGTTAGACGAGTCGGCGTCCTGCTGTATCTTGCGTTGAACCTCTCCCGGCGACACCGCTGCGCGGCTTACGCCGACCTCCCCTCGGACAAGGGGAGGTCACTCAGAGGAGGATGCTGAACGGGAGTCTTGAACGATCGTTCTGGAGTCTTTGACTCTCGATTGCGCCGTGTTAGAAGTTGGAGACAGGACAGGAGGCGCGGCTATGAAACGCACTGGGGTCCATCATCTGGGGTTGGCGACACTCGACATCGATCGCACCATCGAGTTCTACACCACGAAATTGGGCTGGGAAGTCGCGTGGGCCGACGTCATCAACACGGCCGGCGAGGGCAAGATCAAGCACGTCTTCCTCAACACCGGCGACGGCAGCCTGGTGGCGTTCATGTGTCCGGAAAAAGTGCCGGGGATGCCGACCGAGTGGGCGACCGACATCAACAGCGCGCAGGGATTGCCGGGCGCGTTCTACCATTTCGCGTTCCATTGCGACGACGTGAAGGAGCTCGAGGCCAAGCGCGCGGAACTGGTCGGAAAGGGCGTCGATGTGACGGTGGTGGTTGACCATGAATGGTGCCGCTCGATCTACTTCCGCGATCCCAACGGCCTGCTGCTCGAGTATTGCACCACCGTTCGCGCGTTCACCGCGGAAGACAAGATCATGCGGCATCACGATCAGCCGGGGCCGATGGTGACCGATCCGGAGGACGCGAAGAAGGTTCACCAGATGCTGATGGGGCCGCAGTCGGCGAAGGCGAATCGCACGCCGGTCTGAAGCCGAACACATTCGAACATCGAGCGGCTGGCGATTCGCCGGCCGCTTTTCTTTTTTGGCATAGGGATGCCATTCTCCGGGTGAGCAGCTAATCCCAAGGAGTTTTCAACGATGGCAGAGATAGGACTTTTCGAGGCTATGCATACGGCGCGATCGCTCCGGCGGTTCAAGCCCGATCCGGTTCCCGACGACGTAATCACCAAGGTGCTCGACGCGGCGATTCGCGCGCCGTCGGGCAGCAATCAGCAGAGTTGGGAGTTCGTGATCGTCAAGGATGCGGCACAGCGCAAGAAGATCGGCGCGGTTTATCAGAAGGGCGGCGCAATTTTGAAGGCGCTCTATACCGATCGGGTCAAGCCCGAGCACATGAGCGAGGACACCTACAAAAAACTGATGGCATCGGCGTACTACCTGATCGATCACATGGCCGATGCGCCGGTGCTGTTGATCGCATGCCTGAAGCAGGTTCCGATGGCAGGCGCGCCGCCGAAGCTCCCGCCCGAGGTGGCCGCGGCGATGAAGAGCCAGGCGCGGATCTCAGGCTCGAGCATCTATCCCGCCGTGCAGAATATAATTCTCGCCTGCCGCGGACTGGGACTCGGTACGGTGCTGACGACGATTCACACCTTCTTCGAGGACGAAGTGAAACAGATTTTGGGTCTGCCGCCGGAAGTACAGACCTACGCGCTGATGCCGATTGGATATCCGCAGGGAAAGTTCGGACCGATCAAGCGGCGGCCGGTGAGCGAGGTCGCGTACCTGGACAAGTACGGCCAGCATTGGAAGAGCTGAGCATCACTCGGGCTCGCTCTTCAAATCTTCGATGACTTTGCCGGCGAGGTGGCGGACCTGATCGTGTTGCGAGAGCAGCGCCGCGAGCATCGCGGGGTCGGGCTTGCCGCCGAGCCGGTATTCATCGGCGGCGTGCGCGAATTTCTCGTACGCGTTGAGCAGCTTGACGAAATCGCGATGCGACGGGCGCGATACTTCGCGCGGCGTCGAGGATGAGAAGGCGTTGGCCTTGTTGAAGGCGTAGTAGAACTCGCCCATCTCCTCGGACGACAGTTGGCGATCGTCGAGCTTGAAATAAGTGCGGCAGTAATCGGCGAGCTTGTCGGACATATCCGACAGCAGCGACACGCTTGCCTTCATCGTGCGACTGTAATCGGACGAGTAGCATCCGCTGGCCGCGGCGACGGCGATAACCAGCGCGAGAAAAAGGGCGGGCCGGCGCAGACCGGCCCGCCGCAATGACTTCAGCAACACGCGATCACTAATTTTCAGCCGAGATACTCTTTGAAGAACGCGATGGTGCGCGCCCACGCCTCTTTGGAGTGCACCGGATGGAACGACGGACGATCGTCGCACATGAAGCCGTGGTCGGCGTCGGGATAAAACACCACCTCGGCCGGCTTGCCGGCTTTCTTGAGCGCGTCGCGAAATTCATCGACTTCGGTGATCGGAATGAACGCGTCCTTGCCGCCGAAAAACGCCAGCACGGTGGCCTTGAGCCCGTCCACGTATTCGATTGGCGGCTTTACGCCGACTTGGCGCGACTTGACGATACCGCCGCCGTAGTACGGCGCGGTGGCTCTGACAGCGGGATTGCGGCATGCGGTCATAAACGCGACGCGCCCGCCCATGCAGAATCCGGTGGTGCCAAACGCGGGCTTCACTTCCTTCATAGCTTTCAGATGATCGATTGCGGCGCCCATGTCGGCGACCACCTGATCGTCATTGACCGAGCCCATCAGGCGAAACGCGCCGGGCAAATCGTTGTAGCCGACGACGTTGTTGGGTTGGCGAAAATAAAGATTCGGCGAGATGGCGACGAAACCTTCGGCCGCGAATTGATTAGTCATGCGCTTGATCTGGTCATTGAGCCCGAACGCTTCCATCACGACGACAATCGCCGGATAGGGACCGCCGGCCGCCGGCCGCGCGAGGTGCGCCGGCATCTTCTCGGCGCCAGTGCGAACAGACACTTCACTCGAGACGACTTCCATAATTGAACCTCCTTGAATGAGATTCGCGGCTGCCGATGAGCGAGTCGCGAGTCGCGATCTTTCTCGCATACAACGAGGTCCGGCTCAAGCGATAAAATCAGAAGACAATCGCGCGCGAGTTATTGCTGCAGGCAGAACAGGAACTGAGAAACGCCGCAGGAGACCGAACCGCCGGTATCCCACCAGAGGTCGGTCGTGTTGCTCTGACCTTCAGATCCGAAATCCGCTCCGCTGATGGTGGACCAATCCTGGCAGGTTGTCGCCAATGTGCCGGCCGCGTTGGGCGCTGAAGATCCCGTCCACACGGTGGACGAGAACTCACCAGCGTAGCTGCCGTCGGCATGCTGCCAGATACCGCTGTCGAGCTCGCCGCCGGACGCTATCGTCGGAGCGTCGGCGATCTTGACCCCGTCGGGGCGTACGTATGGCGCCGACAGCGCGGACAAGTTGAAGCGCGAAGCTGGACTCGCGGTCGAGGTCGCGAGCAAGGCGAGATAGTTAGTTGGATTTGCCAGGCCGGCAGTGGTCGCATCGCTTTGGCAAACGCTGTCGGCGTCAGTTATGCCAAAATTGGCCTCGAATGAACTCGTCGATACGAATGCCAGGCGCCCGGTAACCGGAGTTATCGTCAGTGGTGTGACGTGGGAAGTGCCGAAGCAATAGAACGGCTCGGCGCCTTGGCAACCACCCGAACCGCCAGTGTCGGTCCAGATGCCGGGTCCGCCGGTGCTTTCGCCTTCTTCACCGAAGGAGTTGAGCGAGCCATCCGTCCAGTCGGAACAAGTTTCGGTGGTGGCGGTTCCGTTGACCGCGGTACCCGTCCAGACAATCTGACTTCCTACATCATCGCCGTTCTCGTCCAGGTTGAGCGCGTTGTAAATGGTGCCTGCCGTGATATCCGAGACTCGGTCGGCGAAGGGTTTGCCGTCGGTCCGGACGAAGCCGCGCGCGCTTCCCAGCCTGCTCGAAGCATCAACCGGCGTGAGCATAGTTGACAGCCACGCCTTGTACGTTCCCGGCAAGCCCGCCGCTGCGGCGAGGCTCGCGCATTGGGCATCCGCGCCGGCCAAGCCTCCGAGGTTGCCACTGGAGGTGGACGACGTCACAAAGGCGATGTTGAAAACAGGAGTGGACGTCGCGGTCGGAGTCGGTGTTATTGTCGGCGTAGCAGTGCGGCTGGGCGTCGCAGTAGCGGACGCGGTGGAGGTCGCAGTTCGAGTCGCGGTCGCAGTTGAGCTTGCGGTCGGAGTGGCCGTTTTGGTCGGCGTTGCAGACGCGGTTGTAGAGGCGGTCGCGGTCGCGGTCGCAGTGGCAGTGCGGGTGGCAGTGCTGGTTGCGGATGCGGTGTGGGTTGCGGTGCTGGTCGCGGTCGCTGTGGCGGTGGCGGTTGGTGTCAGCGTTGCAGTTGCAGTTGGCGACGCGGTGGGTGATGGAGCCGCCAGCCCAACTCCCATCAGCTTCACTTTCTGAGGACTCTTGGCGCCGGCGTCGGTGAACTTCAGCAGGCCGTGCTTGAAGTTCCCTTTTTTGGGCGGCGTGAACCTGATCGAGACCTGACACGTACCGGCCGGCGCAAGCATGCCAGCACATCCTGTCGCGTCAACACTGAAGCCGGCGTTGACGCTGACCACTGGAGCGGCCAGGTCGGCGTCGCCCTTGTTGGTGAATGTCACGATTCGCGGAGTGCTTTGCGTACCGGCCGGCACTTTGCCGAAATTTATCTTACTCGGCGACAACCCAACCCGAGGTTTTTTTGCAACGGATGGAGTCTGCGCGATCGCGAGTCCGCTGAGTGCAAATACTACCGCGCACGCTACGATCACGTTCGCGATAGTTGGGCGTGACGAAATCACGCGCGTACCTATATAGGAATGGCGCACCGCTACACAATGCAGCGTCTCGCGCGCGCATGCCGCGCGCCGCTAGTATTGCTGCGCCGGTCGATCGCCGCGGGTGACCGGCCCGACACCTGATGATCCCGCTTCGCGATAACGCCGCGCCGCGCCGCCTGACTCCGGTCAATGTTGCACTCATCGCGGCGAACGTCGCGGTCTTCGTTTACGAACTGTCGCTCGGCGCGCGCGTTGCGGCTTTCGTCGAGCGCTTCGCGCTGGTGCCGGCGTCGGTGACGGGCGCGCTCACGATCAGCACGCATCGCCTCGCGACGCTGGCGCCGTTGATGACGACAGTCACGTCGATGTTCATCCACGGCGGTTTTTGGCACATCGCGGGCAACATGCTGTACCTGTTCATCTTCGGCGCGGCGGTCGAATATCGGATGGGCGCGGCGCGCTACCTGATTTTCTATTTCGGCGCCGGAATCGCGGCGGCGCTCGCGACGGTGTGGATCGCGCCCGAGTCGATGGTGCCGGTAATAGGCGCGAGTGGTGCGATTGCGGGCGTGCTCGGCGCGTACTTCATCCTGTATCCGCGCGGGCGCATCCTGACGATTCTGCCGATCTTTATTTTCATTCAGTTCATCGAAATTCCGGCCGTCATCTACCTGCTGTTCTGGTTCGCGGTGCAGCTTTACGCGGGACTGGAAGAGGGCGGCCGCGCTGGTGCGATGGGCGGAGTGGCGTGGTGGGCGCACGTCGGCGGTTTCATGTTCGGCATCGCGCTGGGCCCGATGCTGGCGATCAATCGACCGCGCCGGCGGCGCGCGCGCTAGCCGATTTTTTCATCAAATGTGGACAGAGTGGACAACCGTTGGCGGATCGATGGTGTAATAGTTGTAAGCGTTGAATCGATCGGAAATAATCGGCGCTCCAGAAATTCAGAGCGCGCGGTGGTTGAGGAGGTAGAGGGCAGGTGGCGGTATCGTCGGACGATATTCTGAAGCGCGTTCCCCCGCAAAATCTCGAAGCGGAACAGTCGGTGCTGGGCGCGATTCTGCTCGACAACGACGCGATTAACCATTCGCTCGAAATTCTTTCGGACGAGGATTTCTATCGCGAGTCGCATCGCCAGATCTTCCGCGCGATGGCCGAGCTCACCGACCACAGCCAACCGGTCGATGCGATCACGCTGACCGACGCCTTGCGCACGCGCGGCGTACTCGAGCAGATTGGCGGGCCGGCGTACATCGCGGAGCTGGCGTCGATCGTGCCGACGGCCGCGAACGTCGCGCACTACGCGCGAATCGTCCACGACAAGGCGGTGCTGCGCAGCCTCGGCTCGATCGCGACCGACATCGCGAGCGCGTCGTACGAGGCGCCGGCCGACGTGGACGGCTTCCTGGACGAAGCCGAGCATCGCATCTTCGAGATTTCCGAGAAGCGGATTAAGCCGTCGTTCCACACGATGCCCGAGCTGACGCGCGAGTCGTTGAAGATCCTCGAGCGGCTGTACGAAAACCGCGAGATGATCACCGGCGTGCCGAGCGGGTTCATCGATCTCGATCGAATCACGGCGGGCTTTCAGCCGTCGGACCTGGTCATCATCGCGGCCCGTCCGAGCATGGGCAAATCGGCGCTCGCGCTGAACATCGCGACCTATGCGGCGATAGAAGCGGACAAGCCGGTAGGGGTTGCATTTTTTTCGCTGGAAATGTCGAAGGAACAGCTCGTGCTGCGCATGCTTTGCTCCGAGGCGCGGGTGGACAGCGCGCGGGCGCGGCAGGGATTTCTGGGCGAGCGCGACTTTCCCAAGCTGGCGCAGGCGGCGGCGCGGCTGTCGGAGTCGAACATCTATATCGACGACTCGTCGGATACGACGTCTATAACGCTCAAGGCGAAGTGCCGGCGGCTCAAGCGCGAGCGGGCGAGGAACCTGGGGCTGATAATCGTCGACTACCTGCAGTTGATGAGATCGGCGCGGCCGGGTGAATCGCGAGAAAAGGAGATCGCGGAAATCTCGCGCTCGCTCAAGGCGTTGGCGAAAGAACTGAAAGTTCCAGTGATCGCGCTATCGCAGCTTAATCGGCAGGTCGAGTCGCGTGAGAATCGCCGCCCGATGCTGGCGGACTTGCGCGAGTCGGGCGCGCTCGAGCAGGACGCCGACGTGATCGCGTTCATCTACCGCGAGGAAATGTACAAGGGCAAGGAAAGCAAGGAGCCCGGCGTCGCCGAAATAATCGTCGCCAAGCAGCGTAACGGCCCCACCGACACGGCGAAGCTCACCTACCTCAACAGCTACACCCGCTTCGAGAACTACACGCCGGAGACGGGCGTGTTCGAAGACACCGGCGTTTAATTGTCGGCAGCGCGGCAGGTATGTACCTGTTCGATGAAATTCGAAGCGCGTGCCGCGACGTAGCTGAAGGGGCTGCCTTTCTTCGCATCGATCGCGCGAAACTTCACGACTACGCGCGCGCTCGGCTCGGCTGAGAGCCCGAAGCTGGATTCCAGCGCGCATTTCCTCGGTCACGGCGAACGAACGCTCGCGTTCGTCCTCATTCTGGACACGATCAACTTCGGCTCAGGCTGGTTCCCCCATATGAGGAGAGCTTTGCGAAACCGCAGCGGATGGTCGGAGCAGGAGCAGAATCTTGAAGCGCGCGTGGAAACCACCCTCACCCGCGGTGTTGCGCGGCCTCTCCCGCAACAAAGCGGGAGAAATGAATAATCGGTGGCGCCGAACGCGACATCCTAACTCGCGCGCTGAATAAGGTCCCTCACCTACAATCCTCTCCCTTACCGGGAGAGGGGAAGATCGGCGAGCCAAAGTTACGCAAAGATATTCTAGTGTGATGTCCCGCAAATTTCTTTAGGAACAGAACCCTAACCCCTGGCCCCTTCCCCAGCAAAGGGGAAGGGGATTTGAGGTAACTATTCCGCCACGTCCTATCCCCCTCACCCCCTTTCCCGCGGGAAAAGGGAGAACAGAAAGGGGAAGAGTTTCGGACCTGGTTGGTGTTTCTGGGGACGCTGCTTTGCGGTGCCCACTATCCCGAGGGTGAAGTTCAGGGTTGTGAAATATGGGACGAAGAGGCCGGTGGATTCGGTGACGGTGAAGTAGCGCGCGATGCGCTCGAGCATGCGGCGGTCGTCGAAGCCGCGATGCTCGTGGCGCGGGATGCGGTCGGTGCGGCTGAGCGCGCCGTTCAGAAGATCGCGCCAGGAGAGGCGATCGCCGTACATGCCGAAGATGCGGTAGCCGAGTTGTTTGGCTATGAGCATCGCACCGCGCTCGACCGGGATAGTGAAGAACACGGGACCGCGCACGACGCGCGCGAGCGCGTCCAGGTAGCCGTCAACCAGATCGTCGGGCAGGTGCTCGAGCGTCTCCATGCAGATGCCGACGTCGAAGGTGGCCGACAGATCGATATCCGATGAAGCGTTCGATTTCACCAGTGTGATTTCGAGGCGCGAGGCCCATTGTGGCTGCGCGCGGGCGAAAACGTCGGCGTCGGCCTCGTAACCGACGTAGCGAGTGACCGCGATACCGCCGCGCTCGAGGTAGGAGATGGTCTTGGCGTCGTAGCATCCGATCTCGATTACGGCGGCGCGGCTGATGTGCAAGCGGCGCAGTCGATCGACGAGCCACCAGAAGCGGCGCTCGTGCAGGAAGCGGCGCGCACGATTGCCGTGAAAGAGGCGGTCGTTGTAGGTGTCGGGCATCGACGGAATAAATTCCGTCCCACTAGTGCGAGGTTGTGTAGGCCTGCTTGTATTGCTCGCGGAGCTGGTTTTGCGCAGCCGTCGCGTCGTCGGCGCTGGCGTAGGGTCCGATGCGGACGCGGTACCAGGTCTGGCCGTTGAGCGCGGTCTTCACTTCCTGCGCGTTGTAGCCGAGCGACTTCAGCCGCGAGACCATCTCGTCCGCCCCGCTCTTGTCCATCACGGCTTCTATCTGGATGTTGTACGGCCGCGCGCCGGGAGGAAGCGCGCGGGGTGGTACGGCCGGCGCTGAGGAAGTGTCGGATTCGTCGTCGCTGGCTTCGTCTTCTGATTCGGAACGATTAACTGCCGGCGCGGCAGGCGGCCTGACGCGCGCGACGGTGGCCGGCGACGTACTCGCCGCGGGCGGCGCCTCCGCTTCGCCAATCGCAGGTGCCGACGGTTTCATCGAGACCGACGACGGCGCGGGCGCCGACGCTACTGCCGATGACGCTTCGGCCGCCGGCGACATCTCGGATACCGGCGCCGGCTTCTCCGGGGGATTCGGCAGCGGGTAGGTCGAGGAGATTTGATTGATGTCGGGTTGGTTCTGGCGGGCCATATAGTTTCCCGCGACCAGGCCGAGCACGAATACCGCGCCGGACAATCCGAGCAATCCGAGTAAGATTACAAAACCGCCGCCCGCCCTGATTTCGAAGCGCATCCCGTTCCTCCCCTCACATCCGCTCTGGAGCGCTCACCCCGAGCAACTCGAGACCGCCCGCGATCGCATCCTTAAGAATCCCGGCCATGTACATCCGCGCCAGACTGAGCTCGCGATCCGGCCCGATTATACGATTCGCGGGCTTGTTGTAGTAGCGATGGAATTCGCCCGCCAGGTCGAGCAGATAGAACGGAATCCGATGCGGCTCGAGCGCCTCGGCCGCCGCCGACATCACGTCGGGGAGACCAATCGCACGCTTGGCGAGTTCGAGTTCCTCGATGCCGAGCAGATTGAGGTCGAGCGCCGACGTGTCCGCGGGCAGCGTCAAATCTTTGGCCGCGCCTTCGCGGAAAATGCTCGCCAGGCGCGCGTGCGCGTACTGGACGTAGAAGACGGGATTCTCGGGCGCCTGCTTTTTCGCGAGCTCGAGATCGAAATCGAGCTGGCTGTCGGACTTGCGGAACAGAAAGAAAAATCGCACCACGTCGGCGCCGACCTCGTCGATCAATTCGTCGAGCGTGACGTAGGTGGCCTTGCGCGTCGACATTTTAACTTTCTCACCGGCGCGCGTGAGCGTCACGAACTGGTAGATGATCGCGTGGACTGGGGTGATGTCGTAGCCGAGCGCCTTGACGGCGGCGATGACCTCCTGATGCTCGGCGATATGATCGGCGCCGAACACGTCCACGATCAAATCGAAGCCGCGCTTGAGCTTCTCGATATGATAGGCGATGTCGGGCGTGCGGTAGGTGGGCTGTTTGTCGGGACCCGAACGCACCAACACGGCGTCCTTGGGAAGTCCCAACGGCTCGCCGCGCAAGTAGATGGCGCCGTCCTGCTCGAAGGTGAGGCCGGCGTCGTGCAGCGCTTTCAGAACGGCGGCGACCTTTCCGTCGTTGAAGAGATCGAGCTCGTTGCTGAAGACGTCGAAGCGGATGCCGAGGCGGGTGCAGGTCTGGTTGATGTCGGCGAAGATGGCTTTGACAGCGACCGAGCGGAAAATCTCGAGATCGGTCACGGACACGAGCGAATCGCCGCGATCGGCTTTGAGCGCGCGCGCGATATCGACGATGTACTCGCCCTGGTAGCCGTCGGGGGGCATCGGCGCGTCGATGCCGTGCGCTTGCAGATAGCGCGCGCGGACCGATTCGCCGAGCAGCTTCATTTGGCGGCCGCCGTCGTTGAAATAGTATTCGCGAGTGACGTCGAAGCCCGCCGCCGCGTAGAGTCGCGCGATGGTGTCGCCGAGCACGGCGTTGCGGCCGTGGCCGACGGTGACGGGGCCGGTGGGATTGGCGGAGAGAAACTCGACCTGCACCTTTTTGCCGGCGCCCGGGCGCAACTCCCACGCGCGCGGCTTCCAGAACGCGCGGCCGGCGCTGGCGGCTCGGCGCATCTCGGCATGCCAATACGCGGGCGCCATTTTGAAATTGATGAAGCCGGGGCCGGCGACCGAGACCTCGCTCACTTCGGCGGGCAGTGTGACGTGCGACTTGATTATTTCGGCGATCGCGCGCGGCGCTTTGCGCTCGGGCTTGGCGAGAGTCAGCGCGATGTTCGAGGCGACGTCGCCGTGGGCGGAATCGCGCGGCGCTTCGATTCCGATGGCCGGAACTTCGGCGGTCAACTGACCCGCGGCGCGCGCGCGCCCGATTGCGTCGTGAAGGATTGAAACGATCAGTTCTTTCATCGCTAGCGTCGTGGGGACGTGATGCAATCGTGTCAGATAGACAGTGCGATGTTAAGGCGGGTTGACGATCGCGGCAGCGCGATGCGAACGTTGACGCAAGCTTTCTAGAGGTTATCCACAATGGAACTGGGACTTGGCGGCAAAGCGGCAATCGTCACGGGCGGCAGCAAGGGCATCGGGCGCGCGACCGCGATTGGGTTCGCGGCGGAGGGCGCGTCGGTGCTGGTATGCGCGCGCGGGCGCGAGGCACTGGACGAGACCGTGAAGCTGGCGCGCGGGCGCGACGGCGCGCGCGTCGAAGCGATACAGGCTGACCTCAACAAACCGGAAGACGTGAAACGCGTCGTCGCGCGCGGCGTCGAGGCGTTCGGCAAAATCGACATCCTGGTGAACAACGCGGGCAGCGCGCGGCCGGGCGACTTTCAGAAGCTGACCGACGACGAATGGATCGAGGATTGGAATCTCAAGTTCTTCGGCTACGTGCGGATGGCGCGCGAAGTGCTGGCGCAGATGGATCGGCAGGGGCATGGCGTGATCGTCAACGTGATCGGCACCGGCGGCCTGATACCGACCGGCGGCTACATGATCGGCGGATCGGCGAACGCGGCGCTCAACCATTTTACGAAGGCGCTGGCGAACGAAGGATCGAAGCATGGCGTGCGCGTCGTCGGGGTGAATCCGGGGCCTATTTTCACCGACCGGCTGCGGCTGTTCACCGAGAGGCGCGCGCAGGGGCGCGACATGAACGAGGTGCTGAAGCGGATGACGCCGCTGGGGCGTCCCGGCAAGGCGGAAGAAGTCGCGGACCTCGTGATGTTCCTGGCGTCGGAGCGCGCGGCGTTCATCCACGGCGCGAACGTGACGATCGACGGCGGCGCGAATCCGGGGCTGATCGGATAGATCACTTTATTGGATGTGAAACCCGCCTGGGTTTCACACTTCCTTGGGCAGGGGTGACCCCTGCACCCAGTAATAAGAAAAGGGGCTTAGTCCTTTTTCCTGTGCCACGCGGGATCGCTGTTTAGAGTTGGGTAGCCGGAGCCCAACTGGATCAGTACGCCGTGAGATGATCGCGGCGAGATGAAGGACTCGAAGCTGGACGGCGACCACTCGTGCTCATCGACGATGCGCACTCCCTGCTCCTTCAGCGCGGCGGTCTGGTGCTTGCAGTCGGGGACGTTGAACGTCAGATGATGCATCCCTTCGCCGCGCTTTTCGAGAAACTTGTGCAGGAACGAAGTCGCGCCGAGCGGCTCCAGCAGCTCGATTGACAGTCCATTGAGATCGAACGCCGCGAGCGTAAAGCCGGCCGCTTCATTGGCGGCCTCGAACACGAAGGTGGCGCCGAGAACGCCTTCGAAGAACTTGCGCGCCTCGGCCACGCTCTTGACCGCGATCCCGATGTGATCGAGTTTGCCGATTGGTGGATTTGCCATCGCGAACTTCTCCAAATTGATTGACGTGATGTCGAATATGATCGAATAGAGATAGCTATGCCAGCGACGCCATGGAAAATACCGCCGGTCATCAAGGCCTACGAAGCGCTCGGCGCGATTGGCGACGGACGCGTGCGAATCGAGGACGAGCGGCGGGCGACGGTGACGTCGTCGGACGGATCGAAGACCTACGAAGTCGAGATGTCGGGGGACGGGCGCGAGATCGCGTCGAACGACAACGCGTCGTACTGGCAGGGTTACGTCGGCTACCCGGCGATCGCGGTGCTGATCGCGCGCGGACTTTATCGAGCGCCGGCCAACGTCACCGACGCGCTGGCGGGCGTGGCGTGGAAAGCACTCAATCGCAAATACAAGAACGATTGGGCGAAGACTGTCGCCGACGTCGATAAAGAACTGGAGCAAGGCGGGCACGATCCCGACGCGGTGCGCTCGGAAGCTGAAGCCCTGCTGGCGTTTGTGCGCGGGCTGAAACCGGTGCGCGGCAAACGCCGCCGGCCGCCGTCGGAGAATCCCGCGGTCAAGATTCGCTGACTGATTAGCTGCAGGTACCGGTCACCGCCACGTTGTACGACTGCACGATCAGGAAGTCGCGCATCGTGAGCTCGGTGGTGACGCCCGACACTTTGCCAGTGGCGCAGTTGCTCAGCAGGTTTGCGAGCGCGGTCTGCGTGAGTCCTTGCGGGGCGACCAGGTGAAGGTAGCCAAGGTCGCTGGCGTTCGCGCTGATCGGATTGCCGGGACCGCCCTTGTCGGAAATCGTACTGGTTTGAATGAAGACGCATCCGTATGCCTGCGCGCATCCGGCAATCAGCGCGGCGACAACGAGCGAGTTGCGGCGTTTCATCGGTGCGATGGTAGTGCGCATCGCGAAATTGAGTCAAACGCGCTATTGCGCGATCGGCCGGGATGCTAGCGTGAGCAAACTGGCCGCATGACGGGGGGCTTTGATGGCGAACGGCGGATCGATCACACCTTTCTTCACGATCTGGACGGAACCGCGCGCGACGATCCGGCGCATCGTCGAGACCGATCCGACGCGCTACGTGATCGCGCTAGCCGCGATCGGGCCGGGACTCAATGGGCTGGCGGGGCAATGGTCGAAGGCGATGAACGGCACCGGCAACCTGTCGGTGTTGTGGCCGCTGTGGGTCGCGTTCAGCGTCGCGTTTCAGGCGGCGCTCGGGATCGTCGGATTGTACATCGGCGCCGCGATTCTCAAATGGTCGGGAGGCCTTATAGGCGGCGTCGCGAGCCGGGTCGAGGTGCGGGCCGCGATGGCGTGGTCGCAGGTCCCCGGAATCGCCTTCGAGATCGTCCTCTTGACAGCGGTGCTGAGCGGCGTGCCGATGCCGCAAGCGGTGAAGGGATCTTTGCCGCACGTCGATCCCGCGTTTTACAAAGTGCTGGCAGTTGAAGTGGCGCTGGGCCTGTGGGGCGGAATCGTCGGGCTGTACTGTCTCGCCGAGGTGCAACGATTCTCGGCGTGGCGCGCGTTCTGCTCGACGCTAATCCCAGCGCTGGTCGCGATGGTCGTGCTCGGAATCGTCGTCTTCGTCGTCTATGCGATAATCGGACATCACTGAGCGATCAGTCCACATGCAGCCGCGCCGCCAGCCGCGAAAAGCGCAGGCGCTCGTCCTGATTGCGCACGGCTTGTTGCAACGCGCTCTTTGTACCGACCAGCACGCAGACGCGCTCGGCGCGCGTGATCGCGGTGTAGAGCAGGTTGCGGCGCAGCATCAGGTAGTGCGTCGAATGTATCGGCATCACGATCGCGGGATACTGGCTGCCCTGGCTCTTGTGCACCGAGATCGCGTAGGCGAGCGCGAGTTCGTCGAGCTCGGACAGATCGTATTCGGCGTGGGTCTCCTCGAACATCACGCTCACGCGCGCCTTTTCAGGATCGATCGCCACAATGCGGCCGATCGAGCCGTTGAAGACGGCCTTGTCGTAGTTGTTGCGTAACTGGATGACGCGATCGCCCTCGCGAAACGTCCGATCGCCGGAGCGCAGCTCGCGGCCTGAAGGATTCAGCAACGCTTGCAGCTCGCGATTCAGAACGTGGGTGCCGAGTGGGCCGCGATTCATCGGCGTCAGCACCTGGATTTCGCGCGGGTCGGTGATTCCGAAGCGCCCGATCAGTCGCTGCTGCACGAGCTGCTTGATGGTCGCGACGACATCCTCGGCGGCGTTGCGCTCGAAGAAAAAGAAGTCGCCTTCGGCGTCGTTGGAGAGCTGCGGAAACTCGCCACGGTTCAGGCGATGCGCGTTGGCGACAATCAAGCTCTGACGCGCCTGCCGATAGACCTCCTTCAACTGCACCACCGGCACGAAGTCCGACGCGATCACGTCCTTGAGCACGCTGCCGGGGCCGACCGACGGCAGTTGATCGCGATCGCCGACCAGGAGCAGCGAGCAATTCGGCATCAGCGCGGACAGCAGGCTCGAGGCGAGCTCGACGTCCATCATCGAGGCTTCGTCGATGATCAGATAGTTGGTGCGGAGCGGGAAATTCTTGCCGCGGATGAAGCCGCCGCTCTGCGGATCGTATTCGAGCAGGCGATGGATCGTCTTTGCGTCGCGGCCCGCCGCGTCCTGGAGCCGGCGCGCGGCGCGGCCGGTCGGTGCGGCCAGCGTCGGCTTCAGACCGACGTCGGCGAGCGCGACCAGCAGCGAACGCAGCAAGGTCGTCTTGCCGGTGCCGGGACCGCCGGTGATGACGGTGACGCGGCTCGCCAGCGCGCATCGCAGCGCGCTCTTTTGTTCGGCCGAGAGCTCGAGCGCCGACGATTTGATTGCAGCCGCGACCGCGCGATCGATCAGATCCTTGTTCATCGCGCGGCCGGCGCTCAGTTCCGCAATCCGCGCGGCGACGTTGACCTCGGCCTCGTGCAGGCGCGCGAGGTAAATCGCGATGTGATCGTCGGCCGCTTCGGCGATCACCTCGCCGCTGGCGGCGAGCTCGTTGACGGCGTCGTGCGCGAGGTCTGGTTCCATGTCGAGCGCGGTGCGGAACTGGCCTTCGAGATACTCGAACGGCGAATAGACGTGGCCCTCGTCGGACATGCGCTCGAGGATGTAGAGGACGGCGGCGCGGGCGCGCTGGATCGAGTTGCGCGGGATGCCGAGTTTCTCGGCGATGGCGTCGGCGGTGCGAAAGCCGATGCCGTGGATGGTGCGCGCGAGCACGTATGGATCGCGCTTGACGACCTCGAGCGCGTCCTTGCCGTAGAACTTGTGGATGCGGCGCGCGTGGGTCGCCGCCAGCCCGTGCCCGCGCAGGAACACGGTCAGCTCGCGCAGGCCTGACGCGTCGCGCCATGCGGCCGCGATCAGCCGTGCGGCCGCGCTGCCGACGCCGGGCACTTCACGCATCCGATCGGGACTGTTGTCGAGCACTTCGCCGAGCGCGTCGCCGAAATATTCCGCTATTCGGTGCGCGCGCACCGGACCGATGCCCTTTATTTCCGAAGCGAGGTAGCGCTCGATGGCAAGCGAGCCGGCGGGACGCAGCGTTTCGTAATCGACGACGTGAAACTGCTCGCCGAAGCGCTGATGCTGCTGGAAGCCGCCGACGGCGCGGATGGTCGAGCCGACTTCGAGGCCGGCGAGATTGCCGACGACCGTGACGCGGCGGAAATCGCCATGCTCCTGCGGCACAACCACGACCGCGACCGAGTAGCCGTTCTTGTCGTTGACGAACAGGATCTGATCGAGAATGCCCTCCAGGGTCTCGGTCGCTTTCAGCGCTTGTGCCACGGCATCAGGATTACGCGCGCCGGGCGCGGCGTCCAGATGAAGCGACGCGAGCATCAACAGGCACGTTTGCGATCGGCGAGGACTTCATCGATCTGGCGCCGAGCCATCGCGACGATCACCGGGTTGGTGTCGAGGTAGTAGGGGAGCGCGATCAACCCGGTCGAGAGCGCCCAGCCGCGGCTGCGGGCCCAACTTGCATCGTCGATCAAGAGCGCCGCGCGGAAGGCATCGCGGCTGTCGCCGGAGAAGAGCGTCCATGCGGCCACAAAGTCGCAGGCGGGATCGCCGACGCCCAAGCCGCCAAAATCGATGACCGCGCTTAGACGGCCGTGGTCAACCAGCAGGTTGGCGGCATGGAGGTCGCCATGAATCCAGACGGGCGGACGATCCCAGGCAGGCGCGTTGAGGTCGGCTTCCCACGCGGCGGTGACAGCGCCGGTATCGAGCAGGTTGTGCAACTTTGCGATCGCGGCCCGCGTGTCGGCGTCTCGTATTGCCAGCGGAACGCCGCGGCCAAAGTTGTGCGCCCCGGGACGCGGCCCGCCGGCGGTATCGATCCTCTGCAACGCAGCTATGAATTGCGCGAGGGCGATTGCCGCCTGGCGAAGATCTGCGAACCGCTCGACGAACGCGTTCTCGCCGCGGAGCCAGCGGCATACAGACCAAGGCCAGGGGTAGCCCTCGGCAGGAATCCCCTTCGCGAGCGGAACCGGAATGGCAAGCGGTAGATGCGGAGCCAGTAAATGAAGCCATCGATGCTCCTTGACGACAGACGCGGTGGCCCGCTCGATGCGCGGCAGACGGACGCACATGTCGTCGCCGAGGCGGTAGATCGCGTTGTCGGTCCCGCCGGAGCGGACACGATCGATGGGGAGATCGGCCCAATCGGGAAACTGGGCCGCGAGCAAGCGGCGAACGAGCGACGCGTTAGTGTCGATCTCGCCGGCATGCATTTTACTGGCGCACATCGGAATCCAATCGAGAGACCTTTAGCAGACCTTGCATAACCTCACATCCGCGCGACCTCACCCCTAACCCCTCTCGCCTTCAGGAGAGAGGAACAGAGCTCGAGCGCCGTACAAAGCGTCTTCACTTTCACTTCAACACTCTCTCTGCAGGAGAGTTTGAGTAAACTTGGCGGATAGATTCAGAGAGAAACAGAATCTTGAATCGCGCGCGAAACGCGCGCTGTAAGCGGACCCTCACCTTCGATCCTCTCCCTCACGGGGAGAGGGGAAGAAGGCAGAGGCGGTCAGACTTCGATGGTTTCCCAGTGGCCGGTTTGGAAGCGCCAGACCTTTACGGTCGAGCGGACGACGTAGTCGGCGAGCAGCGACCACCATATCCAGATGATGCTGCCGCCGTGGTACCAAATCAGGATCGTCAGGAACAGGCGCATCCCGTAGAAGCCCGCGAGCGAGCCGTAGAGCGGGAATTGCGAATCGCCGGCGCCGCGCAATGCGCCGGTAATGGTCCAGTCGATGGCCATCAGCGGTTGCGCGGCGGCGAGTGCGTACATGAACTGGACGGTGTACGCGATGACGGTTTTGTCGTCGATGAAGAGCGCGGCGATCCAGTGCGCGAAGACGATGAAGATCAGACCCATTGCGGTCATCAGCGCGATGGACATCCGCGTCGCTTCCCATCCGGCCATGCGCGAGAACTTGGGGTCGCCGGCGCCGAGGCCCTGGCCGACGAGCGTGGCGGAGGCGTTGGAGAATCCGAAGCCGGGCAGAAACGACAGCGCGAGGATTCGCACGCCGATGAAATATGCGGCGATTTCCTTCGCGCCGTACCGCGCGACGAAGCCGACGTAGGCGACGAAGCCGAACTGGATCAGTAACTGTTCGATGGCGGCGGGATTGCCGACGGCGAGAATTCGCCGGCCGAGTCCGAAGTTGGGCCACAGCCCGTGCCAGCGGAAGTTCAGCACCATCCCGTCGATCGACAGCGCATAGAAGAACAAAATGCCGCCGATGGCGATTGCGAGCAGGGTCGCGACGGCCGAGCCGTCAACGCCGAGCGCTGGAAATCCCAACTTGCCGAAGATCAGAACGTAGTTGAGAAAGATCGCGAGCACGTCGATGATGCCGCCGATCCATAGCGGCGTGCGCGTGTCGCCGGCGCCGCGCAGCGCGGAGGCGCACATCAGGAAAATTCCCTGGAACGGCTCCGACAGCATCACGACCTGCAGGTAGCGCGCGCCCATCTCGGCCATCTGGCCGTGGACCTGGAACAGTCCCATCAGCGGACGCGCGAAAATGATTACGGGAATCGCGATGATGGTGGAGACCAGCACGCCGAAGACCACCGACTGCTTCAGGACTTCCTCGGCGTTGTCGCGATCGTTGGCGCCGATGTAACGCGCGACCAGCGCGACGGTGCCGGTGCCCACGGCGGCGATTCCGGCGCGCACCGCGCCGAGAATCTGGGTGGCGAGTCCGACCGCGCCGACTGCATCCGCGCCGAGCCGTCCGACCATCAGCATCGAGGCGAGGCCGAGGATCGAGTCGAGTCCGAACGACAGGATCACCGGCCACGCGAGCGCCCATACCTCGAAGCGCATGCGCGAGATCGGCGGCAAGGTCATCGCGACCCGGCCTGGCGCGCCGACTTCGGGGACCGACTCGAGAAATTCGGACATGATTCTGATCAGTTACGCCAGCACCAAGAGTGATAGTCAATGGACTTGCCCGCGAGCGCGCGCGAAGGGATGAAGATCGCGCGCCCGAAATCGGCTATATCTCGCGCGGTGGCGGACAAGGGAATCCCGATGGACGGGCGCGCGTCGCGGCGGCCGCTGGAAATCTTCGCAGCGATCCTGGTCGCCGGCGGATTCATCTATTCGTATCACCTCGGCACCGACGCGCTCGGCGCGAGCGAGGCATACAGCGCGTGGGCGGCGTCGAAGCCGGGAATCAGCGCGATCGTTCGCACGCCAGTGCTGTACGATCCCGGCAAGCAGGTCTTCTACTACGTCGTGCTGCATTACTACACGCGGATATTCGGGCTGAGTGAAATCTCGCTGCGATCGATGTCGGTGATCTTTTCGCTGACGACGCTGGTGCTGGTGTTCGCACTCGGCTGCGAAATGTTCGACGACAATACGGCGCTGGCGGCGGCTGCGATTTGGGCATTCAACCCGCTCGCGGTGGTGTTCGCGCAGACGGCGCGAATGTACCCGATGCTGATATCGATCGCGCTCGCGCACCTGCTGTTATTGTTGCGCGTGCGGTCGCGGCCCGGCATTGCGAGTGGCATCGGATGCGGAATTCTGGGCGCGGCGCTGCCTTACACACACATGGCGGGGCTCCTGATCCTTGGCGCGGAGGGCGCAATCCTGCTGCGCGATCTGGCACACGGCAGGCGCGACACGACGGCGTGGATGGCGCTAATCCTCGCGATCGCGCTGTTCGTGCCCTACCTGCCCATCGCGCTTCAACAAAGCCAGGACCTGATCTACGGGCATTCGCTGGACTACCTGGGGCCGCCGCTGAATTATTCGCTTGCGATCAAGCTCGTAGTTGGGCTGACGGCGGCTGGAGCGGCCTTGTGGTTGGTCTTCGGCCGCTCGCTCGAGCGTAACGGCGAGGAACCGATTCGGCTGCTGGTGGTGTGGATCGTGCTGCCGCCGCTGGCGTTCATTGTCGGGTCGGTGATGCTGCATCCGATGTTCAACTTACGCTACCTGTCGCCGGGGATAGCGGCGTCGTCGTTGTTGATTGCCGGGTTACTCGGCGCCGCGAGCATCAAATGGCGCAATTTGCTGGCGGCAGGCTTCGCGCTGCTATGCCTGATCGTGCTGCCGTTCGACCGACCCAAACCGCAACCGTGGCGCGATCTGGTTGAGCAGGTGGCGGCGGGTGATAAATCAGCGCCGGTCTTTTTCGAATCCGGATACGTTTCAAACGGGAACACCGCCGAAGTTCCCAACGGCGGATTTCCATTTGGCTATTACTCAGTTCCGTTCGATTACTACTTCAGAGGCGACAATCCGCGAATAGCTATTCCGGGATTTGATAGTGCGGCCGCGCGAATGACTATTGAGGAGCGGGTCTCATCTGCCGGCGGCGGATGGCTCGTCAGTTGGAAGGACGGCGACGCGGTGAAGTCCGAGCTGCCCGATCCGAAGCGGTTCAGCGTGGCTGAGAAATATCGCAGCGAGCATCTCGCGTTCTACAGGATTACGCCGATTGGGAAATGATGAAGCGGGACACAGAGCATGGCGGGCACGGCGGCCTGCCCCACTACAGATATCAGGCGGCTTGCGAGTTTTGCGGTATCGCCATCGAGCCGGCGCCGACGCGGATTGGCAGGATGACCAGGCTGTAGCCGTAGAGCTGCAGCCAGTTCTGGATTTCGACCGAGGTGTGATTGTGCAGGAAGCGGCCGATGAAGCCTTCGACTTCGTCGGAAAAGATCAGCTTGCCGGCGAAAAACACGACGTGCGGGAATTCGTGCGCGACCTCGAGGCATAGCCGGCGCAGCTCGACGACGACGTCGGGCGCGAGGCCCGCGCGCAGTTCGGGATGAAGGCCGAGGTCGGCGGCGAACTGGCAGTACTCGTTCAAATCTTCCGTCATCCGGGTTTCGAGCTCGTGCACTTCTTCGGGACCCTTGAGCAGCGCCGCGTCAACTTCGCCGACGCCGATGAAGACGACGTTGCGGAACTCGCCCTTGAACAATTGTGTGACCGCGATCAGCGTCGCCAGTCCGAGACCGTTGTAACCGCTGACCAGGATAGCCGCGGTCGACGCGTCGGGATCGCGCTTGGCGGGTTCGAGCTTTTTGACCGCGTACAGCTTCGGCAGGATGTCGGCCTCGAGCTGCTCGATTGCCTTCGACACGCGCTCGTAATGCCGCCGCACGGTGTAACACACCGCGATCAGGCCGCCGGTGATGACGACGGTGACCCAGCCGCCGTCGTGGAACTTGAGCGTCAGCGTGATCATCAGAATCGTCGCGGTGAAGATCGTACCAATACCGTTGATGGCGAGTTTGCGGAGCCATCGCTTTTCGTTTTTGCGCTCGAGCCACCAATGCGTCGTCATCCCGAGCTGCGAGAGCGTGAAGGTCACGAACACGTTGATCGCGTACAGTACGACCAGCACATCGACCTTCGCCTCGGTGCCGATTAGCAGCAGTATCGCGGCAAGCCCGATCGTGATGACGCCGTCCTGCGTCACCAGCCGCGCGCTCAGATTTGCGAAGCGTCGCGGCAGCCATCGATCGGTCGCCATCGTGGCGAGCACCCGCGGTCCATCGACGAAGCCGGTCTGCGCGGCGACGAACAGCAGCGCGCCCTCGGTCAGCAGCGCGAACGTGATGATCCCGGGGCCGACACCGATACCGAATAGATGCCAGTTGGAAGCGAGCCGCTCGAACATGACGGCGTTGAGCGTCTTGCCGGCTTCGGCCTCGACGTTGAGCAGCAGGTAGCCGAGCAGGATTCCGCCGGCGACGAAGGCCAGCGACAGCGCCATGTAGATCATCGTGCGCTTGCCGGTCTCGGCGCGCGGCTCGCGCAAAATCGGCAGGCCGTTGCTCACCGCTTCGATTCCCGTGTAAGTGCCGCCGCCGAGGCTGTAGGCGCGGAAGAAAATCACCGCGAGCGCAAGCATCCCGATGCTGTGCGAGCTGGCATGGACCTCGCGCACGGCGTGGCCGACGATTGAAGGCAGCTCGGGCGCGCGGCTCAGGATCGCGTAGCCGACCAGCCATACGTGCATGATGATGAAGGCGATGAAGATCGGCAGCAGCGACAGCACCGACTCCTTCACCCCGCGCAGGTTCATCAGCACCATCAAAACGACGACGATGAGGCACAGCCAGAACTTGTAGGGCAGCCAATCGACGGGCAGAAAGCTGAAGATCGCGTCGGCGCCGCTCGCGATTGAGATCGCGATGGTCAGCACGTAGTCCACCACCAGCGCCGAGCCCGAGACCAGGCCGAAATATTTGCCGAGTAATTTGGTCGCGACCAGGTAACCGCCGCCGCCGGTCGGGAACAGATCGATGGTCTGCGAATAGGACGCCGAGATGACGAAGACGGTCAGCGCCATCAGCATCGCGAGGAACACGGCCAGGTACTGATGATGCCCGAGCGCGAGGAACGCCTCCTCGGGGCCGTAGCAGGACGAGCTCAGGCCGTCGGAGCCCAGGCCGACCCACGCCAGGAACGCGACCAGCGAGAGGCTGTGGAAGATTTCGGGATCGCGAACGTCGCGCGGCGGTCCTATCAGGACGTCGCTGATGGTGCGCTTGCCCGATTTCCCGCCGTTGGATTGGGTGGTCTTCGAGCCGATGGTCGGTGATGACATTCGAGTGTGCGGACGGCGTCCCCTACTGCAATTTGCAAATGTACGGGAAACTCAAAGCTTGCGCAAAGCAATGCAGCCGGGTCGGTGCGGCTCGTTTCAGACGGAATAGCTGGCGCGCGGCAATCCAAGCTGGTAGCGCGTCGCGTCGATCAGGTTCTGCATCAGCGCAACGACGGTCATGGGACCGGTGCCACCGGGATTGAGCGTGAGCCATCCCGCGACTTCCTTGACGCCATCGAAATCGACGTCGCCAACAAATCTGCCGGGACCGACGCGGCGGAAGCCCACGTCGATCACGCAGGCGCCTGGCTTCACCATGTCGGCGGTGATCAGATATGGCTTGCCGGTGTCGGCGCCAACGCATGGGATGAGGAGGTCGGCCTCGCGGCATATCGCGGCGAGATTGCGGGTGTGGCGATGGCACCAGGTGATGGTGGCGTTGCGCAGGCGTCCGCCGAGAATCAGCGCAGTCGGCTTGCCGGCGATATCGCTGCGCCCGATGATGGTCGCGCGCGCGCCGTCAACCGGCACTTTGTAGTAGTCGAGCAGCGTCAGCACGCCGCGCGGAGTGCATGGAATGAAGCGTCCCCACTGACCGCGGTAAAATCCGCCGACGCTGGCCGAGCTGACGGCGTCGAGATCCTTTGCGGGCGCGATAGCGTCGAACAGGCGGAAGCGCTCGACCGAATCGGGAAGCGGCAACTGCAGCAGGATCGCGTTGACGCGATCGTCGGCGTTAAGCTCCGCGATCACCTTGAGCAGCGAATCGGTGGTCGCGTCGGCGGACTTCAAGCGCACCGTGCTGCTGTCGCATCCAAGCTCGGCGGCGACGCGCTGCTTGTTCTTGACGTATTGGCGCGAGGCGGGATCGTCGCCGACCAGGATCGCCACGAGCGACGGCGTGCATCCGAACTTGCTCTTGAGCTCGTCAACGTTGGCGCGCAACTCCGGCATCAGATGCGCGCTGAGCGCCCGGCCATCCATGATAATCGCAGCCATCGGGTACGATTCGATTATAGCACCGGGTCGCGGCGAGCAAGCCGCTGTGGATAGAGGCGCGGCGGCTGTTGGCAAATCGCGCGCGGTCTCTCGTTCAGATGAAACCGGTCTGTTAGAATTTTGCCGCTGATGAATGCGCCCAAGCGCACTGTTCTATTCGACCTTCACCAGAAACTCGGCGCGCGGATGACCGTTTTCGGTGGTTTCGAGATGCCCGTGAGCTACAGCGGGATTATCGAGGAGCATCTTGCGGTCCGCAATTCGGCGGGAATTTTCGATCTGAGCCACATGGGCGAGTTCGAGCTCAGCGGGCCGCATGCGCTCGCGACGCTCGAGCGCGCGTTCACCAATTCGGCGTCGCGGCTGAAGCTCGGGCAGGCGCAGTACACGATTATGTGCGCGGAGGACGGCGGTACGATTGACGATCTGATCGTGTATCGGCTCGAACCGGAGCGTTACATGCTCTGCGTCAACGCGTCGAATATCGAGGCCGACCGCGAATGGCTCGTCGAGCTCAACGACGGACGCGCGAAGTTCGAGGACGTGAGCGACGCGACCGCGCTCATCGCAGTGCAGGGGCCGGTGGCCGTCGCGATACTGGCGACGCTCGCGGACTTCCCGATTGCCGACCTGCCGCGCAACGGTATTTGCGGCGGCGAGGTCGCGGGCATCGCGTGTCTGGCGGCGCGCACCGGCTACACCGGCGAAGACGGCTTCGAGCTGTTCGTCGATAACGACGGCGCGCGCGAATTGTTCGAGGCGATTCTCGAAATGGGCGCTGCCGCCAATGCCAAGCCGGTCGGGCTCGGCGCGCGCGACACGCTGCGGCTCGAAGCGGGCCTGCCGCTCTACGGTCATGAACTGGATCGCAACACGTCGCCGCTCGAAGCGGGCCTCGCGACATTCGTAAAGCTCGGGCGCGACTTCGTCGGCAGCGCGGCGCTCACAGCGCAGCGCGACAATGGACTGAAAAAAAAATTGATCGGGCTGCAGACCGACGACGGCAAGATGGTCGCGCGCCAGGGCTACCGGATTTTCAGAAACGGCGACGAGGCCGGCGTCGTCACCAGCGGGACGTTCGCGCCGTCGATTCAGCGGCCGATCGCGATGGCCTATCTGAACACCGCGGGCGGGAAAAATACCGCGGCGGTTGGCGAGTCGATCGAAGTTGAAATTCGCAATCGCAAAACTCGCGCGACCATCGTGCGGCGGCCGTTCTATCGGCGCGACCAAGTCCATGCGGCATCAACTGCGAGCGTGTGATTGAATGAGGACAAGCTGATTCGATGAGATTCATGCCACATACCGACGGCGATGTCGCGGCGATGCTCGAGACCATCGGCGCGAAGCATCTCGACGACCTGATCGCGCACGTGCCGGCCAATCTGCGCGCGAGCGCGAAAATCAACCTCGACGCGGGCCGCAGTGAATCTGATGTAGTGCATGAGATTTCGTCGCTGGCCGCGCGCAACCCCGGCGCCTCGGGCTTCGCCAGCTTTCTCGGCGCCGGTTACTACCGCCATTATGTGCCCGCCGCCGTGCGCGCCGTCATCGCGCGCGCCGAATTCGCGACCAGCTACACGCCCTACCAGGCCGAGGCGAGCCAGGGGACCACGCAGGCGATATTCGAATTCCAAACGCTGATCACTCAGCTCACCGCGATGGAAGTCGCCAACGCCAGCATGTACGACGGCGCGTCGGCCGCGGCCGAAGCGGTGCTGATGGCGCGACGGCTGATGCCCAAGCGCTCCGTCGTCGCGCTCTCGCGAGCGCTGTGGCCCGACTATCGCGCGACCATCCGCACCTACCTGAGCGCGCTCCACGGAATTGAGATCGTCGAGGTTCCGTTCGACGACGCGACCGGCGCCACCGACGCCGCCGCGCTCGATCGTATCGCCACCGATCGACTGCTGTGCACCGTCACCGGCTACCCCAACGCCTTTGGCGTGATCGAGCCGCTCGGCGCGATCACTGAAAAAACGCATCGCGCGGGCGCGCTCGCAATCTCCGCCACCGCCGAGGGAATCGCGCTGGGTCTGCTGCGCGCACCGGGCGAGCTTGGCGTCGATATCGCTGTCGGCGAGGGTCAGAGTTTCGGGCTGCCGCTTCAATACGGCGGACCGGGTGTCGGCTTCATGGCCGCGCGCGCGGCTCACATCCGCCAGATGCCGGGGCGGCTGGTCGGACAGACTCGCGATCGTGACGGTCGCCGCGCTTTTTGCCTGACGCTCAATACGCGCGAGCAGCATATCCGCCGCGAACGCGCGACCTCGAACATCTGCACCAATCATTCACTGTGCGCGCTGGCCGCGACGGTCTATCTCTCGCTGCTCGGCCGCAACGGACTGCGCGACTTGGCCGAGCGCAACGTCGAGCTGTCGCATCGCGCGGCTGACTTGCTCGAGGCGGCTGGCATCCGGCGTCGATTCTCGGGGCCGTTCTTCAACGAGTTCGCGTTGAAGCTCGCGAATCCCACGGCCGCTCTGGAAGCCGCGGAGCGCAAGCAGATCCTCGCGGGCGTTGCGCTCGGCGACGACTATCCCGAGCTCTCCGACTCCATCCTGGTTTCGGTGACTGAACTAAATCGCGGCGACGAGTTCGGCCGGCTGGCAGCGGCAATTGCGGAGGTGCGGTGATGGCAAGCGCGGGCAGAATCCGGCCGGTCGCGGTTCCTGAAGATCCTTCGACGCTCGATCGAGTCGAGCCGGTGTCAGGCGTGCCGCTGATTTTCGAACTGTCATCAGAAGGGCGCCGTGGCACCGACCTGTCACCGCGCGCGGCCGGCGATCGCAGCGGCGCTGAACTGCTCGGCGCCGAACTTTGCCGCGAGGACCTTCCCGGCTTTCCCGAACTGAGCGAGCCGCAGGTGCTGCGACACTTTCTGCGCTTGTCGCAACTCAACTTTGCGCAGGCGCTCCAGTTCTATCCGCTCGGCTCGTGCACGATGAAGTACAACCCCGTGGTGAACGACGAGCTCGCGAGCCTGCCGGGAATGGCGGCGCTGCATCCGGCGACGCCCGCGCATCTGGCGCAGGGTGCGCTCGAACTGATCGCGCGGATGGAAGCGGCCCTCGCCGAAATCACCGGCATGGACGCGGTCTCGCTGCATCCCGCGGCCGGTGCGCAGGGCGAGCTGACGGGCCTGCTGATGGTGCGCGCGTATCATCGCAAGCGCGGCGAAGTGCGGCACAAGGTGATCATCCCCGATACGGCGCACGGCACCAATCCGGCGAGCTGCACGCTTGCCGGCTTCGAGGTGATCGTCGCGAAATCGAATCGTCGCGGCTACCTCGAAGCATCCGAGGTTCGCCGGCTGGTGAGCGACGACGTGGCCGCGATGATGGTCACCAACCCGAACACGCTCGGAATCTTCGAGCCGCAAATCCAGGAGATCGCGGCGGCGTTGCACGAGCGTGGCGCGATGCTCTATCTCGACGGCGCCAACATGAACGCGCTGCTCGGCGTCGCCAAGCCCGGGCACATGGGCGCGGACATCGTGCAACTGAATCTGCACAAAAGTTTCTCGACTCCGCACGGCGGTGGCGGCCCGGGAGCGGGACCGGTCGCGGTGCGAAAGCATCTCGAGCCGTTTCTGCCGCTTCCGCGCTTGAAGCATTCCGATGCGGGCTACGAATTCGACGCCGCGCGGCCGGACTCGATCGGCCGGATGCGTTCGTATCACAACAACTTCGGAATGATCGTGCGCGCGTACGCGTACATCCTCGCGCTCGGCGGCGACGGCCTTGGGATGGCGAGCAGGCTCGCGATCCTCGGCGCCAATTACGTGCGCACGCGGCTGCAGCCGCACTTTCCGAGCGCGACCGGCGAGCCGTCGATGCATGAATGCGTGCTGTCGCACGACCTCGAAAAGCGCGCCGGCGTGAGCACGCTCGAAATCGCCAAGCGCCTGCTCGATTTCGGCATCCATCCGCCGACGATTTATTTTCCGCTGGTGGTGCCGGGCGCGCTGATGATCGAGCCGACCGAAACCGAGAGCAAGCAGATCCTCGACAACTTCGTCGAAACGATGGAGCGGATTTACGACGAAGCGTTGAACGACCCCGAGCGCGTCAAAAACGCGCCGCAGACCTTGCCGGTTTCGCGCGTGGACGAAGCGCTAGCCGCGCGCCGCCCGATCCTCAGATGGGAGAAACCTCTCCCCTAATCCCTCTCCCTTCAGGATGGGGGAAGCAGCAATACAGATCTATCTTGAGAGTCCTGCCAGTTCGAGCGCGCGCCGGTAGTCCTCGGGCGTGTTCACGTTGAAGAAACTGTTGAGCTGCGGATCGATCTTTCTGATCTCTTCTTCGCCGACCTTTCTCGCATTGATCGCGCTGGCACTGGCGGTCAGCCGCTTCTCGCCTCTAGCCGCGAGCGACTCGATCGCACTTGCGCATCTTTTTCGATAGACCGCGTGCAGCGGTTGCAGCTTGCCGCCGACTTCCGGAATCACCGCGTCGAAGTCATCGAGCATCGCGACCAACCCGGCCGCAACGTCGGAATTCAACAGCGGCAGATCGCATGAGCAGGCGAACGCGACATCTTGATCGACCGCACTGAGACCGCGCCGCAACGCGTCGAGCGGTCCAGCCGAATGCGGTCTCGTCGTGAATGATTTTCAGTCCCGGAATTTCGATGCGGGGTTGCCCTTCTGACACTGGCGCCGCGACGATCACGATCTCGTCGAAGCGTCGCCTGAGCTCGATAACAATCCTGGTGAGCAGCGGTATCCCGCCGAAATCGAGCGCCGCCTTGGGCTGGCCCATCCGCGAGCTCTGCCCGCCGACGAGCACGATCGCACCGGCCTCATTCGCAGAGTGCACTGCGCTGCGCCGCGCGATTGGCGCGCAACTCGGTGCCGACGATCCTCAGCGCCTCGGGATGAAAGACCAGCGCGAGATGCCCGACGTCGTGCAGCGTGACGATTCGTCCGAATGCGGCGCTGTTCGTCAGCGCTTCGATCGGCGCCGGCACAATCGGATCGTCGTCGCCGAAAATACCGACCTCGTTGGGACTCCATTGAGCATACGAATACGGCGATCCCAGCGTCACCAGCGAGCGCACCGCGTCTTTCGACGCGCCGGCCGCGTAGCGCCGCGCCACCGTGCCGCCGAGGCTGTGACCAATAAGATGAACGCCGTTGCTCCCGGATTTTTGGTCCGCGACGCGCCCGAGCTGCGCGGCGGAATCCGTCAGCGTCTGCCATCGCGGGTACTCGAAATATGAAACGTTGTCGAATCCCGCCAGCCGCAGATACGCCGCCAGCGCCAGCAGATTCGCGCGGCTGCCACCGAAGCCGTGCAGCAGGATGACGGGCTCGCTCGACGGCTCGCAGAAATACGGCTCGCCTCGCCTGACCACCCAGTCCAGCGGATACGATCCGATCAACGCGCCGGCCGCGGCTATTTCAGTAATCACAGTTCTCGATTTCATAACGTTTGCTCCCCCTCCACCGCTGCTCCCGCCCTAAAAGCTAACCACCCCGTATCGCGCGGGCAACCCAATGGGCAAAGGGTTTGCGCATGCGCAGGTGACCGGCGCACAATGCCAGACGCGACGCCCTGACACCATCAGTTCCGTGCGCGGCGCCCCAGGCGAGGTGACGGCAATGAGCGAAGCCAAGCGGGAATCGAAAGGTCCGGTGCGCGGATATTTTTTCGACAAATCAGTGGTCGTAACCGGCGCCTCGAGCGGCATCGGCCACGACGTCGCGCTCGCGTTCGGCGAACAGGGCGCGCAGGTCGCGCTGCTGGCGCGCCGGCGCGTGCAGCTCGAAGAGCTCGCGACCAAAATCAACAAGGCCGGCGGCAAGGCGCTCGCGCTCGATTGCGACGTGACCGATCGCGCGCGCGTGTTCTGGGCAATCGAGCAGGTCAAGGAAGCATTCGGCAAAGTCGATATCCTTATCAACTCGGCGGGCCTGCTCATCGCGGAAACGGTCGAGGAGCTGCGCCCTGAAGATCTCGAAAAGATGATGGCGGTGAACGTCTTCGGCGCGCTCAACGCGATGCAGGCGGTGCTGCCGGTGATGCGCAAAGCAAAATCCGGCAACATCGTGAATATCTCGTCGCTCGCGGGACGCCGCGGCGTCAGTCCGCTCGGCGGCTACAGCGCGACCAAGTTCGCGCTGGTCGGGATGACCGAGGCGCTGCGCGTCGAGCTGTTCAACACCGGAATAAAAGTGTCGCTGGTGATGCCCGGGGTGATCGACACGCCGATGGCGCGCAACGCACTCAAGCACGACACGCTCAAAGGCGTCCCGCCCATGATGGCGATGCCGGCGCGATGGGTGACGTGGGCAGTGCTCGCCGCGGCCGCCTTCGGCCTGACCGAAGTGGACGTCCCACCGGGCGCGGCGGTCGCGGAAAAGCTCGCGTCGCTATTCCCCGGCGTCACCGACGCGCTCTTAAGCGTCGGCACCAAGGTCATGCAAGGCGCCGCAACCTTGATGGGCACCAGCGCCAAGCCCGCTCACAAGGCCAAGTCCTAGAAGCTCACCTCAAGCTCGCGAAACAGGAACGCCAGCTGATCCGCAAGCTCATCGATCGTCGCGTCCATCGGCAGCGTCGGCATGTGCCCCGCTTCGGCGCGATAGTGAAGTACGATCGGACGGCCAGAAGTCGTCGCCCATTGAAGCTGCGCCGCCATTTTGCGCCCATGCATGGGATCGCATATCGTATCCGAATCTCCCGTCACGAACATCACCGCCGGATACCGCGTGCCGGCGCGCACGTTGTGATACGGGGAATACGCCAGCAGATACGGAAAGTCATTGGGATCGTCGGCGCACCCGTATTCGCCTATTCGGTAATGCCCCTGTGGCAGGTGATGGCGCATCATGTCGAGCAGGGGGCGCTGGCAGATCACTGCCCGAAACAAATCCGGACGTTGCGTCAATGCGGCACCTATCACAATGCCGCCGGCGCTCCCGCCAATGATCGCGAGTTTCGACGGCCGCGTATAGCGATTATCAATCAGCCACTCGGCGCCGGCGATGAAATCATCGAATACGTTTTGTTTCTTTTCACGCCGACCCGCCTGATGCCACTCTTCGCCGAATTCGCCTCCGCCGCGGATGTTCGCCAGGGCGTAAACTCCTCCCGCTTCCATCCAGACAACATCCATTGCGGAATATTCGGGCGCGGCGCAGTGGTTGTTTGCCCCATAGCCGCAAAGCGACGTCGGCCGTTCGCCATCCAACACAATCCCGCGCTTGTGACAGAGGTACATCGGAATTCTGGTTCGATCCTTGGACTCATACCAGACTTGGCGAAGTTCAAATTGCGACAGGTCAGGTGCTCCCGCTTCCCGCCACCAAACCTGACACGCTCCGGTCTTCACGTCGCAGCGATAGATGGTCGGCGCGTGATTGACCGAGCTGAAATGGAAAAACGACTCGCTTCGTTGCCATCGTCCCGTCAGTCCCGTAACGGTTCCCGGGCCTGGGAGTTCCACTTCCCGCACGAACGCTCCGTCGGGCTCAAATATTCGAACGCGCGTCTTTGCGTCCTCCATATCGGTCACGACCACTTTGCCGCCAACGGTCGCCACGCTCTGAATCGTTGACGAACCCTCCGGAATTATCTCGCGCCAGTTGTCACGCGTCGGTCTGGCGAATTCCACGCGAAAGACGCGGCGCTTCGGCGCGTGCCAGTTGGTCATCATGATGAACGCGTCGCCGGCATCGGAACCGAACGACGCGGCGTCAAGGTCGTCGGCGATCGGGATTATCTCACCCTCCGGATCGAGCTGCTGGAAATAAAGATCGTTGCGGTCGCCGCTGGTGGTGCTCGCGGTCCGGTAACCGCTGCCGATCATCAGGTACTTTCCGTTGTCCGACACGAACGCGCCGGCCCATCGCTCGGGACCCCAGTTTGATCCGGCAATTTCGCGGTCTTCGGAAATCGCCGTGCCAATGCGATGGAACCTGATGCGCGGACCCTGGTCGGTTCTGACCGAATAGTAGAAACCGCTGCCGTCAACTTTCCATGACGCGTTGGCGTATCTCGCGCGGGGCAGCCGGTCGGGCAACTCACGCCGCGACGCGACCTCCATCAGGTTAATAGAAAACTGATCTTCGCCGCCGCGCCGCACGCCGTAGGCGAGAACAGAACCGTCGCGCGAAATGCCTGCGATATGCACGCCGGTCATCCCGTCCGCACTCATCGTGTTTGCATCGACCAGAATTTCTTCTTCCCCATGCAATCCGTGGCGCCGGCATATTGCGCCTTGTTGCTCGCCGGCGCGCCGTCGCGAATAGAAGTAGTAACCCCTTCGCTCGATCGGAAAGCCCATCGCGTCGATCTTCATCGACTCGGCTAACCGCGCGCGTATACGCCCTCGGATCGGCGTGTCCAGAAACGGCCCCGCATACACATTCTGCGCGGCAAGCCACGCGCGGGTCTCCGGCGCGGCTCCATCCTCGAGCCATCGATAGGGATCCGGCACCTCGACGCCATGCAGAATTTCGCTGAAGTTCTCGCGACGAGTGGTTGGCGGAGGCTGGAACTGATCGCTCGATGCCACTTGCGGTAACCTCCTACGCGGCTGCGCAGCCGTTATCGTAGTCGGCGAAATCGTTAAGTGAAAACTGGCTGACTACATGAAGTACGGCTTCGACATCTCGTCGAAGCTGCCGTACATCAGCCACACCTTCACGTTGAATGCGTGCGGATGCTCGACCGGCTCGCGCCCGACCGTCTTGAGCCCGAGCTGCTTGTACATCTCGTAGAGCGGCTCGATCGGATTCGTGATCAACAGCTTGGGGCGTCGCGAGAAAACAAATAGCCGCGCCGTGTCCGACATCAGCTTCACCAGCCCCTTGCCCTGGTAGGTCGGGTCGATCACCATTCCGCCGAACTCGAACACTTCCGACGCGAGCATGCCCTTGAACAACTGCGCGGGATACAGATGACCGAGCGTCAGCGGCGCGTCCGCGAGGCATCGCGCCCAAAACGCGCCAATCAGCGGCGGACGGCGCCGTTCACTGCCCTGGCCCACATTGTAGAGGCCGAAATGAATCGCGAGCGGCCACAGCAGCACGTGCACGCGCTTTTCCTGCACGTTGAGCATCTTCCAGGTCCGCTTGTGCAGGGCGGCAAGCTCGCGCAAGCCGAGCGGCGTACCGATCGGACGAACTTCGAGCCGCGCTTCGTGCGCGGAATGCGTCGGCGGACGCAGCGGCGGAGATCGATGCTCGCGGGCCTCGCGCCTGGGCTTCGCTGGAGGAGGTTTTTCGTCGGCAGGCGGTTGTTCGGATGGCGTCTCGACCGGATCTGCTGGAGCGAATGCCGGATGGGCGCGATCAGGCGTCGGCGACGAGAGCATCGCCTCGATCGGATCGTCGTTCTTCTCGGCCGCCATCAGTGAACCCCGCCGCGCCGCCTGATTCCGGCGACGCCGATTTCACACCACCCCAACTCAATGCCGTCCCGCGGGACAGCTTATCCACACGTCGTGAGACGCGCGCCCGCCGCATCCGGTCGAATGCGACTCGACGCCAACCACCACTGGCTCACTGCGTCAATAATAAGGAATCGAGCGGTCAAACGAAACACCGTTATGCCCCAAAACCGTGAATTCTTTACGCTTAGACACTGGGTGCAGGGGTCGCCCTGCCCAAGGAGGTGTGGAACCCACGGCGGGTTCCACATTCAATAAAGCGATTTCTCGTTCCTCAAAAAAGGAAAGGGCGCCCTGACGGACGCCCCCTCCCGCTGTTCGAGACTTCTCCGAACTATCCGATCTTCGCGTACACCGACTTGATCTGCGTGTACAGATCGATCGCGTACTTGCCCAGCTCGCGGCCAAAGCCTGACTGCTTATAGCCGCCGAACGGCGACATCGGATCGATCATGCCATAGGTGTTGATCCAGACCGTGCCGGCCTTCAGCTTGCGCGCGATGCCGAGCGCCCGGTTGATGTCCTTGGTCCAGACCGCCGCCGCCAGTCCGTAGCTGGTGTCATTGCCCTGGAAGACGACGTCGGCCTCGTCCTTGAACTTGATCGCCGAGGCGACCGGCCCAAAGATTTCCTCGCGCGCGATCTTCATTTGATTGTTCACGCCGGTGAAAACCGTCGGCTGGATGAAATAGCCCGATTCCTGCTTGCCCGGCTCGCCGCCGGTCTTGGCCGTCGCGCCTTCCGCCTTGCCGGCTTTCAGATAACCCTTGACGCGATCGTGCTGCTCCTTGGAAACGAGCGGCCCCATGCGGGTGCCCGGGTCCAGCGGATTGCCGAGCGTCAGACCGCTCGCCATCTGCGACAGTGAATCGGTGAACTGATCGTACACGCTCTCCTGCACGAACACGCGCGATCCGGCGCAGCAGACCTGGCCCTGGTTCATGAAGATGCCGAGCGCGGAGCCGAACACCGCCGACGGCATGTCAGCGTCGGGGAAAATGATGTTGGGCGACTTGCCGCCGAGCTCGAGCGAGACGCGCTTCAAGTTGCCGGTCGAGGCTTGCAGGATCAGCTTGCCGACTTCGGTCGATCCGGTGAACGCGACCTTGTCGATATCGGGATGCTCGGCGATCGAGCTGCCGGCGCCGGGGCCGAAGCCCGTGACGATTTGCACGACGCCCTCGGGCAATCCCGCTTCGCAGATAAGCTCGCCGAGGCGAATCGCGGTCAGCGGCGTCTGCTCGGCTGGCTTCAGGATGACGACGTTGCCGCATGCGAGCGCGGGCGCAATCTTCCACGACGCCATCAGCAGCGGGAAATTCCACGGGATGATCTGTCCGCATACGCCGACCGGCTCGCGCAGCGTGTAGTTGAACATCGAGGGGTCGGACGGGTTGGTCTCGCCGTAAATCTTGGTCGCGAAGCCGGCGTAGTAGCGGAAGGTCTCGGCCGCGCCCGGGATGTCGATATTCTTGGACTCGAACAGCGGCTTGCCGTTGTCGAGCGTCTCGAGCTCTGCCAGCTCTTCCGCATGCTTGTCGATCAGCTCGGCTATTTTCAGCAGGAAATGCGTGCGCTGATGCGGGCTCATGCTCGCCCATTTGCCTTCTTCGTAGGCCTTGCGCGCGTGCTTGACGGCCTCGTCGACGTCGGCCTTGTCGCCCTCGGCGACGAGCGCGAGCACCTGCTCGTTGGAGGGGTTGAGGGTCTCGAAAGTCTTGCCGGACTTCGACGGCACCCATTTGCCGTTGATGAGAAGTTTTTTGGGCGAGCTCTTGAGGAACTCAAGCGCTGCGCTCGACTTGGCGCCGCGAGTCGCGGACTCCAATGACGCTGATGCTGATGCCATTTTTCCTAATCTCCTGTCGGTGATGTGCGGTTCGATAGAGCCTGCTTAACACTCGAACCATAGTAAATCGAGATGTATTCGCCAAGCGAAATGTGGGCGCGCCGCCCTTGCTATTGCTATTGTGAGCGCAATCGTTTCCAGTGCCCGTGGCAGTCAAGCAAACACCCCTCATCGCGCAGTATCTCAGCGTCAAGCAGCGCGTCCCCGACGCGATCCTGTTTTTCCGCCTCGGCGACTTCTACGAAATGTTTTTCGAGGACGCCGAAGTCGGCGCGCGCGTGCTCGATATCCAGCTCACCTCACGCAACAAGGACGGCGTGCCGCTATGCGGCGTGCCCTATCATTCGGCGGAACCCTACATCGCCAAGCTGCTGAAGGCCGGCCACAAGGTCGCTATCTGCGAGCAAGGCACGCCCGACCCCAAAACGCCCAAGCTGATGCCGCGGCAAATCGTTCGCGTGATAACGCCCGGCACCGTCGGCGAAGAAATGGTGCTGACGGCGGCCGAGAAGAGCTACCTGGTCGCGGTTACCGGCGCGGAGGGGACCGGGTTCACGCTGGCGGCGCTCGACGTCTCGACCGGCGAATTTCTCGCGACGCAAGTGCGCGAGGCCTCGACGCTGTGCGAGGAGATCGCGCGCATCGCGCCGCGCGAAATTGTAATCGCCGCCAAGGACGGCGAGTTGGGCGCGCTGCTGAAGGATTTGAACTGCTCGCTGACGACGCTCGATCACGAATCGTTCAGCGCCGAGCGCGCAACCGCGGCGTTCTCGCAACGGTTCGCGACCGATCTCGACGAATCGATCGCGCACGCCGCTGGAATCGCGCTGCTCTACGTTGAAGAGACCTTCGGACGCGACCTCGCGCACATCGCGGCGCCGCGCCTCTATCGCATCGCCGAGTACATGCTGGTGGACGAGACCACGCGGCGTCATCTCGAGCTCGTCGCCTCGACCGACGGCGCGCGCAAGGGGTCGTTGCTGTCGATCCTCGACGAGACGCTTACCGCGATCGGCGCGCGCACGCTCGCCAACTGGATCATCTATCCGCTGCTCGCGCTCGACGCGATCAACGCGCGGCACGACGCGCTCGAAGAGCTCTTCGACGCGGACCTCGGCGGCACGCTGGCGGAATCGCTCAAGCGTATCGGCGACCTCGAGCGGCTCGCGGGACGCATCGGCGCGATGCGCGCGTCGCCGAGGGACTGCCTCCGTCTCGGCGATGCGCTCGGCGCTGCGGATTCACTGAAAAAAGCGATGGGCGCGCTCAAGAGCCCGCTTATCCGCGAGCAAGCCGCGCGCATCTCGGCGATGCCGGCGCTGGTCGCGCAAATCGCCGCGACGCTGTCCGATGAGCCGCCGGTGAATCCGCGCGACGGCAACGTGATTCGTACGGGTCTCAGCGCCGAGGTCGATGAACTGCGCAGTCTGGCTTCTGGCGCGCGCGGCGTAATCGCCAAGCTGGAGGCGACCGAGCGCGAGCGCACCGCGATTCCGTCGCTCAAGGTCCGCTACAACAATATCTTCGGCTATTACATCGAGGTCACGAAGCCCAATCTCGAGCGCGTGCCCGCCGACTACGAGCGCAAGCAGACGCTGGTAAGCGCCGAGCGCTTCACCACGCCCGCGCTCAAGGAACTCGAGCGCAAAATCCTGACGGCGGAATCGGCGCTCAAGGAACTCGAGCTCCAGATTTTCACCAGGCTGCTGCGCGACTTGCAGTCGCACGCCGCGACGATCCTCGAAACCGCTCGCGCGGTTGGCGAATTCGACGCCGTGATGTCGCTGGCGAAAGTCGCGCGGCATCGCGGCTACGTGCGCCCCAAGATCAACACCGGCCTGCGGATTCGCCTGCGCGACGGACGCCATCCGGTGCTCGAAGCCGGGATGCGCGCGGGCGAGTTCGTGCCCAACGACCTCGACGCCGAGCCCGACACCCGCCAAATCCTGCTGATCACCGGCCCCAACATGGCCGGCAAATCGACCTACCTGCGCCAGGTCGCGCTGATTGCGATCATGGCGCAAATCGGCAGCTTCGTGCCTGCCGCCGAGGCGACTATCGGGCTTATCGATCGCGTGCTGACGCGAATCGGCGCGCGCGACGAACTGCGCCGCGGCGAATCGACTTTCATGGTCGAGATGAGCGAGACGGCGCGCCTGCTCAAGGGCCTGTCGGAGCGCAGCCTGCTGCTGCTCGACGAAGTCGGCCGCGGCACCAGCACCTTTGACGGCCTCGCGATCGCGTGGGCGGTCGCCGAGTACCTGCACGATCAGACGCGCGCCAAAGTGTTGTTCGCGACGCACTTCCACGAGCTGACCGACCTCGCGCGCGAGCGTCCGCGGGTCAAGAACCTCAGCATGGCGGTGCGCGAATGGGGCGACGAGGTGATTTTTCTGCGCCGCGTCATCGAGCAGCCGTCGTCGCGCAGTTACGGCATCGAAGTGGCGCGGCTGGCGGGATTGCCCGATTCGATAATCACGCGCGCGCGCGAAATTCTCGCCAACCTCGAGCAGGGCGAGCTCGACGAAGCCGGGATGCCGCGAATCGCCCGCGACCGCCGCGCCAAAGCAGTCGCGCCTCAGCTCGGTCTGTTCTCGCAGAAGGACGAACGCATCGTCGATGAACTCCGCTCGCTCGACATCGAGCGCATGACCCCAATGGACGCACTGAACGCGCTCGCCCGTTTGGCCGCCCGCCTCAAACAAGAGAAGTAAGTACGTTAATAGTGGGGCGGGCCGCCGTGCCCGCCATCGACGCGCGGGCGTCCGCGCCCACGCTTCCGACGAATAGCTTTGGAGGTGGCGGGCGAGATCCTTCTCTGTGCGCGACTGCTTGACAGAATCCGCCCAAAGCCTGAATGTCCGAAAGATTGAAGATTGTGCATGTTCAAAAAATTCACTTTTCGATCGCTTAGAGGGGACACCGATGTTTGTCCGTAACGCCTGGTACATAGCAGCGTGGTCTGACGAAGTTGCACAGTCGCCGCTTGGCCGACGAATTCTTGGCGAGCCGGTCGTCCTGTTTAGGGATTCCGCGGGAGCAATCGCCGCGCTCCAGGACCGCTGCTGCCATCGCGGCGCGCCGTTATCGTTGGGCGAGGTCGTCCCGCGCGGAATCCAATGCGGGTATCACGGGCTGGTCTTCGACTCCGCAGGACAATGCGTGCTGGTGCCGGGAGATCATAAGGTGCCGCCGGGCGCTCAGGTCCGCTCTTATCCTGTCGTCGAGCGAGACGCGTTCGTATGGATATGGATGGGGAAGCCCGAACAGGCGGATCGGTCGCTGATAATCGACTTCCCTTACCACAACGATTCCCGAAATTGGCCGCATCAACATACGATGATGCGCTTGCGTAGTGGCTACTTGTTGGTGTTGGACAACCTGATGGATCTTTCGCATTTGGGCTACGTGCATAAAGGCACTGTCGGCGGTGACGCGACTACTCACGTCGAGGCCAAAATGCGGACCGTGCGCACGCCCAACGGAGTAAGATTCGAGCGCTGGATGATCGACTCGGTGCCGCCACCGACTTACGTCAAGGCCGTCGGATTCAAAGGCAAGGTGGATCGATGGCAGGAGATTGAATTCGTTGCCCCCAACGCGGTGCTTCAATGGAACGGCGCGATCGACGCGGGGACGGGTGCGTTGCACGATTGGAAGTACGATAGACCCCGCGAAAACTGTTTCTCGTTCAGGCTATTCCACGGCATAACGCCTGAAACTGAGAACAGCAGCTTTTATTTTTGGTCGTCCGCAAATGGCTACAGCCAAAATGATCCCAGCGCGACTCGCCAGCTATTTGACGAAATCGCCAGGACTTTCGAACAGGACAAGGCGGTCCTCGAAGCTCAGCAGCAGCGACTGCTCGAGCTTCCCGACGGGCCGCTGGTCGAAATTCACGGCGATGCGGCACGGATTCATGCCCGGCGCGCGATTGATCGGCGGATCGCAACCGAGCAGGCGCTATAGAAACGGCGGGCGTCACCTGCTCCAGCGGCCGGTGGTGCGTGACGCACGGAAATCCGGAAGATTCGCATATAGCTGATGGGGGCGTGGAGATTGGCTCCGGGCGGCAGCTATCCTTGGAGGCGGGGTAGGTTGCGGTGATGCGGAGATTGATGGCGCTTGCGGTCGCGACGGCGACGATTTGCGCGACGGTTATCGTCGCGCGCGCCAGTGTGCCCGCGCCAGTTCTCACCTCCGCACGCATCGAGCATCGCGGGCCGACTCTGGAATTGCATTTCGGGTTTAGCGGATCCGCTCCACGATTCCATCTCAGCACACATGGTAGCGAGCTCTGGATAGAACTGGGGCGCACGCGCGTCGCGATTCCGCCGCGTCCGCTGTTCGGCTATGAATCGGCGCCGATCATGAGCGTTCGCGCGATCCAATCGGACAGCGGCTCGCGAATCGTGGTCGAGGTGACCGGCGGCACCGACTACGCGATCGCACGGCTGCGCGACAGAAATGAAATCGTTCTGCGCGTCGCGGCGACCGGTGCTGATCCGAATATCGCCGCTCCGATCATCGTTCACAACACGCCGCGGCGTCCTGCCCCGCCCGTTGCGCGGCAGGTTGTGTACGCACCGGCGGAGAATCCGCGTTCAGTCCCTCCAATTCCGCCAGCCGCGCCCGTACCCGTCGCTTTGAATGAGGACAATCGTCAGCCGGGACATTTTCTCGTGATGATCGATCCCGGTCATGGCGGTTACGATCCCGGCACCGAATCGTCGGCAGGCACCGCGGAGAAAACTCTTGCGTTGCAGATCGCGACGCGGCTCAAAGCGGCTCTGGAAGCGCGCGGCATCCGCGCCGAGATGACGCGTTCGAGCGACGTCTTCATCAGTCTGGCCGAGCGCACCCGGATTGCGAACAGCGCCAGCGCCGACCTGTTCGTTTCGATCCACCTGAATTCGAGTCCGAACACCGAGACCACCGGAATCGAAGTTTATTACCTGAACAACACCACCGACCGCGCGACGATTCGGCTCGCGCGCATGGAGAACGGCGGCGGCGACGGCTATGGCGCCCCGGACGCCTCCAACTTAAACTACATCCTGACCGACCTGCGGCAGAACTATAAGGCGTCGGAAGCGGCGTCGCTGGCGAAAATGATCGACGCACAGACGGTCGCCGATCTCGATAGCGGACTTGGAATGAATGTGAACGCGCTGGGAGCGAAGATGGGACCGTTTTACGTGCTGGTCGGCGCGCATATGCCGGCCGTGCTGGTCGAATGCGGCTTCATGTCGAACCCCGCGGAAGCCGCCCGGCTCGAATCGCCCAGCTACCAGGACCTGCTGGCGCGCGGGATCGCTACGTCGGTCGCGGACTACTTCGACGCCGATATGGCGGCGGGAAATTTGTGAGCCTGGAGACCGGCGCCAATCGCGCCGACGCTGCCGCATCCACAGTATCTTCGCCGCGCGGCGCGGACGCGCTGCTCGCGCAATTCGTCGCGAGCAAAACTCCCGGCATCAACGCGCGCGCTTACCTCGAGTCCATCCGCGCCGAGTTGGCCGATCGCCACTTTGCCGGCGCGAGCGGCAGCGAGATCGTGGCCGCGATGACGTCGGCTATGGACGACCTGCTGCGCGCGCTGTTTCGCTACGCGGACGCCGAGCATGGCCGGCGAGCGCCCAAGCTCAACCAGAAAATCGCGGTGGTCGCGCGCGGCGGTTACGGACGCGGCGAGCTGAATCCACAATCCGACGTCGATCTGTTGTTTCTGCACGACTACAAGCGCGGGCCATACGCGGAAATCGTCACCGAGATAATGTTGCACGCGCTGTGGGACGCGGGGCTGATGGTTGGCCACGGCGTTCGCACGGCCAAGGAATGCGTGCGGCTGGCGAACGACGACCTGAAGGAGAAGACCGCGATCCTCGACGCGCGCTTTTTATGCGGCGACGAGAAGCTCTACGCCGAACTCGACAAGCTGCTCATCGCGGAGGTCCTCAATCGCAACCAGGACAAGTTCTTCGCCACCAAGCTCGAGGAGAGCCGCAAACGCCATGCCCAGTATGGCGATTCGATCTACCTGCTCGAGCCGCAGATCAAGGACGGCGAAGGCGGCCTGCGCGATCTTCACACCGCGATGTGGCTGGCGAAGGTCAAGTACAAGGTCCATTCGCTCGAAGAGCTGGTGCAGAAGGCCGTCATCACCGAGCCCGAAGCGGCCGAAGTGATCGAGGCGCGCGATTTTCTGTGGCGAGTGCGCAATTCGCTGCATTTTCTGACCGGCCGCCATTTCGATCAGATCACCTTCGAGATGCAGGAACGGATCGAGCCGATTTTCGGGCTCAAGCCGGAGGAAGGACAGGCGGCGGGCTCGGCGCTGATGCGCGCGTACTACCAGCACGCATCGACGATCCATCGGTTCGCCGAGGGCTTGATCGCGCGCGTGACCGAGAACAGTCCCGGCGGACGATTTTTTCGCCGCACGCCGACGCGCAAGATTCGCCCCGGCGTAATCGTTATGGGCAATCTCATGAGCATCGCGCAGCCCGATTTTTTCAAACGCGATCCGCTCAATCTGATCACCATTTACGCCGACCTGCAGGCGCAGAACGTGAGCCTTTCGGGCAGCACCTACCAGTTGGTGCGCGACAATCTTGGTTTGATCGACGACGACATGCGCAAGGATCCGCGGGTCGCCGAGGCGCTCATGACGATTCTGTCGGCGCGCCAGCGCGTGGCCGAAACGCTCGAGGCGATGCATCTGTCAGGCGTGCTCGGCGCGATAATTCCCGAGTTCGGCAATCTCTACGCGCGCGTGCTGCACGACCTCTACCACATCTATACTGTCGATCGGCATTCGCTGGTCGCGGTGCGCGAGCTCGAGCGCCTGCGCACCGGCGAGTTCAAAGATCCCACTCCGCTGCTCACCGAAGTCGCGCGCGAGCTGCCCCATCTGCCGCTGGTGTTCCTCGCCTTGCTGCTGCACGACATCGGCAAGGGCCACGGCCACGACCATCACGAGCGCGGCGCGAGCCTGACCGCGGAGGTCTCGCAGCGGCTTGGATTGAACAGCGAGGAAATCGATCTGGTCGTGTTCCTCGTCCGCAATCACCTGATGATGTCGCAGGTGGCGCAGAAGGGTGACCTTGACGATCACACCACGGTCGAGGAATTTGCGCGCACTGTCGGCTCGATCGATCGGCTCAAGGCGCTTTACCTGCTGACCTACGCGGACATGCGCGCGGTCGCGCCGAAGGTTTATAACAACTGGCGCGACATGCTGCTGAGCGACCTCTACTTGCGCGCGCTCAAAGTTCTCGAGCAGGGCGATCGCGAGGCCGTCGATCCGGCGCGCCGGCTGGCGACCGTCAAGGCCGGAATCCGGCAGTATCTTCTCGCCGCGGAGGCTCCTGAAGCCGCCGTCAACGCTTTCCTCGAGGAGATGCCCGACCGCTATTTCTTCACCGTGCCCGAAGACGACATCCCGCTGCACTTCGATCTGATGCGCTCGCTCGACGACCGCCCGCTGGTCTGCCGCATCCGGCATTTTCCCGACCTCGAGTTCAGCGAGTTCATTGTCGTGACGCGCGACCGGCCGGGGCTGTTCGCGATGATCGCGGGCGCGCTGACCGCCAACAATCTCAACATCCTGTCGGCCCGCATCACCACCCGCTCCAACGGCATCGCGATGGACGTGTTTCGCGTCTCGCATCAGATGGGCGCGGCGTCGATGGCGCTGGAAGAGGACCGCTGGCTGCGCGTCGAGCACGACCTCGAGCGCGTCATCACCGGCCAGCAGGACATCGCGGCGCTGGTCGCGGGCGCACATCACGTGCAGAGCGCGGGCCGCAAGTTCGTGCGCCACGTGCCGACCGAAGTCACCGTCGATAATCGCACCTCCGAGCAGTTCACCGTCATCGACGTGTTCACGCAGGACCGCGTCGGCCTGCTGTTCGCGATCACGCACACGCTCTTCCGGCTGGGCTTGCGGATTCACCTCGCGCGCATCTCGACCAACGCCGATCAGGCGCTCGACGTGTTCTACGTGAGCGATCGCGACGGCGGAAAAATCGAGGATCTCGATCGGATGCGCGAGCTGCGCGCCGGCTTGCTCGAAAAGGTCGAACAGAATCCGCGCACCGGTGCATCCGCGTGAGCGCCGCCGGTTGGGACGATCTGATCGATCGCCATTTGTCGCGCCAGGCGGTCGAGCGCGGACTCAGCCGCCACTCGATGGAGGCCTACGCGCACGACCTGAGCCTCTTTCAAGCGTGGTGCCGCGATTCCGGTCTCGAGCCCGCGCAGCTCGACGCCGGTGCGCTGACCGCGTACCTCGAAGCGCTCGCCGACCAAGGCTTCGCCGTCAGCTCGCAGCGCCGCCATCTTGCGAGTCTGCGCGGGCTCGCGCGCGAGCTGGTGGACGAGAAGATCCTCGAGCGCGATCCCGCGCCCGCCGTGAAACTGCGGCCGCATCCGCGCAAACTGCCGCGCACCCTGTCGTCCGGCGACATCGAAAATCTAGTCGCCGCGATCGACGCGCACGGCGCGCGCGGACTGCGCGATCGCGCGATGCTCGAAATTGCCTACGGCTGCGGGCTGCGCGTGTCGGAGCTGGTGGGATTGCAGTTGCATCAGGTGAATCTCGCGGCCGGCGTCGTGGTCGTGTTCGGCAAGGGCAGCAAGGAGCGGATGGTGCCGATGGGCAGCGCCGCGATTCGCGCGCTGAAGGCCTATCTCGAGCGCCGCGACCAGATTCTGAATCCGGTTGACGACGGCAAGCGCGGCAGCAAGAAAGTCCCGCGCCGGGTCTCCGCCGTTTTCATCACCCGCCTCGGCCGCGCGATGACCCGCCAGGGATTTTTCAAGGCGCTCAAAGGATGGGCCGCCAACGATCCGCGACTCGCATGGATCAGCCCGCACACGCTGCGGCACTGCTTCGCGACCCATCTGCTCGAAGGCGGCGCCGATTTGCGCGCCGTGCAGGAGATGCTCGGCCACAGCGACATCTCGACCACGCAAATTTACACGCATCTATCGAAAAGCCATCTGCGCAAGGTGCATCGCACGTTTCATCCGCGCGCCACTCGCGCGCGCGCGGCGGAAGGTAGCGACTGACTTGGGCGACCTGAGCGGAACACTCGCAACTATCTGCATCGTCGCGCCGCCGATCCTGTTCGCGATTATCGCGCACGAGGTGATGCACGGCGTGGTCGCGCTGCGCCTCGGCGACGATACCGCGCTGCGCGCTGGACGCCTCACGCTGAATCCGATTTCGCACGTTGATCTTTTCGGCACGATTATCTTGCCGTTGGGGCTGTATCTGTTCGGTTTGCCGGTGCTCGGCTACGCCAAGCCGGTGCCCGTCGATTTTCGAGTGTTGCGCGGCGGACGCGCCGGCATGCTCAAGGTCGCGGCCGCCGGCCCGCTGACCAACTTCGTGCTCGCAATCGTGAGCGGACTTTTGCTGCGCGCCGTGCCGGTCTTCCTGCACGGCTCGCTCGGCACCACCGTGGTCGTACCGATCGCTCGGATGCTGCAGGCGTCGGTGATCGTCAACGTCGAGCTCGGGGTCTTCAATCTGTTTCCGATACTGCCGCTCGACGGCGGCCGCGTGCTGTTCAGCATCCTGCCGATCGCCGTCGCGCGCGCCTACGCGCAGACCGAGCGCTACGGCTTCCTTATACTGCTGGTGCTGCTATATACGCATTGGCTGGATGTCGCGATTTATCCGGTCATGAACATGGCGTACAGCGCGATTACCTGGATGGTGCAACTTTGAGCGACGAAGCCAATACGCCCAGGCTCGGCGCCGACGGCGGCACGCGTTTTCGGCTGCCGATTTATGAAGGCCCGCTCGACCTCCTGCTGCATCTGCTCAAGCGCGCCGAGCTCGACCCGCACGAAGTCACCGCCAGTGTAATCACCGAGCAATACCTGGCGTGGCTCGAGTTGCTCGATCAGTTAAATCTCGATGTGGCCGGCGAGTACCTGGTGATGGCGGCGACGCTGCTGCTGATCAAATCGTTCGCGATGCTGCCGCATCCGGAGCTGGCCGACACCGAAGAGGCCGAGGAGCTCAAGCGCGACCTGGTCGAGCGGCTGCTCGAATATCAGCGCTATCGCGAGGCGGCGGAGAAGCTTTCCGAGCGCGCGATTCTGGGCCGCGACGTTTTCACCACGCCCGGCGAGAGCGCGCCCGAAGACGCCAACGCCAGGCAGTACACGGTTTCGATTTTCGATTTGGTTGAGGCGATCGGCGCGGTGCTCAAGCGCGTCGCCGACAAGACGCCGCGCAAAATCGAGCTGCGCGATATCCCGGTCGCGGAATGTATCCCGCGAATCCTGCGCGCGCTGGAAGGCGCGGCGCGAATCCCCTTCACGGCGCTGTTCGAGGACGCCAACGATCGCTCGCTGGTGATTGCGACCTTCATGGCGCTGCTCGAATTGATCCGCCGGCGCGACGTTCGCGCGTTCCAGGAAGTGCGCTTCGGCGAGATTTTGCTCGAGCGCGTCGCCGCGCAGATGCCGTGATATACTGTTTTCGAAAAATGCCGCGCGCAGCCATTCCGTGAAGGACTCATTTTGTTTCGTCGCGTTGTCCGAATTCTACTCAGAGTTGTTGGCAGCATCGTTCTTCTCGTTCTGTTGCTGGTCGCGTCCCTTTTTTGGTACATGACTCCGCCGTCAGATGCCTCGCTCGAACGACGGTTCCAACAGCACACTGCCGACTTAGAACAAATTGTCAAGATGATGGAGCAAGACGTGCACATGCAGAGAATTGCAGAAGATTTCACCCGAAACGACGATTGGGACGAACACCCCGGTCGGGCGAGGGAGATTTCTGAACAGCGGTGGAATCAGTATCGAGAGATCTTTCGCCGCGCTGGCGTGCCCATGGGAACCGTGAGGCAATCGGACGACATTGAAATCAAGGCGTGGGCCGCAGGACTAGCGATAGCTGGAAGGTCGTTGAGCTACGTACACTGTGGTAAATCTTCGGCGGACATCAAAAGCATCTATCCTCCGTGCCGCGAGCGAAAAGAATCAGGAACGTTCGAACAGAATGATGTCTTCATTAGGTACAGACGAATCCAGGGAGATTGGTACATCTACGAATTTTCCAACTGACCGGCATGACGGAGGCTGAGTGGAAGAAGAGCGACTGAAATCAATTCTCGCGAGTCTGCTGTTCGCGGCCGGCGAGCCGGTCTCGATTGCGCGGCTGGCCGCGGTCTTCGACGACGTGCCGCGCGCGACCGTGCAGAAAGCGCTCGCCGAGATGGCGTCGCAGTACGCCGCCGAAAATCGCGGCATCGTAATCGACGAAGTCGCCGGCGGCTACCAGATGCGCACGCCGAAGGATCACGCCGGCTACGTGCGCAAGCTGCTCGCCGCGCGGCCGCCGCGACTCAGCCGCCCGCTGATGGAAACGGTCGCGATAATCGCGTATCGGCAGCCTATTACGCGCCCCGAGATTGAGCAGTTGCGCGGCGTCGATACGGGCGGCGTGATCGAAACGCTGCTCGAAAAACGCCTCGTCAAGATTGCCGGCCGCAAGGAAGCGCCCGGTCGCCCGATTATCTACGAGACCACCGCCGAGTTCCTCGAACTGTTCGGGCTCAAGGACCTCGAAGGCCTGCCCGACCTCTCTGAATTCCGCGAAATCGAGCGCGCTGTCGAGCAGGCGAACACCGGTCCCGTCGAAGGCATCGAAACCCATCCCGAAGATACCGCCGAGAATCCGCCGGCGGCCGCGGAAGAACCGGCCGCTCCTGCGCCGGAGACGTCCGACGACGACGAGACCTCGCACTGAACGGAGAGACACAACGATGCGTCGATTGCGACTGTTGATTCTCGTAGCGATAACCGCGTTTGCGTTCGCGGGCTCGTCGCTCGCCGCGCAAAAGCCGGCCCCGCCCCCCGCGCCGGAAAACGATCCGCTCTACATGCGCGTGGTCGCGATGCCGTATCCGCCCGAGGCGCAAATCCTCGACGGCAATGGCCATCGCCATTCAGCCTTTGAGCTCTACGTCACCAATTGGGGTAGTACGCCGCTCAAGATCACCAAGCTCGACGTCAATGGGAAGGACGACCAGACGGTGCTCGTGTCGCAGTCGGCCAGCGGCAAGCAGCTCGCGGCGATGTTCGTGCCGATCGGTGGCGACGGCACCAAGCCCAACGACCCGAGCCTGAAGCCCGGCCAGACCGGCGTTTTCTTTATCTTTGTCGATTGGATTCCGGACCAGGGCGACCCGACAATTTCCAGACGTCGATTACGATCGATCAGCACGGCGAGCGCAGCGGCTCGGGCACGATCCATACCGCCGCGCTCGACCTCAACCAGGACGATCCGATCGTGATCCACTCTCCGCTGCGCGGAAAAAACTGGCTCGCGGCCAACGGACCCTCGAATACTTCGCCGCATCGGCGCGCGATGCTGCCGGTGAACGGCCTGCCGCACATCGGCCAGCGCTATGCGATCGACTGGATACAGCTCGGCGACGACGGTAAGACCTTCACCGGTGACGAGCACGACAACAAGAGCTACCACGCGTGGGACCAGGAGATTCACGCGGCCGCCGACGGCAAAATCGTCGAGGTCAAGGACGGCATCCCGGAGAACGTCCCCAACAGCGGCAAGCTCGCGGTGCAGATGACCTACGACACGCTCGCCGGCAATCACATCATTGAGCAGCTCAACGAGGATCACTACGCCGCGTACGCGCACCTGCGGCCCGGCACGATCAAAGTGAAGGTGGGCGATACGGTCCACGCCGGCGACGTGCTCGCGCATCTCGGCAATACCGGCAACTCGTCGGAACCGCATCTGCATTTCCAGGTTTGCGACGCGCCGTCGTTCCCGGCCTCGGAGGGATTGCCGTTCGCGATCGATCAGTACACCTACGACGACTACAAGCTCGACAAAGCGCCGAAGCCCTTGCTGACGATCAAATCGTCGCATCCGATGACGAAGCAGGAACCGATGGAAGACGAACTCGATTCGTTCTAGGCGATTTGCCTGGGGTCCAGGAGTGACGATGGAAGACGTAAAAGGAAGGACCGCCTTCATTACCGGCGGATCGCGCGCGGTCGAGACCTTCAAACTCGACGTGCGCGACCGCGGAGGCTACGCCCGCGTCGCCGACGAAGCCGAGGCGCGACTGGGGCCAGTATCAATCCTGTGCAACAACGCCGGCGTAGCTGCTGCGACCCGTTTTACCTACGAATTTTGGGATTGGATGCTCGCTGTTAGGAGACCTTTGCATAACCCGCCGCGCCGCTCTTCCCCTCTCCCGGTAAGGGAGAGGATCGAAGGTGAGGGTCCTTATTCAGCGCGCGATTTTTTCGCGCGCGACTCAAGATTCCGCTTCTGCTCCGAATCCGCGCGCAGGTTGCGCAAAGTACCGCTTCGCGCCCAGCTCAGCGTTTCACACCGGATGCACGATCATCCCCCCGCGACGCTGTCGATGCCGCCCGCCGCGCAGGCGATTCGCTACGTCGTCGCCGCTTACGGCTGGATCGTAACTCCGAGCGGCCCGGTCAATCCGGTCACGGTGGTGGCGGCCTCGTTCGAGGTGAAATTCGACTGCCCGATAACCACGCTCGCCGCCATGCCGTTGCTGAACTTCGGCCCGCTGACCGCTGGATTATAGATCAGCACGCGGTTGTTGTTGGGATCGGCGACGTAGAGATTGCCGCTGGCGTCGAACCGCACATCCGAGGCGCTCGCGAGTCCACTTTGCGTGGTCGCGGAGTTCGCACTGGTGAAGTTTTGCTGCCCGATGACGACGCTCGCGTTCATCCCGGTCATGAATGGCGGCACGAACTCGAGCGCGCGGTTGTTCACCGAATCCGCCACCCACAGGTCGCCGTCCGGATCGAACGCCACCCCGAACGGCGCCGCGAGCGTGCTCTGCGTTGTGCCGCCGCCCGACGACACAAAGTCGGTCTGGCCTAGGACCAGGCTCGCCGACTCTCCGCTGGATAGCGGCGCAGGGTATTCGAGCACCCGATTGTTCGAGTAGTCGGCGACCCACAGATCACCCGTCGCGTCGAAGGTGAAGAATTGCGGCAGATTGAGCCCGCTGGCCGTCGTCGCAGCGCCGGTGGACGTATAGTCGGTCTGCCCGATCACCATGCTCGCATTCATCCCGTCAGAAAACGGCGGCGTGAACTCAAGGATGCGATTGTTGGTGAAGTCTCCAGCCCACAGATTGCACGCGCCGTCGAATGCCACCCCGACCACGTTGTTCATGTTGCTCTGCGACGCGGGTATCCCGCTCGAACCGCCGTTGGTCGTGAAATCCGCCTGGCCGATCACGATGCTGGCGTTCATCCCGTCAGTGAACGGCGGCACGAAGTCGATTACGCGTCCAAAGAAGAAATCTCCCGACCATAAATTTCCCGACCCGTCGAACGCAGTCTCTTCCGGATTCCCCATTCCATTCTGCGTCACGTTCTGGCCCGAAGTCGTGAAGTCGGGCTGGCCGAAGACCACGCTCGCACTCATCCCGGTGGTGAACGGCGCGAGATACTCGAGCACCCGCTGATTACCGGAATCAGCGATGAACATCGCGCCCGACGCGCTGCCCGGACCCATCGACCCGATTGGTCCCGGCGGCCCTATCGCGCAAGTCGGCGTAGCGGTCGGCGTCGCCGCAGTGGAGGTCGCCGTCGCGGTCGCGGTTACCGTAGCAGTGCGCGTCGCAGTCGCTGTTGCCGATGCAGTCGCCGTCGCCGTGGAGGTTGAAGTTGCGGTCGCCGTCGCCGTGGAGGTTGCAGTCGCAGTCGCAGTTGCCGTCGGCGTAGCGCTGGCCGTCGTCGATGCGGACGAAGTCGCGGTGGCAGTAGAGGTTGCTGTAGCGCTCGCGGTAGCTGTCGAAGTTGCGGTAGCCGTCGCAGTGGCGGTTGCAGTCGAAGTCGCAGTCGCGGTGTGGGTCGCGGTCGCACTCGCAGTAGGCGTCAACGTCGCAGTCCGCGACGCAGTCGCCGTAACAGTCGGTGTCAGCGTCGCGGTCCTGGTCGAGGTGGACGTCGCAGTCGCGGTGCCGGTTGGGGTAGCGCTAATTGTCGCCGTCGCCGACGGTGTCGGCGTACCACTAGCCGTCGGCGATACGGAGGCGGATGAAGTCGCGGTCGCGGTCGCCGTCGGTTTTCGATGCGTCGTAGTCGCGCACGAAGGACACGGATCGCAAGCCTGGAGCGTCAAAGACGAAAACAAAGCCGAAAGCGCGAAAAACAGAGCGGCTGCGATGAACCTCCAGCTCTGGCGCATCTTGCTCAGGCGAAATCCCCCATAGCTCCCTGAAACCTAAAGCAGCCACACCGTACCGAATCAAATGCCGATGTATCAAGCGCCCGCAAGCATTACGCCCCCCGATTGACAATCGCCTGCCTCATCTTCATCATTAACCCCACGATGAACTTGACGAGCCGAAATGTTTGCGCGGGATGGTGGCGCTGGCACCTCGATGCACCCGCCTGCGCGCCGGCTTTGTAACTCATCGCAAAACCGATTTCCCAATAGGGCCGCAGGCGCAACCTGCGGCCCTTTTATTTTTTGCGCGCGACGGAATCGGAATTGACTGAGAGGAAACGAGCGATGTTGCAACCGAGCGAAAACGAATTCGACCAACTGGCCGCCAACGGCTTCAACCTCATCCCGGTCTTCGAGGAAGTCGCCGCCGACCTCGAGACCCCCGTCTCCGCCTTCCTCAAAATCGCGCGCGGCGACTACGCCTTCCTGCTCGAAAGCGTCCGTGGCGGCGAGAAATGGGGCCGCTACACCTTCCTCGGCAGCGATCCTTTCCTCGTGATGCGCGCGCGCAAGAACCGCATGGATATCATCCGCCCCGGCCGCGGCGTCGAAGTGCGTTCGGTCGAGAACTCATTCGAGGAGTTGCGCGCCGAGGTCAAACGCTTCCGCGCGCCCGAGCTGCCCAACCTGCCGCGCTTCTTCGGCGGCGCGGTCGGCTTTCTCGCCTACGACATCGTGCGATGCTTCGAGAAAATTCCCGAGACCGCCATCGACGATCTCGGCACGCCCGATTTCCACCTGATGTTCACCGACACGGTGCTGTGCTTCGACAACGTCCGCCAGACGCTCAAAATTATCGCCAACGTGCCGGTCGAAGAATTCGCCTCGACCAGGATGGCGTATCAAAACGCGCGGATTAAGATCGACGAGATAATCGAGCGCCTCAAGAGTCCCGCCGTGCCGCCGTTTCTCGAAGGCGCCAGCAGCGTCGCCATCAACGACGCGTCGATCACCTCGAACGTCACGCGCGAGGGTTACATGGCGATGGTTTCCGCGGCCAAGGAATACATCGCGGCCGGCGACGTCATCCAGGTCGTGCCGTCGCAGCGCTTCGAGGCGCCGCTCACCGCGCATCCGTTCAACATCTACCGCAGCCTGCGCACGATTAACCCGTCGCCCTACATGTTCTACCTCCGATTGGGCGAGCAGACGCTGGTCGGCGCGTCGCCCGAGGTGATGGTCCGCGTCGAGGGTCGCGAGATAACGCTGCGCCCGATCGCCGGCACTCGCCCGCGCGGCGTGACCGAGGCCGAGGATCGCGAACTCGAAGCCGAACTGCTCGCCGATCCCAAGGAACGCGCCGAGCACGTGATGCTGGTCGATCTCGGACGCAACGACGTCGGCCGCGTCTCCGAAATCGGCTCGGTGAAAGTGACCGAGCTGATGGTGGTCGAGCGCTACTCGCACGTGATGCACATCGTGTCGAACGTCACCGGCGTGCTGCGCGACGGCTGCGACGCGTTCGACGCCTTCGCCGCGACCTTTCCGCAAGGCACCGTCTCCGGCGCGCCGAAAATCCGCGCGATGGAAATTATCGACGAGCTCGAATCGGTGCGCCGCGGCGTGTACGCCGGCGCGGTCGGTTACTTCAGCTACACCGGCAACACCGACACGGCGATCGCATTGCGCACGCTGCTGATCAAGGGCAATCGCGTTTACATCCAGGCCGGCGGCGGCGTCGTCGCCGACTCGGACCCCGGCGCGGAGTTTGACGAATCGGTCAACAAGGCGCGCGCGATGGTGCGGGCGCTCCAGGCCGCGCGCGATTTCGAAATCGCCGCCCGAAGGTAAGTCGCATGGCGCACAATAAAAATATCCTGATGATCGACAACTACGACTCGTTCACTTACAACATCGTGCAGTACCTCGGCGAACTCGGCGCCGGCGTGACGGTCAAGCGCAACGACGCCATCGACGTCGCCGGCGTCCGCGCGCTGCATCCCGACGCGGTCGTCATCTCGCCCGGTCCGTGCACACCGACCGAAGCTGGAATTTCGCTGACGCTGCTGCGCGAGATGGCGGGCGAAGTCCCGATTCTCGGCGTGTGCCTCGGCCTGCAATGCATCGGCGAGGCGTTCGGCGGCAAGGTCGTGCGCGCGGATCGCCTGATGCACGGCAAGACCTCGCCGATAATTCACGACGGCAAAACAATTTTCGCGAACATTCCGAGTCCGTTCGACGCGATGCGCTATCATTCGCTGCTGGTCGATGCGGCGTCGATTCCGCCGGTGCTTGAAGTCAGCGCCAGGACGGCTGAAAACGAAATCATGGGGCTGAGGCACAAACAGCACGCGGTCGAGGGCGTGCAGTTCCATCCCGAATCGATTCTGACGTTCGAGGGCAAGCATCTCCTGCAAAATTTTCTCGACCGCCTCGGCCAAAACGGAACGCCGCGATGAACGCACTCCACGACGCGTTGCAAGCGCTCATCGACGGGCGCTCGCTCACCGACGCCGAGGCCGAACTCGCGATCGGCGAGGTCATGGACGGCGCCGCGCATGACGCCGTCGTCGGCGCGTTTCTGATCGCGCTGAAACTCAAGGGTGCCGAGGCTGACGAGTTGGCAGGCGCGGTGCGTGCGATGCTTTCGCGCGCGCGCCCACTGAATCTTCGCGGCGGCGACGTGCTCGACACCTGCGGCACCGGCGGCGACGGCGCCAGTACTTTCAACATCTCGACCGGCGCCGCGTTGATCGCGGCCGCAGCAGGCGTGCCGGTCGCCAAGCACGGCAATCGCGCGATCAGCGGAACGGTAGGCACGGCCGACGTGCTCGAAGCGATGGGCGTGAAGATCGATTGCGACCCCGAAGGGCTGAAGCGATGCCTCGACGCGGCGGGATGCTGTCACATCTTCGCGCAGGCCTATCATCCCGCGTTCAAAAAGATCGCGCCGCTGCGGCGTGAGCTGCGCGTTCGCACCATCTTCAATTTGATGGGCGCGATCGGCAGCCCCGCGCGGCCGCATTTCCATCTGTTGGGCGTCGCCGAAGAGAATTTGATCCGGCCGATGGCAAACGCGCTCAAGGCGCTCGGCACACGGCGCGCGATGGTCGTGCATGGCGGCGACGGCATCGACGAAATCGCGATCAGCGGCCCGACCAGAGTCGCGGAACTTCGCGACGGCGCGATGACGGAATACGAAATCACGCCGGAGAGTCTCGGCGTGTCGCGCGGCAGCCATCGCGCGCTGGTCATCAGGAATCTCGACGAGGCGGTGCGCGTTCTGCGCGGCGCGCTTGATGGCGGCGCGGGCCCGGCGCAAGATGTGCTCGCGCTCAACGGCGGCGCCGCAATCTACGTCGGCGGCAAGGCCGCGTCACTGCAAGCAGGTGTCGATGCGGCGCGCGAGATCATCGCACAGAGCCGCGCGCTGGAAGTCCTCGAAAAGCTGCGGCGCGCCAGCAACGGAATACAATGAGCTCGATCCTCGACAACATTTACGCCGCCAAACGCGTCGAAGTGCGCGCCCGACGCGCAGTCGTGTCGCCGATGGCGATCGTCGCGGAAGCGGGGCGAGCACCCAAGCCGCGCGATTTCATCGCGACGCTGCGCGCGAAGCGTCCGGCGATAATCGCCGAGATCAAGCGCGCGTCCCCGAGCAAGGGCGACATTATGCCGGGACTCGATCCCGCGATCGTCGCGCGCGAGTACGTCGCCGCTGGCGCCGCCGCGATCTCGGTTCTGACCGACGTCCATTTCAAAGGCACGCTCGACGATCTGCGTGCGGTCCGCGCCGCCGTTGATGTGCCGCTGCTGCGCAAGGATTTCATTTTCGAGCCGTACCAGGTTTACGAGGCGCGCGCGGCCGGCGCCGATTGCGTCCTGCTGATCGCCGCGATGCTGAAAGAGGGCGAGCTGCGATCGCTGGCGGCGCTCGCACGTGAGCTCGGAATGGCGACGCTGGTCGAGTCGCACGATGCCGCCGAGTTCGCGCTGGCGGTGAAAATCGGCGCGGGGCTGATCGGTATCAACAACCGCGACCTACATACTTTTGTCACCGATATCGCGGTGACCGAGCGTCTGCTCAGCGGCTACAAGGGCGACGCCCTGATTGTCACGGAGAGCGGAATCGATTCGCCCGACGATATACGGCGGCTCGACGTCGCGGGCGCGCGCGCGTTTCTAATCGGTGAGAGTTTGCTGAAGGGCGGCGCGCCGGGCGCGAAACTCGGTGAGTTGATGCGCGCGTTATGACGGTACGCGTGAAAATCTGCGGCATCACGCGGGTCGAGGATGCGCGCGCGGCAGTCGCCGCCGGCGCCGACCTGATCGGCCTGAATTTCTACGCGAAGAGTCCACGCTACGTTGAGCTCGATCGCGCGCGGGAGATTCGCGCGGCGCTTGGCTCGCAAGCCGCGGTGGTCGGAGTGTTCGTGAACTCGGAGCGCGACTTATATAGATGAGCGGTTGCGCGCGGCGTCGCTCGATATGATTCAGTTTTCCGGTGACGAGGATGATGCGGCGCTCGCGGGATGGCCGGTGCCGTCTATCATCACGCGCCGGCTGCAGCCTGGCGGCAGCGTGACGCCGCATCGCGCCGACTACGTGCTGTTCGACGGCTTCGATGCGAAACTGCACGGCGGCACTGGTGTACGCATCGCGCTCGAGCTGCTTCGCCAGCTTGATTTGAGCCATGCGTTCGTCGCCGGCGGATTGAATCCCGACAACGTTGCCGAGGTGGCGGCGCTCGGGCCCTACGCGGTGGACTGCGCGAGCGGTGTCGAGTCGTCGCCGGGCGTGAAAGACCTCGATAAAATTAGGAGCTTCGTAAAAAATGCAAAACGTTCCCGATAGCCGCGGCCATTTCGGCCAGTTCGGTGGCAAGTACGTCGCGGAAACCTTGATGCCCGCGCTGTTCGAGCTCGAGCGCGCATACAAGCAGGCGCGCCGCGATCCGAAGTTCCGCGCAGAGCTCGAACATCGATCGCGCGAATTCGTCGGACGCCCGACGCCACTCTACCTGTGCGAAAATCTCACGGCCAAGCTCGGCGGCGCGAAGATTTATATGAAGCGCGAGGATCTCTGCCACACCGGCGCGCACAAGGTGAACAACACGCTCGGCCAGGCGCTGCTCGCGGTGCGCATGAACAAGTCGCGCATCACGGCTGAGACCGGCGCGGGACAGCATGGCGTCGCGACGGCGACGATGGCGGCGTTGTTTCGCCGCGAGTGCGAAGTCTTCATGGGTTCGGTGGACGTCGAGCGCCAATCGCTCAATGTCTTTCGGATGAAGCTGCTGGGCGCGAAAGTCACGCCGGTCGAGAGCGGCAGCAAGAGCCTGAAGGACGCGATGAACGAGGCGCTGCGCGATTGGATCGCGACCGTGCGCGACACTTACTATTTGATCGGCACGACCGCGGGACCGCATCCGTACCCGATGATCGTGCGCGACTTCCAGGCCGTCATCGGGCGCGAGGCGCGCCGCCAAATTCTCAAGCACGAAGGCAGGCTGCCCGACGTGCTCGTCGCATGCGTCAACGGCGGCTCGAACGCGATCGGACTGTTCTATCCGTTTATCAAAGATACCAACGTGCGGATGATCGGCGTCGAGGCCGCCGGTCTCGGCCTCAGCGGACCGCATCATGCGGCCACCATCACGGCGGGCAGCGTCGGCGTGCTGCACGGCAACAAGACTTATTTGTTGCAAGATGAGCTCGGGCAGATTCGCGAGACGCATTCGATCGCGGCGGGCCTCGACTATCCCGGCGTCGGCCCCGAGCATTCCTGGCTCAACGACATCGGCCGCGCCGAATATACTTCGGTGACCGACGCCGAGGCGCTCGACGCGTTGAAACTGCTGTCGGAGACCGAGGGAATTATCCCGGCGCTCGAGAGTTCTCACGCGGTCGCGCACGCAATCAAGCTGGCGCCGCAAATGGCGAAGGAACAAATCATGATCGTGAATCTGTCGGGCCGCGGCGACAAGGATATGCAGACGGTGGCCAAGGCGCTCGGGGTGACGGTGTAATCATGGCGGCGACGCATCGAATCAAACGTAAATTTCGCGAGCTGCGCGCGCGCGGCGAAGCGGCGCTGATCCCGTTTATCGTCGCCGGCGATCCCGACATGGACACGACGCGCAAGCTGGTGCTCGAACTCGAGGCGCGCGGGGCGGACTTGATCGAGCTGGGCGTGCCGTTTTCCGATCCGATGGCCGACGGACCCGCCAACCAGCGTGCGGTGACGCGCGGGCTTAACGCGGGCGCGTCCTTGGCGGCGATCCTTTCGATGGTAAGCGAGCTGCGCGCGGAGACGCAGATTCCGCTGATCCTGTTCGGCTATTACAACCCGATTTTTCACTACGGCTGCGAGCGCTTGTGCGCCGACGCCGCGCGCGCCGGTGTCGATGCGTTGCTGGTGGTCGATTTGCCGCCGGAGGAATCCGGCGAACTCAAGAAGCCCGCGCGCGCCAACGGTCTCGACCTTATTTATCTCCTCGCGCCGACGACGCCGATCGACCGCAGCCGCGCGATTGCACGCTCCGCCAGCGGCTTTCTCTACTATGTGTCGGTGACGGGCGTGACCGGCGCGCGCGCGCATCTCGACAGCGGCATCGCCGAGCACATGCGCGAGTTGCGGAGCGTGACCGACCTGCCAATCGGCGTCGGCTTCGGCATCTCGACGCCAGCGCAGGCAGCCGAGGTCGCCACGATGGCGGACGCGGTCGTCGTCGGCAGTGCGATTTCTCTAGTAGTCGAGGAACACGCCAAGTCCGGCGACGTGCCGGCGGCGGTCGGCGCATTGGTTGGTGCGATGAAGGATGCGATGAAGTCGGCGCGGCGCATCGAGCGCGCGCCGGCGGCGGAGAATTCAGATGGCTGAGCGCGAACAGGTAGCGCAGGTGGCAGGCGCGACCGACGATATCTGGTCGAAGTGCCCGTCGTGCAAGGAGATGGCGTTCCGCAAGGAAGTCGAGCGCAATCTAAACGTGTGCCCCAAGTGCGGATATCATTTCCGCGTCACCGTGCCGCAGCGGCTTTCGATTAGCGTCGATCGCGGGACGTGGCGCGAGTTGATGGCCGACGTGGCGATTGGCGATCCGCTGGGCTTCGTCGATTCGCGGCCGTATCCGAAGCGGATGGCACAGGCGCGGGCCAGCAGCGGCCGCAACGACGCGGTGGTGGTCGGGCTCGGCAAAATCGAGAATCGGCCGGTGGCGCTTGGCGTGATGGATTGGGATTTCATGGGCGGCAGCATGGGTGTGGTGGTTGGCGAGAAGCTCGCGCGGCTGTTCGACATCGCGGGCGAGCGCCGCCTGCCGGTGATTCTGTTTGTCGCGTCGGGCGGGGCGCGGATGCAGGAGGGCGCGCTCTCGTTGATGCAGATGGCGAAGGTATCGTCGGCGATCGCGCGATTTCGTGACGCGCGGCTGCCATATATTTCGGTGCTGTGTGATCCGACGACCGGCGGCGTGGCCGCGTCGTTTGCGATGCTCGGCGATCTGAATATCTCGGAGCCGGGAGCGCTGATCGGCTTTGCCGGCCGCCGGGTGACGGCGCAGACCAGCAACCAGGAGCTGCCCGACGATTTTCAGCGCGCCGAGTTTTTACTGGCGCACGGGATGCTCGACGCGATCGTCCCGCGCCATCAGATGCGCTTCACGCTGGCGCGAATCCTCGCGATGCTGACGAAGCCGCGCGGCAACCGCGGCGGCGCGGCGGGCGCGTCGAAGGGCAAGCGGTAGCGCTCTGCGTAAAAATGGGGGGACTTAATATTTCTGCAACTTTCAGGATGAGCACATGAGAAAGTCGGGCGCGAGCGATGGCCAGCCGGCATCGGAACTCATCTCGAACAGGATCGCTGAACTCGGGGACTGGCGCGGGAGAACGCTCGGCCGAATGCGCAAGCTCATCAAGCAAGCTGACCCGGACGTGGTCGAGGAGTGGAAGTGGATGGGCACGCCGGTCTGGTCGCACGACGGCATCATCTGCACTGGCGAATCCTACAAGAAAGTTGTGAAGCTTACCTTCGCGAAGGGCGCGGCTCTGAAGGATCCGGCGCGCCTTTTCAACTCGAGTCTCGACGGCAACGTACGCCGCGCGATCGACATCCACGAAGGAGTTGAAGTTGACGAGTCCGCCTTCACGGCGCTCATTCGCCAGGCGGCCGCCCTCAACCGTTCCGGCAAGTCGAAAGCTTCGAAGAAAGCGCCCGAAAAATAGCGCGGCAGAGAGACTGTTTGGAATTCCGTTTTGGTCATCGGGGCCGGAATCTTCCGCGTACCGCGGTTAGCCGGTAAACTCCGGGCTGGCTATGGATCAACTTGCCAAGACAATCGACTGGCTCTATTCGCTGGAGGCGCGCGGCGAGATTTACAAACTCGAGCGGATGGAGGCGGCGCTCGAGGCTATCGGCAATCCGCATCGCAAGCTTCGCGCGGTGCATATCGCGGGCACCAAGGGCAAAGGATCGGTTGCCGCGATGCTCGACAGTTGTTTGCGCGCGGCAGGTTATCGCACCGGGCTCTACACCAAGCCGCACCTGGTGAACCTGGCGGAGCGGACGCGAATTTCCGGCGCCGAGATTCCGGCGGGGCTGATGCTCGACTATATCGAGCGGCTGCGCGCAATTTACGATCGCGCGGGGCTGGCGCTCACGTTCTTCGAGTTCACGGTTGCGATGATGTTCCTGTACTTCGCGGAGGAGAACGTTGATATCGCGATCGTCGAGACCGGCCTTGGCGGGCGGCTCGATTCGACCAACGTGGTGACGCCGATTCTGAGCGTGATCACGCCGATCGGTTTCGATCACATGGAGTATCTCGGCTACACCATCGCGGCGATTGCGGGCGAGAAGGGCGGGATCATCAAGCACGATATCCCGGTGGTGATTGGCGCGCGCGACGCGGAGGCGCGGCTGACGCTTACGTCGATTGCCGCGCAGCGCCGAAGTGCCGCGCGTTTGATCGATCGCGATTATTCGTACACCTCGCACGCGCCCGCGCATCGACTGGACTATCACGGCCTGGGGCTCGACCTGCGCGATCTCGAGCTTGGGTTGGCGGGTCCGTTTCAGCATGAGAACGCCGCGATTGCGGTGGCGACGCTCGAAGCATTGCGGGCGCAGGGCTGGCGGATTGACGAGAATGCAATCAGGTCGGGTCTGCGCGACATCTACTGGCCGGGGCGCTTCGATATCGTGTCGCAACGGCCGCTGGTAATCCTCGATTGCGCGCATAACGAGATGAGTATCGCGGCCCTGCTCGAAACGATGAGCGTCGAGCTGGGTCCCGCCGTGAAACCGCGGCTGATCTTTGGCTGCCAATCCGCCAAGGAATGGACGAGGATGGTCGCGATGCTCGGGCCGCGGGTGCGCGACGTCACCTTGACGCGGGCCAAGCCCAAACTGCCGCTGGAGCCCGAAGAGCTGGCCGCGCCGTTCAAGGCCTACTGTCCGGCGCGAGTCGAACGCGATCCGATGCGCGCGATCGAGCGCGTGGTATCCGAATTGGCGCCGGCTGACGTGGCGCTAGTCACTGGTTCAGTGTATCTTATCGGCGAAGTTTATCCGTATTTTCTGGCACGCGAGGGGCGGAGTGGGTTGTTTCCTGAAGCCGGCGTTTAGACGAATCGCGATCGCGGTGTTATTCGCCGCGATGCTTCTGCCGGCTATCGCGCAGGCCGACGCTCCCTCGGCCCCTTCATCTCCCGCTGCCGCTGCCACGACCGCGGCGCGGAAAAAGAAATCTTCCGTTCCTACTCCGGTGCGCACCGAGCACGAAGAACCGGTCAACGTCACCGGCCAGGAAACCATCTACGATTCGAAGACCGACACGTTCGTCGTGAAGGGCGACGCCGTCATGACCCAGGGCGGCACCGTGCTGAAGGCCGACGAGATCGACATCATGCGCCGCGACCGCAAGGCCCGCGCGATCGGCAATGTCCATCTGATCGATCCTGAGGTCGAGATGTGGGCGACCGAGGGCACTATCGACATCAACACCGAGACGATGGTGCTGCAAAACGCCAAGATCCTGGCGAAACAAAACATCTATCATCTTGAAGGCAAGCAGATCACAAAGCTCGAGGGGCAGACCTACGAGGTCAAAGACGGATACTTCACGACCTGCGGTTGCGAGAAGGGTACGCCCGACTGGTCGATCGACGCGAAGCAGATGGAGGTGAACGTCGGGCAGACGGGCACCGCACACGGCGCCACCTTCAACGTCGCCGGTTACCCCGTGATTCCGATGCCATACGCGATTTTTCCCGCCGACTCGGATCGGCACAGTGGCTTCCTGAGCGGGCGTGAGGGTCAATCGGGGCTGCGCGGCTTTCAGTGGCTGCAGCCGTACTACCTCGCGATCAACAAGAGCTCGGACGCGACTGTCGCGCTCGATATCGAGACCTCGCAGCGAGTCGGTGGCCTTGCCGAATACCGGCTGGTCAACGGCAAGGACGACTACCTGTGGGCCGATGGCGCGTTCTACAACGAGTCGCTGCGATCGAATGCGAATCGGCAGGAAGACATCATTGATACGCAGATCGCCGACCCGCATATCCCGATCGATCGTTTCGGGATTATCGCGATGACGCGCCAGCATCTGACCGAGAATCTAATCGCGTACGGCGACACCGTTTCGGTCAGCGACAGTCTCTACTTGCGCGAGATGGACGTGTGGACGTTGTCGCGCGGCTTCACCAGCGGCCAGGGCGCGGTGAATTTCGGTTCGATGACCAATGCACCGTCTGACTTTGGGCTGTTGTATGAAATGGACAACGCCTACGCGCGGCTGCAGGGCATCTGGAATCAGGATTTGATTCAACCGCAGCAGTTCGCTTTGCAGCGCCTGCCCGATCTGACGGTCGATGGACGCCAGGAATTGTTCAACAACCTGCTGTTCGCGGACTACGATGCGGAAGCGGTCAACTTCTACCGTTACCAGGGAATCGATGGCGGGCGTTTTTCCGCGAATCCCCGGGTCACGCTGCCGTGGCGATGGGGCGACTACCTGATCGGTTACGGCACGGTCGGTTCGCAGGCGGTGCTCTACGATACGGCCGGAAAGAATATGCATATCACTCCGGTGGGAGACACTCCTCTTGCAACGGCGGCTAACTCGACCTGCCCTGGCGGTGGCGGGGTTTCGCTCACTTTCAACAATTGCGTTACGCTCGACCCGTTCGGCAACGACGGCTTGAGCGCGCGACTCGTCCCCTACGCCAATGCCGGAGTCTCGACTCTCCTCGATCGGGTTTACAATGTTGGCTGGAAGTCGGTCGAGAAACTCAAAAACACGATCGAGCCGTTCGTCAATTATGCGTATGTGCCGCGGATCTACCAGGGCAATCAGCCGCTGTTCGATCAGACCGATCGTATGAACGCGCGCAGTCTCATCACTTATGGATTCACCACGCGCCTGTTCGCCAAGATCAAGGATGAGCCGCCGGAGCAGACGACCACCGACGCGACGCCGACCGAAGCGCTATCGCCGAACGGCGATTCGAATGTCGGGCCGTTTCATGAAGATCCCCTGGCCGACCTCGTAGCGCCAGGCGGCGGCCCGATCGTCCGCGGCGACACGCATTCCCAGGAGCTTGGTTCCTTGACTGTCCAGCAGGCATACGACGTTTCGAATGAGGTAACGACCGACGGCTCGCATGTCTCGGACGTCGAGGGCCTGCTCAACGTTTATCTTACCCAGATTGCAACACTGAGTTCGCAGCTCGACTACAATCCGCGCGCCCATTCGGGGATCACTTTTGCCAACGCGGCGATCAGCATTCAGCCCCCGTGGACCGCGCCCGGCTCGCGGATTTACATGGGCAAAGCGCTGCAAGGTTCGTTCATCCAGTTCAACTATAACTACGTCAACAAAACGGCCACCGTCTTCCCGGCGACCAACAGAAACGCCGCGCAGTTCGTCTCGGGAGAAGCCTACACCGACGTCTTCGATCGGCTGGGCGTGTTCCTTGCGCCCAGCTACGATCTCGCCGACGACCGCATGCTGTCCACCGAGTACGGCGTGCGCCTGAAATCGCCGTGCGATTGTTGGGCCGCCGATTTGGGAATCATCGATTCGACCAATCCCAACGAAGTGCAAGTCCAGTTCCAGCTCACGCTCGGCGGCCTCGGCTCGGTCGGGCGCAGTCCGTTCGGACGTAATCCGTTCCAGACCCGCGGACTGGTCGGCTCGCCGACCGGGGTGCTGCCGAATTACTGAAACGCGAGCGCGGCAGTCCTAGAAATAGAGCAACGCGATATCGGTGAGGATCCACAATCCGACCGCAATCAGGAGCGGCCGATCGTGCATCAGCGCGCGCGCCGGGTCGCCGCCTTCGTTGCGCTCGTCGATCAGGTAGAGATAGCGCAGGATGCCGAAGGCGACGAACGGCACCGTCAGATACAGATGGCGGGTGCCGAGCTTCGCTTCGACCTCGGCCGACGCCGTGTAAATCATGTAGCTGACCAGCGTCGCGCCGGCGACGATCGAGATCATCTGATCGACCAGCCGGACACTGTATTCCGAGAGCGCGCTGCGATGCGCAATCGCGTCGTCGCCGAGCGCGATCAGCTCGTGACGCCGCCGCGCCAGCACCAGGAACAGCGCCAGCACGAACGTGATGAAGACCAGCCACGGCGATACCTCGACATTGATCGCGACGCCGCCGGCGAAGGCGCGCAGCACGAAGCCGATCGCAACCGCGATCACGTCGATGATCACCTGATGCTTCGCCCACATCGAATAGAAAAGCTGAAGCGCGGCGTACAGCAGCGCGATAGCCACGAATTCGCGGCCGAGCACGATGCTCAACACGATAGCGATCGCGGCGAACGCGAACGCGGCCCTGCCCGCCGCCGCAACCGTGAGATCGCCGCGCGCTAGCGGACGGTCGCATTTTTCGGGATTCAGACGATCGGCGTCGCGGTCGGCGATGTCATTCAGAACGTAGCCGGCGCTCGAAAGCGCGCAGAACGCGACGAACGCTACCGCCGCCAGCACCACGTCGTGGAAAACGAACAGCCGCTGGCCGAATACCAACGCCGCCAGCACCAGCGCGTTCTTGATCCATTGATGGGGCCGCGCGAGGCGAAATATCGCGCCCATCCGTCCACTGCCCTGTCGGTCGTTCAACCTGGTCGCCGCGTTCACTGCATTTCGTTGTATAGGTGAGCGCTTTGCCGTCGCAAGATGGCGCCGACACTTGACCGCGCCCCCGGTTTGCGAAAACAGTACCTTCGATGAGTACTTCGACGCAGGAAAAAACCGGACCGTCGGCCACCGTCGATCTCGCCGGCCTCAAGCGCTTCCTCGATGAGCGCAAGCTCGGCGACACCGGCGCCCTTCGGTCCGAAAATATCTCGTTTGGCCATTCCAACGAGGTTCACCTGATTCATTTCGACGGCAATTCATGGGCGCTCCGCCGTCCGCCGCGCGGGCCGCTGCTGCCGACCGCCCACGACATGATGCGCGAATATCGCGTGCTCAAGGCCCTGCAGGAGACCAGTGTGCCGGTGCCGCGCGTGTTCGCCGTGTGCGACGATCCGTCTTACATCGGCGCGCCGTTTTACCTGATGGAGTATTTGCGCGGCGACGTCGTGCGCGCCGACAACAAGCATTTCGTGCAGACGCCCGCTCTGCGCCGCCAGGTCAGCGAGCAGATGGTCGATGTGCTCGTCGCGCTGCAGGAAGTCGATTGGCGCGCCGCCGGTCTCGAGGGTTTCGGCCGCCCTGACGGCTACCTCGAACGCCAGCTCAAACGATGGACCGATCAACTCGAGCGCACGCTTCCGCATACGCGCCCGCTGCCCGTGATGGAGCAAGTGAAAGAGTGGCTGGGTGCGCGACTCCCCGCGTCGCCGGCGCCGACAATTGTCCACGGCGACTACAAGCTCGACAACGTGATGTTCGATCCGAAAACGGCGCGCGCAATCGCAGTGCTCGACTGGGAGATGTCCACCATTGGCGACCCGCTCGCGGATTTCGGCTGGATGCTCACTTACTGGCCCGACCCGGCCGACCGCGCGTCCGGCGGCGTCATCGCAAGCATGCAGGCCGCCGACGGATGGCTGACGCGGCGCGAGATGATCGATCGCTACGAGCGCCGCACCGGCCGCGCGATGCGTGATTTCCCGTTCTACCAGGCGTTCGCGCTGTTCAAGCTCGCGATCATCATGGAGGGCAGCTACGCCCGCTTCGTGCTCGGACAGACCGACGATCCGCTGTTCGCCGCCAGCAAGGAGCGAGTGCCCGCGCTGGCCGATGCGGCGTGGTCGGTGTGCAACGCAGCGTCCAGTCGCTAGATCTGTTCCCCCTTTCCACTCTGGAAAGGGGGTGAGGGGGATAGGACGTGGCGGAATAGTTACCTCAAATCCCCTTCCCCATCCTGGGGAAGGGGCCAGGGGTTAGGGTTCTGTTCTTGAAGAAGTTTGCGGGACATCACACTAGCGAGCGGCGGCGCGAAAGATCGATCGCAACCATTCGCGCGCTTCCGGATACTGCTCGGCGTCAAGCACGAACTCCTGTCCGATACCGACCGTCTGCAGGAGCGTAGAGCTTCCGCAGTCAGTCCAGCGAGTCGGATCGCCATGGTAGGTGAGGGGAGGGCGCCTGCCCGGAGCAAACCATCGCGGTAACTCCCACACCGAACGACTCGAATCGGTGTGTGTAAGTATCAACTCAGGTCTGATCCGGTCGAAAGTTCCAGCACCGCTCGTTTTGAGGCCAATCGACGAAAGACGGTCGCTCGCGAAATAGAGAGTGTTGTTTTCGTATTCGATTGCACGCGGCGCGAGATGAGGATGTGCGGCTGCCCAGGGCATTTCGGCGGCAAGGTCTCTCGTGACTGTGGCGACGCACCCGACCTGGAGCCATCCGAAGATAACGTGAAGTCTCGGTGCATTGCGGACGAAGCGGAACGCGCCTCCGACTTTCTCGGCACGACGAAAATATCCGAAAAAAAGAAATAGATCGCCTGGAGCCTACGTCGTGCCGCGCGAGATGACTCTGCGCTGCGCCCGCCTGCCCGAACATCGGACGCCATCCTGCGGCGCGCGCGATAGAATCGCGGCGCAAATCGGGATCGAGATGCGCGCGGTGGCCTCGACGGACTTGGCCGCACGTAAGGTCTTCCACAATTTTCGCGATTGGCGCGCCGTTGAATGGAGAAATCTTCTTGTATGAGGTCGGCGCTCCAGCGTCAGGAATCGGCAGCGAGCACAGGTGACCGTCGATGATTGGGCTCGGACATCCGCCGTTCGCGGAATCGAATCCCTTGCGGCTGAGGATGAGTTTCATCGGAATCTTGCGCGGTGCTCCTTGTCACTTTGAGCGAAGCGATTTCTTAGCCTCTCTCTATCAGGGAGAGGCCGATGCGAGACCTTGAGCGTCGGGTGAGGGTCCAAATTCCTGGTTCTTCAATTGCCTGCTTCTCGCGCTGCCCGCGACGTGCGGAAATCCGAAAACGAGGAGGGGAATCTCGGAACGTGGACCCTCACCCGCGCCGGAGGCGCGGCCTCTCCCTGACAGAGAGAGGCAGGATTCGGACCTTCGCCATGCTCAGAATGCATATCGCGCCGTCATGCTATATTTCCCGGCGAACTTGCGACAAGTGACAAGGAAATTTTCCGATGCCGGATTCTGATCTGCTGGCTGAACTCGCGCGCTTTATCGAACGCATCGCCGCGATTGCGCGGACTGGACTTGCCTTCAAACCCGACGGCTTCGACTCCGAACGCTATGAGGAATTGCTCAAGGAGGCGGCCAGGATGTATTCCTCGGTCGCCGGTGCGAGCGACGACGATGCGGAAGCATTGCGCCGCCAATGGCGCGAGCAGGTGATCGCCGGCTATGAGGGATACGTCACGGCGGCAGTCGGCTGCGGCGTGATCGCATTCAACGATCGCGACGAAGTCCTGATGATTCAGCGGCCGACCGGCAAATGGTGGTATCCCACCGGGTTCTGCGATGTTGGCGTGTCGCCCGCCGAGAACGTTGCCAAGGAAGCGCGCGAAGAAACCGGACTCGTCGTGAAACCCGAGCGTTTGATCGCCGTGATCGACAACAAGAAGTACGGCTCACCGGCGCGCCACATTTACTCGATGCTTTTCTATTGCCGGATTGTTGGCGGCGAGCTGAAACCGAATCCGCTCGAAGCGCTGGCCGCCGCTTTTTTCCCGCTCGACCGGCTGCCGGAGCCGATGCACGGGGTCGATCGCAAGTGGATTGCGCTGGCGCGCGAGTTCCACTTCGACGGGCGCGTCGTGCCGTATTTCGATCCGCTGTGACGCTCTAACGACTGGTTGCTTCGGCCGGGGGCGTGGCCTGAGCTTGCATCGGAGGCGTTCCGCCGGTGCTCGCGCCAATCGAAATGATCATCATCCCCTGCTCGTAGCGCGGGCCGCCGACGATCAGCGTGCCGTTGTTCTTGAGCTTGAGATCGGTGGTCATCATCGGGCGCGTGCCATCGAACAGCACGATCTCCATCGCAATCATGTCGCCGTCGATGGCGCGCGGCTGCACGTGGAGAATCTTGCCGCCCGGCAGCGTGAACGCGATCATCTTGCCGCAATCGGTCTTACCTTCGTTGTGACCGATCAGGCTGTACGTCGAAAAGCCGAACAGGCCGCGTAGCTTCTGACCCATCGGTGCGATTCGCGGGTCGGTGCCCTCGTTGGTGTCCGCAGCCATCACTGAGTCGATGTAAACAGTCACCTGCCGCGGACCCGCCTGGGCAAACGTCAGACCCGGCGTTCCCAAGGTCGTGATCGCGATAATGAGGAAAGTGAGGCTACCGGGGCGCAGCGTCATAGCGGCCTAAGGCTGATCCGGTAACCAGATGACCGTCGTGTCCCGCCGCGGCTCGCTCCAAACGGCAACCGAATGGTTCTCCGACTCGAGGCGCGAGATGTCGGCATGAGAATTGTTATCCGCCATCGTCGGCTCGTTAGCTGTCGCCTGAGCGACTTGATTCGCCGCCGGGACACCGGGTTCCACGGCCGCGACCGAGGTATTCGACTTCGCGCTCCGATTGGCAAACTGCTCGGCATACGGCGTCATCAGAATTATCGTCATGATGGCGGCCGCTGCCACCGCGCCGCCCCACGCGATGCCCGAACCGACGGAGTCCCACTGGCGGCGGATGAAACGCTCGATTCTCGCAAGCACCGGTTGCGGCAGTCGATCGACGCGAGCAATCACCGCGTTGGAGAAACCGGCCAGCGAAGGCTCGGCCGCGACCGATCTGAGGTCTCGACCGAGGGTCGAGTAGTCGGCGAGGATGCCAGTGCAAGACTCGCATCGCGCCAGATGAAAGGCGACTTCCTGCATCTCGTTGGGTTCGAGTTCGGAGTCCTCGAACGCGCCGAGCATCAGGCTTATTTCACCGCATTCAGCCATAAATGTCGCTCAACTCTCGCCCACGTCTTTAAGGATGTTGCGCAGGTGGGTTCGCGCATAATGCAACCTGCTCATCACCGTTCCTCTTGGGCACTGCAAAACGTCGCTAATTTCGTCGTACGACATTCCTTCGACTTCGCGTAGAAGTATCACTGCGCGATGTTCTGGCGTCAACTCCTCCAACGCTTGCTTCAAGCGCGCCGAGAGTTCACTGCGGCTGACTTCCTTGAACGAGTCGCCGGCGGTCGTCGGCAGCTTGCCGATTTCGTTTTCGGCATCTTCGCCGCGGAGGACCACGTGGCGACCCTCGCGCCGCCAGAAATCGATCGCGAGGTTGGCCGCGATTCGGTAGAGCCAGGTCGAGAAGCTCGAACGCGATTCGAACTTCGACAGGTTTTCATAGGCGCGAACAAATGTCTCTTGCGCCAGTTCAATCGCGTCATCCTGATTGTGCACCACCGCCAGCGCGACGCCGACCACTCGCCGTTGGTATCGTTCCACCAAAACGCCGAAGGCCTCCGAATCGCCCTTGCGTGAGCGTTCGATAAGTTCGGCTTCATCACCGTCCTGGCGGCCTGGTGTTCTCAACTTGAGTAGACGCAGATGCGGGCGACTAAATTCAGCGATGGGTTCATGCCGCGCCGCTCATCTCGGCCCAATTTGGGCCTGATTTCAGCTCCACCTTGAGCGGGATTTTAAGCTCTGCCACCCCCTCCATTTCGCGTTTTGCCAGCGCCGCCGCCTCTCGCCACTCTTCCTTAGGCGCTTCTAGTAGTAGTTCGTCATGCACTTGCAGAATCATCCGCGCGCCGAGTCCACGCTCCTTGAGCACCCGATCCAGCCGTATCATAGCGAGTTTTATCAGGTCTGCCGCCGTCCCCTGGATGGGAGTATTGATTGCGATTCGCTCTGCTTGCGCCCTCGCGCCGCCCGGTTGCGCGTTGAGCTCCGGCAAGTACCGCCGCCGTCCGTACATTGTCGTTACGTAGCCGGTGGTGCGCGCGATACGGACCGTGTCGTCCAGCCATGCGCGCACTCCGGGCAGCCGCTCGAAGTAGCGCTTGATGTAATCCGAGGCCTCCGTCAGCTTGATCCCGAGCTCGCCCGCCAGCCGCTGCGACCCCATCCCATAGATGATGCCGAAGTTTATCACCTTGGCCTGCCGCCGCGCCTCGGCATTGACCTGGTCGGGCGTCACTCCCAGCACCTCGGTCGCGGTGCGGACGTGGATATCCTCGCCGGTGTTGAACGCCTCGACCAGAGTCTTGTCGCCCGACAGATGAGCCATCACGCGCAGATCGATTTGCGAATAATCGGCGGACACGAAGACGCATCCCGGCTTCGGCACGAAGGCGCGGCGAATCCGGCGGCCCTCGACGCTGATGGTCGAGCCTCGGGATATTCTGTAGATTCGGATCCGTTGAGCTGATTCGCCCAGTCGGCACTAGCGCTTGATGCCACGTTGTGTGGATTCGCCCCGTGCCGGAGTGGATCACCTCGGACAGTGCATCGGCATAAGTGGATTTCAATTTCGAAATCGAGCGATATTCGATCAGCTTGCGAGGTATCGGATGCACCGCCGAAAGCTTTTCGAGCGTATCGGCATCGGTCGAATATCCGCTCTTCGTACTTTTCTTCATTCCCTTGGTCGGAAGGTTCAGATGCGTCAAACAACAGCTTTCGCAGTTGAATCGGCGAGTTCAGGTTGATCTCGCGACCAGCCATTTCATAGCACTCGTGTTCGAGCAGCTCGAGTTCCTCGGCGAATTCCTTCGAGATGACCTTGAGCGCGTCACCGTCGATTCCGATGCCGGCCGCTTCCATCTCGGCGAGGATCGGCGCGATCGGCATCTCGATTTCGTTGTACATCGAAGTGAGCGCGTCGGCTTCCAGACGCGCCGACAGCGCTTCGCGCAGGTGTGTCACCAGTGCCGCGTTGGTGCCCGGCGGAGTGCTGGCGCCGAGCGGTGCAAGGTACTCGTGATAAAGCTCGGTGAGTGACGGCTCGCCCTTGCCCGAATTGATCAGAAAGCCGGCGAGCATCGTGTCGAAGTCAACGCCCTTGATCGCGATTCCGTGCCGCGCGAACGATTCGATATGGTTCTTCAGATCGTGACACGATTTCGGCGGTAGTTTGGAGCTGAGAATCGTCGACGCGCTCGCGATCCCGTCACCTTCGACGACGATAGCCGTGTCGGCGCTCGCGAGCTGCAGGGTTTCCCGGCCCGCGTCGGTTTTAGAGAGATCAATCGCGATACGAGGTGCGCTCGCCAGGACCTTGAGCGCGTCGGCGAGGTCGCTTCCGGCAACGGTGGCGGCAGGCTTCGCGGCCGCGTCGAGACCGGGCAGATCGGCTTGCGACGGCGAGATCTCGCGAATGATCGAATTGAACTCCAACTCGCGCAGCAGCTCGGCCGCCGACTTCTCGTCCACTCCATGCCACGCGAATTCGTCGGGCTCGACCTTGAGCTGCATGTCAGTCTCGATCCGCACCAGTTTCCGCGCGAGGTCCACCGCTGCGCGATGCTCGGCGAGCAGGCCTGCGACTTTCTTCGCGCCCCGAATCCCCGACTCCTCGATGTGATCGAGGTTCTCGTAAATGCCCTTCACGCTGCCGAACTTCTGCACCAGCGCCGCCGCCGTCTTCTCGCCGACGCCGGGCACGCCTTTGATATTGTCGATGGTGTCGCCCGTCAGCGCCTGGATATCGACCAGCGCCGACGGCTCGACGCCGAAGCGTTCGCGCACCTCGCGCGCCCCGATTCGCCGATCGCGCATCGTGTCCCACAGCGTCACGTGCGGTCCGACCAGTTGCATGAAATCCTTGTCGGCCGTGATTAGCGTGACGACGAAATCCTCCTTCGCCGCGCGCTTGGCGAGCGTGCCGATCACGTCGTCAGCCTCGAAGCCTTCGATCATCAGCGATTTGATCCTGAATGCTTCGACCGCGCGATGGATATACGGAATCTGCACAATCAGATCGTTCGGCGCTTCGCTGCGGTTGGCCTTGTAGTCGGCGAACAGGTCGTCGCGGAAAGTTCTTTTGGGCGAGTCGAAAACGATTGCGATATGCGACGGCCGCACGTCCTTGAGCAGCTTCAGCAGCATCCGAATAAAGCCGAACACCGCCTGGGTCGGCAGCCCGCGCGAGGTATTCATCGGCGGCAGCGCATGAAAGGCGCGGAAGATGTACCCGGAGCCATCGACCAGAATCAATTGCTTGCGTTCAGCGGCCACAGGTCGAAACTATCCGATAAAGTTCGCAAAGCAAAAGCATCGCATCGTGTTATCCTGACAGAGCGAGCAACGCGAGCGGCAGGAAGGATCTCGGACAGCTTCGCGCTACACGCGAAGCCGGTTCCGGTCTCCGAGTTCGCGCGCTGCGCGCGCTCCACCAATTCACTTACAGACTCAGAGCGCGCGGAGAATCCCGGATTTGGCAATGCAAGGGGCTCGCATGCACCGTGGTTGGGGGTGTGTTGCTAGGCATCCAGGAAGCTCCGGGATTCTTCGCTGCGCTCAGAATGACACAAGGTAGCGCGCTCAAACTGGCAAACGGTCTCGTGTGTCGTTCTGAGCGAAAGCTGCTGTAGCGAAGAATCTCGGCGGGCGCTCCGGCGTCCGACGTCAGCTATGCGCGAATCTGCGGAATTCTTGGCAGCGAAAGAGATGCCGATTCGCGGGCAACTGAAAGCCACTTATCGCTTGGCGATTCTCACGATTCGGTCCAGTCGGATTTTCGTGACTAACTTTATTTCAGGAAGAGTGCCGAAGAAGCTGCGACTCTCAGATATGATTCCATCGCGCTTCAGGTTCCGAACGCTGGTCTTGGTATTTCTGACGCCAGAACGCTTGCTGTTGGTGCGATTTTTCATGCGCGACCGTACCGCCGAGAGTAACACACCCCTTTCGGACCGGCCAACGGAACTCTTAAGCATCGAGCAACTGTATTGACAGTTTGGCGTGGCGTGTTTAATTAGTCGGTTGCCTTGTGGTGGATCGAATTGTCGTGCCAGTCTGTTCGTCAATTGATTGGAACCATCGCGATGGCTCTGGAATTGGACGGCCTGAATGATTGAGGTCAAAAACCTAACTAAAGCCTACGGCAACTTTGTCGCGGTTAAAGACGTATCGTTCAAAGCCGAGAATGGTTCGATCCTCGGCTTTCTCGGGCCCAACGGCGCCGGCAAGACCACCACGATGCGCATAATTACCGGCTACATGCCGGCGACTGCGGGCACCGTGCTGATTGACGGACTGGATATTTTCTCGCAATCGCTCGAGGCGCGCCGCAAAATCGGCTACCTGCCCGAGAATCCGCCTCTGTATCCCGACATGCGCGTCGAGGCCTACCTGCGCTTCGTCGCCAAGCTCCGCGACGTGCCGCGCGCCAAGATCGAGCCGGCGCTCGCGCACGTGCTCGACGTTTGCGGGCTGAAGGACATGGCGCATCGAATTTGCGGGCAGCTCTCGAAGGGCTATCGCCAGCGCGTCGGCCTGGCGCAGGCGCTGATTCACGATCCGCCGGTGCTGGTCCTCGACGAGCCGACTATCGGCCTCGACCCGCGCCAGATACACGAAATTCGCGGGCTGATTCACAATCTCTCGGGCAACCGCACGGTCGTGCTCTCGACCCACATCCTGCCCGAGGTCTCGCAGATCTGCGACAAGGTCGTCATCATCGCCGACGGCCGCGTGGTGCTCGAGGAATACCTCAAGCAACTGCCGGCCGGGACTTCGCTCGAAGATATTTTCCTGACTGCGATCACCAAGGAGCACCACGAGGACGGCGCGACGGCCGAGGAAAAGCTGGAGGAGGTTGGGGCGGGGCATACCTAGACCACCCGTGCCGCTCACATGAAAAATTCGCTGACAATCGCGGGCAAGGAGCTCTCGGGATACTTCCTGCAACCAGTCGCATACGTTGTGATGACGGTGTTCCTGCTGCTGGGCGGCTTCTTCTTCTTCGCGCTGCTGCGCTACTTCGAGATGACGCTGACCGCATACGCCGCCATGCAAAATCCCGATGTGTTGCAGAAACTCAATCTCAACGAGCGCGTGATCGAGCCGATGCTGCACAATCTCGCGATCGTGCTCGTCATCCTGGTGCCGGCGATCACGATGCGCAGTTTCGCCGAGGAGAAGCGCACCGGCACCTACGAGCTGTTGCTGACCGCGCCGATTCGCACCGGCGAAATCGTCGCGGGAAAGTTCATCGCGGCCTCGGCCTTCATGCTGATCATGATCGGGCTGGCCGGGCTGTTCCCGCTGATCCTCGTCGCCTTCGGCAACCCGGAAGTCGGCGTGATGTTCGCCGGCTATCTCGGGCTGGCGTTCCTGGCGATCTCGTTCGTATCGATCGGATTGTTCACCAGTTCGCTCACGCAGAATCAGATCATCGCGGCGATCAGCTGCTTTGGACTGCTGCTGCTGTTGTTCGTCATATCGTGGCCGGCGCAGGCGGGCGGGTCGTCATTCTCGGACTTGTTGCGCTACCTGTCGCTGCCGGATCATTTCGCGCAGATGGTCACCGGCGTCATCGACACGCGCGACATCGTGTATTTCCTGAGTCTCATCTTCGTGGCGCTGTTCTTGACCCAACGATCGGTCGAGTCGGCGCGCTGGCGGTAAGGTAGAGGGGCGGATGCGGCGATCGGCAGCGCTTTACGGAATTCTCGGCCTGGTCCTGCTCACGTTCGGGCTGGTTGACTATTTCATCTCGAGCGGCTTCCGGCTGTTCGTGTGGGTCAACCTGGTTGGCGGTGTCTTCGCGATCGTCCTGTGGATCACGTCGAGCCGATCCGAGCTGTCATCTATAACGACCGGAAGATCGGCGCGCTACGGCGCCAACGCCGCGATCTATTCGATCGCCTTCATCGGGCTGCTGGTCGCGGTTAACTACATCTCATCGCTGCATCACACGCGGCTCGATCTCACGACCGAGAAGGTTTACAGCCTGTCGAGCCAGTCGGTGAACGTGGTCAAGGGTTTGCAGAAGCCGCTCAAGCTCTACGGCTTCTTCCAGGGCGGCGATAATCCGGCCGCGCGCGAGCTCTACGAGACCTTCGCGTACTACTCGCCCAAGCTCACTTACGAGCTGGTCGATCCCGACAAGCATCCCGAGCTCGCCGAGCGTTTCAAGGTGTCGGTGATGGGCACCACGCATCTGCAGTATGGCGGCGCCGATAGTGGCGAGGGCACCAACGTCACCGATCTCTCCGAAGAGTCGCTGACCAACGCCATCATCCGCGCGACCAAGAGCACCAAGAAGGTGATCGAGTTCCTCGACGGACATGGCGAGGCGGACCCCGACGATGCCGACGGCCAGAACGGCTACGGCACAATCAAAAAAGATCTGGAAGGCGAGGGCTACGAGGTTCGCAAGCTCGAGCTCGCGCAATTGCCCAAGGTGCCCGACGACGCGAACCTGGTCGTGGTCGCCGGACCGATCAAGCCGATTGGCCAGCATGAGATCGATGCGCTCAACGACTACCTCAAGCATGGCGGCCGCATGATTGCGATGTACCGGCCGCAGCGCCCCGACAATCCGATCGACGAGACCGCGATGGTGAAGCTGGCGGCGGACTGGGGCGTCAAGGTCGGCGACGATATCGTGGTGGACCAGGTGGTGCGGCTGTTCGAAGGTCCCGCGCTGGGCCTCAATCCTTTCGTGCAGAACTACGGCGACCATCCGATTACCAAGGATTTCAAGCAGCGCACCGTGTTCCCGATGGCGCGATCGCTAACCGCCGAGCCCAATCTGAAAGCGGGGATGACGGTGACGCCGATCGCGATGACCAGTGACACCTCGTGGGCGGAAGTCGATCTCGACACGCTCTTCCGCCAGCAAAAGGCCGAGCTCAGCGCGAAGGACACGCGCGGGCCGATCGACGTCGTGATGGCGGTGGACGGCAACCTCGAGCAGCTTGGCTGGGGCAAGGGCGATGCGCGCGTGGTGGTGTACGGCAGCGCCGAGTTTGCCGACAATCAATACGTGACGCAGTTCTTCAACCGCGATTTCTTCATCAACAGCGCCGACTGGCTGACCGGCGAGGAAAACTCGATCTCGATTCGGCCGCGCTCGATTCGCGCGTCGCGCTTCCGCCTGACCGAGGGCCAGTTCTCGATCGTGTTCGCATTTGCGGTGCTGCTGCTGCCCGAGTTGCTTCTGATTATCGGGATCGTCGTGTGGTGGGAACGGCGCAATTGAGGCCTCGCCCGACTGCAACTTAAAGCTCCGATGCGTCTGCGCAACACCATCATCGTTCTCGTTCTGTTCGCGATCGTGGGCGGCTACGCCTTCATCGTCGGCCACTATTCGCAGACCGAGCCGACGCAGAAACTGCTCACCGTCAAGCAGGACGATATCGCGAAAATCGAGCTCAAGTACTCGGACCGCGACATCGTAATCGAGCGCGACAAGGGCAAGCCGTGGCGGCTGGTGAAGCCAATCGGCGCCGACGCCGACCAGACCCAGGCCAACAACCTCGCCCGCGCGATTGCCGAGGGCGTGCTGGTCCGCACCGTCGATGACAAGCCGGCGGACCTCGCGCCATTCGGGCTCAAGCCGCCGACTACGACCGTCACCGTCACGACCTTCGACCACAAACCGGTGCCGTCGATCGAAGTTGGGAAATCGACCCCGATCGGCTTCAACACTTACGTGCTGCTCTCCAACAGTCCGGCGGTGCTGCTGAGCGAAGGCGCGTTCGGGGCCGGGATGAACAAGACGGTCAACGATTTGCGTGTCCGCGACCTGATGGCGTTCAAGCTTGACGACGTGCGGACGCTGACGATCGCGCGCGACAACGGGCAGACGGTTGAGATCGAGCGCGACGGCGACAACTGGAAGATCGTCAAGCCCGCGCCGTCGGCGGCCGACAATACCGCGGTCCGGATGGCGCTCGGCACGCTGGTCAATGCGCGCGCGACGGATTTCATTTCCGACGCGCCCGCCAACGTCAATCAATACGGCCTCGAGAAACCACATCTGACGGCGACCGTGGTGCTCAAGAACGGCGAGCAGCAATCGATGCTGTTCGGCTTCAAGCAGAGCGGCGAGGGCAAGAGCGGAATCTACGTGCGCCGCGGCGAGCGTGCGCCGGTTTACACCGTGGCCGAGTACGTGATGACCAGCCTCGACAAGTCGCCGATGGATTTTCGCGACAAGACCATCGTGAAGATCGATCCCGAGACGGTCGATACGGTCAAGGTCAAAAACAGCGACGGCGAGTTCACGCTCAAGCGCGCGCCGGCAGGGAAATGGGATGTGATCGTCGGCGGCAAGACCTCGGAGGGCGATCTCCTGGTCGTCGAGCGCATGCTCAACCAGTTCCGCGATCTGAAGGGTCAATCGATCGTGGCCGATCCGATGCCGAGTGCGCAACTGTTCGGACTCGACAACCCCGCGCTGCAGATCACGCTCGCCGGCAAAGATGGCAAAGACCTCGGCACGGTCAAGCTCGCGAAGATCAGCGTCAAGCAAACTGCGCCGCCACTCCCCGGCGAGCCGCCGCAGCGGATTGAGTACTACGCGACATCGAGCGGCAGCAAAGCGGTGTACTCGCTGAGCGAGTTCAGCTTCGAGCAACTCAACAAGCCCGCCCCGCTGTACATGCTGAAGCCGCCGGAACCGGCAGCGGCGTCGTCGCCGGCTAAATAGACTTCTTCTGTATTGTTCCCCTTCCCGCGCGGGAAGGGGCCAGAGGTCAGGTTCCTCCGATTCCGCTCTCAGGATTCGGCAATCACGTGCGCGATTGCCTGCGCGGCTGTATGCGTGAGGCTCAGGTGGAAGCGCGTGATCTGTTTGCGCTGGGCGAAGGCGGCGGCCTTGCCTGATAGCGCAATGGTCGGGGCCTTGCCGCGCTCGCGCACGACTTCGATTTCGCTCCATCCGACGTTGCGGTTCCATCCCGTGCCCAGCGCCTTCATCGTCGCTTCCTTGGCGGCGAAGCGCGCGGCGTAGCTCTGATAGCGCGGGCGTCCGCGCGACTCGCAGTACTTGACCTCGCCAGCTGGTGAAGACGCGGGCGCGGAAGCGTTCGCCGGTCGCGGGCCGCGTGAGCGCGCGCTCGATTCGATCGACTTCGATGACATCGATTCCGGTGCCTGCAATCTGGCTCATCGCGAATGAGTATTAGCCGCGCCGCGTGCCGATTCAATTGCGCGCGCTCGTTGCGGATTCTATTGTTCATTCAGAATCTGGAGGTAGCGATGGCGAAGCTTTCGATCACGGTGAACAAGGTTCGTTGCATCGGCAGCGGCGACTGCGTGGAGACGGCGCCGGCGGTGTTTCAACTCGACGCGGAGGGCAAATCCGAAGTCGTCAACGCGACGGGCGCCGGCGATTCGATAATCGTCGCGGCGGCGCGTTCGTGCCCGGTCAAGGCAATCACGGTGGTGGACGAGGCGGGCGCGCAACTGTTCCCGCCGCCGAAGAAGTAGGTCACGGACCGCGGCATGGCGATACGCAAGCATCGCGCGGGTGAACTCGTGGTCGAGCAGACGCGCGACCTCGCACGCGTGCGCGACATACTCACGCAGGCGGGCATGATGACCGACGGAATCGAATGGCCGGCCGCGTGTTATCTCGTTGCGTACTTCGGCGACGAAGCGGTCGGAGTGATCGGAGTCGAGTCGAAGATCGACGCGGCGCTGATACGGTCGCTGTACGTGAGTGAAGCGATGCGACGGCGTGGAATCGGCGCCGCGTTGCTCGCGGCTGCGCGCAAGGCCGCGCACACGCGCGGTGCGCGCCACTTGTATCTGTTCAGCACGGATGCCGGCGAGTTCTTCGAGCGGCATGGGTTCACTTCGGTCGCTGTCAACGAAGTCGTCGCGGCGATTCCGGGCGTGCCGCAGGTCGAGTACTATCGCGCGCGGCCCGAGGAGCTTGCGCGCGAGGTCGCGTATCATCTGGACATTTCGGGCGATGGCGTGATCGAGAGGTAGGAGCTTCACGCTGGGATATAGCGGCCGAGATACTTTCCCTTTTCGGTCGTCACCATCAGGTACGGATTCGACTTCAGCAGATGCGCGGCGAGCTTAAGCGTCATGTCGGGGCGGATTGTCTGCGGATTCGGATTCATCGCGGACAGCGCGCGCGGCGCGGAATCGGAGTGTTCGATCGTGCCGAGGAGGACGCCATTGGAATCAAGCACGACGGCGCTCGGCGTCGGCGAGTCGGGCGCGGCCGGCGGCACGGCGTCTTCGGGGCCGAGGCGGATGAGGTCGTCGCGCATAAATTCCTCGACGCGCACGCGGTCCAAATAGTGAATCCAGAACGAGCGCAAGCCGGGCGCGAGATTGTTCACGAAATATGGAAGCGCGCGTATCCGCTCTGAGAGCGGAGTCGGCGGATCGGTCGGCAATCCGCGCACGATCCAATCGGCTTTGCCGCGAAAGTAGTGGCGGACGTCGGAGAAGCCGAGCAGTTCGAGCTGCGCCGCAGCTCGCGCGCTGAGGTCTCACAAGGAATCGCGGCAATAGACCACGACCGGGCGCGCGCGGTCGAGCATCGTTGGCGCGTCGCGCAGAATGTGGCCGACCGGAATATGAATCGCGCGGCGGATGTGCGCGGCGTTGTACTCGTGCGACGGCAGTGCGTCCACAATTTGCGCGTCAAACGGCAGCATCCGGAGAAGTTCGCGATGTCGAATCTCACGCACTGCTACCGGCGCATCGCAGCAAGCGCGGCGAGGGCGGTATCGACCATCATCTCGCCGCTGCCGGGCGCGATTCGCGAGGTCTCGACTTCGTAGCCGCCTTCGGGGTACGCAGTGCGAGTCGGGATGTAGCCGATCAGATCGTTGCAGTAGCCGGCGACAAAAGTGCGCGCGAAGTGCGGGTTCGCTTTCAGCGCGAGGCCGAGCTCGACGAATAGTTCGCCGGGGATGCCGACGATCGCGATATCGCCAACAGTGACGACAGTCATAGCGGTCGCCAGTTCACCGCGTGCGACGTCAACGCGGCGGTCGCGGCGATTCTGCTCCTCGAGGGCTTCCAGAGCGGCCAGCGCGGCGCGAGATTGTGCGTGATGGTCGCGCAGGCGCTTCAATTGGTAGCCGTCGCCGCCGCGATGACTGTCGAGTGAGGCCTGGGTTTGTGCGGCGCAAGCGCGCGCGACTGCGAGGTCTGCGCTGATATCCCTGAGGTTAAGTGTGAGCGGGATTCGGCGTGCGGCGACTCGTGAGTCGGCAATCAATGGCGCGGGAGCGAGCGCGTCGAGCGCGGCGCGGCCCATCGCGCGGCCATGCTCTTCGGCGACCTCGAAATTGCCGCGGCTGCGTGGGTCGATGTTGCCGGTCGCGCCCTGAATGAAAATGGAGATTGGACGAGCGTCGGCGGCGGAGGCCGCGCTTTCGATTTCGTCCATCGCGAAGCTGGGCCAGTCGCGCGAGTAGAGCAGGTTGTCCTCGCATAGCACCACGCCGTGGCATGGATAGTTCATGAGGAACGCGATTGGGGTTCCGTTCGTGCGATACGCGCCGAGTGCGCCGACTTCGGCGTCGGCTGGCCCAACACGATTTGCGGCAGTTTGAACCTGGTGGTGCGGGCGTTTCAACCTTCGATTGATCCCGAGCGTGAACTGCGCGGCGGCCGCGCGAAGTGTCGCAGGCTCGAGGCTTTGGTTGGCCTGAACGATCGCGGACGCAATCTTCGCGGGCAGTGCGCGCTCCCATTCGAGGTCGCGTCCGTCGGCAGGCCTCGCGTCGTCGCGCGGCGTCGCGAAAATGTTAAAAGCGGGTGCGGAATGCGTGTGCGTCGCGCAGACGAGGATCGAGTCGGCAGGGATGCCCGTCTTTGCGGCGGCGCGATCGCGGATATCGTCGGCGATGCGGGCGCCGATGGCGAGGAGATCGACGCCGACGATCGCGATCTTGTTCGTGCCGTCGCTGAGCACGAGCGCTTGCGCGGCAAGGTCGTCGTGAACGCCATTGTTGCGGCCGACGCGATTGCCGTAACCGAGCATCGCGAGTCCGGCGGGCGGATCGAGTTTCACACGCGCGGCGCCGGCGTAGAAGGGGCTCATTTCAACTTCGCGGTGGCGAGTTCGGTGGCTCTGGAAGCCACTTTCGCGGCTGCGGCGATCATGTCGTCAACATCGCGGTCGTCGCCGAGCAGGCATTCGTGGGGAATCGAGACCAGCGCGTGCTCGAACAAGCGTTCGGCGACGGGGCAATCGATTGCGGCGGTGTCGGGATTGGCGCCGGCGAGTTCGCATGCTCTGCGATAGGCGGCGGACTCGCGCGGGAAGAGCGCGGATCGATAGACCGGGTCATTGGCGACGCCGCATGGGATGCCCTCGGCGCGCAGTGCGCGGACGAAGCGGTTGCGCGATATGCCGAGCGCCGCTTCATCAACGAGAAAAACGAATGCGTAGATGACTTCGCGGGTGACGCGTGAGTCGCGCGCGACCGGGCTGAGTCCCTTGATGCTGCCGAGGCCTTCACGCAGGCGGACGGCGGCGCGGCTCTTTTGCTCGATCTGATCGGGTAGGCGCGCGAGTTGCGCCAGCAGAATTCCGCATTGCCATTCCGTCATCCGGTAGTTCGCGCCCATCAGCGGGCCCTCGAAATCGTCGTCGGCGCGGCGGCGTCCGCAGTTGATCAGCGACTGGCATCGCTGTTCGAGGTCCGGATCGTTGGTTGTGATCATTCCACCTTCGCCGGCGGTCATCGGCTTCGAGGATTGAAAACTGAAGCATCCGAGAGCGCCGTGAGTACCGACGCCGCGATCGCGGAACTGAGCGCCGGGGACGTGCGCGCAATCTTCGACCAGCGGAATCGAATGCGCGCGCGAAATTTCGGCGAGTGCGTCGAGATCGGCAAGCGAGGCGCCGTAGTGGACCGGGATGATGGCCTTGGTGCGGCGAGTGATGAGCCGCTCGACGGATTCAGGATCGATGCATGCGTTGGCGGCGCTGACGTCGGCGAAGACCGGACGCGCCATGCATGCGACCGCGGCGTAGGGCGTCGCGGCGAAGGTGATTGCGGGGACGATGACCTCGTCGCCGGGGCCGATGCCCAGCGCTTTGAGCGCGACTTCGAGCGCGCTGGTGCCGGACGTGGTCGGAATTGCGAAGCGAGCACCCTGATACGCGGCGAAGGCGGACGCGAACTCAGCGGCCTTGCGATTGGGGCTGGGATGACCGCCCCAGCTCTGCGAGGTGAGGACAGTTTCGAGCTGCGCGCGTTCGCGGTCGTCGAACACCGGCCACTTGGGAAAGGGGCGGGTGCGAAGGGGTTGGCCGCCGAGAATTGCGAGGGTGGATGGCATTGTGAAGTTAAACAGTTACTTTAGTTATTAAGAACCTAACCGCTGATTCCTTCCCGAGCGGGAAGGGGAATCGGAAAATAGAAAAAGGCGATCTCTATACACACCGGTTGTGGTTTTGGGACGGGGTCCTACCAAGGGTAGCTTCGTTCCTTCAAAACTTGTTTTTGCAGACGGAAGAGCGGCGACCCGCGCCGCGAGCACTGTCGAAGGGTGATTAAGCCTGACCACGCCCCAGCATATCATGGAGGTTGCGGCACGGTCAGGCCTAAAAGTTCAAAATTTTACCAAGCGAAGCAATCTAACGACGTTAGCCCTTTCCGTTATCGATTTCCCAAGTTCAAACGTCCTCGAGGGAAGGAGAACCAGATGGAGTTCGGCGCGTTTCTTACTGACAACCTTAATTCAGATCAACGATGGATTTTTTTTCGGAGTCGATCACTCGGCGGCGCCGATGCTGCACGAACCTTTTGCGCGCGCGGTTCCGCATTCGTCGGTAGGCAGACAGTTCGATCCCTTGGCGCCAAGCTTGCCGCTAAGCTTGCCCGGATTTCCGCTGCCAATGAGCGGGCTGCCTCCGAGCGGTGTTTCAACCTCAAGCCCACTCGACGCGCACGATGCTAGCGAACTCAAGGACGGGTCGGTCCCCGAGAGGTCAGACTTGGCGAGCTTGATGTTACAGGCCGAGGTGTCCTTTATCAGGTTGAATCCCTTCGATTTGAGGCCCTTGCCCGGTGAAAAGCAGTCCGGCCCCGATGGGCTGCTGCCGGCGACCGTGTTGTTTGCCACCACCGTGTTCGAGATCGAAACCTTTGCGGGGAAATCGATAAAAAGTCCGCCCCCTACGGTAGGCGACTGGTCAGCGCCGGTGCCTCCTATGCAATGGTTGTCGGTTATCGTGACATTGTTGAGCACGATCGTGCCCGAGGAAATGTGCATCCCGCATCCAACCGCATTTCCATTATTGCCGGGAGTGTCATTGCCGCTGATCGTGGTATTGGTAATGAATACGTGCGGAGCGCCATTGATGAGAATGCCCTCGTCGGTATTGTTAACTATACTTGAGGAATCGATAGTGAGAGTCTGTCCGACAAAATTGACCGCGCCTTCCGGGAGCACGTTGGAAGGCCGTACCCCGCCGGTTATTTCACAATTCTCGATTTTCAGGGTGCCGACGCCTTTGTTACCTTTCGCGGCAAACTGCTCGAATTGAACGTTGCTGCCGGTAGGGCCGTTGCCGTTCTCGATCGTCATGCCGTGCAGTTCGCCCTTCGCATTGTTCTCGAACAGAAACGTCGGAATGCTCGAAACGTTGGTGCCGTCGATGACGGTCATTCCGGCGCCGCCGCCTACAAAGCTGACAGTCATGCCGGAGACGGTAATGTCTTCAGCATACGGAGTGACGCTGGCAGCAATAGTGATAACGGCACTGCCGCCGGCCGGCACCATGCCCACTGCGCCCTGGACCGTGGTCGAGCATCCGCCCGAGCCGCTATGATTGACGCAGAGCGAGAGCGTCGAAACTTTCTTGGCGTACGCGGTCCCGATTGCGAAAAACATCATGGAGGCGAGCGTAGATATTAGAATCAGGTTCCATGATTGGTTGGGCTTCCAAGGGCGGTTGTGTCTCATCGAGCCTCTCTTCATACCATTGGATGCAGGTTTGCGGATCGTGAGCCGCCAAACCTAGCGTCGCTCCCGTCATAGGGCAAATTTTTTCTGTCGGAAACCGGCGCCGCCCGCATTCAGGCGACGCCGGGATATGAAGAGGGCAGTCCTGGCTCAGAAGTAGCACGGAAAATTCGCGCTGGTCAGGCTAAAAGGTTATCCCTGACCCATCCTCGCAGCGATGCTACTTGCGCGCGACTTCGGTGAGCACCGCAATCTCGGGGCGGCCGGCCAGCAGGCCGCCGATTTTTCCGCCGAAGGCCTTCATGTGATCGGTCTTGCCGTGCGCGTCGAGCGCGGCCTGGTCCTGGTAAACCTCATAGTAGGTGAACTCGGTCGGGTCCTTGGTGTTCTTGTGCAGGACGTACGAGAGGGTGCCGGGTTCGGCGGTTTTGACGGTCGCGATCATTTCCTTGCCGGCGGCTTCGAACTCGGCTTCCTTGCCGGGCTGCACTTTCAGTTTCGCAATCACGGTAATCGGCATCGTGGGTCTCCTTGATGTTTCAAACTCAACTACCCTCGTATCCAGATGCGCGCGGTTTTTCAAGGCGAATCGAATCGTGGTGGCGCCGCTCTTTCATTGCATCGCGCGCTCGACTAACACCGATAGCGACGATCGATCACGGGAGAATATCAAAGATGCTTGGTTTTGATTTGACCGATGAACAGCGCGAGCTGAAAGAGCTGGCGCATAAGTTTGCCGAGCAGGAAATAATTCCGCGCGCGCGCGAGTACGACGAAAAGGAAATTTTTCCGGTCGACGTGTGCGAGAAGGCGTTCGCGGCCGGGCTGATGAACTTCGGCGTGCCGAAAGAGTTGGGCGGGCCGGGACTCGGCGTGCTCGACACCAGCCTGATCGTCGAGGAGCTGAACTACGGATGCGCCGGAATCTCGAACGCGATCGGCGCCAACGACCTCGCGACGCTGCCGATTCTGATCGCGGGCAACGACGAGCAGAAGCGCACCTACCTCGGGCAGTTGGTCAAGAAGCTGACGTTCTGCGCCTTCGCGATAACGGAGCCGGGCGCGGGCTCGGACGTCGCCGCGATGAGCACGACCTACCGGCGCGAGGGCGACGAGTACATAATCAACGGCACCAAGCATTTTATCTCGAACGGATCGCGCGCCGACTGGTACGTCACGTTCGCGACCTCGGACAAGCGACTCAAGCACAAGGGCATCTCGTGTTTCGTCTTCCCGTCGAGCGTGCCTGGGAATCACACGCAACCGGATGCATGGCAAGCTCGGGCAGCGCGCGGCCGACACCGGCGAAATCTTTTACGAAGACGTGCGCGTTCCCGCGAGCGCGCTGGTCGGGCGCGAGGGCGAGGGCTTCAAGTACGCGATGGCGACGTTCGACCATAGCCGGCCGGAGATTGGCGCGATCGCGATTGGAATTGCGCAGCGCGCGCTCGACGAATGCCTCAAGTACTCGAAGCAGCGCAACGCGTTCGGGCAGCCGATCGCAAACTTCCAGGCGATCCAGTTCATGATGGCGGACATGGCGATCCAAATCGAAGCGATGCGGCTGCTGACCTACAAGGCGGCGTGGCTGGTCGATAAGGGCGAGGGCGCCAACACGATTTCGGCGTACGCGAAGGCCTTCAGCGCCGACGCGACTATGGAAATCACGACCAACGCGGTGCAGATTTTCGGCGGCTATGGATACATGAAGGAGTATCCGGTCGAGAAACTGATGCGCGACGCGAAGCTGCTACAGATTTACGAGGGCACGTCGCAGATTCAGCGCGTCGTGATCGCGCGGAATTTACTCAAAGATTGAACATAAGAACAATTTGAATGAAACCCGCCGTGGGTTTCATGCTTCCTTCGGCAGGGGTGACCCCTGCACCCAGTACTAATCGCAAAATGGCGAAGACGCCATTTCGCTCCAAGGTTCTTTTGGGGGAAGAGGTGCGGGGGAAATTACCTCGCCCGTTATTTTACGGGAGAGGAGGCCGGCGGGCGCAGCCGCTGGTAGGTGAGGGTGCTGGGCTCAAGCACAAAACCTCGTCCACGCACTTTTTTGTGTCAGCGCGCGTTTCGCGCGCGGTTCAAGATTCTTCGTTAGTCCGCCGGCGTCGCGACGGGATGCGGGATCGGTGGGTCCTGGTCGGTGGGTTCGTTGCCGGTGACCGAGCCGACGTAGCCGCCCTCGTGATACACATCGACCTGGCCGGTGGTCGGATCGGGCAGCAGGTTCCATTCGTCGGGCGGCGGCGGATTGGGATTGGGCGGCATATAGACGATGGGTGCGGGCGCGGGGGCTGGCGGCGGCGCCGTTGCGCACGATGCGAGCGCGAGCGACATCAGCAGTGGGATTATTTGTGCGCTAGTTCGAGTCATGGCGCGATGCCGACTCATTATTTTTTCGGGATGTCGAGGACTTCGCGGAAGTGGGCGATTGTTTTCTGCAGACCGGGAAGAAGAGCGATTTGCGGCTGCCATCCGCCGAGGACTTTTTTCGCGAGCTCGATGTTTGGTTTGCGGCGGACCGGATCGTCGGCGCGCGGATTCTTAATCACCACCTTCGACGAGCTGCCCGCGAGTTCAATCGCGAGGCTCGCGAGTTCCGCGATTGTGAATTCGTCGGGGTTGCCGATGTTTACCGGGCCGATGTGCTCGTCCTGATTCATCATGCGCACCAGCGCCTCGATGATGTCGTCAACGTAGGCGAACGAGCGCGTCGAATTGCCGTTGCCGTAAATCTCGAGGTCCTCGCCGCGCAACGCCGCGACGCAGAAATTCGAGACCACGCGGCCGTCGTTGATCGCCATGCGCGGGCCGTACGTATTGAAGATGCGCACGATGCGGGTGTCAACGTTGTTCTGCCGGTGATAGTCCATCATGAGGCATTCGGCGACGCGCTTGCCCTCGTCGTAGCATGAGCGCACGCCGATCGGATTGACGTTGCCCCAGTACGATTCGGTTTGCGGATGCTCCTCCGGGTCGCCGTAAACTTCGCTGGTCGAGGTGAGCAGGATGCGCGCGCGCACGCGCTTGGCCAGCCCCAGCATGTTGATCGTGCCCATCACGGAGGTCTTGATGGTCTTCACCGGATTGTACTGGTAATGCACCGGCGACGCGGGGCATGCGAGGCTGAAGATGCGATCGACTTCGAGCAGGATCGGCTCGACCACGTCGTGGCGGATGAACTCGAAATTGCGGTTGCCGAGCAAGTGCATGATGTTGGCGCGCTTGCCGCTGAAAAAATTATCGAGACAGATGACTTCGTGCCCGTCCTTGAGCAGGCGCTCGCATAGATGAGAGCCGAGGAATCCTGCGCCGCCGGTTACCAGTACACGCACAGATGTTCTCCTGCTAGCGGCGGTTTTCGCGCGCGATAGCGCGAACCGTTTCGATCACGTAAGCGACGTCGTCGTCGGTCATCGCGGCATAAATCGGCAGCGACAGGCAGCGGCTGAAGATGTCTTCGGCGACCGGAAAATCGCCGTCGCGATAGCCGTACATGCGCTGATAGTAATGCATCGTGTGCAGCGGGATGCAGTGCACGGAGCATCCGACGCCGCGCTCGCGCAGCATCTCGACGAACTGATTGCGGCCGAGCTTGAGGCGCTCGGGGCGGATGCGCAGCACGTAGAGATGCCAGGCGTGCTCGATGCCGGGCTCGGAGTACGCGGGCTGGAGGCTGTCATCGCCGCGGAAGGCCTCGTTGTAGGCGCGCGCGATTTCGCCGCGCCGGCGCATGAAGTCGTCGGCGCGCTTGAGCTGCGCCAATCCGATGGCGGCGTGCACGTCGGACAGGTTGTACTTGAAGCCCATGTCGTGGATTTCGTAGTACCACGAGCCGCTCTTGTCGTAGCGCTTCCACGCGTCCTTGTTCATCCCGTGCAGGCTGGCGACGGCGATCTTCTCCGCGAGCGCGTCATCGGCGGTGGTGATCATGCCGCCCTCGGCGGTGGTGAAATTCTTGGTGGCGTAGAAGCTGAAGCAGGTGAGATCGCCGATGGTGCCGACTTTCGCCATCCCGCGGCCGTCCATGTGGCGCGCGGAGCCGGCGGCGTGGGCGGCGTCCTCGACGACTTTCAGATTGTAGGTGCGCGCGATGTTGAGGATGCGATCCATGTCGCAGGCGTGGCCGGCGAAGTGCACCGGCAGGATTGCGCGGACGCGTTTGTGCGCGCCGCTCTCGAGCGCCTCCTCGATGCGGGCCGGGTTGATATTGAAGGTGCCGGGATCGACGTCAACGAACACCGGGCGCGCGCCGAGGTAGCCGAGAATCTCGGCGGTCGCGGTGAAGGTGAACGGCGTGGTGATAACCTCGTCGCCGGGGCCGATGCCGAGCGCCCATAGCGAGAGATGCAGCGCGCCAGTGCAATGCGACAGCGCGAGCGCGTGTTTTGCGCCGACGTAGCCAGCGAATTCAGCCTCGAAGCGCTTGGCCTTGGGCCCGGTCGTGATCCATCCGGAGCGCAGCGTGTCGAGGACTTCGCGCTCCTCGTCGGGTCCGATCGAGGGACGATGAAATGCTATTTGTCGCATCGTGTGTATTCGGTTGAAGTCGGCGAAAATTCCGTGTGCCGAGCCAGTTTCGGAGTATAAAGGATAGCTCAAAAGCGGAGCAAGGCAGGAACTGATGAGGCGCGCAGGATGGGCCGCGGCAACGGCGGTGATTGGATGGTACGGCTTCGCGCTCTTGATCTTGCATCCTCTGACCGACGCGCCGGTGGTGGATAGCTGGCTCTACGGCTCGGCGGTGCGGCGGTTCCTGCGCACGGGCGAGATGCGGTTCGCCGGCTTCACGCAGGCGATGCCGATTGCGCAAGTCTTCTACGGCGTCGGCTGGGCGCATGCGTTCGGCGGCAACTCGGTGTCGCTGGAAATGTCGGAGGTGATGCTGGCGATACTGTGCGGCTTGATGTTCCATGCGCTCGCGATCAAGTGCGGTGCATCGCGATGGCAGGCGCTGGCGGCGACCGGCCTGCTGATCTGCAATCCATGTTTCACCTTTCTGAGCTTTTCGTTCATGACCGAGATTCCGTTTCTGACGGCGATGGTCGCCGCGCATTTGTGCTTCGCCAAGGCGGAAGGGCCGCGCGAGCTGATGTGGCTGTGGCTGGCCGCCGTTTTGGCGGTGATTGGTTTTCTGGTTCGGCCGTTCGCCGCTATGGCGATAGTCGGTTGCGGCGGCGCGATGATTCTGTACGACACACGGCTGCGCGGAAAAAACCGCTGGGATCGCGCGCTGTGGCTCCAGATGATGACGCCGTTCGCGGCGGCGCTGGCGGTCTGCGTCGCGCTGTGGATCTGGCTGACGGTACTTAGTCCGAGGCCATGGGATTTGCAGCGCGACGAAAATCACTTCCACTACATTTTCATGGTGCCGCTGGCCAACTACCTGCGCGCGGGAGTGCTCGGGCCACTGCTTTATCTCGGCACGGTGATGTCGCCGCTTGCGATTCTGCAGCTCACGACGCCGCGATGGCGCCGCGTCGTGATGGGCGGCGCCGGAATCTTCGCGGCCGCGCTGGTCCTTATGTGGATGGACCATCAGTTGCCGGCCACGCCCGAGTACAGTTGCTTCGGCGGATGGCACAACGTGCTGATACTGCGCGGCGGTGCGAATCGTTTTTCGTGGGACAGCGACTGGCAGTACGCATTCCTTCTGCTGGCGAGCTTCGGCGCGGCGGGTCTGATTGTCGCGTTCACGGAGATTTTCAGGACGCTTGGCCGCGGCACAGCCGCGATTTTGATCGCGGCGGCGGTTTACTGGGCGGCGACGATACCGCTGTGGTTTTACAACGATCGCTACTACCTGGTGTTGGTTCCCGCCGCTGCGATCGTGCTGGCAATCGCTCCGCTGCCGCGGCGCAGACTGGTGATGGCGGCTGGATTTGCGCTGACGCTGGCGATGGGCCTGCTGTCGCTCGGCGGGACGTACGCGTATCAGCGCGGGATGGCGGTGATCCTCGCGACGCGCAACGAATTGGAGCGCGAGGGAGTTCCGCGCTCATCGATCGACGCCGGCTACGTGCTCAACGGCGAGGATTTGTATCGGTATCCCAAGCATGGAATCGAAACGCGAGAGCTCGAAGGCGGAATCCCGATGATCACGTCGCCGAAAACCGGCGAATACACGATCGCGAGCGAGCCGATCGCCGGGATGGAAGTGGTGCGGCGGCTAAAATGGCCGGGGCCGTTCGGCCTCGGACATCGCTACTTCTACCTGGTGAAAAAGCAGGCCGCGACTGACGCCGGCAATCCAAAAAATGACACGCCAGCACGCCACTAGCGGGCTCGCAAACATGCCCGAAACGCGCACCTCCCTCGGGCGTGCATGAGGGCGGCTACTGTCTAGTCAGGTTCGTACCCGGCGGACACTTGTCCACGGACGGATTACAATTTCCTGGCCCTGCTTGTCCTCCCGACCTATTCAGCCATCCGTTCCAAGCATTGAACTCGCCAGCGGGATGCGATTCGAACGTAAGCGTGTGGCCGTTGCCTTGGAAGGATTTATCCGGCGAATCGTAAACCTTGCCCGCCGGCAGCCAGACCTCCTGACCACTAGGCAAAATCATAACCGTAGTGACCGCACAGCCCGCAGGCGTAGGGGCGACGCGAAACTCAAATTTGCTGTTGGGAGGGAATGATCGTGTCTCCCCTTCCGGAACATCGAGAAACTTCAGTTTGGCAGGGGCTGGTTGACAGTTCGGGGATTGAGCGTACGCAGTCAAACAAAACGAACACCCCAGCAGCAAACAGCAAAGCGACTTCAGTGTAAACATTTAGTGCGCCTCTGACTCCTGTGAGCCTGCTCGCAGTGCAAGTTTGCCCGCAACAATAGTCGTGTCGCCAGCCTGGCCCGTTGGCGAAGGACCACGGTATGAAGCGAAACTAGCTGGCGCTGCCGGGGGCGGGGCCGGGCATGATGTAGGTCGGGACGCCGGTCTTCTGCTCGACCGCTTTTTCGAGCTTCTGCATATCGATCTGATCTGTCAGCCCCTGGCGATCGGCTTCCTTCTGCGCGTAGGCCCACAGCCCGGCGTATTTGCCGTAGAGATCTTCGTGGACCTCGACGTAGAGCGCGTCGCCGCGCCATCCGAACTTCACCGGCTGATAGACGAACATCCCGGGCGTGCCGATTTTCACCTTGTTGAAGAAGCGCTCGATGTCCTCCGGATACAGCCGGATGCATCCGTGACTCACTTCCATGCCGACGCCCCACGGCACGTTGGTCCCGTGGAACGCGTACTCGGGCAGCGTCAGCTCGATGCGGTAGTGTCCGAGCGGATTGTCGGGATCGTCGCCCGAGACGACGTGCTCGGCCTCGCCGTCACGCTCGAGATGCTCCTCGTAAATGTCCTGCGGCACCACCCAGGTCGGATTGCGCGTTTTGCCGCGGACCGTGAAAACGCCCTCGGGGGTTTTCCAATCGAAGCGTCCGAGTCCGACCGGAAACGAATACACCACCGTCGGCGTGACTCCGCCCGAATGTTTTTTGCCGGGCTCGAACTTGGCCGGCGTCACCTTGCCTTTGGCTCTGGGATGGAGCGGTCCGGTCGGCGACGGATAATAATAATAGATGCGCATCTCGGGGATGTTCATCACGATCCCGACGTGCGGAGTATTGGGCAGGATGTGCTCGTCGGGCAGGATGATTACCCGGCCGGGCGGAGGCGCCCACCAATCGATTCCCGCGTTGGCGTTGGAAATTTCCTTGGCCGTCACGCCGAACCATCGCCCGACATCGAGCAGCGTGTCGCCCTTTTGAATCTGGTACGTGATCAGATTGCCGATGATGTCGTCCTTGCCGCGCGGGAGCGGGTACGCATACAGCGGACGTTTCTCGAATTCGTCTTCGGTCCACGCGCCGTGCGCCGCCGGAATCGCGACCAGCGCAATCAGCAATAAGGCGGGGAAGAGTCGAGGCTGAAATATTGATGAAACGTTTCATGAAACCCCAGGCGAGTTGGCGGAAAATCCGCGCGAACGGTCCATCGGATGCCGTCGCATTGGCTGAAATTGTACCGGCGCGATCAGTCCGCAATCAACCTTGGTTTGCGAACTCGAGCAACGCATTCAGTTGATGCCTTCGTCGATTACCGCGTCCTGCGATTCCTCTTCCTTTTGAATCGCTGGGGGAGGGGGCGTCACCGCGATCGTCACCTTGTCGATCGTGCCGGTGAATTTGTTGTCGCCCTCCTTATAGTCTTCGCTTACCGGGGTGCCGAGGTCCTCGCCGACGTCTTCGGTTTCATCGGCCGAGAAGATGAAGGCTTGAGTATGCTCGATTCGGCCTTCGGCAACCTTTTGGCCATTGACAAAGAGTTGGCCGGTACCGCCTTTGCCGATCCCGCCGCCGTCGTAGTTGAACTCGAATTTGGCTGTGACCTTGCCGGCCGGAAGTGCGTCCTTTGACTCGAGAGTGTAGCGCTCACGATTGAGCCAGTTGTAGCAATACTTCAGCTTGCCGTCCTTAAGGTAGAGACTCCATCCGCCGAAACGCCCGCCCTGCGCAATGATCACGCCTTGCGCAGATTCTTGCGGTATCTCGATATCGGCAGTGACGGTATGCGACCGATTCTTGATGTCGAGAGCCGCGTTCTCCAGCATCGCAGTCATGCCGGGATAAAGTGTCATCGAAGTCCGCCCCCACATCAGCGAAGGCCTCCCCGCAATTGTCGGCACGAAACGCTCGACACGCCGGTCGTCCAGCGGCAGGACGTTGTATTTTTCCGCTTCATCAAGGAAGAGGCGCTGAAGTTCCTTGAGCTTGTCCGGATACTTCGCTGCAACATCCTGCGCCTGGCTGAAATCCTCGTTTGTATTGTAGAGCTCCCACTTATCCTCGCTGAACTTTGGCAGAGGTCCCGTGGGTTCCCAGGGGATGCTGTGCCGGGTCACCGCAGTCCAGCCATCGTGGTAAATTCCGCGATTGCCGAACATTTCGAAATACTGCGTACGATGGCGCGTCGGCGCTTTCGCGTCGCCGAACGTGTACACCATGCTGACACCCTCGATCGGCTTTTGCTTGACGCCGTCAACGGTTTTCGGCTGCGGCAGTTTTACTGCCTCGAGGATAGTAGGCGTGACATCGATGACGTGATGCCATTGGGTGCGGATCCCGCCGCCGTCCTTGATCGCTGCGGGCCACGAAATCACCATGCCGTTGCGCGTGCCGCCGTAGTGTGACGCCACCTGCTTGGTCCACTGGAAGGGGGTGTCGCCCGCGAGCGCCCATCCGACAGGGATGTGCGGGAAGCTGTTCGGGCCGCCGATATCGTCGAGATGGGCGAGGATGTTCTGGGTTGTGTCCGGAACTCCGTTGAACAGCGCCATTTCGTTGAGAGTGCCGTCGAGGCCGCCCTCGGCACTCATCCCATTGTCGCCGGCGATGTAAATCACCAACGTGTTGTCATAGATCCCGAGGTCCTTGAGGCTGTCGAGCAAACGTCCAATCTCGTGATCGGTGTATTCGCCAAAGCCTGCATAGTTTTCCATCAGCCGCTCGGCGACTTTCTTCTCGTCGGCGCTCAGCTCGTTCCAATGCTTGACGCCGGGAGCCCACGGGGCGAGCTGCGTGCTATCCGGCACGACGCCGAGCTGCTTCTGGCGCGCGAGCGTCTCTTCCCGATATTTGTCCCAGCCCTCATCGAACTTGCCCGCATACTTGTCCCGCCACTCCTTGGGAGTGTGATGCGGCGCATGCAGCGCGCCGGGTGCGAAGTAAACGAAGAACGGCTTGTCCGGGGTCATCGTATGCTGGAATCGCATCCATGCGATCGCCTGATCGGCCATATCGGTCATGAAGTTGTAGCCCGGCGTGTGCGGAGGCTCGACGTGAGTCACGCCGTCGAAGATCATCGGCGCCCACTGATTGGTCTCGCCGCCCAGGAAGCCGTAGAATTTTTCGAAACCGTCGCCGATCGGCCAGCGGGTGAAGGGCCCTGAAACGCTGATCTCCCAAACCGGCGTCTGATGCATCTTGCCGAAGGCTGCCGTGCTGTATCCATTCAATTTGAGGATTTCGGCGATGGTGGCCGCCTGGTTCGGCCGAATACCGTTGTTTCCTGGAGCGCTGGTCGCCAGTTCGGTAATCGATCCCATCCCCACCGAGTGATGGTTGTGGCCGGTCAGCAGCGCTTGGCGGGTCGGCGAGCAGAGCGCCGCCGTATGAAACTGGGTATAGCGCAAACCCTGCTTCGCGAGGGAATCGAGAGCGGGCATGTTGACGCCGCCGCCGAAGGTGCTCGGCGCGCCGAAACCGATATCATCGAGCAGGATTACCACGACGTTGGGTGCGCCCTGGGGCGGGCGTAGCTCCTTGATCGGCGGAAACTTGGCGTCACGCGCGTCCAACGGAACCTTACCCGGATACTTGTACTGCGTGTCCGGTATCGGCAATTGAGTGCGATCGATCTGCTGCGCATGCGCGGGAACTGTCCTTGCGCCGATCAGCAGGAATACGGCTGCAAGCGCAAGAAATAACTTCCTCATGTTTTCCATTACGGCCTCCCCAGGTAACTTGGACTCAACGAACGACATGCACGCAGATAACAAACGCTGCACGAGCTTCCGGGCATTTTATTGCCGCTGCGTTTGGCGCAAATCAAACCAGCGCGATCACTCCGCAAGCCTCAGGTTCGCGAACTTCAGTACCAGCAGCTTGATCCCGCCGCGCTCGAAATTCACCCACGCCTTGGCAGTGTCGCCACGGCCCTCGCGCCGGCGCACGATGCCGCGGCCGAAAGTCGGATGCACTACCTTGGCGCCAATCGAGAGACCGTCGCCGCCCGGACCCGGCTCGTCGTCGGGAAGCTGGCTGTCGCCGTAATCGACATAAGCCTCGCGCGGCGACAGCGGCCGTACGGACGCGGCGCGGCGTTCCGGCGCGATACGGTGAATCAGCGCGGGATCGATCTCGCGCATGAATCGCGATTGTCGCGACTCCTGGCGCACGCCGTAAATTTCGCGCGAGAGCGTGTTGGTCAGATAGAGCAACTGGCGCGCGCGCGTCATGCCGACGTAGCAGAGCCGGCGCTCTTCCTCGACTTCCTCGTCGATATCGGCGGAGCGGCTGTGCGGGAACAGGCCTTCCTCCATCCCGGCGATGAACACGATCGGATATTCGAGGCCCTTCGATGTATGCAGCGTCATCAGCGCGGCGCGTCCACCGCGCGAATCGATCTGCTCGCTGTCGCTGACCAGCGCCACGCGCTCGAGAAACTCGGGCAGGCCGCCGCCGGACTTCTCGGCGTCGAAGGCGCTGGCCGCCGTGAGCATCTCGGCCAGATTCTGCTTGCGCATCGAGGCGTCGTCGAGCGTGTCGAGGTAAGGCTCGAAGCCGCTGTGCGCCACCACTTCCTCGACGATTCCGCGCACGCTCATCTCGGGCAGCCGCGCGCTGAGATCGTGCATCCACGAATAGAGCATCCCGGCCTGCTTGGCGATTCTGAGCGCGACCTTCGAGTAAGTTTCGAGCCGGCCCATCGCCTCGAACGCGGTGACGTGCTGGCGCGCGGCCAGCTCGGTGATCGCCTCGAACGACTTCGCGCCAATCCCGCGCGGCGGCGTCCCGACCATCCGCTCGAGGCTGACGGCGTCGGCGGGATTCGCGAGCACGCGCAGGTAGGCGAGCAGATCCTTGATGTCGCGCTGTTCGTAGAAGCGCACTCCGCCGACGACGTAGTAGGGGATTCGCCGACGCACGAGCGCCTCTTCGATCGCGCGCGACTGCGCATTGACGCGGTAGAAAACGACGACGTCGGCGGCTCTGAATCCGCCGGATCCAGTCAGCCGCGCGATTTCGAGCGCGATAAAGTCGGCCTCGTCGCGCTCGGTGACGCCGGTGTAGTAGGTGACCGGCTCGCCGGCGCCGTTTTCGGTCCACAGATTTTTGATCTTGCGCTCGGTGTTGTTGCGGATGACGCCGCCGGCCGCGGCGAGAATTGTTTTGGTCGATCGATAATTTTGCTCGAGCTTGAAAATCTGCGCGGCCGGGTAGTCGCGCTCGAAATCGAGGATGTTGCGGATGTCGGCGCCGCGCCATCGATAGATCGATTGATCCTCGTCGCCGACCACGCACAGATTGCCCGAGCGCGCGGCGAGCGTCTTCACGATCAGATATTGCACGCGATTGGTGTCCTGGTACTCGTCAACCAGCAGATGCGTCGCGCGGCGTTGCCACTTCTCGAGGACTTCAGGGAAGCGTTGGAACAGAATCCAGGTCTGCAATTGCAAATCGCTGAAGTCCATCGCGTTCATCTCGCGCATCCGCTCCTGGTAGAGCCGGTAAATCCGCGCGATCGAAGCCTCGCGCCCGGGCTGCGCGCTCGTCAGCATCTCCTCGGGCGATATCGCTTCGTTCTTGGCCTGTTCGATTCGCGCGCGCGCCAGCTCCAGCGGCGGCGAATCGGCCAGCGCGGCGTCGTCGAGCACGCGGCGAATCGTGGCGAGCGAATCACCTTCGTCGAGAATCGAAAAATTGCGATCGTAGCCGAGCGCGTGGCCTTCCTGGCGCAGGATTCGCGCGCACGCCGAATGAAACGTGCTGACCCACGGCTGCGCCGCGTCGTCGCCGACCAGCGTCGCGACCCGCTCGCGCATCTCGCTGGCGGCCTTGTTGGTGAACGTGACCGCCAGCATCTCGAACGGCGACGCCTTGCGCTCGGCCATGATGTGGGCGATACGGTAGGTCAGCACGCGGGTCTTGCCCGAGCCGGCGCCGGCCAGGATGAGGATCGGGCCGTCGGGCGCGAGCACCGCGGCGCGCTGTTCAGGATTCAATTCGTCGAGATTCACAGTGACCGTCGCAGCTTCAAAACTTCGGGGCGGAGTCCATCAAGATAGCGGCTCCGGCGCGCGCGGCAAAGCGAACGAGTGATTTTGTGGCGACCTACGAACCGCGCGACAAATTTTACCGCAAGGCGCGCGCGATGGGTTTGCCGTCGCGGGCGGCGTTCAAGATTGAAGAAATAATCGCGCGCAACCGGCTCGTCGGCAAAGGCGCGCGAGTCGTCGATTTGGGATGCGCGCCGGGGGGATGGCTGGCGATCCTGGTCGTGGCGGCGGGCGCGAACGGCCGCGTCGTGGGAGTCGATCTCGCACCGGTGAAGAATCCGCCGGCCGGCGCGATAGCGATCGCCGGCGACATTCTGGATCCGGCGGTCGCGGCGCGCGTGCAGAGCGAGCTTGGCGGACGCGCCGATCTTGTGACGAGCGATCTCGCGCCCAAGCTGACCGGGATCGCGATGCGCGACGAGGCGCGCTCGCGCGAGCTGATAGATTGCGCGCTGACTTTCGCGGCGACGATGCTGAAACCGGGCGGCGCGATGGTCGCGAAGCTGTTCATGGGCGCGCAGTTCAAGGACATCGTCGATTCATTCAAGCGCCATTTCGCAAGCGTCGAAGTAACGCGCACCAAAGCCAGCCGCCCCGGCTCCTCCGAGCTGTACCTGGTCGCGCGCGACTTCCGCCGCTCCTAACCTCTCCTCGTCGCGCGACCGCGAATCCTAAACCTCTCCTTGTCCGAGGAGAGGTCGGCGCGAGCCGAAGGTGAGCGACGGGTGAGGTGCAACGCTGGCCGTCGCAGTGAGCGCGTTGTACTTTTCGCAGGAAGTCCAAAAGTCGTGCTGCTTTCGGGCCGTCTCCCGTACCTTGAATTGTGGTTAGACGAGTCGGCGGCGTGCAGTGTCGGGCGTTGCACCTCTCCCGGCGACACCGCTTCGCGGCTTACGCCGGCCTCTCCTCGGACAAGGAGAGGCTAGGATTGGGAATCGGTCTGCTTAGTCGAAGGTGCTTGGCGTCACACGCGGGACATGCGCGTGTAACGCGAGCAGGATTGCGGTGGCCTCGCTCTCGCCGATCATGATTGGCAACACGCGCGACTCCTGCTTATCGACCAGCAGCACGTCGCGAGCGCGATCGCGTCGCTCGGGACGCTCAGTCGCGACGGCTCAAGCCGCACCGTCACGCTCGCGGCTGACGGCGGCGCGCGCTAAGCGGCGGTCGTGACGCGCATCAGCTTGATCGCATGCTCCGGGCACGCGATTACGCACAGGCCGCACGCGTGGCATTGGTCGGCGCGCACCGCAAACGCCTGCCGGTTGCCGTGAACCCACGCCTTCACCCGCGCCATCAGCGGCAGCGCCCGCTTGTCCTCATCGCCCAGCTTGTGCACCTCGAAGACGTCGTACGGACAAGCCCCGACGCAATCCTCTTTCGCCTCGCATCGCGTACGATCGATCACCGGCGCGAAGATGCCCGCATCCTGCTTGCATTCGGTTTTCGATGAATCGCTTGCCACCAGAAGCCCCTAGCCGATTCGCACCAGCACGCTTTCGATAAAGCGCGGATCGATCTCGCGCTCGCCGCCAAGGTTGGCGAATTCCTCTTCGAGCAGGTTCAGGCATGAGTTCAGGAATCCGGCGGTGCGCTTCCGTGTCGTGTCGTCCATCCGCTCGGCCAGCGCCTGATTTATCCTGCCGCGAAATTCGTCGCTGAGCGCGCCCGGCTGCCCGGTCATGATAGCCGCGCGCATCGCAGTCAGCCTGCTGCCTTCGATCGGATCGATCGTGAGCCGATTATCGAGCGCCAGGCGCGCAAGGCCGGTCAGCACCAGCTGGCTGAGACGCACGTCGCGCGCCGCCATTTGCGCGCGGAAGTTTGGCGATGAAATATCGATCGCGAACAGCGCGCGGAACAACTCGGCGGCCGAATCGATCTGATCGAGAATCGCGTAGCTGAGATGCAAATCGCGCATGCTGGCGAAATCGCGCATCTCGACCGCGCCGCCGCCGTCGAGACCGCTGTAGTATCGTGGCTGCCGCGCCATGAAACCGGACAGCGCTTCGCGATAAGGCGAGTCGAGGTACGGAATCTCGCGGACCTTGACCGCCGAGAGGCCGAGTTTCCTGAGCGTCAGCTCGGTGCTGGTGCGCAGATCGATCGTCAAGCTGACGCCCAGGCGAAAGAGCAGCTTCAGCGGCGTATCGCGCAGATGCTCTATCGCGCTCTGCAGATCGCCGCCCGCCAGATGCTCGAGCGCGAGGTTCAAATAGTGATGCGTCATCTCGACTGCGACGCGCACCGCTTCCAGATCGCCGAAATCGATCGCGCGCGCGACCAGCACCTGGTTGGAGACCATCGCCATCTCGCTGCGGAGCTGGCGCTTGCCCTGCGACGCGAATCCCGCGGTGAGCGCGGTGTTGAACAGCGAAACGTCGCCATCGGCAATCGCGGGCGCCATCTCGGGCGCGATCACTTCGTTGTCGTCGGGCAAATCGGCGCGGCTCGGCGGCTCGTAGCCCGCGCGAATCGTCAGGAACTGCTCGGGCTTGATGTACGCGAAGACACTTTGCGCCTCGAAGAAATCGGGAAAGCCGCGATCGTTCAAACGCGCGCGCCGAAACTGGTAGGCCTCTTCCTCAAGCTCGGCCTCGACGCCCCAGTAAATTTCTTCCATCAAGCCGCCGAAGTAGTTGTAGTCGCGCTCGAACGCCTCTTCGATGAAATCCGAAATATGTTGCGAGATTGCGTCGTGACGGATGAACTCGATCAGATAATTTTCGTCGTACTGCGCGAACCGATTCGCGGTCGCGTCGGGCGACGACGCCGGGTCGTCGATGCGATGCACCTTGATATAGCCGCGCAGCAGAATCGACATCATCTCCATGTCGAGACCCATCAGCGCGTCGGCCAGTTTGCGCCGTCCGCCGTCGGCCATCGCCTCGATCCACTCGCGCATCCGATGCACGTTCGGACGATCGCGATTCCAGCAATCGAGATCGAACAGCGACTTCACCTGCTCGGGCATCGCGAGGCTGAGCAGGTCGCCGGCGTCGGCGCTGCCGATTTCCTTGAGCGTGTAGAAAAGCGTCTCGGGCGAAAACGATTGCACCAGCCGCTCGGCCTCGGGCGCCGACAGAATCAGGTCGCGCTTCTGGCGCGCGGGCAGGCCGTACAGGAACTCGAGCTTCTCCTGGAAAGGAAGATTGAGAAATTCCGATTCGCCTCTTACCGCCATAACGCCTCGCATCGATTCTTGCATCTGAAGTGCAAAGTATCGCGCGCTTCCACGACGGATCAACTAAGCGTGGATCTATCGCTTCGCCGCGCCGTCAGATATGATCTTCACATCGCGTCAGAGCCCATTTCTTGGCATCTCCCAACTCGAAACATCCCGTAGCACTTACGATAGCCGGCAGCGATCCAGGCGGCGGCGCGGGACTGCAGGCCGACCTCAAAACCTTCGCGGCGCTCGGCGTGTATGGCTATTCGGTCATCACCGAAGTGATCGCGCAGAACAGTTGGAAGGTCGCGAGCGTCGAGGCAGTGTCGGTCGAGCTGGTCGAGGCGCAGCTCGATACGCTTGCACTCGAATGCATGCCGCGCGCGGTCAAGACGGGGGCGCTCGCCAACGTCAATATTGTCAAAGCGGTGGCGCGTGCGATCGAGCGGCTCAAACTACCGGCGCCGGTCGTGGATCCGGTGATCGTATCAAGCGCCGGGGCGCGACTGATTGGCCCGAAAGGTGAACGCGCGATTCGCAAGCGGCTGATTCCGCTCGCTGCCATCGTCACGCCCAATATTCCCGAGGCTGAAGGGTTGGCTGACATGGAAATCGACTCCGACGCCGCGATTCGCAAGGCCGCTGAAAAAATTCTGAAGCTCGGCGCGCGCGCGGTCGTCATCAAAGGCGGGCATCGCGACGACGACGATTCGGCGACGGACTACTTTTACGACGGCCGCAACTTCATCGAGCTCAAAGGCCCGCGTATCAAGGGCGGCGGCGCGCATGGCACCGGATGCGCCTTCGCGGCGGCGATCGCGGCGCATCTGGCCCGCGGCGCGAGCCTCGAAGACGCGGTGCGCGGCGCGAAACGATTCGTGACGACGTCGCTCAAGCAGAGCTTCAAACTAGGCAAGGGGCGGGCACTCCTCGATCACTTCGCACGCGACTGACCCGCTTGCGGCACGCTAAATTCTTTCAGAGCCGCGGCGAGATTGTGGCTCGGCGTGTCCGCATCGCCCATCTTCATCAGCGCGAATCGCTCGTCGGCGTCGAGCCGTGACCAAATTGCGGCAGTCAGATCGAAGCCCTGTGCGCGTGCGTGCTTGACAACTCGATCCGGCGGCGACGCGGGGGGATCTGCCGACGCCCTCTGCGCGTCGGTCAGCACTTTCGGCTCGACGCCGAATCGCCGCAGCATCGCTTCGCGGATGAACACGCTGAGACCGTCGCACTCTTCGGCGGAGGCGACGGGCAAGTGGCAGATCGCGAGGCGTTCGCCGCGGTCGAGTGACTTCCATTGCTCGAGCCCGATTTTCAAGCCGACGCGGTCGAGCTTGCGCCGCACCGCCATCGGGACGCATTGCAGACTCTCGTGCATTTCGTCTTCAAACTTGAATTTGCGGATCATCTGGGCCTCCGGGGTTGCCGCGCAGTTGTCAGGTTGCAATATGCAACCGCGGGGATCAAGATCACCGGCATCAATCGTGGTATAGCGATCGATAGTGGCTGCGATGAATTCCAGAAACGGCGAGGCCGCCTTTGACGCGCGCGTGATCGACGAAATCCTCGCGCGCCTTGCCGACCAGCCCGGCGCGCTGATGCCGGTGCTGCACGCGGTGAATGATCGCGTCGGCTACATTCCGGCCGAAGCCGTGCCCGTGATCGCGCAGGCGCTGAATCTGTCGCGCGCCGAGGTCCACGGCGTCATCAGCTTCTATCACGACTTCCGCACGGAGCGACCCGGCCGCAAAATCATTCGCGTATGCCGCGCCGAGTCGTGCCAGGCGATGGGTGCGGTCGCGCTCGCAAACCACATTCAAGCGCGCCTCGGAATTAATTTCGGACAGACCAGCGACAACGGCGATTTCACACTCGAGCCGGTTTACTGTCTCGGCAATTGCGCGTGCTCGCCGGCAATCGTCGTCGGCGACGACATCTACGGCCGCGTCAATCCGGATCGCTTCGATGAGATACTTTCCACGGTCACGTCGTCGAGGCCGGTGCGATGACCGTCGTTTACGTTCCGCGCGACTCGAGCGCGGTCTCGCTCGGCGCCGATGCGGTTGCCGAGGCGATTCACAAAGAAGCGGCGTCGCGCGAACGGGACGTAAAGATAGTGCGCAACGGCTCCCGCGGGATGTTCTCGCATGAGCCGATGGTCGAAGTCGCGACCAGCGCCGGGCGAATCGCATACGGACCGGTGGTGGCGCGCGAAGTCGCATCGCTGTTCGATTCCAGCTTTCTCGACGGCCGCGCGCATCGCCTGCGTCTCGGCGTGGCCGAGGAAATCCCGTGGCTAAAGTCGCAGACGCGGCTCACGTTCGCGCGCGCGGGCGTTACCGACCCGGTGTCGCTCGACGATTTCATCGCGCATCGCGGATACCGCGGCCTGAAGCGCGCAATCGACATCGGTCCTGATGCGGTTATCGCAGAGGTCACGCAGTCGGGTCTGCGCGGGCGCGGCGGCGCGGGCTTTCCGACCGGGATCAAATGGAAGACCGCGGCTGACGCGCCGGCCACACCCAAGTACGTCGTCTGCAATGCGGACGAAGGCGATTCGGGCACGTTTTCCGATCGCATGATCATGGAAGGCGATCCCTTCGAGCTGATCGAAGGAATGACTATTGCCGCGCTCGCCGTCGGCGCGACGCAAGGCTACATCTATTTGCGATCTGAGTATCCGCATGCTCGCCGCGCGCTCACCGAGGCAATCGCGACTGCCTATTCGACTGGCTATTTGGGTGAGAACATACTTGGTACTGGCAAAGCGTTCGATCTGGAGATTAGATTGGGCGCGGGCGCGTACATTTGCGGCGAAGAAACCGCGATGCTCGAAAGTATCGAGGGCCGCCGCGGCATGGTGCGCTTCAAGCCGCCGATTCCCGCGATCGAAGGACTGTTCGGCAAGCCGACGCTGATCAATAACGTGGTCTCGTTCGCGACGGTGCCGATGATCATCGAGCGCGGTGCGGGAAGTATTTCGCGCCTTTGGCGCCGGCAACTCACGCGGCACGATGCCGTTTCAACTCGCCGGCAACCTGAAACGGCCGGGGCTGGTCGAAACGTCGATGGGCGTGACGCTTCGCGAGCTCATTCACGAGTACGGCGGCGGCACCGCCAGCGGCATGGCGGTTCGCGCGGTGCAGGTCGGAGGACCGCTGGGCGCGTATTTCACGGAGGCGATGCTCGACGTGGCGCTCGACTTTGAATCGATCGCGGCGCGCGGCGGAATCCTCGGCCACGGCGGCATCGTCGTGTTTGACGATACGGTCGATATGGCGGCGATGGCGCGTTATGCGATGGAATTCTGCGCGATCGAATCGTGCGGCAAATGCACGCCGTGCCGAATCGGCTCGATTCGCGGCATCGAGGTGATCGACGACATTATCAATCGCCGGCGCGCGCGCGAGAATCTCGCAGTGCTCCGCGACTTGTGCGACACGATGAAGTTTGGGTCGCTATGCGCGCTCGGCGGTCTCACGCCGCTGCCGGTTTTGAGCGCGCTGAAATATTTTCCCGAAGATTTCGGTCTGACGCCGCGCGACGTTGAATTTATCGGCGCCGATCTTTCGATCTCTACATCAGGAGCCGGCAACAGCAATGCGATCGCGTAGCGACAGCGATTTCGCGACGCCGCAGCGCGCCGGCGCACGCACGGTCGCGCTCGAGATCGACGGCCGCGTCGTTGCAGTTCCCGAAGGCACGTCGGTGATTCGCGCGGCGGCCGAGGCCGGCATCCACGTGCCGAAATTGTGCGCGACCGATTCGCTCGAGCCGTTCGGCTCGTGCCGCTTATGCCTGGTCGAAGTCGAGGGCCAGCGCGGTTACCCGGCGTCATGCACGACCCCGGTGCGCGCGGGAATGAAAGTCCGCACCGAGAGTCCCGCGCTCGCACGGCTGCGGCGCGGCGTGATGGAGCTATACATTTCCGATCATCCGCTCGACTGCCTGACCTGTCCCGCCAACGGCAATTGCGAGCTGCAGGACATGGCCGGTGCGGTCGGTCTGCGCGAGGTGCGCTACCGGAGCGGCGACGGCGCCAACCATCTGCACGCGGCGAAGGATCAATCGAATCCATATTTCACTTTCGATCCGTCGAAATGCATCGTGTGCTCGCGATGCGTCCGCGCGTGCGAGGAAGTGCAGGGCACCTTCGCGCTGACGATCGACGGGCGTGGGTTTGAGTCGGTGATTTCGCCGGGACAGAACGGCTCGTTCTCGGCGTCCGAGTGCGTTTCGTGCGGCGCCTGCGTGCAGGCGTGTCCGACCGCGACGCTGATGGAAAAATCGGTGGTCGAACTCGGCCAGCCCGATCACAGCGTCGTCACGACCTGCGGCTACTGCGGCGTGGGATGCTCGTTCCGCGCCGAGATGAAGGGCGACCTCGTCGCGCGGATGGTACCGAACCCCAACGGGCAGGCCAATCACGGGCATTCGTGCGTCAAGGGCCGCTTCGCGTGGGGCTACACGACGCATCCCGATCGCGTCACGCGTCCGCTGATTCGGAAAACGATCGACCAGCCGTGGCGCGAGGTTTCGTGGCGCGAGGCGATCGAATACGCGGCGTCGGAATTCAGGCGCATCCAGGAAGAGCACGGCCGCGGCGCGGTCGGCGCGATTACGTCCTCGCGATGCACCAACGAGGAAACTTTTCTCGTGCAGAAACTGGTGCGCGCCGGGTTCGGCAACAACAACGTCGATACCTGCGCGCGCGTGTGTCATTCGCCGACCGGCTATGGACTCAAGACCGCGTTCGGCACCTCGGCGACGACGCAGGATTTCGACTCGGTGATGAGTGCCGACGTGATCATGGTGATCGGCGCCAACGTCACCGAGGGGCATCCGGTGTTCGCGGCGCAGATGAAGCGTAGATTGCGGCAGGGCGCCAAGCTGATCGTTATCGATCCGCGCGCCACCGAAATCGTGCGGCTGCCGCACGTGCAGGCGTCGTATCATCTGCAACTCCGTCCCGGCACCAACGTCGCGCTGATCAACGCGATCGCTCATGTCGATCGTCACCGAAGGACTCGCCGACGAAGCGTTTGCGGCCGCGCGATGCGATCCGCACGAATTCGAGGCGTGGAAGAAATTCGTCGGCAACGATCGCAATTCGCCGAAGTCGATGGAGCAGATCACAGGCGTGCCCGCCGACAAAGTTCGCGCGGCGGCGCGCCTTTATGCCAACGCGCCCAACGGCGCCATCTACTACGGACTCGGCGTCACCGAGCACAGTCAGGGCAGCACGATGGTGCTGGGCATCGCAAATCTCGCGATGGCGACCGGTAATATCGGGCGTCCCGGCGTCGGCGTGAATCCGCTGCGCGGGCAGAACAACGTGCAGGGTTCGTGCGACATGGGTTCGTTCCCGCACGAGCTGAGCGGCTATCGGCACATCTCCGACGACGCGGTGCGCGAAAGTTTCGACGCGGCGTGGGGCGTGCGCGTGGATCCGGAACCGGGCTTGCGCATTCCCAACATGTTCGACGCCGCGCTGGACGGCAGCTTCAAGGGCCTCTACGTGCAGGGCGAGGACGTTGCGCAATCCGAGCCGAACGGGCATCACGTGGCGGCGGCGCTGCGTGCGATGGAATGCGTGGTGGTGCAGGATTTGTTTTTCAACGAGACTGCTAAATACGCGCACGTCTTTCTGCCGGGTTCGTCGTTCCTCGAAAAGAACGGCACTTTCACCAACAGCGAGCGGCGAATCTCGATGGTGCGCAAGGTCGCGGCGCCGCTGGGGGGCAAGGAAGATTGGGAGATTACCTGCGAGCTCGCGACCGCGCTCGGCTATCCGATGAAGTACTCGCATCCGTCGGAGATCATGGACGAGATTGCGCGCCTGACGCCGACGTTCTCCGGCGTCAGCTACGCAACTATCGAGCGGCTCGGCTCCGTGCAGTGGCCGTGCAACGAGAACGCGCCCGCCGGCACGCCGACGATGCATGCCGACCACTTCGTGCGCGGCAAAGGCCGCTTCACGATTACCGAGTACGTACCCACTGAGGAACGCACCAATTCGGAATATCCGCTGATACTGACTACTGGCCGAATACTCAGTCAATATAATGTAGGTACTCAGACGCGGCGCACGCTGAACGCGGCAATGCACGCCGAGGATCGGCTCGAGATCCATCCGAGCGACGCCGAACTGCGCGGTATCCGCGACGGCGACTGGCTCCTGGTGCGGGCGCGCCGCGGCGAGACCCAGTTGCGGGCGCTGCTAACGGATCGCGTCCAGCCGGGCGTCGTGTACACTACGTTTCACCATCCGGAGTCGCGCACCAACGATCTGATGACCGATCACTCCGACTGGGCAACTAACTGTCCCGAGTTCAAGGTCACCGCGGTCGAGGTCGCACCGGAACACGGGGGCAACGGCCGCAAATATATAGAGGCCGGGAATCCAGTAGCTAATCGCGATGCTCACCGAACTGATATTCATCACCTCATCGCGATGGCTAATGATATTGGTGCTTACTTCGCCGGCTATTCGGATCAAGACGAAGCTGTCGATGGCGTCGCGAACCACCTTCGCAATTTCTGGGAGGCTCGGATGCGCGGGGAGATCGTTGACTACGTTGCAAAGGGCGGTAATGAGTTGACTCCCCTCGTGCGAGAAGCCGTGGCGATTATTGCGACCGAGTCTGTCGTCGAATCGGAAGAAGTGGGCGAGGGATGAAGTCCGATTCCGCACACATCGCCATCCGTGAGGACGCGGCCGACGAAGTTCGCGAGCGTCGCGCGATCGGATGGCGCGGCGGCGACAGTTCTGAGCGCATCGAGAAACTCGCGGTCGAAGAGCCGCTCGAGATTCGGCTCGCCGGCCGCCGCTTCACGCTCACGATGCGCACGCCCGGGCATGACGACGAACTTGCAGCCGGCTTTCTCTTTGCCGAAGGTTTCATCAACGACGCGAGTGAGCTCGGCGAGATCCGGCGCGTGCGTGGACGCAAGGGCGCGCCGGAGCCCAACGCCATCGACATCATCCTGAACGTGCCGGCCGACGGACTGCGCGCGCGCCTCAAGCGCAACTTCGTCATGAGCTCGAGCTGCGGCGTATGCGGTAAGACCAGCATCGACTCGATTCGACGCCGCGTGACGCCGCCCGCCGATTCCGCACGCGTCGCCCCGGCCACGCTGCTCGCGCTGTCGGAGAAACTTCGCGCCGGCCAGCGCGTGTTTGCCGCGACCGGCGGACTGCACGGCGCTGCGATCTTCAGCCTCGAAGGCACGATGCTCGCGATACGCGAGGACGTCGGGCGTCACAACGCGGTGGATAAGGTGATCGGATACGCGCTGACGAATGCGATGGTCCCGTTGGCGCAACATATAATGATGGTGAGCGGACGGCTTAGCTTCGAGATCGTGCAGAAAGCCGCCGCCGCTGGGGTGCCGATTCTCGCCGCCGTGTCGGCGCCCTCGTCGCTGGCGGTCGAGCTGGCCGACGAAATCGGCACGACGATTGTCGGCTTCCTGCGCGACGGCAGCTTCAACATCTACACGCGCCCCGACCGCATTTCCGGCACATGAGAGAAACCGACAAGTACGATCTGTCTATTTACCAAGGCACCGCGTGGTACTACTCGCGGTATCGTCCGGTCTATCCGCCGTCGCTGGTGAGGATTCTGCGCGAGAATTTCCGGCTCGACGGCACCGGCAGATTGCTCGATCTCGGATGCGGTCCCGGTCCCGTCGCGATTCCGTTGGCGCATTTGTTTGACCAAGTCGTCGCGATGGATCCCGATGATGCCATGCGGGCGGAGGGCGCGCGCATCGCTCGCGAACGCGGCGTCGGCAATATCGAGTGGCGCTTCGGCGGCTCGAAAGACCTGTCGCCCGAGCTCGGACAGTTCCGCCTCGTCACGATGGGCAATTCGTTTCATTGGATGGATCGCGCGCGCACGCTCGACGCGCTCTACGATCTCGTCACTGACGGCGGCGGTATCGCGGTCGTAGGCGAGGGTGCTCCGATTCCGCGTCCGCCGCCGACGCGATGGCGCGCCGCAATCAACGCTGTGCTGATGCACTATTTGCCCGACCGGCGGCTGGCTTGGGAGAATCCGGGTCCGCCGCCCGAAGAGCGTCACGACGCGTACCTGGCGCGCTCGCGCTTCAAAGATGTCATCAGCTACCAGGAGTCGTTCGAGATCGAATGGACCATCGACTCGATGATCGGGAATCTCTACTCGATGTCGTACTGCAGCCGGCGCGTCCTCGGCGACCGCGTCGAGGCCTTCGAGCGCGACCTCCGCGCCGCGATTATCGCCGCCGAACCCTCCGGCATCCTTCGCGGAGAACCGCCCGAGTTCTTCGCCTACATGGCGTGGAAGCGCTGACTCCCAACGACTTCGACGCTCCTCTTGAGCACACTATCCGCGCGGCGATACTCTGTATGATCATGTCGGAGTCGTCGAATTACCCGCGTAAGCGCGCGCTCGAGCGCATCGCGCGCGAAAAAGTGCTCTACGCGCGCCAACCCGGCGGCGACATCTCCGTCTGCGTCATCTATCCCAACACCTACCGCCTCGGCATGGCGAATCTCGGCTTCCAGGCCGTCTTCCACATCTTTGAATCCGCTCCGTCGGTCGCCGCCGATCGAGCGTTTCTGCCCGACGCCGACGAGCGCGACTCTTTCCGCGCGGGCGGCGAGCATCTCGTCTCGTTCGAGCGCGGCCGCCCGCTCTCCGACTTCGACATTCTCGCGTTTTCGATTTCGTTCGAGACTGATTACCTCAACGTCTTGAGCGTTCTGCGCATGGCCGGCATTCCCGCGCGCCGTGCCGATCGCGCGGGCCGCAATTTTCCGCTGATCATCGCTGGCGGCTCCGCCGTGTTTCTCAATCCCGAGCCGATCGCCGATTTCATCGATCTGTTTCTGATTGGCGAGGGCGAGGAGATGGTCCCGGAGTTCATCGAGCGCTGGGACGCGACACGCGGATCGCCGACTCAACTGCGCGATCTCGCGACCGTCGCTGGCGCCTATCTCCCCGACTTTTACACGCCCGTTTACGACGACGCCGGCCGCCTCGCCACCGTGAAGTACAGCGGCCCCGGCACCGCGCAGGTGAATCGCCGCCTGCTTCGAGACCTCAATCGCTTCACCACGTCGTCGCTGATTCTGACCGAGGAAAGTGTCTTCGGCGATATGTTCCTGGTCGAGGCGAGTCGCGGCTGCCAATGGGGATGCCGCTTCTGCGCGGCGGGTTTCATGTACCGGCCGATTCGCTATCGCGCGCCCGAAATGCTGATCGCCGAGGCCGAGCGCGGTCTTGGCGAGCGCAAGGTGATCGGTCTCGTCGGCGCCGAGATGGCGAGCGTGCCGGGCGTCGCGGAGATCGCGTCGGCGGTCGTGGATCGCGGTGGCCGGCTGTCGCCGTCGTCGCTGAAGGCCGATTGCATTTCGCCGGCGCTCGCATCGGCGCTGGCGCGCGGCGGAAACCAGAGCGTCACCGTCGCGCCCGAGGCCGGCAGCGAACGGATGCGCAAAGTGATCAACAAGAATCTCACCGAGGCCGAAATCCTGCACGCCGCCGAGATGATGCTGGGCGAGGGCGTCGGCAATCTGAAGTTCTATTTCATGATCGGCCTGCCCGAGGAGCGCGACGAAGACGTGCTCGCGATCGCCGACCTGGTCGCCAAGGTGCTCGAACGCGCCCGCGCCCGCCGCACGCGCATCGGCTCGGTGACGGTTTCGTTGAATCCGTTCGTGCCCAAGCCGTGGACGCCGTTTCAATGGGATCCGATGCAGGACGCGCGCTCGATCAAGCGCAAGGTCGCGATGCTGCGCCAGCGCCTCGCGCGACTGGGGCAGGTCGAGCTCGACGCGGAGTCGCCGCGCGAGGCGTACTTCCAGACGATGGTGTCGCGCGGCGATCGCCGCGTCAGTGGCATCCTCGAGCGGCTCGAAACCGCGGGCTGCGACAGCGCCGGACCTATCTGGCACGAGCTGACGAAGATTCATCGCGAGGTTGAGGCGGGCGAGAATTCGTCGCTGCCCGATCCTGATTTCTTCGTCACGCGTCACTACGTTCACGACGAGCTGTTGCCGTGGGACTTTATCGATCATCATATTTTCAAGTGGTTCCTGCTCGCCGAACGCAAGAAGGCGCATCATGAGCATCAGAGTCCGCCGTGCGACGTCGAGCGATGCACCGTGTGCGGCAGTTGCTAGAATAGATGGGCAAGCAGGGGAGGGGAGGACGAGGAAGATGGTTCATCGCAATTTTGGTTTGGCGCGCACAATGGCTCTGATAGCCGCCGTGGCGACGCTTATGTTTTCGGCGCCGGCTTTTGCCGCGGGAATCGGCGAGGAGGATGTGCCCTCGACTTCGATTGTGCCCGCCGAAGGTCCAAGCGGCGCCGCGCCCGCAAATTCTCCCGCCTCGGCCACGAGTCCGTCCTCCTCCGGCAAGACCTGGATGCCGCCGCCCGCGGGGCTCAAGCCAAAGGCTCCATCGCATCACGTATCGAGCAGGAACAGCGTCCGCGAACCGGAGATCGAACCGGCGCAGGCGCGCCTGAAGGTGCTCGAAGCACAGCCCGTCTATTCCGAACCCGCCAAAAGCAGCAAGCACCTCGAGCAGATGTCGGTCGGCAAGTTCGTCGATGTGACCGGATCCACTCACTACTATCTGCAAGTGAAGCTGAAGTCCGGGCAGACCGGGTACATCGATCCGTCGGCAGTCGAGCTCGTCAGGCCGGCTGACAAGGTCTTCATGCTCACGCACGACGCCGGCGTGCTCGACAAACCGAATCGATGGGCGAAGAAACTCGCCGAGGTTCACCAGGGTCACAACGTTCACGTCGTCGGCCTGTCGCTGAACTACATGCGAATCCGGATGAAGAGCGGGCTCGAAGGCTACATCCCGATGACCGCGCTCGAATAACTTCTCTCGCCCTCGACGGTCCGTGGTCGTGTCGCTATAAGTCTCAGCGAGGGAGCATCTGATGACGGATCGGGAACGCCAGGGTTGGATCATCGTCGCGAGCCTCTTCGTGACGCTGGTTTTCATTTTCGGTTCCGGCTACAACACCGGCGGCCTGTTTTTTCCGCATCTGCTGAAACATTTCGGCTGGTCGCGCACGCAGCTCTCGACGCTGCAGGGCTTTGCGCTGCCGATTTCCGCCGGCGCTTGCGCTCCGCTGATCGGATGGCTGCTCGATCGGGTCGAGGCGCGGGTCGTGATGGTGGCGGGCGCGATCATGACCGGCACCTCGTTTCTCATCGCCAGCCGCGTCGATTCCTTCGGCCCGCTGTTCGGCGCCTACGTCCTGCTCGGCGTCGGCATCGGCGCATCGACGTTGCTGCCGTGCTCGCTGGTCATCGCCAATTGGTTCGGTGCGCGCCGCGGACTCGCGATGGGCCTGGCGTTCGCGGGCACCTCGCTCGGCGGCGCTGCGATGACGATGGTCGGCAACTTCGCGATCATCCGCGGCGGCTGGCGCGCGGGCTACGTCGCGCTGGCGATTCCGATGTTCCTGGTCGTTGTGCCGCTGATAATTTTCGTTGTAAAGACCAGGCCGCCGCAGGCCGAGGGCGTCACCGTCGCGCAGGCGAGCGCGGCATTGCCCGGCTTCGAGCTGCGCGAGGCGTTCCGCTCGCGTTCGTTCTGGATGATATCGGCGGCGCAATTCTTCTTTGCCGCGGTCGCGGCCGGCGCGGGGCTCCATCTGATCACCTACCTCACCGAGCTTGGCTATACGCAATCATTCGCGGCCGGGATGGCGAGCCTGGTGCTCGTGTTCGCCGCCGTCGGCAAGCTCGGGATGGGCCTGTTCGCGGATCGGGTGAGCGCAAGAATCGCGTTGACCTGCAATTTTCTCCTCGCATGCGTCGGGATGCTGCTCATCTTCGGTGCCGCGCGCACCGCCGTGCTGATTCCATTCGTGCTGATTTTCGGCCTGTCGCTGGGCGCGCCGCTGGTGCTGGTGCCGATGCTGGTGGCGGAGTCGCTCGGACTGAAGCGCTTCGGCTCGATCGGCGGCATCGCCGGCATCTTTAATACGCTCGGCGCCTTCGTCGGACCGGTCGGCGCCGGCAAGATCTACGATCTCACCGGCAGCTACGTGCTCTCATTCGAAGCGTTCGTCGTGATGTGCATCCTCGGCGCGGCAGTAACCTACTCGTGCCGCAGCTTCGAATCCGAGCAAGCTCGCCAACCATCCGCACCTCTCCCCGCGACTGCGTAACGCGCGCGACTGAAGCCTCACGAGCCGACGCGCCCGCGGAGTTGCGCCATCACAACGTCAGTGTTGAGTCTCTTGCCGAGACACCCGAGCACCTCGGCAACCGAATCGATGCCGGCAGCTTTGATCGCGATCAGTTGCCCGTGTTCTTCGCTGAACTCGAGCACGCTACCGGGCTTAATCCCAAGCCTGTCGCGGAGCTGTTTGGGAATAGTGACCTGTCCGCGTTCGGTGACGCATGCTTTCTTGCCTTTCATGTATGAGAGCATGAAGAGATATCGCGGACCATTCAAATCGCGAGGATCGCGCGGACTTTGGCGGTGAGGTCCGGGGCGTTCACCACATCTGTGATGATTGCTACTGCGTCGGCGCCGGCCGCGAGGGTTTCCGCGATGCGTGATTCGGTGATACCGCCGATGGCGACGATTGGAATCTTCACGGCGGCGCGGATCATGCGGAGATGGTCGAGGCCTACGCCGGCCGCGTTGTTGCGCAGGCCGCCCGGATAGATCGGGCCGAATCCGATGTAGTCGGCGCCGCCATCTTTCGGCCGCGCGCGCTTGCTCGACGTTGTGGGTCGAGATTCCGATCATCATGCCCTGACTTGCGATTCGCCGCGCCGCCTCGAGCGGCAGATCGGTCTGTCCGAGATGCACTCCGTGCGCGTTGGCGAGGATCGCGATATCGACGCGGTCGTTGACGATGAAAGTTGCGCCGCGCTTGCGGCACATCTCGGCAATCGCACGCGCCGCGGCGAGGAAGTCGCGGCCGCCGGCGTCCTTCAGGCGTAGCTGCATGATTCGAGCGCCGGCGTCGAGCAGGGTTTCGGCTAGGGCGACCGGCTCGTGTCCGCCGGCTGGATCGACCATCGCGTAAAAGTGCGAGGGAAGCCGCGTCATCCGCCGGGGAATTTGGTCAGAACGATCTTGTGGTCGGTGATTTTCTTGCGCAGCGTGTTGCGATTGAGCCCGAGCATCCGCGCCGCGCGCACCTGGTTGCCGCCCGCCCGCTTGAGCGCGAGCTCGACCAGCGGCCGCTCGATTTCCGCGACCAGCCGATGGTAGAGGTCGCGCGGTTCCTCGCCGCCCGGCGAGTCGAACCATCCGGCGATGCGGGTCGAGATGATATCGCCGAGCTCGGCGCCGTCGGCCGCCGCCGATGATCCGGCAACGACGCCGCTCGGACGCGACAGCTCGACATCGTCGGCGCGGATCGTGGTGCCCGGCGCGAGCAGCGCCGCGCGCATCACGGCATTTTCGAGTTCGCGGACGTTGCCCGGCCACTCGGCGGACTCCAGTTTCATCCGCGCTTCGGGACTGATCGTAGTCGCGCGCGCGCCCATCTCCTGGACCGCCTTCGAGACGAAGTAGTCGGTCAACTCGGCGATATCGTCGCGGCGCTCGCGCAGCGCCGGCATCTGGATCGGAATAACCCGCAGGCGGAAATACAAGTCCTCGCGGAATTTGCGTGCCGCGACCAGCGACTCGAGGTTCTGGTTGGTCGCCGCTATCACCCGCGCCTTGACCTTGAGCGTCTCGACGCTGCCGACCCGGGTGAACTCGCGCTCCTGCAGCACGCGCAGCAGCTTGGGCTGCAGCTCGACCGGCAGGTCGCCGATTTCGTCGAGGAAGATGGTGCCGGTGTCGGCCATCTCGAATTTGCCGGCGCGCCGCTCGGACGCTCCGGTGAACGAGCCGCGCTCATGCCCGAACAACTCGCTCTCGAGCAGGCCGTGCGGAATTGCCGAGCAGTTGACGGCGACGAACGGCGAGCGCCAGCGCGCCGATTTGAAATGAATCGCACGCGCCACCAGCTCCTTGCCGGTGCCGCTCTCGCCGCTGAGCAAAACGGTGGCGTCGTTGGTCACGACCCGTCCGATCAGTTTGTAAACTTCCTGCATCGCGGCGCTGCGGCCGATTATCTCGCCGCCGACCAGCTGGCGATTCACTTCGTCCTTGAGGCGGTTGAGATCGGCGGCCTGCGCGCTGACTTCGACCGCGCGCTTGATTGCCGCGGCGACCAAATCGAGATTGGCGAACGGCTTCGTCAGGTAGTCGTGAGCCCCGCGCTTCATCGCCTCGACGGCGTTGTTCATCGTGCTCGCCGCAGTGATCACAATGATGAGGGTGCGGACCGTCTCGCTATGCGCGGCCGACAGGACGTCGAGTCCGCCGTTGCCGGGCATGATGATATCGAGCAGCGCGACGTCGAACTTGTTGCTGCGCAAGGCGGTCAGCGCGGACGCGCTATCAATTGCCTCTTCGACGCGATGGCCGTCGGCTTCGAGCCGATGCCTTAAAACAAGGCGGATCGCGGGATCGTCGTCGGCGATCAGAACCGCGGCGCCGCTGCCTGGTCCTTTGACCCGTTCAACAGAATTTTGGCTCGATGCGCTTGCGCCCATGGTGGTAGTGCTCACGGGTTACAATCGTAACAGTAAGTCCGATCTTGTCGCCAACGGGCCGAGAGCCGCCCAAAAACTACGCACCGCGCCACGGTCGCGGAAGGGCGCGCTACATTTCTGACAGGTTGATTTGCCTGAAGAGAGGGCAGCACACATCCCCTTGTGGTGCTGGAACGGCCGCACCACCAAGGGGAGGTAGTGGGTCAATTTGAAAATCGCTGACCTCGACGGCTCGGTCCCGCCCGTGCCAGAATGGGCCATGCCTACCCGTTCAAGCACCAAGAAGAAACCCAAGCCTAAACGCGAAGACACTAGGCGAGTCGTTGAACAGGCCATCGGCGAAAGGCTTTCAGGCGATCCGCTAGATAATCCTGACGAGGGCAAGAATCCGGCCCGGGTGCATCAGACGCTCCGCGTGACACCTGCGATGGAAGCTGGGATCGCGGATCACGTCTGGTCGATTGAGCAAATTGTTAAATTGCCACTAGGGGCGAGGTGGTCTTCGCAAAGATGATTGACCAGTCTCTCCGTTGTCGGATTTCCGATGCCGTTACCCAGGCTTTAAGGCCGCTTCCGACCGTCTTCGCCGGGTGGGAGGGTGGCAGTGCGGCCTTTGGTGCCGTGGATGCTTACTCGGACATCGACCTAGAGTACCTAGTGGCCGATCATGCGTCGTTCGATGACCTGTACGCGCGCGCGGAGCGAGCCCTCGAGGCGGTATCTCCCATTACCGCCAGCCACACCCCGCTGAAGGGCCGGTACTACAAGCTAAAAGATGGTGGCGATTTTCTTCTGGTCGACCTGATCTTTTTCCGGGCCGGAGACCCTGATTGTCATCTCGACATCGAGCGACATGGTGAGAGGGTGCCTCTCTTCGACAAGGGAACTTGGCTGCGACCCAGGCCCTTGGACGAGCGAGCGTTGGCGGTGCAGCGGAACCGGCGCTATCGGGAACTGCAGACGTGGTTCCCTATGAGCCAGGTCTTTGTCCGCAAGGCCATTTTGCGCGGCCAGCACGTCGAGGCCGTCAATGCATTCTGGGCATGTACGTTGAAGCCGCTCGCTGATCTCTTGCGCATGCGCTACTGTCCCGCGCGATGGGATTTCGGGGTGCGCTACCTTGATCGCGATCTGCCTCCTCCTGTGTACGACCAGGTCCGCGACCTCGCGCTCGTCAGCGACCTTGGGGACCTCGAGGTCAAGTTGGCGAGGGCTACAGCCTGGGGTGCCACTCTATTGCGAGAATTGGAATCGGAGTGAACTATCAGCCTCAAACTGACCCACTACCCAAGGGTAGTTTCGTTCCTTCAAATTTTGTTTTCTGCGAGTGACGTCGCGGCGGTTGACCATGCGGCGATCACAGCACGGCGGAGGATGCGGCGTAAGGCCGAACAGTTCATCCCTGAATTTTTTGCCTGAATGGAGTCACTGGGTTGCAAGGGGTCACCCCTTGGCGCCCACCGCGCAGGTGATCGGACTCTTTGGGACGAGTGCGCGAGGTGTGCGCAGAACCTAACTCCGAACCCCCTCCCGCGTCGGAAGGGGGCCCGGATTCTCCGACCGTGCGTACGCGCTTCGGCCTATGCGCGGTGGACGGTGGGTTTGCGGAAGGTCCGGTAGGTGCGGCCTTCGGCCAGTCCGAACCGGTTCAACATCCGGTACACCGTGTAGCGCGATACTCCCAGCAACTCGGCCGCGCGATGGCAATTGCCCTCGGTCGCCTGCAACGCCCGAATCAGCGCGACCTTCGAGGCCTCGCGAATGACCGCGTCGAGCGAGTAGGGCCATTCCTTGGCCGGGCTGTTGGCGCCGCCCTCGACCAGGTCGAGCGGCCCGTTCGGAAGCATCGCGTCGCTCGGCACACCGACCGCCTCGGGAGTCGCGTCGCCCTGATGGAACGGCAGGTCGTCGATATCGATACGGTCGTTCTCGGTCATCAGGACCGCGCTTTCGATTGCATGGCCGAGCTCGCGGACGTTGCCGAGCCATTGATTGGCGCAAATTGCGTCCAACGCGGTGCGCGACACCTCTTTAATGTTCTTGCCGAACAGCCGGTTGTAATGCTCGATAAAATGGGCGATGAAGGCCGGGATCGCTTCGCGCCGCTCGCGCAGTGGCGGCACCACGATAGCGGCCGCGTTGAGGCGGTAGAAGAGATCGTCGCGGAATTGACCCGCCTTGACCATCGCCCGCAGGTCGCGATTGGTGGCCGCGACCAGGCGAATATCAACCGAATAGGAACGCGACGACCCGACCGGCTGAATCTCATGCGTCTCGACCGCGCGCAGCAGCTTGGGCTGCAGGCGCAGCGGCAGCTCGCCGATCTCGTCCAGGAACAGGGTCCCGCCGTTGGCCGATCGGAAATAGCCGAGCGAATCCTCGCGCGCGTCCGTAAACGCGCCGCGCACGTGTCCGAACAACTGCGACTCGGCCAGCGTCTCGACCAGGTTCGAGCAGTTGAAGGTCACGAACGGGCCGCCCGGGGCCGAGCCGAGCGTATGCAGCGCTCGCGCGACCAGCTCCTTGCCGGTGCCGGACTCGCCATGAATCAGCACGGTTGCTTTGTAGGGGCTCAAGCGTGAAATGGTTTTCAGTACCTTACGCACTTGCGCCGACCGCACCACCATCCCGCCAACCCGCTCCGACCCTTGCGCAAGATGCTCCAGGTTGAACCACTCGCACGCGGCACCCGCCGGCTCGCTGCGAAGATTGTTCATCGCAGCCGCGACCGGCGATCCGTTCGCCGAGTACTCTTGAAGGCGCATCTTTGATTCCTTCTCCGCTGCCTTAACTTCGACCTACAACTAGTAACTAAATCTTCTCTACTAGTTGTAGGATTTTGGATATAATCGAGCGAAGCCTCATGTGTCAAGCCGTTGCGCCAAATTTTAGCGGCTGCCTTTAGCAAACGCGAGTCCCCTCGTGTCTTGATGTCGCGGCTTCCATCGTGAGCAGCGGTGGGCCATGATGACGGGGTTTTGCTCCTATTGATAGACCCCATCTTCGGACCCGCCTCATTGGGTACTGATGCTGCCTGCGGCCGTCCTCTAACTGGCTGAAACATCAAGCTTTTCTGGCCTTATCCACAGCCACGACTGGGCCCGCATCGCCATTTTTTTGATGTCATTTGACGACCATAGCGGGCAAATGACCTCGACCACTGTGCCGTCGTGATGCGTTCCCGCGGCGGATTTTCGATAGTCGAGTGCGCGCACGATTGCTATTAATAGCGCGGGAGGAAATGAAGATGAAGGTCGTAGTAACCATCGTGCGCGTGCTCCTGGGGCTGGTGTTCTTCGTCTTCGGCTTGAACGGCTTTCTGCATTTCATGCCCAATCCGCCGCCCACGCCGGCAGCCGGCGAATTCTTCGGCGCGTTGATCAAGACCGGCTACATGTTCACGCTAGTCTTCGGGCCGCAGGTCTTGGGCGGAGCGCTCCTGCTGCTGAACATCGCGGTGCCGTTCGCGCTGGTGATTCTCGCGCCCGTAATCGTGAACATCATCGGGTTCCATCTCTATCTCTCGCCGGTGCCGATGCAGTTGGCGATCGCGTTCATCGTGACCGCGTTCGAGCTGTTCCTGGCGTGGTACTACCGCGCGGCATTCGCCCCTCTGTTCGGCGGCGCGCCGCGCCCATGACGCGCGGCGCGCCGGACCCAAAACCTGGGGCGAGCCCTGGAAATCGCGACTGTTTTCAAGGCCTCGAATTCCTGTAAGCATGGATCGCAGGTAGCAACATGAGCCGGAATATCGTCGCTCGCGGAAAATTCTCGGACCCGCGGCACATAGAGCTTGCGGAACCTGTGCCTCAGATGTCCGGGGAGGTGGAGGTTTCAATCCGCCAATTGCCGAAGGCCAAGACTTCGGACGCATTCGACGTCATCGCGAAATTTGCCCCCGGCTCACGCTCCAAAGCGGACATCGACCAGCAGATCCACGAGGAACGCGGTTCGTGGGATAATCGATGAGCCGCATCTATCTTGATGCGTGCTGCATAATCTACCTCGTCGAAGCGGAAAGCCCTTTTCACGCAGTAGTCGTCCGCCGTTAGATTCCTGCTTCGCCGTCCGGCGAACTATTTCCAACGCGCTGAATTACCTGTAAGCATTGGAATCCCTCGGCGAGCCGGTAGCTCAGGTGGTAGAGCATGTGACTTTTAATCACAGGGTCCTGGGTTCAAGTCCCAGCCGGCTCATTCATTTTCTATAACGCAGACAGTTCCGACGCTGGACGTTCAAAGACGGAATCGTTTAGGCTTGGCCCAGTGTCGCTATCGTGGGCTAGTGGCGCGCGAGACACGGGTGTCAGAGCTTGCCACTAAGGATTTGAGACAGGTGGCCCTTTGAAAAATTTGTCTCGAGGTAGAAGCGGTCGAGCGAGCCGTACTTCTCAAGCACCAACTGCCGCAGCTTTTTTCGGAACCGGACTTCCTCGTTCACGAGGCGGCAGGTAGCAGAAATGAGGTCACCGCACGTTTGCAACCGCAAACGCAGTGGTTAGACTGACTCAACTATGAGGGGGAGCTTCGCGGGGAAAATACGGGTCGGCACGATCACGCTTTTGAGCGCGGCAGCATTTACGGTCTTGGCCGTCGCGACCTTTACCGTATCGCACGCGCAACTGGCCACATCGCCGTGGCCGATGTTCCATCACGATCTCAAGCACACCGGGCTTAGCTGTCGGTTTGCAACAGGTTGTCCGCGGGGAGGCGAGAGATAGGAGAGCGGCCGCCGATGCCGCGATGGGGGCGGTGATGGTTGTAGGAATGGAGCCAGGGCAGCAGAGCGTCGGCGCGTTGTTGGGAGTGATCGTAGGGCCGAGCGTAAGCCCATTCGCGCAAAGCGGTCTGGATGAAGCGCTCGGCCTTGCCGTTGGTGCGCGGGGTATAGGGACGGGTAAAGATGTGCCGCATCCTGCGGCTGCGGCACAGGTCGCCAATTAGGTGAGAACGGTAGGCGGAGCCGTTGTCGGTCATGATGCGAGTGGCCGCGATGCCAAGGGCCTGGAAGTGATCGAGGGCGCGCGACAGGAAGGCGGTAGTGGTCTCTTTTTTCTCGTTGGGCAGGACTTCGGCGTAGGCCAGGCGCGAATGGTCGTCGATGCAGACGTGGGCGACTTCGAAGCCGGCACCGAGGCTGCGTTTTTGGTGAGTGCCGGTGATGCGCGAGCCGACGCGGTGGAAGCGGCCGAGCTTCTTGGTGTCGAGATGGAGCAAGTCGCCGGGCGCGGCGTACTCGTAGCGCTGGACCGGCAGCGGCGGATCCAACGAGCTCAGCCGGGACAGTCCGGCCCGTTTGAGCAGGCGGCTGACGGTGGCGATGCTGAGCTCGAGTTGTGCGGCGATATGCTTCATCAGGAGGCGCTGACGGCGCAGCGCGATCGCCTGCTCGACCAAAGCCGGTGCGGTCGGGCGACGCAGTCGATGAGGACGCGAGCTGCGGTCGGCCAGTCCGGCCGGACCTTCGCGGGCAAAGCGCCTGGCCCACTTGCGCACGGTCTTGTCGCACACGCCCACGCCCGCTGCGACTGTCTTGGGCAATTCTCCAGCATTCATCCGCTTGACCAGTCCGGCTCGACTATGCGGCGTGGTGCGCGCATTCTGATGAATGTCCATCCGGGGAGACCTCCTGCGTCGGTGTTGAGTTTCGCACCTTTCACCTTCCCAGCGTCCTCCCGGAAGGACAACCTATTGAAACTCCACACTTAGCCCCTTCGACACCAGCGCCAACCCAGGAACGCTGAAGTGGAAGTTTGCAGCGGCTAATGGTGGTGGAATGGATGACTCTTCCCCGGCAATCGGTGCCGACGGCACCATCTACCTCGGAGGAGACAACAGTCTCTATGCCGTAAATCCCGACGGCACGCAGAAGTGGGCATTCCAGACTGGCGATGAGGTGATCTCCGCACCGGCGATCGGTGCCGATGGCACGGTCTACGTTGGCTCTCTTGACGGTCACCTCTACGCGATCAATGCCGACGGCACGCAGAAATGGGCATTCCTAACTGCACCCAATGAACTAACCGGCAACGAGGTCTGGTCCTCACCGGCAATTGGCACCGATGGGACGATCTACTTTGGCTCCGAAGACGGCAACCTCTATGCGTTGACCGACGGTGGGCAAGGCACCGTCACAGAGAAGTGGGCATTTGCAACCAGCGGTAAGTTGGACTCCTCGCCTGCGATTGGCTCTGGCACCATTTACGTCGGCGGCGATGACGGCAATATCTACGCGGTAAACCCCACCGACGGCACGGAGATATGGGCATTTGCAACCGGTGGTTCGGTGTTCTCCTCACCGGCGATCGGCAGTGACGGCTCGATTTACGTGGGGGACGAAGAGTACAACTCTATTACCGGGCCTGTTGCGAGTCACTTTTATGCCGTAAATCCGGACGGCAGCCAGAAGTGGGCGTTCACGACCGGCGGTCCGGTAAATTCTTCACCGGCGATTGGCGGCGACGGCACGGTCTATATTAGCGATTTGTCGACTCTCGCAAGCGTCCCCTACCTCTACGCGGTCAATGCCAACGGCCAGAAGGAGTGGGCGTTTACTGGTAGTTATGGTTCGCCCGTAATCGGCTCTGACGGCACCATTTATGTCTCTTCCGAATACGGTACGCTCTACGCGCTAAACCCCAATGGTACAACGAAATGGGCGCTTACGATTGGTAGCCCTCTCGCTGGTGTCACTGGCTCATCGCCGACGATCGGCACCGACGGGACAATTTATGTCGGCGCCCAAGACGACACCTTATATGCGGTCGGGATTCCGAGTCCGACGGCAACCGCCACACCAACGGCTACGCGAACCGCCACACAAACGCCGACCAAGACTGCTACGCCCACCGCGACGGCGACCCGGACTGCGACCTCGACCGCAACTGCAACGGCCACCGCAACACCGACGCCGGTGGCAGTGAAGCTCGAGGTCACACCCAAGGCTCTCAAGTTTCCCAAGACTACCGTCGGGAAATCGAGCAAATCTGAAACGGTAAAGGTGTCGAATCCTAAGGGCGACAGAAAGCATCTAGGGTCGCCGGTGCTGATCGAGATGATTTCCGGCGATCCGGCGGTGTTCACGCAGACCAACGACTGTCCACCGACTCTGGCGGCCGGCGCTGTCTGCTCCATCACGGTGACGTTTACCCCAAGTGAGGCCGCCAAACAGTTCGGAACGCTGGTGATTACCGACAACGCGAAAGGCAGTCAGCAGACGGTGCCGCTGAGGGGCAAGGGGAAATAGCGAGAGCGAAGGTCGGGCCCCGGACTCGACCCCTCCGCGTTCACTACGATGGCGCGTGCGAGGCATGCGGTCAGCAATGCATGACGGCGTATCGCGAGGTCAACACTACTCAATAGGAATTTGAAGTGTGTCCAGCGACGATAGACCAGTGGCTTGAATCACGAGTCGTCGTGTCCGTGCTGAGTATCCTCGGCACACTCCTCACAATCATAGCGAGTGCCTATCTCGCCAGTCTTTTTGCAGAGCGTCACCGCCGTTCGGACCGGCGCCTAGCGACCTATGAGGAGGTGACCCGGATCGCCGCAGAATACGGAGTTCTCCTGTCCGCGAATAAAGTGCCTGACGCGCAGTTTCTTGCTCACACGGTCTGGGTAGACCGCGACGTCCGTGATCGCTTCTCGCCGAAGGCACATGCGGCGTTCCGCGCAATGGAACGATTGTTCGCCGCTGGCGGGTTGCCCCAAGGTGTGACCGAATACGATTTCACGAAGGTGAAGGAAGAAGCCCTGAGCGCCCTACGAAGGGAAGTAGGCGGAGGCTTGCGGAAATAGACGCATACCGAGCGCAAACGGCGCGCGAAAAAGCCTTGAAAATTCTGCGCAAAGCAACCGAGCTTAGTCTTGCGCAAACGCGGTGATTTCTTTTAATCACAGGGTCCTGGGTTCAAGTCCCAGCCGGCTCATTCATTTTCTATAACGCAGACAGTTCCGACCCTGGACTTTCAAAGACGAAATCTCCTGCCCGTGAAAATTGCCACTTATAATGTGAACGGCATCGGCGCGCGATTACCATCGCTCCTGCGTTGGCTCGCGGAAACGCAGCCCGACGTCGCGTGTCTTCAGGAATTGAAAGCGCCGCAGGAGAAATTTCCCGAGGCTGCTGTTCGCGAAGCAGGTTACGGCCCAATCTGGCACGGCCAGAAGAGCTGGAACGGCGTCGCCATCCTCGCCCGCGGTCAGGATCCAGTCGAGAGCCGGCGCGGCTTGCCGGGCGATGCGGACGACACGCACAGCCGCTACATCGAGGCGCACGTCAACGGCGTGCTGATCGGATGCCTCTATCTTCCCAACGGCAATCCGGCGCCGGGGCCCAAGTTCGATTACAAGCTCCGATGGCTGGAGCGCCTGACCAAACATGCCGCCGACATCATGGCGACCAAAGCGCCCGCCGTTCTCGCCGGCGACTACAACGTTATCCCGACCGAGCTCGACGTCTATAAGCCCGAACGCTGGGTTGACGACGCGCTTTTCAGGCCCGAAGTGCGGGCGGCCTTCTCCCGCCTGGTAGCGCAGGGATGGACCGACGCGCTGCGCAAAATGCATCCGAACGAGCGCATCTATACTTTCTGGGATTACTTCCGAAACGCCTATGGACGCGATGCGGGCCTGCGCATCGATCATTTGCTGCTCAGCCCGACGGTCGCCGCGCGCCTGACCGGCGCGGGTGTCGATCGCGCAATCCGCGGCTGGGAAAGGGCGAGCGATCACGCTCCGACCTGGATCGAAATCGCCAACGTCTGATTCCGGGAAGCGTTCCACGCCCGGGCCGGCGAAACTAATCGCTTACCGCTCTCGTCGCACTCCGCGCCTGACGCTGTGAGCCGGCGTAGGAATCTGATTGCCGACTATCGCATTGTTGACGTCGAAGCATGCCCAGGCGTGAAGGTTCAAATCGCTCAACACCAGCGCGAACGGATTGCCGCCTCCCAGACCGATCGCCGGTGTATCCAGACCCGCCACCTCCAGGTTGAGCGTCCATTCTCCGCACGCATCCATCGGCGTCGGCAGCGCCACCATCCTTGCCGACACAGTTTCCGGCGGAAACGATTGGAAGAGAGTCCCGTAGCTCTGATGATTAACCGTATGCACGACGAACGGATTCAACGTCAGCGCCAGTCCGTTAGTGGGTAGAGCGGCACAGGTGCCCTCATACAATGAGAGATCAAAGCCGTCGTTGAGCGCGTCCTGACCGGCCTCGCAGGTCGGGACGCCAAGCTCCGTGAAGGTCAAGCCGATGTTGACCTCATCGGAATTAGGAGCGGACGAACGGGCTATCTGCACCCGCTCGCTGGACAGCGCAAACGCCGGCGGTGTCTGCAATTCGAAGGCGCCGCTATCGCAGAAGTAGGGGTTGCCGGCATCGGGCCGCGGAAAACCACGCTGATCGAGGGTCAGCGGCAAGGGCGTCGGCGACGACTGGTCCACGCAATCGGCGACTGGAATGAAATCGACCGCCTGGCTATTCGGCTCGAGCGCGATAGTCTGCGTCGGGCCGCCATTGCCATGGAGTCCGGTCGGATCGAGGAACACGGTGGTGCTGTTATTAACACTGGGACTGGTGAAGTTGCAGCTAGCGTCGTCGGAGATGTTGTAGCCGAGATCGGTCAGTTCGGCGGTATCGCTGAAGCCGCAATGGACGCCCTCGATGCTATTCGCCAGGATATTGCCGCGCAGGCTGGTCTCGACGCTCGCATTCACCGCACCCAGGTCAGCCGCTCCATTCAGCCCCGTCCCGGAGTTCTTCCAGAAAGTACTGTTAGTCACGGTCAGGAGGGCGTTTGCGGCCAGCGGGGCAGGAATCGTATTGGGGGGAGTGACAGCGGAGCCGACGGCAATCGCGCCGCCAAACGACGCTGAATTGCCGGTTAAGGTACTGTTGGTGATCGCCAACTCGCCGCCCGGTGGAAGGGTAGTTGCGGGCACCGTAGAGGCTGGGAGGCTCGCAGTTCCCCCGAAAAAGATCGCTCCGCCGAAGTGAGCCATGTTCGCCGAGAAAGTTGAGCCAGTGATTGATGACTCCGATGGCGGTAGCGGAACTCCCGGTACCTGAGATGCATCCGTAAGGGTGGCTGTCCCGAGAGAGATCGCGCCGCCTTCTTGCGAGGCAATGTTGCCGGTGAAGGTACTGTTGCTGATCGTCAACCCGGTCAAGACCGTCGGCGCCGGAGTCAAAGGCAACACCGAGCCGGGTATGATCCTTTGGCTTCCATAAGAAACTGCTCCTCCCGAGAGCGCTTGATTACTCGAAAAGGAGGAGCCGGTGATCGTCGCTGGACTCCCGTCGATGCCGGCAGAAATAGCACCGCCGAAATCAACTGGGGCTGCATTGCTCGTGAAAGTGCATCCAGTGATTGTCAAGCTGCCAAGGGCGCTGATAGCGCCGCCGCCGGCGGAGGAAACGACGCGCCCGTTGGTCAAAGTGAGGTTGGTAAGGCTGACACTGGTGAGAGCCGCGGTCGTCATGATTTGCGTGGTGCCGCCACCGCTAATCGAGATTCCGAGCGCCGGACCGTCGATCGCCAGTTGGGCGTCGGTGACGTTCATCGTCGCCGCGATGGCGATCGTGCCGTTCACGCTGAACTCGATCGTGTCGTCATTTAACGTTCCCGCGGCGCAGGTACTGCCGACTGGCGTAGCCTGGGTGTTGGCGGCTACTACTGCGTCTTCCAAACTGCAATGACCAACCACGTGACCGCCGGTGATGGTATCAACGGTTATCGTGTTGGCTCTCGCCAAACCCGATGTCGCCAGGAACAAAAACGGCAGTGCAATTGCCGCCAACGTGAACGCTCGATTCCGATCTGCCATGAACCCCTCCCTGTCGGCGCCCCCGCGCCGTGCCTGTCAATTTGCTCCAGCAAACTGATTCTGGCAAGTCTGCGGTGCCGACATTCTGACTGCTATAGATTGACTAAAACGGCAGCCCGATCTAGCTGGCCCGCTTTCTTTCGGGCCACTGCGCCCGCCGGTCGCGGTACCCCTCCGTACTTGAATCCATCGCCGCACTTGGGTAACGCTCAAGGTGTTTCCGATCACTTTTGATCAATTTTGGAGATTGCCAGATGAGTGACACTGAAAAAGTTCCGTCAACCAGCAACGGCCAGGCTGAATTCGATTTCGATCCCGATTCGCTGCGCGCCAAGTATCGCGAGGAGCGCGACAAACGCCTGCGCGCCGACGGCAACGAGCAGTACGTCGAAGTGAAGGGCGACTTCAGCCGCTATATAGATGATCCCTACGTCGATCCCGGCTTCACCCGCGCGCCGCTGGGCGACGCGGTGGACGTCGTGATCATCGGCGGCGGCTTCGGCGGCCTGCTGGCGGGCGCGCGTCTGCGCGAGGCCGGCGTCAAGGATATCCGCGTTATCGAAAAGGGCGGCGACTTCGGCGGCACCTGGTACTGGAACCGCTATCCCGGCGCGCAATGCGACATCGAATCGTACATCTATCTGCCGCTGCTCGAGGAAACCGGCTACATCCCCAAGGAAAAGTACTCCTACGCGCCGGAAATCCTCGCGCACGCGCGGCGGATCGGCGAGAAGTTCGATCTCTATCGCGACGCATGCTTTCAGACTCAGATCAAAGCGCTCACCTGGAGCGAGGACGAGTGCCGCTGGCTAGTCACCACCAACCGCGATGACCGGATTCGCGCGCGCTACGTCGTGATGTCCAACGGGCCGCTCAACCGGCCGAAACTGCCCGGCATCCCCGGCATCGACACCTTCAAGGGGCATACCTTCCACACCAGCCGCTGGGACTACGGCTACACCGGCGGCGACACCAACGGCAATCTGCACAAGCTCGGCGACAAGCGCGTCGCGGTAATCGGCACCGGCGCGACCGCCGTCCAATGCGTTCCGTTTCTCGCCAAGTACGCCAAGCAGTTGTACGTCTTCCAGCGGACGCCGTCGTCGATCGACAACCGCGGCAATCGTCCGACCGACCCCGAATGGGTCAAGACGCTGGAGCCCGGATGGCAGAAGCATCGGATGGAAAATTTCAACGCGCTGGTCTCGGGCGGCTTCGAGCCCGAGGACCTCGTCAACGACGGATGGACCGACATCATCCGCAATCTCGGCGGCCTGCTCATGGCGCGGAACAAAGGCTCCGAGATATCGATGCAGGAGGTCATGCGGCTGGCCGAGATCGCGGACTTCAAAAAGATGAACCAGATCCGCGCGCGCGTCGATTCGATCGTCACGGACAAGCGCACGGCTGAGTCGCTGAAGCCGTGGTACCGCCAGTTCTGCAAGCGCCCGACCTTCAACGACGAATATCTGCCCGCGTTCAACCGCCCCAACGTCACGCTGGTGGATACGATGGGCCGCGGCGTCGATCGCATCACGGCGAAGGGCCTGGTGTTCGACGGCGTCGAGTACGAGGTGGACTGCATCATCTTCGCCACCGGGTTCGAAGTGGGCACCGCCTACACGCGGCGCGCGGGCTTCGAGGTTTACGGCCGCGATGGCAAAGCGCTCAGCGAGAACTGGGCGAATGGTCTGAAAACGCTGCATGGCTTCTGCAGCGCCGGGTTCCCGAACTGCTTCCACATGGGCGTCACCCAGAATGCGTTGACGGCGAATTTTCCGCACATGCTCGAGGAGCAGGCGCGGCACATCACCGAGCTTATCAAGCACGCGAAGTCGCAAGAGGCGCGATGCATCGAGCCGACGCCGGAGGCCGAGGCCGAATGGGTCGCGACCATCAAAGCGAAGGCGATGAACAACCAGGATTTCCTCGAGGCGTGCACGCCCGGCTACTACAACAACGAAGGCAAGCCGCAAAAAGGCTTCGGCCTGGCCGGCGAACTATACGGCGGCGGCCCGGTCGAGTTCCACGAGCTAATCAAGCGCTGGCGCGAAGACGGCGAAATGAAGGGTCTGCGGTTTAGTTGAGAGGTCATCGCGAGGCCACTGCTCTCAAGCGTTCGAGTTGTTGCGGGAGCCGCGAATCGGCCGCGGGCCGTTTTGCAGCGCCCGGGTTCAAGTCCCAGCCGGCTCACTCACTTTTCGCTTTTATCCGGCAGAGAACTTCCAACCGCCGAGGAGAAAACCAGACGCTGGTGAATTCTCAAATCGAAACCGACCGCCGCTGGCTCGAGTACGCGCGAGACGTGCTGACGCGCGACGGCGGCCCGATGAATTGCTGCGTGAGCGGCACCACCGATCGCATCTCGCGCTGGCCTGGATATCTCGGCCCTAATTACGCAAGCGGGCGCGTTCTGTTTGTCGGTGCGGTTCACAACGAAGAGTTTCTGTTCAAAGCGCGGACGATCCAATCGCTGGGCGCCGCCGGTGCAACATGGATTCGTGAAGGGCGCGTCGGCGACGCAGCTTATCTTGCAGCGATGCGCCTGTACTATCCGGAGGCGGCGAGATTCTGGCAAAATTCAAGGGGGGTCTTTTGGAATTTCTGCGCGCTACGAGCCGAGTTGAAGGTTGACCTCGAACAAGTTGCGATCGCGAACCTGGCCAAGTGCTACGCGCCCCCGGAAAAAAAGGATCCGAAGAAAAAATACTCGCAAGTGATTGCCGAATGCCCGAACTCAAACCGATTTCCGTTGCGTGACCTAGTGGAGCGACTCAATCCGGCGATCATTTTCATTGCTACCACCTCGGATTGCGCACGCTTGGACGGCGTCAAGCACGATGGCCGTCGCGTCTTTCAATTCGAGAATTGGTTTCACGGCCGCGATGCCAAAATGCGGCCACTTAAGGTTTGGGCACAAGAAGCCACAACAGCATACAGGGAAAAGTGGTAAGTCCAAACAAATAGTAAGCGGGAGGGGCCGGCTGCGAAGCCGGCCCCTCTCAGGCCTACGCTCGGCGGTCGCCGCTATCGCGGCGGCCCGCGTTCACTCCGTCGCGCAGCTAAATCTCTGACAGCGTGCCCTTCCACGTGCGCGCGCGCGTTGTGAGTCAGGATTTCGTCTTCGCCGAGATCTTCATCGTCGGCCGCACCTCGATGCTGCCGTGCTTCGCCATCGGGATCTTCGACGCCAGTTCGACCGCCTCATCCATGTCCTTTGCCTCGATCAGAATGAAGCCGCCCAACTGCTCTTTGGTCTCGGCGAAGGGACCGTCCATGACCGACAGCTTGCCCTTGCGGACGCGCAGCGTTTTGGCGGTGGTCGCACGCTGCAGCGGGTCGGACGCAATGTAATGCCCGCTCAGGCGCAGCGTTTCATCATAAGCAATCGAATCGCGGTTGAGCGCAGCGCCCTCGGCCGCTGACAGCTTTTCCATATCCTTCAGTTCCAGGTAAACGGCGCACAAATATCGCATGGGTAATCCTCCACAGCGCTCGAATGTATCGCGCACTATCCAGTCGTCCGGTGGAGTCGAAAATCGACAAATTGCGCGGCAACCGGCTGCCACGTCCAGGCGTTTACTGCTTGCGCAGAAGGCGCGGGCCGTATTGCGCCGCCATCCGAAATGGCCGAATCAGCCAATAAAGCGGGAACAGCGATCGGGGCAGCGGGATCAGTTCGTAGTCGCCCATCGTCGGCGCCAGTGTCCGCTGGACGACGTAGTAGATTTGCGCGCCGGTGCCTTCAATCGATCGAATCGGAACTGCCCACGGATCGAATGGCGTGTCGGCGCGCCCGGCGCCGCGAAATAGCCCGCTCGCGACGCGCCTTGCGATCGCGCTCACATTGCGGTCGTTGCGGGCAATCGCGACTAGCTCATCCGGAAGCGGCGCGCCGGCCAGCTCATGCGCCAGCAACATGCCGGTCAGGAACATCCGGCGGCTGCCGAGCGTCGTCGCTTCGTCGAGTATCGCCATCAGATCGATTGCCGGCCGCGCGCGCAGCGTTTCCGCGATGTCGCAGATCGCGCCGAGCTGGACCCATCCATGCTTCGCGGCGTGAACGCACAGGTACAGCAGCAGGTCCTCCGGCGCGATCGCGGTGACCGTGCCGAACTCGAGATCGATTGCGCGCGCGCGATGCCAGAACGACTCTTCCGTCGGCGCGAAGCGGAACGATCGCGGCGTGGCCTTCCAATGCACGTCCACCGCGCCCATTGCGCCGGCCGCAAAGAAGGCGTCCTCCGACTCCTGAAAATAGTTGGTCGCCAGACCTTCGCGCCGCGTATGCGGCGACAGGTACCGCTCGGCGGTGAGAATTTCCGCGACCCGCGGCAAGTCGGCCTGATGCACCAGAATATCCAGATCGACGAACTGCCGCAGGTCGATCGATCCATACGCCATCGCGGCCAGCACCGGACCTTTGAAAGCGACGGTCGCAATATTCGCCGCCCTCATCAGGCCCGTCAGACGCACGAGCTCGGCCGCCAGATGACGGTTGTAGAGCGCGATCATCTGCCACTGCGTGCGCAGCTTCGTCATCGCCGCTTCCGGCACCGCGGCCGTACATTCGAGGCTCAAGTACCGATGAACCAGGGGGAGCACCGCGTGCTTCATCGCAATGTCGATGACGTTATCCCAGTCGCGCACGTGCGCCGCGAGACCGGATGCTCGCGCTGTGCGCGACGGCGTCGCCGCGGTGGTCGCGCAGCACAGCACGAGCGCCGCTTCGCCGGAGAGGGATGAATGGTCGAGGAGCGCGTCGGATGTCACGGAATAGTCACATTATCCCGAGCCTTCGGACGAGGCCAAGCGCGTTTTATGCTAAGCTTGACGCGGGCAGCGGTCTCTACTTTGACCTACATGAAAATACAAATTGTAGAGATTTGCGTCATTCAGCCCGTCTAACGTTAAAATTCGAGTTCCAAGGTGGTCAATGGGGGTTATAAATCCGCTTGACGCAAAGATGTGAAAGTGGAATGATGCGTCCTGCTAACAAACCATGATCAAATCAGTCATGGCGCGTCTAGGCTAAAGAATTGAGATCAAGAGTCGTGAAGGGGCGATTCTTCAGCAAAGTGAAGAGCCGCTAAAAAGCAAAATAAAGCGAAAGGAGCGTGTGCTTTAAGATGAAGTTACTTAACAGAGGTTTGTTCACGAGCGCAGGGGCACTTGCCTTGACGGTAGGGCTTCTCCTGACCGGTCCGCAGGCTGCCTGGGCCAAGAAGCATTCAAACAAGTCAGAAGAGGGGCCTGATCCCACGGCTGTCTCCGCATGTGGGACGCTCGCTACGGCCGATACGATTTACTATCTTACGGGCAACCTCACTGAGGCCGGAACCGGCACTTGCATTACCCTGTCGGCCACCGGCAGCGCGTTGCTCCTCAATGGTTACAACATCACAGGTCCAGGTGCCAGTTCGATCGGGGATGGCATCCATATCACGGGCACCTCGGATGTGGTCGAAGGCTTTAATAGCACCATTAGCGGGTTTGAGATTGGGCTCATCGACACCGGCGGCGGCAGTGTGGGCGACGACTTTAACGTCACAGATAACGTAATCGGGCTGGAATTGGCTTCGAGCGCGACTACCAGGTTTGTCAACTTCAGTTCCTTTTCAAACACTGGGAATGGGATTTTTATCAATGGTTGCGGCGCACACTGCTCGGTTCTGGACTTTTCAAGTACCGACAATGGCAGCAACGGATTGCTGATAGAAGGTAGCACCTTCCCATTGGCCGATGTATTCATCGCGGTCGGTAACGGTGGTAGCGGAGTCCAAGTGGGCGGTACGACGAGTGGCAACAGAAATACCCACGCCGTTATAGCTGACGCGTTTTTATCGTCGCCGGTCGGAATCTCAGACAACACCTCATACGGGGTTGTGATAGGGACTAGTGACAATACCTCCAACGACTTCGTCACGACCGTTGAGGCCAGCACTAACCTGATAGATCTCTACGACCAGAACACCACCTGTGGCGCTAATCTCTGGTTCAACAACAGCTTTACCTCTTCCAAGGCCGGCACGGCGACAAGTCCTGCCTGCATAGGCGGAATCGGAAGCTGACGTATCTTACTCGCTTTGCCGGAAGCCTCCGCGGATCCACGGGATCCGCGGAGGACCGGCCGACGAGATCCCTGTCTGTCTGCTGACCAGCTTTTGACCGAAACCTACGAACAGAATTTCTGAATCTTCGTGCTTGCCTACCGGGCCGGACGTCCGCTCAAGTCGCGCAGGACGGCCTGTCTCACATCGGCGAGCGCGGAAAAATCGTCTGGCACCACCAGCCGCTTGACTCGCACCTGCTCTGCCACGCCGGCGAGGAAATGGAACTGCCGCTTCAGCATTGCAGTGTCCGTTGTATCGAACCGGTAGGCTGCCTTGATCAGTCCCATCAGCGCCTCCATGGGAGCGAGTTCTTCTATAAGAACGCGGGCAGCGCGTTTGCCTGCTCGCGTGCGCTGGAGCAAATAGATGCGCGCGAGCCGGCGTGAAGTCGAGCAGAAATCGCCGCGCCGAGAATCCGTTAAGCGCGATTTTGTTGTGTAGTGCGCAACCGCCTTCAGCTTCCGTGAGCTTGCGCCAAGCGCCCTTACCGAATCGTTCCACAGCCGCAAGCCCGGATAACCGGGGAGCGTCCGGATAGGCGCGCCGTCGGAAAGCGCGAGGCAATCATCGCAGACCAGCGGATAGCCAGAGAGGACGAAGCTGGCGGCGAGGGTAGATTTCCCCGACCCTGCAGGCCCTGTGAATGCACAGACCCCCTTGCGTGTCGCGACCGCTGTCGCATGCAGCGCCTCACGCCCGCGCAGGTTTACGACCAGCGGCAGCACCTGATCGATTAGAAGATGGCGGATTGTCTTCAGGCTTACGCCGGCGCGCGCGTTGCAGCAAATTACCTGGCGCCCGACGTTGTCAATCACAAAGTCGGCGAGATCAGCAAAGGCGAGCACGTAACCGCCGGGAGTCTTGCCGCAGCGAAGCCACGTGCTGCCACCTGGAGGCCGCGAATGCCGGAACCATCGCGGATGGAGGCGCAAGCGTTCAGCGCGCCTGCCAAGAGTCGCGCGGACCGCCGTCCCGACTGACGACACCCGTGGTGCCGAAAGCTCAGGAAGCGGAATGTCGGTAACGATTCGAAGCCCGTAGGCTTGCTGCTGGAAGGTGCGGATCCTCGTCTTATTCAACTAAGCCACGGGCGCGGCCTCGCTTGGCGAGGTACCCTCATAGAGAACGAATCCGCCTATCCGCAAAATGCCGAATTCGCTTAGCGGGACGTCGGAAGCTGTTTGCGGATCTACAAATTTCCAAAAAGTCGGAAATTACGCGCCGGGCTTCCTCAATGCGGCACCGTCAGTGGGAGTATGAGAACCGCCAGACTCGGTCAACTTAGCAACGCTACCATACTCTTTTAGGCGAGGGCGAACATAGTGTCGCTTTGCTCGCTCTTGCTTCTTTTCCTTCTGTTCTTCAGTACTTCTAGTCATCCTCAACCCCCAACGTAGTGTCACGGAATATAGCAACGGCAGCGATTCGATGTCAAGGCGACAGGTATTGAGATCATCATTAAGGTCAGTATCGTTCTCTCCCCAGAGAATCCATTTTCCCCCTAAAAGCTCGCGTCGCCCCCTTTCAAGAAAATTCAGACATCCCGGGGACTTGACATAGAACAAAAGTTCCAGATAGTCGCCCGCTCAGTTACGGTAGAGTTTCGCGCCGGCCCCGGCGCGAGCACGGTGAGGTGGGCGAGGGTGACAGGCAATGCATGAACCAGACACCGATTCGCCTGGCGCCAAAGTTCCCGTCGTACCGATGCTCACCTGCGTTGCGGCGGGACTGGCGCTTGCCCTGACACCGGCTCTGATTTGGCGACTGAAGACCGGAGTTTGGGTGTGTCTGGCGCAGCCGGAGATCCTCTACTACCTTCAGATTGCGGCCGAGGCTTATTACAACCATCTCGGGCATATCAGCGATCCGACCATTGCCAATGGAGTCTCATTTTACCCCTGGCTCCCGTTTGTTCCCGTTGTTTTCATCGTCCGCATCCTAGGACTCAGTCTTTTCTCGGTCGCGCTGATTTGGTCAATTTTCGCCGGTGCGGGCGTTGGTGCGGGTTTGTATCTGACATTTTGGCGGTTTTTGCGCCGCCGATGGTTAGCGGCCGGGTTGAGCATATTCTGCATGTCGGACTTCGGGTTTTGCAGCCGCTTCGTATTTCTTTTGCAGTTGAGGCAGCTGGCGATTTCCCTGGTCATCCATCCAGTCGGGCGTCTCATCACGATTCCTTTTGCTCAATGGCGTGCTCCGGATCCGTCCATCGATCTGCCGTTTCTATTTTTCCAGATTATCGCCGTGGCGAACGCGCGCGAGTGTCCGCGGCGCCTGAACCTGTGGATATCGGGGTTGGTGTTCGGGCTGTTGTTCTATGTTTTTTTCTACCTGTGGACGATGGTGGCGGTGGCCTTGGTCATCGCACTGCTGCTCGATCCCGCCGGCCGTAAGATTTACGGCTGGACGCTGTTGATCGGCTCTGTCATCGGCATCCCGGATTTGGTCCTGAGCCTGCACTCCAGAGCGGCGGCGATTGACGAAGGGGTCGCGCGACTCGCGTTGTTTGTTCCCGCTGCCGCAAAGGCGCGAGACTACGATCTCGCCTTCCCGATTCTGACGGTTGCGTTTTTCACCTTGGCGGGTTTCTGGATCTGGAAAACTCGCAGATTCGAATTGATCTATCTATTGAGCCTGGTGATCGCTGGATTACTGCTTGGCTACAGCCGCATGGTGACGCACGTTTTTTTTCATGAGTATCACTACATCTGGCTCTGGTGGCCGATTCGACTTGTATTGGGACTGATTGTGATAGCTGGCATCGCGGAACGCCGGATATCCTCGCGTGCGTGGCATGGGCTGGCCCTCTCGGCGTTTGTGCTGCTCTACCTGATCGGTGGAATCTACTTGAACGCTATCGACGTAACCCGCACCCGCTGGAGCAATGGACAGATCCAGAACTTTGTCAGATACCGCACCCAGCGGATGGCACCGGGTGTCTCTCCGCTTGTTCCGCGGTCGGTGCTCGCCGGATCGCAAGACTTTTGCGAATTGGCGGCGGTCGCCGAGAATCAGCGTGAGCTCGCCGGCTGGATTTTGCCCCTTAGCGTGGCTCTCGACAATTCAGCCTGGGAGTCGAGAACCGCCCTCGACGCGTATCTGAATGGAGTCAAGCGCGCGGATTTCGCCCGAGCGACTTCCGATGAGGTAAAGGACGACTACTGGTTCTCCGAACCGATCCAGCCGCAACTGATGGAAGATTTCATGCGGAAGTTTGACGAGGTGACGCGAGATCCCGACAAATTCATCCGCGCTCTCCAGGTGCGCTATCTTGCGTTACCCGTCGATCAGTCGCCGCCGCCCTATGTGGCGTCGCAATTCCGCCTGCTCCAGCCGGGCCCTTACTGGCGAATCTGGCAAATCGAGCAACCGTAACTGCGGACAAAGCTGCTTACTTGCTTGCGGTCAGGTGCTTGAAGGGCTCGCTGATACCCAGGAACACCACACTTAGCCACAGCTCGACCGCAAGCACCATCCACAGATCGCAGACATGGTTCATGTAGGAGGGGTCGCCGCGCGAAAACGCAGCAGCCATCGAGCGGTACCAGCTCCGAACCACTTCTCCTTCTACCCATCCGTTACTGACACAGTTGAGGCGATCGAACAGCCGCTCGCCACCATTCTCGATCAGCGCCATTGCGTGTAGTTCGGTCAGGCCGGCCTTGTCGGGCCGCATCCGCACACGCTCCGGCAAGATTCCGCGCATCGATTCGCGCAGCACGAACTTGGCAAAGTTTCCGCGACAAATCTGGCTGTAAGGGATCGCGAACGCAAACTCCATCACGCGGCGGTCCAGCAGCGGATGGCGTCCCTCGAGTCTAAAACGTGATGTTCCGCGTTGATTGAGCTCCATCACGTAAGGGAAGAATCCCGACGCGTAAACCCTGTACACGGCCTGCTGTGCGAAACTGCGGCATCGCGGCGCCGGCGGCTGCGTCGCGAGCCGCTCCGATAGCCTTGTCCGAGCAGCGAACGCGCGCGACACCATCGCGCTCGGCTCCGGAGGATTCCGCCATCGCCTGATCACAGACTTGAAGCCTTCGGGCAGGAGTGGCGAGACGCCGTACCGCCGAAGAACCTGGGCATAGCCCGGAAAGGCGGGGGACCCGGCGGGAGGTGTTCGATTGATCCGCAAAGTCTGCAGCAGCGTCGTTATGCGCAGTTGCCTGATCAGGTCCGCATACACGAGGTACGTTCCGGAAAGCCACTCGTCGCCACCCAGTCCGCTCAGCCGGACTCTCAGGTCATTACGCTTGCCAAGAATCGGAATGTAATCGGCACACATCAAGTTGGGCTCGTCCGGCAAGTCCTGGTAGTGCGCAACCTGCCGGATAAGTTCCGTGAGTGGAGTCACTGCCGGCGATAAGTAGGTATGGCGATGAGGGTACATTTGCAGTACCTCCTCAACGTACTCAGCTTCGGCTGCATCCTTGGACTCGAAGCGAACTGAAAAGGATTCGAAACTCGGGCAATGCACTTGGCCCTGCCGGCGTAGATGTTCGGTGAGACAAACTATCGATGAGGAATCCAGCCCGCCACTCAGGTCCGAGGCAACTCCCTTGTTACTGCGCAGCCGGCATTGCAGCGCTTGCTTGAACAGCGAAAGAAAATGCTCAGCGTATTCGTCGTCGCTCCGATAGACGATCTCTCGCGAGGGGTCGAGATCGTAATACCGGCGATATTCCACGCCACGCGGGCTGACGCACATATAATGAGCCGGCTCGAGTCGCCGGATACCTTCAAAGAGGGTCTCTTCGCGATCAACCGGCATCCTTACCAGGATGTCCGCTACAGCAGGCTCGTTAGGTTTTCGCAGGACCCTTGGATCCTGGAACAGTTGATGTAGCTCCGAGGCGCACAGAAAGAATCCTGGGCCTTTGAAGTAATAGAAAGGCTTTACTCCCAAAGGATCGCGCGCACAGAAGAGCGTCCGCTTCGATGGGTCCCACAATGCGAACGCGAAATCGCCTATTAGCTTTGCCGGCGCTTCCACACCCCAGCACTGCCACGCCCTAAGCACTATTTCGGCGTCGGTGCCCGTGCGAATCTGATAGCCACGGGAATTCAAATCCGCGATCAGCTCGTCGCGGTTGTCCACCCGTCCGTCCATCGATAGAACGAGGCCGCTGCTATCATCCACGAACGGGCTGGTTTCAGTTAGAGCTTCGGGCGTAGTAGCGAGCTTCGCATGCCCAATCGCGACCGGGCCGTTGATCCATACACCGGAGCCGTCAACTGAACGATAGGGGATGACGCCGAGCATCCGCTCGACAGTTGAGCGGTCGGCGGGCGCACCATCCCACTGATACAGGACTGCGAAGCCGCTCATCGGATCGATGCGCCGGGGAGACGGGCCGCCGCCTCCCGCGTTGGCCTCACCGCAACCGACTCTTGGGTTTTTCGCCGATCAGTTGTACGAGTCTTTTTTTGACGAGTTGCTCGACGATCTCGTCGAGGTCGCGTCGTAGTTCTTCAGGCTCGGCGTCGAATTGCCGCTCGAGCGCTTCGAGAGTCTTCTCGATCGAACCGTGTTCGACCAGCTCACGCCATATCTGGCCGCCCGCGCCGTCGAGGCCAAAATAGACGCCGGTCTCCACATTTAGAATGACCACGTCGCCGGCGAGGTCGCGCCACGTGACGCCATCGTTGATCTCGACGCGCATCAAACCTTCCTTGCCCGGGTTCGCCATACTCAGGGATTGTCGAACGATGATGGAGTCGTCGCGAGCCGCCCGCTCTCAGCACCACGCTCACCCACGGGCATCGCAAGGTAGCCGCGATGCGCGCCTTCGCCGGTGACAATCCTGTCGCCGCATTCGAGCCACGCATGACTGCTCAGGGTGTCGGGTGAACTTTTCGCAACTCCGATCCGGATTTCGCTGCTGACACCTCGACGCGCGAGCATCTCGCGCCCCGCGATCGCTTTCACGAGACAGTTTTCTCCGGTTGGCACGATCCGGCCGGCCGTCTCAACCGCCCAACTGATTTTTGCGGCAGCAACGCTGTCCGCCGCTACCCCCTCAAGCCCGCGAGGTAGCGGTTGTAGAATCGTGCGGACCGGAACGAACATCACCGTAGCCCGCGCCTTGACGACCGAAACGATGGCCGACGCGAGCAGCCAGCGATCAGCCGCCGGCAGTTTGACGAATTTGCGCAACCGCGATTGCATCAGGAACCCTTGTTAACAGCTTAGACGGCATCGGGCTGCGATGACAATATGGCCACGCAGGCCGCGATCGATTCGCGCGATCGCGAGCTCCCGCTTCTTCGCGATTGTTCCGCTGCGCGCATGAGGTTAGCGTTCTCCGACATCATGCCGACGCCGGTCAATCGATGGTTCCCGCAGAGCGCTACTCGCGACGCGCGCCTCCTGCTGACGACGCGCGCGCTCCGCGGCCTGGCCGACGGCGCCGTCAGCGTGCTGCTGCCGGGCTACCTGACGGCGATCGGATTCAGTCCGCTGCGTGTCGGCGCAATCGTGTTCGGCACGCTGCTCGGATCGGCGGGGCTCACGCTATGGGTTGGTCTCGCGACCGATCGGTTGGGCCGGCGGCGAGTGCTGCTCGCGGCCTGCGCGCTGATGCTGCTGACGGGAATCGGATTCACGACGACCACTCGCTTCTGGCCGCTGTTCGTGGTCGCCGTGATCGGCACGTTGAATCCGTCGGCGGGCGACGTCAGCCTGTTCCTGCCGGTCGAGCAGGCGGCGTTGGCCGAGGCCGCCGATCCGCCCGATTTGACCGCGATGTTCGCGCTGTACAACGTCGCGGGTGCATTCGCCGGCGCGTTCGGCGCGCTCAGCAGCGGCCTGCCCGCGATACTCGCGGCGCGCCACGGATGGGCGCTCGCGCCGGCGCTGCGTTCGGGCTTCGTCGCGTACTCGATTCTTTCGCTCCTCGCGTTCTCGTTTTATCGGCGCCTGTCGCCCGACATCGAAGTCGAGCGCCAGCCGCTCAAGCGCGCGCCGCTGCAGAAGTCGCGCGCGATCGTTTACCGGCTGTCGGCGCTGTTCAGCATCGACGCGTTCGGCGGCGGCTTTGTGATCCAGTCGCTGCTGGCGCTGTGGCTGTTCCGCCGCTTCAACCTGTCGGTCCAGATGGCGGGCGCGTTCTTCTTCGCGGCGGGATTGCTCGGCTCGTTTTCAAATTTTATTTCGGCGGCGCTCGCCGCGCGCTTCGGCCGTATCAACACCATGGTCTTCAGCCATCTGCCGGCGAACGCGATGCTGATAGTCGCGGCGCTGATGCCGACGCCGGCGCTCGCGATGGGATTTCTGCTGCTGCGATCGTCGATGTCGCAGATGGATGTGCCCGCGCGCCAATCCTACGTGATGGCGGTAGTGCCGCCCGAGGAGCGCGCCGCCGCCGCGACCGTCACCAACGTGCCGCGCAGCCTGGCGTCAGCGATGGCGCCGCTGCCGGCGGGCGCGATGCTGACTCGTTCATCATTCGGCTGGCCGCTGATATGCGCCGGCACGCTGAAGACGATCTACGACATCCTGCTGCTCATCCAGTTCCGCGCCGTAAAACCCCCCGACGAATTCTGATTTTCTTTCTTCTTCCGAAAATCTCCGGCCCCTCATTCGATTCAGTAACCTCTCCTTGTCCGAGGAGAGGTCGCAGCGCGCCGCAGGAGCGCTGCGGGAGAGGTGCGACGCACGACATCGCATCACATTGATGATTTATTGCGATTCATGAACAGACGTCCACTGCCATGGAGCGCGATTAACCGAGTCGGTGTAGGTGCAGCTTCCCGGGTCGCACCTCTCCCGGCGACACCGCTGCGCGGCTTTCGTCGACCTCTCCTCGGACAAGAAGAGGTCGCCGAACGAATCCCGCCGCGCTACGCGCGCAGCACGATCATCCCATCTTGAATCGCCAATCGCCCTTCGCCGCTCAACACTTCGAAGAACACAACCGCACCTTCTCGCGCGAGGACGCGCACTGTCAGCGTCGAGGGCATCATCACCATCGCGCCGAAACGCGCCGCGACTCTTTCGATTCTTGCAGGATCTCTGCCCGCTTCGCTCTCGATTACTCGCGACACCGCCAGCGCGAGCGTCGCGGTCCCGTGCAGTATGATCTCGGGCAGCCCGGCCGCGCGCGCGACTGCGGCGTCGGTGTGTATCGGATTAAAAATTCGCGCGCATTCGGTATAGATGTGCGCCATCCCCGCCGGTACATCGACCTCGCATTCCCACAACGGCTCGCCTTCCTCGACGACCGGTTCCGGCGGCGCCATTGGAAGCTTCGCCGGCGCATCAGGCCCCTTGACCTCGACGCCGCGGTAGATCGCGCCGTACCAACTGGTGCAGACCGGCTTGCCCGCCGCGTCAACTGTGTCCAGGCGCGTGACCATGTACGCGCCCGGCTTGCGCCGCTCGACGCCCGCGACCGTGAGCTGCGTCGTCAGCCGCTCGGGCGGCCGAATCGCGCGATACAGCACCGTGTCATGCGTCGCATGCACCGCGCGCATCGCCTCGTCGCGCGTGAGCGACGTAGCCCGCTCGAACTGCGCGCGCATCGCGACCTGCACCGGCCATTCGATGCAAACCGGGAACATCGGATGCGCAATCACGCCGCCGACGGTGTCCATGTAGCACGGCATAACGTCGCCGAGCGCCGCCGCATACGCCATCGTCCAGCGCGCATCGACCTCGCTGACCATCGGCGCACCCGCAATCCCAACGATAGAAGACTCAAGCGGCATATCGGCCAGATCTACCCGCCGCCCGCCGCCCCGTCCACCGTGCCAGACTTCCGGTTCGTCTTTCCTTGACCTGTGATGTTTGATGCGTGATGATCATCGCGTGCGGACCACACTGGACATCGACGAGGACGTTCTCGAGAGCGCCAAGGAGCTCGCGGCACGGCGCGGCACTACGGCGGGGCGCGTCCTTTCCGAGCTGGCGCGTAGCGCCCTCGCACCTCGAGCTCGCGCTGCGCATAAGCGCAACGGCGTGCCGGTCCTGCCCAAGCAACGAGGGGCGCGGATCGTCACTCCCGAAATCGTCAACCGGCTCCGCGACGAACCGTAAGCACCTGGGCCGCGCGTGATCGCTCTGCTCGACGTAAATGTCCTGGTTGCGCTGTTCGATCCGGCCCATTTGCATCACGAGGCGGCGCACGCATGGTTCCGGCGCAATCGCAGTGCTAGATGGGCGAGTTGCCCGCTCACCGAGAACGCGCTGGTTCGCATACTATCCAATCCGTCCTATCCGGGCGCGCGCACGACTGTGGCGGATGCAACTTTGCGCCTGCGAACCTTGTGCTCGGATCGTCTGCATGTCTTCTGGCCCGATTCGCTTAGCATCCGCGAGTCCGGAAGGTTCCGATGGAACCACGTTCAAGGCCATCGCCAACTCACCGACCTCTATCTGCTTGCGCTTTCGGTAGCGAACCGTGGCCGGCTGGCCACCTTCGATTCGACGGTATCACTGAAGGCGGTCGAAAGCGCGGCGCCGGCGAATCTCGAGCTCATCGCGGCATGACGGCTGGATCCGCCTGCCACCAAATTCATCGCGCCTGTTGATTGGCTCGAAGTAGTCTCCGCCTGAGCTACAGCCGCGAAGATACCGTGGGAGCGAGCTCGCCGTGTCGCCAGCGGTCGAGCATCGCCGCGAGCGCATCCAGCTTGACCGGCTTGCTCAGGTAGTCGTCCATCCCGGCGTCGAGGCAGCGCGCGCGATCGTCGGCCGTCGCATACGCGGTCAGCGCGATCACCACGGTGTGCCGAACGCTGCCTTCGCGCCGCCTGATTTCGGCCACCGCCTCGTAGCCGTCCATCTCAGGCATCTCGCAGTCCATCAGGACTATATCCGGCGAGTCTTTCGCGACGAGCGCCAGCCCTTGTCGCGCGCCGTCGGCGATTTCCGCCGTGAAGCCCAACGCGGACAGCTGCTTGGCCCCGATGATTCGATTCACCAGGTTGTCGTCCACCAACAGCACGTGCATCGCTCTGCGCCAATCGGGTATCCCGTCGGCAGGCGGTCCGGACGCCGCCACCGCGACTTTTCCGATAACGCCGCGATCGCTGTTGCCGCATAGCTCGAGCAGACAACTGAACAAATGCGAGGGACGCACCGGTTTCGTAATCCATCGATCGACGCCGTCGGCCGCCGGTCGCGCCTCGCGCTCGGTGCCGAGCATGATCACTTTGCAACGCTCGCTGCCGCATTGATCCTTGATTGCGCGCGCCACTCCGTGCGCGCCGATAGCGGGCGTCTGCTCGTCGAGCAGCGCGATGAATTGGGTGAATTGATCGTGGCCGCCGGCCGGCGTGCGCTGCAGCATCGCGATCGCTTCGGCGCCGCTGCCGACCGCTGCGTTCTCGACTCCCCACGACGACAGGTAATCGGAAATGACCCGGCGTAGCGCCGGACTTTCGTTGATGATGATCGCGCGCATCGTCTTGAAGCATGACAGCGCCGATGCGCTCATCCACGGACGGGCAATCTCCGAGCCCTTCGCGAACCGCGCCGTGAAATGAAAGTTCGAGCCCGCGCCGGGCGTGCTTTCAAATCCGATTTCACCGCCCATCTGTTCCAGCAGTTTGGCCGCGATGACCAGGCCGAGGCCGGTGCCGCCGAAGCGCCGGCTGGTCGAGCCTTCCGCCTGCACGAACGGCTGAAACAGGCGCCCCTGCGCCGCGTACGGAATTCCAATTCCAGTGTCGGCGACCTCGAACCGCACCAGCACGCCGTCGCCATTTTCGTCCACGCGCGCGGCCCTGACGGTTACATCGCCGCGGTCCGTGAACTTGATAGCGTTGCCCACCAGGTTGTTGAGGACCTGCCGCAGCCGGTTCTGGTCGCCCTTCAAGCCGGTCGGCAAATTTGGATCGAGATGGAGCGCGAGCTCGATATTTTTGGCGCACGCGGCTGCCGCAAACGCATCGATCAGACATTCCGTGAGCTCGACGATGTCAAAGTCGAGCTTCTCCAGCACGACCCGGCCCGCCGCCAGCTTCGAGAAGTCGAGGATGTCATTAACGACCGTCAGCAGCAGCTCGCCGCTCGAGCGAATGATCTCGATAAGCCGGCGCTGCTCAAGAGTCAGCACCGAGTGCGACAGCAGCTCGCCGGTGCCGATGATCCCGACCAGCGGGGTCCGAATCTCGTGGCTCATGCTGGCCAGGAATTCCGAGCGCAGGCGCGCCGTCTCGAGCGCGAGGTCGCGGACCTTGTCGCGCGCGCGATTGGCCTCTTCTTCGGCGCGCTTGCGGCTGGTGATATCCACCAGCACTCCTTCGTAGTGCAGAATCTCGCCGGTGGCGTCGTAAATCGCGCGCGCACTCTGCTCGCACCAGATGACGCTGCCGTCCGGGCGGCGCAGCTCCATCGCAAAGTTTTTGACGACTCCCTCTCGATCGAGGATGGCCTTGAGCCGCGCGCGCTCGTCCGGCCGCAACCACACTTGCGCGAGGTTCAAGTGCTGGGGGCTGCCGCCTTCCGGAAATCCCAGCATCTCGATCAGCGGCGGATTGAACTCGAGCAGGTCTCCTGCCGCTGAAATCCTGAAGAGGCCCACCGGCACCCGATCGGCGAGACTGCGATAACGCGCCTGCGCGCGGTTGCGCTCGATGCGCACCTGGTAGTCGCGCAGCTCGCGCTCGGCGGCCAGCGGCAGCCGCGCCAGGTTGCTCTTCAAGACGTAGTCGTCGGCGCCGCATCGCATCGCTTCGACCGCCACGTCCTCGCCGACGGCGCCGGAGACCAGGATAAACGGCAGGTCGAGTTCCGATTCGCGCAGCATCTTCAATGCGGCCAGGCCGTTGAAGCGCGGCATCGAGTAATCAGCGATAACCAGGTCCCAGGTTCCCTGCGCGAACGCCGCGCGCATTGCTTCAGGCGTATCGACCCGCGCGTAGGTCGGGTCGAAGCCGCCGCGCCGGAGCGCCCGCATCGTCAGCTCGGCATCGTCGGGCGAATCCTCGACGAGCAGGACGCGGATGGGCTGGATCATGGACCGCCGCCGGATTCGGAAGCAGGGTTTTCGTTGAGGACCAGCCAATAGAGGCCGAGCTGCCGCACCGCCTCGACGAAGTGCTGAAAATCCACCGGCTTGCGCACGTAACTGTTGGCGCCCAGACCGTAGCCGCTGGCGATGTCTTGTTGCTCTTTGGAGGAGGTGAGTATAACCACCGGCAGCAGCCTGGTTCGTCGGTCCGCGCGCAGCTTGCGCAAGACCTCGAAGCCGTCGAGCTTGGGCAACTTCAAATCCAGCAGAATCACCGCCGGCTGCGTGCCGGCGTCGCGTCCCGCATACGTTCCGGTGGCGAAGAGGTAGTCGAGCGCCTCGACCCCGTCGCGCGTGACCACGATCTCATTGGTGATGTTGTTCTTCTTGAGCGCGCGCATCGTCAGCGCTTCGTCGTCAGCGTTGTCTTCGACCAACAGGATCACCGGCTGTTTCATTTCATGCCTACCTGGTTGCCTTCGAGCGTAAATGAAAACGTCGCACCTTTGCCCTCCGCGCCCTCAGCCGAGACGCGGCCGCCGTGGCGGTGAATTATCCGCTGAACCGTCGCCAGTCCGACGCCGGTGCCGGGGAAGTCCGCGGCGGTATGCAGTCGCTGGAACGCGCCGAACAGTTTTTTTCCATACGTCATGTCGAATCCCGCGCCATTGTCGCGCACGAAATAGACCGCGCCTCCATCTTGTGCCGCGGCGCCGAACTCAATTTTTGGCTGCCGCTGCTTGCCGGTGAACTTCCACGCGTTGCCAAGCAGATTTTCGAGCACCGAACGAAGCAGCTGCGGATCGCCCCGACCGACGACGCTATTCTGCACCACGCATTCGACCTCGCGGTTCGGATCGGCCTTGCGAAACTCGGCCAGGATGGCGTTCGCCAATGCGCTCAGGTCCACCTCTTCGGTATGCATCTCGCTGCGTGTCACGAACGCCAGTTTTATAAGGTCGTCGATCAACTGAGCCATGCGTTGCGTGGCCGCGCGGATACGCCGCAAGTGGCTGAGGCCCTGCTCGTCGAGTTTATCGGCGTAGTCTTCCATCAGCGCGGAGCTGAAGCCGTCGATACTGCGCAACGGCGCGCGCAGATCGTGCGACACGGAGTAGGAAAACGCCTCGAGCTCGTGATTTACCGCTTCGAGCTGCGCGGCATGTCGCCGCGCGGTTTCGCTCAGTGCGCGCACTTCGTCCTCGGCGCGCTTGCGATCGGTGATGTCGCGCGTGACCTTGCTGAAGCCGCGAAGTTCGCCTTTAGGGGCGTAAATCGCGGTGACGTTCACGTCGGCCCAGAAACGGGAACCGTCTTTGCGCACCCGCCATCCCTCGTTCTCGAAGCTACCCTTCAGTTGCGCCATCGCCAGTTCGCGAGCGGGCTCGCCGGCCGCGACATCCTCGGGCAAATAGAAGCGGCTGAAATGCTGACCGATGATCTCCTCGGCGGTATAGCCTTTGATTCGTTCAGCACCCATGTTCCAGCTCGCGACCCGGCCCTCGGGATCGAGCATCAGGATCGCGTAGTCCTTGACTCCCTGAATCAAGAGCCGGAAGCGTTCCTCGCCCAGCAACATTTTTTCTTCGATCAGTTTGCGATCGGTGATGTCGCGGATGGCGCTGGAGACGAGCGTGCCGTCCTCGGTCTCGAGCGGGCTCAAGCTGATTTCGATCGGAAACTCGGTGCCGTCCTTGCGCAGGCCGTAGAGCTCGAGGCCCGAGCCCATCGCACGCACCTTGGGGTCGGCAAAATAGCCATTGCGATGCCGCGGGTGAAGGTCGCGGAAGCGCGCCGGCATCAGCATCTCGACCGTGTTGCCGAGCAGCTCGGCGCGCGCGAATCCGAACAGCCTCTCGGTCTGCGCATTGACGAGCGCAATTCGGCCGTCGCTGCCGACGATCACCATCGCGTCCGGCGCCGATTCGAGCAGCGCACGGAACTTGTCGCCGGTGCCGTTGCGATCGGCTGGACGAATCGATTTCTCCACGCCGCGCTCGGCACGCCCCTCGTCATCCATTGATTAGCCTCATCCTCAGGGTTCAAGTTCCATGCCGCGTGCTGTGGATGAATGGGCTTGGAGCAAGCGAATCGAGCGGAAGCCGGACGACAATCGGATGCCAGTGGCGGCACAAAAATGGCGCGTTCGGGTTCCGATGTTTTTGGGCTGCTTTTGGTCGCGGGCAAAGTTATGCGGTGATCTCGCGAAAAAGGAGCCTCATTTGCTCGAATTTTCACCAAAACGTTTCACGTGAAACGTTTTTAGTTCAGGAGAACGAAACGCGAATAGCAGCGCGGCGATCCCGCCCGTAGTAGATTGGCGCGATGCAGACCGACGACAGAGATCCCAACGCCTACTACCAGAGCAAGCTCGGCGTCGCGTTTTACGACCTCTTCAGCGGCGCCGCGCCGCCGGCCAAGGGCGACGTCGACTTCTACGCCGAGTGCGCGCGTGAGTTCGGCGATAGGGTGCTCGAACTGGCGACGGGAACCGGGCGCGTGCTGTGGGCGCTCGCGCGCGCGGGGTTCGAGGCGGTCGGAATCGACGCGTCCGACGCGATGCTCGAATTGGCGCGGGCGAAGGCGTCGAGCGAAACGCCGGGAACCCGCAGCCGCGTGCGATTCCTTCAGATGGATATGACGTCGTTTGATCTCGACCAATCGTTCCGCCTGGCGATCGTGCCGTTCCGCGCGTTTCAGCATCTGACTCTGCCCGACCAGCAGCGCCAGGCCTTGCGCTGTGTGCATCGCAGCCTGAAGGCGGGCGGACACTTCGTGATAGACGTGTTCGATCCTAGGCTCGAGTACTGCGCGCCCGGTGCCGCGTCGCCGAACCCGGAGCGCCGGCTTAAAGACCCGCGGAGCGGCCACACGGTAGTGCGACGGGTGCTCGAGCGCGTCAACGATCCGGTTCGTCAGCTTGTGACTGAGACTTTTCAGATCGACGAACTGGATGAGCTCGGCGCAACGATCGCGTCGGAGGAAAGCTCGTGGACGCTTAGATGGTCCACGCGGCAGGAGATGCGGTATCTGTTCGAGCTGACGGGATTCGAGGTGGTGGCGGAGTACTCGGACTTCTTCCGCGCGCCGCCGGCCTACGGCAAAGAGCAGTTGTGGGTGTTGCGCAAGATCTAGATGAAGCCGCCGACGGTTCCCTGGCCGTCGAGCTCGACGCGCTGAGGGCTGTTCTGCGCCGAGTCGGTAAAGGTCAGAGCTTTGGGATCGCTGACCTTGCCGGTGACCAGCGGATGGAACACGACCTCGACCTTGCACGACCTGCCGGGCGCCAGCGGCGCGCCGGAGCATTTGTCGCTTTGGATCGAGAAGGTCTCGGCGGCGACGATACTGGCAAAGGTGACCGAATCCGTCCTCGATTTATTGGTGACAGTTATCGTGAGCGGCGCGCTGTCTTTGGTGGCGACAACCTGGCCGAAGTCGTGGGTCTCAGGTTTGAGTTTCAGCGTCGCGCCCGAGTCCGCGGACAACGACGGCGTGACCGGCGGCGAGCGCAATCGCTAGCGTGCCGACCAGAAACGATCCGGAAAGTGCAGGACGGGCCGATCTCACCTGGAACATGGCATTCCCTCCCCTGGGTTAGGTTGGCGAACCAACGCCGACATAAGTATCAAAACGCTACAATCTGTACAAGTCTGGAATCAAGCTTGGCAAGCTCATCGCCCGGTCCCTGCGTAATGGTCTCGGCTCGCGAAGGTTACCCTTGATCGAAGGCTAACCATATGCATAATCAATCAAAGAGTGATCAAACTACGGCATGCCACGTTGGCTTTCCAAAGTCCTGGCGCGCATCAGGGCGCTCGCGGCAGCACGCAACGTCCGGTTTACGCTGAAGGCGCTCAGAGAATTGGCCGGTTTGGAGCTTGGCCTGGACGAGGAAGACGCGTGCGAGGTGCTGGCCCAATTGACGGCCGCGGACTCGGCTGGACGAATGGCGTCGGCGGCGACCGGCGAGTGGATGTACCTGTTCAAGCCGCAGGTTGCCGAAACGATCGTCTATATAAAGGTGATTCTGAGGAACGACTGCGTAGTGATTTCATTTCATGAGGACGAAGATGGCAGCATCGAAGGCGCCTGAGTAGCCGAAGCGCTTCCAGGGCGAGCCGCGGGCGCGTTCTTCCCGATGATGCCTGTCCCGAATTGTGGGACGATGATGCTGGAGAAGCGCGGCCGGCTGCGGCTTCCAGTAAACGGCGAGGAGATTTCGGTGCCGTCCGCACGGTTCTTGAGATGCCCCAAGTGTGGGGAGATCGTTCTCGGGTTCCAGGACTCGAAACGGCTTCACGAGGACGCGAGCGCGATCTACCGCAAACGGCACGGACTCTTGTCGGCCGACGAGATCCGCGTGGTCCGCGAGCGGTTCGGCCTGACGCAGGCGAATCTCGCGCGCCTCCTGCGCCTGGGGGCGAACACCGTGTCGCGCTGGGAGTCGGGCAGAAACGTCCAGACCGCCGCGATGGACATCCTGCTCCGGCTCATCCGGGATTTGCCCGGCAGCATCGACTACCTGCGCAGCCACGCGGCCTGAGGGCTTACGTGCGATCGCCAATAAGCAACATCCTGCTGCGACGCTTAACCCTAGCTGCCGCGGCGGGCGCGGTATCTTTTTATCAGGGCGTTGGTGGAGCTGTCGTGCTTGAGGTCGGGTTCCTTCGTCGATTCCAGTTCGGGGATTATTTTTTGGGCTAGCACCTTGCCTAGCTCTACGCCCCATTGATCGAATGAGTCGATGTTCCAGATTGCGCCCTGGGTGAAGACGCTATGCTCATACAGGGCTACCAGCTTGCCTAGCGTCTCGGGGTTTAGTTCGTCGGCCAGGATAACTGTCGAAGGGCGGTTGCCTTCGAATACTCGGGCCGGGACCAACCAGCCGGGGGTGCCTTCGGCTTCAACCTGGGCGGGAGTCTTACCGAAGGCCAATGCTTCGGCTTGGGCGAAGATGTTTGATAGCAGTAAGGTCGTGATGGCGTCCTAGCGGGTTAAGTGCGCGGCAGAATCCTATGAAGTCGCATGGGATAAGCTTGGTGCCCTGGTGAATCAGCTGGTAGAACGAATGCTGGCCGTTGGTGCCGGGCTCGCCCCAATAGATAGGTCCGGTCTGGTAGTCGATAGGAGCGCCTTCGAGAGTTACATGCTTGCCGTTCGATTCCATCGTTAGCTGCTGCAGGTAGGCGGGAAAGCGCTTCAAGTATTGCTCATAGGGCAGCACGGCACAGGTTTGCGCGCCGAAGAAGTCGTTGTACCAGACACCTAGCAGGCCCATCAGCACGGGTAAGTTGCGCGCGAAGGGCGCGGTGCGGAAATGTTCGTCGATTGAGTGGAAGCCCGACAGCATCGCGCGAAAATTGTCGGCGCCGACCGCGATCATGGTCGATAGTCCTATCGCGGAGTCCATCGAGTAGCGTCCGCCGACCCAATCCCAGAAGCCGAACATGTTTTTGGTATCGATGCCGAACTTGGTCACTTCGGCGGCGTTGGTCGAGACGGCGACGAAGTGCTTTGCGACCGCCTTGTTGTCGCCGAGCGCGGCGAGTGACCAGTCGCGCGCGGTATGCGCGTTGGTCATGGTCTCGAGGGTGGTGAAAGTCTTCGACGAAATGATGAACAGCGTCTCGGCCGGATCGAGGTCGCGGGTAGCTTCGGCGAAATCGGTGCCATCGACGTTCGAGACAAAGCGCATCGTGAGATTGCGGTCGCTGTAATGGCGCAGCGCCTCGTAGGCCATGACCGGCCCGAGGTCGGAGCCGCCGATACCTACATTAATGACGTTGCGGATGCGCTTGCCGGTGTGGCCTTTCCACGAGCCGTCGCGGATGCGCGCGGAAAAATCCGCCATGCGATCGAGCACCTCGTGAACCTTGGGGACGACGTCGTCGCCATCGACGCCGATCGACGCGCCGCGCGGCGCACGCAGCGCGATATGCAGCACGGCGCGCTTTTCGGTGACGTTGATCTTGTCGCCACGGAACATCGCGTCGATGCGTGCGCGGAGTCCCACTTCGTCGGCGAGTGCGAGCAGCAGGCGAATCGTCTCGTCGGTCACGCGATGCTTGGAGTAGTCGAAGTAGAGGCCGGCGGCCTCGACCACGAGGCGCTCGCCGCGCTTGGGATCTTGGTCGAACATCGCGCGCAGGTGGCGGCTGTGAATTTCGTTGTAGTGGGCTTGCAGGGCTTTCCACGCGGGGCGATTGGTTAGTGATGTTGTAGGTGATGGCATGAGAGGACTCCTTCTAACGAGTCGAAGCAGAATCTTGAATCGCGCGCGAAGAACGCGCGCTGGATAAGGACCCTCACCTTCGATCCTCTCCCTAAAAGGGAGAGGGGAAGAGGCGTCGAGCACTTATCCAAAGCACTGCGTGCCGGGAGCGGGGAACGGAGATTTTGCGGGGAGAGCATCTCGAACATGATGAGTGCGGCCGGCACCAGGTAAAAGATCGAGCCGGGCACCCACATGATAGCGCCGGCGACAATCTGGTCGCCAAGGGGAGTGAAGCCGGCAATTCGTGGCGCCGCCGCATAGTAAGGATAAATCACGCGGCCGGAGAACATGAAGAGCGCGGCGAGGATCGTGTTCTGGCCGTCGCCGAGCAGCAGATACGGAATCATCGCCCATCGCGGCCATCGCGCGGTGGCCGGCCACGGCTGGATGACCGGGTACCAGAACATCAGACCCGTAGTGAAGAAGCATGCGTGCTCGACGACGTGCCAGCCGTCGGAGCGGAGGGCGAGCTGAAAGGTCGCGGGGATGTGCCAGAGCCAGGTAGCGGCGACGAATGCGATCCAGCATACGAGCGGGTTGGTGAGCCAGTCGAATGCGCGGCGGACGGGGCGCGCGCGGAGCGCGCGGCCGACGACGGCCTTGGCGATGCGCGGCGATAAGCCGCGCAGCAGCGGGATGGCCGGTGCTCCTGCGAGCAGGAGCGCCGGCGCGACCATCATGAGGATGAGATGCTGCGTCATGTGGACCTGCAGGAGCAGGTCGTCGATGGCCTCGAGCGGCGAGGCGAGCGCGACGAGCAGGGTCGCGATGCCGGCGAGGAACGACGCGAGCCGCCATGCGGGGAAGCGTCGCGGCATCTGGCGGTGCAGGCGCGCGAAGCCGCGCGCGTAGAGCGCGGCGAACGCGAGCAGCGCCGCGATGGTGAAGAGGGGCGGCGTCCATGAATGCAGAGCGGTCTGGAGCGCGGAATTCATTTCATGAATTCCGCGATCAGTTGCTCGACGCGGGCACCGCCGGCCGCGCGGAATCGCGCGCCGGCGGCTCGCCGCGCGGATGCATCGTCGCGAGGAACGCGACCAGCGCGTTGACCTCCGCCGGCGTCAGGTTCTTGCCGTAGGCCGGCATGTTGCCGCCGCCTTGAATTATCTGGCGCACGATCTGGTCGCGTGTGAGCCGCGTCGCCGTGTCGTCGAGCGCCGGCCCGCGCATCCCGCCGACGCCGCCGAGCGAGTGACAGTTCCGGCACTGCTTGCTCTGCACCAGCAGTGCGCCTTGCAGCTCGAGCGGAGTGCGGCCTTTGACGTAATCGATCGGCGTCGGCGCAGCGCTCCACGCGTCCATCACCGGCGACCACGGCGAGAAGGTGCCGAGCCAGGTGAGCGTGCCGACGAGCGTTACGATGAGAACAACGATCACGACTGAGAAAGGCCGCCGACGCCAACTCTTCTCGCCGGTGCCTGACAGGAAGGGCAGAGCAAACAGCAGTCCGATGACGGCGACGGGGCCCGTCAGCATCAGGAAGGTTTCGGTCCACGGCGGCAATAGTGCGAACAGCGAGAACAACCAGAGGAAGAAAAAATCGGGGCGCGGCACGGTCTGGATGATCGTCGGATCGGGCTGGCCGTTGGGACCGATCGGGCCTTCGATTGCGGCGACCACGAGCAGGCTCAGAATGATCAGTCCGGCGAAGACCAGGTCCTTTTGCGCCGCGAATGGCATGAACGGCTCGCCGTCGGCTTTCACCAGCTCCTGGTATTGTTCCAAGTAGCTATTGCGAGTGACTATTCGACCAGGCATCGGCCATTCGTTAATGCCTAATCGCAATACCAAGAAGAGATGCAGGCCGACGAAGCCGATCAGCAGCGCCGGGATCACAAATACGTGCAGCGCGAAGAAGCGCGACAGGGTTTCGCCCGCGATGATCGGGCCGCCGAGAATCAAATCGACGATCTTGAAGCCGATGATCGGAGTGCGGCCGGCGATCGACGCGCCGATGCCGAGGCCCCAGTATGCGTTCTGATCGAAGCGCAGCACCTGGCCGGTGAACGCCATGCCGAGTGTGCACAAAAGCAGGAAGCATCCGGCGACCCAGGTCAGTTCGCGCGGAAATTTGTACGCGCCGAACAGGAAGACCTGGATCATGTGGATGAACATCAAGGCGACCATGAAGTTGGAGCCCCAGCCGTGCAGCGCGCGCAGATACCATCCGAGCGGTTGCTGGTAGTTCAGGTAGATCAGGCTGTCCCACGCGCGATCGGCGGCGGGCGTATAGACAGTCGCGAGGCAGATGCCGGTGACGACTTGCAGGATGAAGACGACGAGCGTCGCGCTGCCGAAGATGTACCACCAACTGGCGGCGCTGCGCGGCACGGGATGCTCACTGACTTCGGCGATGGTCGCGCCGACCTGCAGGCGCGCGTCGAGCCATCGGCCGACAGATTTGAGCACGTCGCTCATGCGTTAGGCTCGCCGAGCGTGGGCAACTGGCCGGCATAAATCCAGAGCTTGCCGGCCTCGACTTTGTATTTGTATTGATACAGCGCGCGCGGCGGAGGTCCGGAAGCGTGCCGGCCGTCGGAGTAGAAAACGCCGCCGTGACAGGGGCACATGAACAATCCGGATTCGGCGAACCATCGCACCGGGCATCCGAGATGAGTGCAGTTGATCGCGAAGACCTGGAATTGATCGCCGGTCATGTGGCGCACCCAGCATGGAATCTTGGCGGTCTCGCCGTCCCATGCTTTCTTGAACGGGTTTACGTACTCGGCCAATCGCGTCTGATTCTCCGGATAGTCAGTCAGCAAGCCGAGCGGTATCCAGTTGAGCCACGTGAAGCGGCGCGCGGGCGACAGCACGTAGCCGACAATAGGTATTGCGAATAGTGCAATAGCTATTGCGTTAATAGCTATTCCGAGGCTGAATAGAAAACTGCGGCGGGTAGTTGTTTCAGGTTCCATTTCAATTGCTCTGAGCCAGCGGCGACGCGGGACGTTTCGAGGCGAGCCAGGCGACGACGTCGGACACCTGTTGCGAGGTGAGCGGCTGTCCGCTCGCCGCGTTCTTCCAATCGGGCTGGCCGAGGTCGGGACGTCCGGCGATCACAATCGTGCGCAGGTACTGGTTGCTGACGAGTGCGAGGTACGAAGGATCGACGATCGAGCCGGCCGTTCCGCTGTTGCCATCGGCGCCATGACACGATTGACAGTTCGTCGCATACACTTGCGCGCCACGATTCGAGTCGCCCGCCGTGGAACTGGAGTAGGGCGGCGCACCCGCGGCCGCGTCCGCGTTGCCGGCCCAGGTTGTGCGGATGCCGGCGATCAGAAGATCGATCTGATGACCGGTCAGCGAGCCGCCGGCGCTTTGCGCGAATGGCGGCATCGCGGTGCCGGCGACTCCGTTTGCGATGACGCGGCGCATCGAGGCGTCGTCGATGAGTGCGAGATAAATCGGATTGTTCATCGCGAGCGCGGCGCCATCCTTGCCGTTGGCGCCGTGGCATCCGGCGCAATTCTCACCGTAGAGAGTTGCGAAGTCGGTCACGTTGGTGGGGCGCAGCGGCAGTTCGGCCTGAGTGGGGCGGCCGGGGAAAGAATCGCATCCGGCGAGCATGATTGCCGTCATCGAAGCGATCGCGAAAAGCGATTTTAGCCTGTGCCCGTTCAAGTTGACGCTAGTCCTTGCCGAGACCGGAAGCCTCGATACCGGTGCGAACCGCGAACGGCAGATGCTGCATCGTATGCACGCGCTCGGTCAGATTGACGACGAAACCGGCGACCGCGCCGAACGCGATCTGGCAGACGATGAACTGTCGCCACTCGATGCGCGCGTCGAGCACCGGATTGATCACGCTGAGCGACGACCACAGCAGACCGGTCCACAAAAGCGGGGCGACGAGCGCGGCCCAGAGAGCGGGGTAGCGCGGGAACATCGGGAGCATCACGCCGTAGAGCAGGCCGACGAGAATCGAGACCGAAGCGTGAATGATCAGCGCGACGATGAATGCCTCGGGGATGAACGATGAGAGCGTCGCGGTGTTGGCGGTGGCGAGGTTGGCCATCGCGGTCGCGGCGAGAATATTGATGGTGTACCAGGGGCTGCCGTGAAGCGCGATGCCCTGGATGACGGCGAGGACAGCCATCGCGACACCGCCGGCAATTCCACCCTTGATGCCGGCCGAGTATGGATAGATTTCGAGCGGCAGTATTGCGCGATTGCCGAGCTCGCCGACTTGCAGACAATCGACGCCGATTGTCGCAGGAATGATGGCTGCGGCGGGCGGCTCGACGCGAACCATCTCGTGATCCTCGTCGGGAAGCACGTCGCGAAACCAACCGACTGCGCCCGCGATAAACAGAATGAAGCCGACCATGCTGACCGCGACGTTGGTGACGAGGCCGGCGAAGGCGAGCGTCAAGCCGAGCGCGAAGATCATCGGCCACGCGGTAGGTGCGGGAGTTTCGATTAGTCTGTCGCTATGTTCGTCAATAGCCATTGGGTCAAATCACCGTCCGATCACGTAAACGGTCAGGAATACTACTACCCACACGGCATCGACGAAGTGCCAATACCATGAAAGGACATCGGTGCGTTCAATGTGGCGATCGTTCATGTAGCCGCACATAGTCAGAATCAAGACGAGAAGAATCAGTAGTAATCCTATAGTCACATGGAGAGCGTGCAGGCCGACGAGTGAGTAATAGGTGGTGCCGAACAGATTGGTGCGAATGGTCAGGCCGTCGCGGTAGATGAGGTGATGCCATTCGAGCGCCGTGCCGATCATGAACTCGAGGCCGAGCGCGAAAGTGATGAACCACCAGGCAGCGAATGCGCGAATCGAGCCGGCGCGAAGTGCGCGGATCGCGAGAACGATCGTGATGCTGCTCGAGAGCAGGCAGATGGTATTCACGATCGGGGGCGACAGGACATCTCTCGGAAACGGGCCGGTCAGGCTTTTGCCCAAGTAGAAGATGTAGGCGACTACGAAGATCGAGAAAAAGGCCGATTCAGTGAGGATTAGCGCGAGTATGCCGACGTGGCCGCGGCGCGGGAGCGTGGCGCTCCACGGTGCTCCCGAAGCAGGAACGGTGGTTGCGGCGGCTGCCATTATTCGTACTTCCAGTCCGGATCTTCCGGATGTTTCAGATCCCAGAGAGGCCGGCGGCTGCGGACGACTGGCGTTTCGGCGAAGTTGTATTCCGGGGGCGGCGAGGTGGTGGACCATTCGAGCGTCCACGCGTCCCATGGATCGTTGCCGGCTATCTCGCCGGAGACCAGTGAACGCACGACGTTGATCACGAAGATTAAGACCGCGATACCTTGAACCAGCGCGCCGATCGACTCGATCAGGTTGAGTGTCTCGAGGCCGCGGCCGGGTTGGTAGGTGTAGATACGCCGCGGCATCCCGCGCAGACCGGCGAAGTGCATAGTGTCGAAGGTCAAATGAAAGCCGATCAGGAATAGCCAGAAATGCCATTTGCCCAGCGTCTCACTGAGCATTCGACCAGTAGCCTTTGGGAACCAATAGTAGATAGCGGCGAATATCATAAAGACTATTGCGCCGATTAGTATGTAATGAAAATGAGCCACTACGAAGTAGGTATCGGTCAATTGCCAGTCGAAGGGCACGACCGCGAGCATGATGCCGGTCAGGCCCGCGATCAGAAACTGAAAAAGGAAGGCCAGGCTGAACAGCATCGGCACTCTGAAACGCAGCTTGCCGCCCCAGATGGTGCCGAGCCAGTTGAAAATCTTGATGCCAGTCGGCACGCTTACCAGCATCGTCGAGGCGGCGAAAAACGAGTTGCCGGCGGGCGTCAAGCCGACCGCGAACATGTGATGCGCCCACACGCTCATGCTGATAAACGCGATCGCGCACGACGCCGCGACCATCACGCTGTAACCGAAAATGACTTTGCGCGAGAAGACCGGGATGATCTCGGAAGCGAACGCGAAGGCGGGGATGACCAGGATATAAACCTCGGGATGGCCGAAGATCCAGAAGAAGTGCTGCCACAGGATGGCGGAGCCGCCGGCTTGAGTGTCGAAGAAATGCGCGCCGAGAAAGCGGTCGAGTAGTAACATCGCTTGCGCGGCGGATAGCGGCGGCAGCGCGACCAGCATCATGAACGCGACGACGATCGCCAGCCACACCAGCACCGGCATCTTGCTGAGCGTCATCCCTTCGCAGCGCATGCAGAACGCAGTGGCTATTAGATTGATCGCGGTCGCGGTCGAGCCGACACTAGTCAGTAGAATACTCAGTATCCAATAGTCAGTACTGTTGCCGCGCGAGAACGGCAGCTCGGTCAGCGGTGCATACGCGAACCAGCCGACGTCGGGCGCGCTGCCCGCGCCGTAGAGGCCGTCGCCGCCGAGGTAGCTGAAGTACAGCAGCAACGCGCCGAAGAGCCATAGCCAGAAGCCGAACGCGTTGAGCCGCGGGAACGCGAGGTCGCGCGCGCCGATCATCAGCGGCACCAGGTAGTTGAAGAAGCCGGTGAGGATCGGCATGCCGACGAGGAAGACCATCGCGGTGCCATGCATCGTCAGCAGGCGGTTGAATACCTGCGGCGACACGATGCCGGCGTCGGGGACCGCGAGCTGCAGGCGAATCGTCAAGGCTTGCAGGCCCGCGACGATGAGAAAGAAGAGGCCGCCCGCGATGTACATGATGCCGAGGCGTTTGTGATCGACCGTGACGACCCATTCGTGAAGTTTGCCGAGAATCGGCAGCGAATCCGCGTCGTCAACGGCGCCGAGTCCGATTTCGCGATCGATGGTTCCCGCCATGCCAGTATCTTCCTGCTTAGTGCAGCGTCACCAGGTACGCGACGAGGTCGTCGAGGTCCTTGTCGTCGAGGTTCATCGCCGGCATCAGCGCGCCCGGCTTCATGACGCTGGGATCGTTGACCCAGACCTTGAGGTGGTCGGGGGTATTCATCGCGACGCCGGCGCCGATCGTCTCGCGCGTCATCAGATGCGTGAGGTCGGGACCGAAACGTCCGTTCGCCGCAGTGCCCTGAATGGTGTGGCAGTTAACGCAGGCAGTGGATTCGAAGACCTGCCGTCCATGCACGACCGACGGGTCGAGCGCCGGCGGCTGCTTCTGCGCGGCGACCCAGCGGTCGAAGTCGGCGCGCGGCTCGACGACGACGCGGATCAGCATCATCGCATGCTCGGTGCCGCAGTATTCGCCGCATTGCCCGAGGAAGGTTCCACTGACGTGCGGATCGATCCACATCGTATTTTTCTTATTCGGGATGACGTCAGTCTTGCCGGCAAGGCGCTGCACCCAGAAGCTATGCGCGACGTCGGCCGACTCGAGATCGAGAAAGGTCGGCGTGGGATTCTTCGGATCGCTCAGCGGCACGTGCAGCTCGTTGGCGGTGACGACGCCGAGGTCAGGGTAGCGGAACTCCCACCACCATTGATGCGCGATGACGTGGACGCTGAGCGCGCCGGGCGGCCGCGCCGGTGCCTGCACCGTATATATGGTACGGGCGGTGATGAGGATGAGCACCAATACAATGATGACGGGGACCGTCGTCCACGCGAATTCGATCGGGCTGCTGCCGTACACCTGCGGCGGCTCGCGGGTGTCGTCGGTGGGGCGGGCGCGGAATCGCACGATGCTGTAGGTCAGCAGACCGCCGACAATCAGGAAAATCACGCCGGTGATGGCGACGACGAAGAACGCGACGGTGTTGATCTCGTGGGCGGGAGTCGAGACGGGGTTATAGATGCTGCTCGGGGGAATTTTCGAGTTCGACGCGCCCATCCCCCAGTCGTTGGCGAATGCGGCAACGGGAACGCCGCCGATAACGGCGATCATCAAGCACCAGCGCTGCAGACGTGCGCACAAGATTGTTTCGCAGCCCCCTCAGACCCGGAGAGGATTACCACAAAACATCTTTTATGACTAAGCGGGGCGCGAAAGAGGGAAGCCGATCGAGGGGAACATTAGTTCGAGGCGGCGGCAAGCGGTAATCTGGTTTAGGGGTGACGGCTTCAGGAAGCGCAGGACCGGAGGCCTTGGCGCGGAACCCGAATCCGCCACGCATACTACCGCCGCCGGGCGGCGTCCAAGTCAGAGACGCACCACGCGGAGGTAGATCAACAGGATTGCCATTGTGAAGCCAATCGCCGCGCCAATCTTGGGCGGATGGTCAGCTCGACGATTCAAACATAGGAGGGAAATTCGGCCTGAAGGCCGCGATGACAGAGTAGAGGGCCAAAAGACATGCTGCTACGAGGAAGGACTGGTTCGCTATGTGTTTGAACGGTAACAATTGGACCATCAGAACAGCATATTGAAGTAACCACCATAAGCCCCAACAGCGGACTTGCGCTCGCAGAAATGAGCCCTCGCGAATCGCTTTTGCCACGTCAGTATCTGCAAGAAGAAGAGCCAGAACCGCCAGCCAGAAAATGTAGTTTACGTCATGGCCTACCCTGATCGCACCAAGTACCTCAAAGTCGTGTGTCGCGATCTCATATGCCGTCGACACAATACTGAGCAATAATGCCAAAGACATTACCAAGGCCCCGAAGTGCTCAAGTCTCGGATTTGGATCGTTCATTAGACTCCCCGGAACGGTCGAAACCGACAAACGGACGAGGGCTGCGTGGGCTTAGTTGCCCACAGCTAGTATATCTCCCCGTCGCCTTTTTCTCGCTCGTTTGAAGGACACTCTGATGGGCATTCCATGTCAGAGCCGAATCCTTGTCCGACGCAACAAAAAATAGTTGCAGCAGCAGCGCCACATCCAGTGCCGGCCGCGATCCCTCCTATTGCTTTCTGTCCCCTAGCAAACAATGCGATGCCTGCGCCGCAAATTCCGACATAGCATGGCAACGCGCCTCCCGCGATTGAGTTTGCTACACAATTTGAAAAACCGCTGGCAAAGGAACCCGACCGCGGCTTCCGGTACTCCGGTGTCGGCTCGTCCTTTTGCAGCGGGGGTTTGTTGCTGGTAGTCGCAGCTAGCTCAGGATTACCACAAAACATCTTTTATGACTAAGCAGGGCGCGAAAGAGGGAAGCCGACCGCGCGGAAGATTAGTTCGAGGCGGCGACGATGCCGCGGTCGCCGCGGGGCAGGATGGAATTGAGATCGCCCTTCCCACAGGCGAATAGCCCCCACCGCCGCCACTGCCACTGCCGCTGGTCTGACCGGTCTCTGACGGCGAGCGCACCATCTGCGGACTATAGAACTGGCCGCCGCCGCTGTAGTAGTACGGCGCCGGATCGGTGAACTCTTTCTCCATCCCTTGATACTGGAACGGCCAATCGTTCGCCGTCCCGCTCGCTGTCGGCGTCCCCGACGGATCGTAGGTATAATTCGTCACTGGCCCCGCGTCCACATTCGCCGCGTTCACCAGCCCGATAGTCGAGCCATCCAGATCGAACAGCGGCGCCGAGGTCGTGGTTGTTCCGCTCGCGGTGTACGATCCGGCCACTGCGCCGCCGCCGGGAGGCGTCCAAGTCAGAGATGCACCACGCGGAGGTAGATCAATAGGATTGCCATTAACCACGCGCAGCCAAGGGAAGCCCAGAGCAACGGACGCCGCACCCGGGAATGTAACATTGCCCACACGCTATGCGACCCGATGGCAAGGGTGATGAGCCCGCCGGTTGCAGAAAGGATAACAACCCTGACATCGCTAAACCACATCACTGCGGCCCAGCATAGAATAGCCGCTGCCAACAAGGCGGTAGTTTTCAACGGGATCTCTACGCGCTCTACACGAGCAGAAAGCGGTTGGTGCTTTGCGAGTTCGGCGCAAATCGTATCATATCCACTGACAGTGTTGGGAATTGCAATCTTCCTGTAAGGCACTGCGGTCTTAATAATTAACCATCGTAGTTCCTCGCGCAGAGTAGCTATTTCAGAAAATGCAATCTTTACGTCAGGGTACCCCTTCCTTTTTCGGACGATTTCATTGTCGTTCAGAACAAAAACCATTTGTCGCTCCGCAAAATGCAGCGATTCGCGAGATGCTAGAACATAGGCACCGATAATCGTCCCAAGACCAGTTAACACGAACAGCCAGCCAAGATCCGGGCTGGCGCTCAAATCCCCGGAAACGCCGAGCGTGAACAGCAGTACGGTTACCCCCAACAGCAACAGCACTGAGCCCCACGACAGCACCCTGAATCGAGCTTCGCGTCTCAGCGCATCACCCTCAATTTTGAACTCTGGCACAGTTTGCTCTCCTGCGTGATTTGAAATCCTCTAAAGCAAAATGTCCCTTATCGACCTCTCGGTTGGACGTATCGTTGATATCAGTCGTCGGGCTCACAAGCATTTCTGCCCAACGCCAACGGCGCCCTGCTCCATTAAAATCGCCTCAGGGACGGCGATGATACCCGTATGCCCGGCCGCGTCCAGTCCTTCCAGGGGAGTTGGAGGTCGGTTCATTTTTATGACCAGGCGTGCATTGGGAGCAGCGGCGGAATCTTGAGTCGCGCGCGAAAAAATCGCGCGCTGGATAAGGTCCCTCACCTTCGATCCTCTCCCCACGGGAGAGGGGAAGAAACGCGCAGCGAGTTACGCAAAGGTCTCCTAAAAGGGAGAGGGGAAGAGCCTAGTTCGAGCTGGCGGCGACTATGCCGCGGTCGCCGCGGGGGAGGATCATTACTTCGGACATTTTGGTTTCGGGATCCAGCCGGATGAAATAGACCGGGAAGCCGGTCTCGGCGACGGCGACGTTGGTGCGCGCGTCGCAGCCGCATCGCGCGACCATCCCGTCGTTGATGGTTGCGAGGCGGTCGAGGCTGAGCGCGGCGCGCGACAGGTTGGCGTCGTCAACGGTGAGCGTCAGGGTCGAGTCCTTCAGCTCGACGCTCGACGCGAGCGCGGTGCCGGCGACGGTCGCAGTCGCGACGGCCCATCGATCGAACTGGCTTTGGTTCATCTTGGCGACGGCGGGGTGGTTCTTGCGGGCTTCGGAAATCGCGCCGCCGAGGGAGTGCTTCTTCGCGGCGGAATCGGCGAACACCTGCGCGTCGGCCAGCGTCCAGATTTGCTTGGACCATCGCGCGAGTGTCGCCGCGTCGTAACCGGGCATCCTCTGATAGTCGGTCGCGGCGCGCTCGGCGTCGGCGAGATCGTGGGCGCCGAGCGCGGCGTCAACTTCCTGCGCGTCCCTGTCGCGCTCGGCCTGGTCGATTTGCGCGATAATCGAGCCAGCCTGGCTGCCCGGCTCCTTCGACGCGTCGATGCATACGGCGCGCTGCTCGGCCAGCGTGTAGGCCGGGCGTCCAATCTTGAAATCGCACAGACAGAGGTCGTCCTTGAGCTCGCGGCGCTCGCTATCGGTCAAGTCGGTGCGGGCCGACAGAGCGACCAGTTCTTGACGGGCTGCCGGATAATTGGCGGCCTCGATTTGGCTGCGTGCGGTGGTCAGCGCCGACGGAGCGCATGCCGAGAGTGCGAGCGCGAGCGCGATCGCGGCCATCGCGCGGCCCGCGATCTGCATGGAGGGGAGGAGCGGGATCGAGGTGAGGCGTTGGCGCGGCATGAGTTGATTATGGCAAACGCGGCCATCGATTGCCTACCCGCGAAGGAAAGAAATCGGACGCTGCGCCAGCGGCTGATTCATTCGATGTACCGCGATGCGACGGGGGCAATCACAGATTGGCGGGGACGATTTGCTTTGCGCAGCTACGGCGAGTGTCGCCGGGAGCAAGCGACTGGCATGAGTGGTGCACTTACCTCATTCAGACGAATCGATTGCGCTGACTCAACGCGCAAAGGAGGACATCAATAATGAACTACATCAACAAACTCATAGTTCGGCTTCGCGAGAGCAAACAGGGACAGACGATGACTGAGTACGTGCTGATTATCGCGGCGATCGCAGTGGCTGGGTACATCGCGTACCAGGGCCTCGAAGGCGGAATCAACACGATCATCTCCAACGTGACCACGACTCTGAAGGGTGCGTAAAGCGCTGGTCTCACGGTCAAGCGAATGCGCTCAAGCAAAGGCGTAAAGGAGGACGTCGACGATGAAGTACTTGGGAAAACTCGTTAGTCGGGTCCGCGCCAGTCGCTCGGGTCAGACGATGACTGAGTACGTGCTGATAATCGCGGCGATCGCGGTGGCCGGGTACATCGCGTACCAGGGTCTCGAAGGCGGAATCAACACGATTATCGCCAACGTGACCGCGACGCTGTCGGGTGCGTGAGCATAGCCCGCAACCCCGCCCAGCCGGAATCGAAGAGGCGGGCGGTAAAGGCGGCGGAGGCCGAGCAGCCCCGCCGCGCAAAATCGGAAGTTGAGGCGCGGAAGTTGGAGGCGCGGAAGTTGGAGCCGCGGAAGTTGGAGCTGCGGAAGGTGAGGCGGATGCGTCGGGGCGAGCGAATTTTGCGCGTGGGGGCCGGCCGGAAGCGGCGGGTCGCGCAGGAAAGGGGAGCTTAGATGAAACGGCCGATTGTGTTCGTAGTCCTCGCGGCGATGGGGGCGATGCTGGCGGCGATTGTGGTCTTTTCCGCAATCAGAAAACGCGAGTCAGAAGTACAGCGCGCGATGGCGCATACGGTCGAGGTCGTGGTCGCGGCCAATGATATCGCGGTCGGCACGAAGATCGATGCCGGCGCCGTCAAGCTGGTGCGATGGGCGCGCGACAGCGTACCGCAGGGCGCGTTTACCGACCCGCAGGCAATCGCGGGATCGTTCGCCAAGAGCGAGTTCGTCGCCGGCGAGCCGATGGTCGCCAGCAAACTCTTTATGGGTCAAATGACCTCGGGCGTCATGCCGCTGCTGATTCCGGCCGGGATGCGCGCGATGTCGGTGCCGGTGGACGAGGTCTCGGATATCGCGGGCTTCGTCGAGCCGCATACGCGCGTCGATGTGCTGGTGGCGGTGGCGGGCACCGGCCCGGGCGAGCCGTCATTCTCGCGCATCGTGCTGCAGGATATCGAAGTGCTGGCGGTTGCGCAGGAAATCGAACACGTCAAGGACCAGCCGGAAGTGGTGAAGGTCGTCACCTTGCTGGTGACGCCGCAGGATGCGGAGAAACTCACGCTCGCGAGCCGCGAAGGATTGATCCGGCTGGCGATGCGCAACTACAGCGACAACAAGATAGTCGCGACCAGGGGAATCGGACTGCCCGACCTGCTGCATCGAGACGGCGGACTGGGCGGACTCGGCTCAACCCTGCCGGTGACGCAAATACAGCCGGCGCCGGCTATCAGCGCTCGTCCGGCCCACGGTCCGACGGCGTTTCGAATCGAAGTGATGCGCGACGGCAAGTCGTCCGAGGCGATGTCATTTGTGCATTCCGGAATGGGCGGCGGCCGTTCTTCTTATCAGGCGCGTCAGGAGGCGCCCGCCGAATCGGAGCCGCCGATGCGCCCGATGCCGGCACCGCCGGACGCGCCTGCGCCTGAATCTCCAGTCTCGTCGGCGCGGCCGGTTTGGTCGGCGAGCTTCGCCGAACCGCCGCCGAGTGCCTTCGCGGCGGTGCGCGACGACGCGATCAACGGTCATCCGGCAACCAGCGCCGCGCCGCTCAGACCCGGCGATCCGGGCTACATGCCGGAGCCGAAAACTTATCAGGTTCCATGAACGCAGGTGGCTACAAGGGGGAAAGCAGCCATGAGGAGATGGAAAAAGCAAAACGTAAATATCTGGTCGGCGGAACGAATCGGGCGGCTGCTCGCGGCAGCCGGATTGATGCTCGTTGCCGGCGCGGCGGTCGCGCGCGCGCAGGCCAAGGATCCGGCGGCGTGGATTCCGGTCTCGATGAACGCCGGTGAAACCTACGTGATCAATGATATCAAGCCGGGCACCAAGCCGTCGTTTCAGGTCGAGCAGAATCCGAACGCCTTCGTCAGCTACGACACGCCGCCGGGCAAGCTCACGATGCTCAGCGCCGCCGCCGGCCGCTGGATAGTCACCGTGACCAACACTTCCGATCGCGAAGTCAGCTACGACGTCAACGCGTTCGCGGTGGCGAAGGCCGGCGCGCCGCTGACGCCCGGCACCGCGCCGCCGTCGATGACTGACGACAAGATCGACGCGCGTCCCGGAGCAGGAGCGTCCACCGCGACGCCGGCGGCGATGCCCGAATTGGCGACTATCCCGTCGTACCATCCGTCCGCGCCGGCGCCGCCGGCCTACAGCGTGACGCTCCCCGACCGGACGACGCCGTCGTCGTTCAACGCCTCGTGGAGCGCGCCGCCGGAGCCGGGCAGGAACGCGCAGACCTACGAGCCGAGTCAGTCGGTGGGACCGCTCGAATCGCACACGGGTCAGTATCGAAACGATCCGTCGGTGCTGGATTCCGGACCCGGTTACACGAGCGACACTGTCTCAGGCGGCAGGCATTATATGCCGGCCGACGCTATCTCGCTGATGACGGGCACCTCGGAGGTAATCGACTTTCAGCGCCGCGTCACGCGGATCTCAGTCGCCGACTCGAAGATTGCGGACGTGCAGGTAATCGATCCGTTCCAGCTCAACCTGATTGCGCATCAGCCCGGCTTTACGACGCTCGCCGTGTGGGACGCGAACGGGCAGTACCAGGAACGGACGGTGCGAATCGACGCCAGCGGCAAGCAGCAGGTGATGCTCAACACGATTGTGGCCGAGCTCGACCGCGCCAAGCTCGAAAATCAGGGGATTAACCTGTCGGTGGCGTTCTCGAAGATGGGCCTCTCGATAGTTGGCCTGCCGGGCACCGTGGCGACGCCCTACAACGCAAGCAGCTCGCTGCAGAGTTCGAGCTCGTCGGGATCGTTGGCCGGGACCATCGCGCCGAGCGGGGTCATTCCGGCCGGCGGCCAGATAATTCCGCTGCTGCTGTCATCGACGATGACCTACGGGCTGGCTGCGGAAAATGCCGACGTGATGTGGCAGGCGTTCTTTCAGTTTCTCGAAAATCACAGCCTCGGCAAGATTCTCGCCGAGCCGCATCTGCTGGCGAACTCCGGTGAGAAGGCCAAATTTCTCTCCGGCGGCGAAATCCCAATCGTAATCGCGCAGGCCCTCAACTCGACCATCGTGTTCAAAACCTACGGCACCTCGGTCGAGTTCATTCCGACCGTCGTCGGCCGCGACGATATCGAACTGCTGGTGAAACCCGAAGTCTCGCAGCCCGACTATGCTCAGGGCGTCAGCCTGTTCGGCTTCACCGTGCCGGCCTTTGTAACTCGGCGCGCGGAGACGATGGTGCGTCTGAAAGATCGGCAGACGTTGATCATCGCCGGCCTGATTCTCCATCAGAAAACTTCCCAGGTGCAGAAGGTGCCTTACCTCGGTGACATCCCGTGGGTGAAGGGCCTTTTTCGAACCACCGCCTACTCGGATCAGGAGAGCGACCTCGTGATGAGCGTGACGCCGCAGATTATTCAACCCTTGCCGCAGGGCGGACAGGTCTTTCTGCCGACCAATCGCGGTGAGTTGACCGCTGACGAAATCAAAACCAAACCGATCGAGCCGCCGGATGCGGCGAGGCCGCGCTTTTAGGCGTCCGCGCCCGGGAGAATGATTCATTGCCGTTAAACGGATCAACGGGCGAGGGTCGTCGCAGCACGATGAAGGTCATGCTGGTCGGCGATCCCGGCGAGCAGCGCAGCCAGCTCAAAGCGGTGTTGGCGGCGTTGACCGAGCCGCAACTCGAAATCGTCGAGGGTGAGGCCGCGACCGCCGCGAACCTCTCGGAGAATGCGACCACGCCGCCGGACGCAACCCTGGTGATGGTCAACGGCAACGAGGAAGCCGCCTTGAGCTTTCTCCAGAGCCAGTCGCTCCATTCGCCGCGCCCGACGCTGCTCGCCCTCCTTGGCGCGCGCTCGGCCGGCCTGATGAAGCGCGCGTTGCGCTCCGGCGCCGACGAAATCCTGTTCATGCCGCTCGACCCGGGCGAGGCCACCCGCGCCTTGCTCAAGGTCAGCGAGGCGCGCTGGCGCACGGAGCGCCGCGAAGGCGGCATCGTCATTTCGGTCACCAGCCTGGTCGGCGGTGTCGGCGTGACGTCGCTGGCGGCCAACCTCGCGCTGGCGCTCCAATCGTTGCATCAGCGTGTGGCGTTGGTCGATCTCGATCTTCAGACCGGAGGCCTGGCGGTCTTTCTGAATCTCGATCCGGAAGTGACCATCATGCCGCTGGTGCGCCTCGAGCATAAGCTCGATTCGATCCAGCTCGAATCGGCCCTGACCAAGCATCCATCGGGCGTCTGTCTGCTGGCCGCGCCCAAGCGAATCGAAGAAGGCGAACTGGTTTCCGACATTACGGTCGGCACCGTGCTCGACCTGATTCGCCAGCTATTCGACTACGTGATCGTCGATTGCGGTGACCACGTCGATGAAAACGGAGTCGCCGCCTGGGAGCGTTCCGAGCATCTCTTTTATGTGCTCAATCAGTCGATCGCGGCGGCGCGCTCCGCATGGCGATTTATCGACCTGTTCGAGCGCCTTGGCCTGACGACGCTCGAGCCACACTTCATTCTCGATCGCTACAATCCGTCGCATCCGTTGACCGAGAAGGCCATCGAAACAACGCTCGCCAAGCCTATCTACGCCCGGATTCCGGCCGACGACCGCACCTTTGAGACCATCGAGCTGAAGGCGCAGGACCTTTTTCAGCTGGCGCCGCATTCGCCGGTCGCGCGCGCGATGCTCGATCTGGCGGCGCTGGTAATGCCGCGGGTCGAACCGGCCGCGCTCCAGCAAACATTCATATCGCGGCTCAAATCCGCCTTCGGCACGCATTGAACTTGACGAGGTATGCAAGATGGGACTGACGGACAGGCTGTCCAACTCGACCAAGGGCGCACGCTCCGCCGACACCGCCAGCGCCAGCGGCTCGCTAATTGGCGCGACCGTGCGCCGGCGCAAGGACGCCATCGCCGACAGCTCGCGCCGCTTGAAGGTCAAGGTCCACAACAAGTTGTTCGAGACTATCGACGTCTCCAAGCTCGAGACCCTCGAGCCCGCGATGGTCTCGAGCAAGGTGACCGCCGCCATCAACGACATTCTCAACGAAGACGGCCGCCTGCTCACCGACGCCGACCGCGGCCGGCTGGTCGAAGAACTCAAGAACGAGCTGCTCGGTCTCGGCCCGCTCGAGCCGTTGCTGCGCGACGACGAAATCACCGACATCCTGGTCAACGGCCACAACCAGGTTTATGTCGAGAAACGCGGCAAGCTGCACGCCACCGACGTGGTCTTCCAGGACGACGCGCACTTGATGCTGATCATCGATCGCATCGTCTCGCGTGTCGGCCGGCGGGTCGATGAATCGTCGCCGATGGTCGATGCGCGTCTGCCCGACGGCTCGCGTATCAACGCTATCATTCCGCCGCTGGCGCTCGACGGCCCGGCGCTCTCGATCCGGCGTTTCGGCAAGCATCGCTTCGACATCGGCGCGCTGGTCGAGAAGGACGCTCTGACCTGGGACCTGGTCGAGTTCCTGCTCGCGGTGGTGCGCGCGCGTCTCAACGTAATCGTCTGCGGCGGCACCGGCTCGGGCAAGACCACGATGCTCAATTGTCTGTCGGCGTTCGTTCCTGAAGACGAGCGTATCGTTACCATCGAGGATTCGGCCGAGCTTTCCCTGCAGCAGCCTCACGTCGTGCGGCTCGAGACCCGTCCGTCCAATCTCGAAGGGCGCGGCGAAGTCACGCAGCGCGACCTGGTCAAGAACTGTCTCCGGATGCGCCCCGACCGCATCGTCGTCGGCGAGGTCCGCGGCGCCGAGGTCTTCGACATGTTGCAGGCGATGTCCACCGGCCATGACGGCTCGATCGCGACCATCCATGCCAACAGCCCGCGCGAATGCCTGGGGCGGCTCGAGATGATGATGCTGCTGTCGGGGGTTTCGATCCCGCAGCGCGCGATGCGCCAGCAGATTGCCTCCGCGCTCAACATCATTGTTCACGTCAGCCGGCTGTCCGACGGTTCGCGCAAGGTTTTGAAGATTTCTGAAATCAGCGGCATGGAAGGCGAGATGATCATGATGCAGGACTTGTTCGAGTTTGTGCGGGCCGACACCACTGCGAATGGAAAAATCAACGGCAGTTTTCAATCCACCGGAATCCGTTCCTCCTACACGCAGCGGCTCGAGACAGCCGGTTACAAAACCGAATCGAAGGTGATCAAAGCGGCGGCGCGATGAACTCCGACCTGTTGATTCCGGCCGCGGTCGCCGGCTTCGTGCTGGTGGCCTGCGCCTTGTGGTTCGTGCGCCGCAACTCGGGGCCGAGCGTCACCCGCAGCGTGATGCGACGCATGGCGCGCCCCGACCTGGTCCTCGAAGGCGGCATCACCAAGACCGATTCGCGCCGCTCGACCGGCCGCGAGTTCCTGAGCTGGCTCTATCGGCTCAATCTGCTCCAGCGGCTCGAGGAAAACCTGTGGCAGGCGGGAATCTACGCGCGCATCGCCGATATCCTGCTGGTGATCCTGTTGATGTTCACGGCGGGTCTGTTCGCGGGCGAGGCGTTCACCGGCAAGCTGCTGGTCTCCCTGCCGATCGCCGTCGCGATGGCGAGTTTGCCGATAATCTATATTCGAGTGCGCCGGCAGCGGCGCCTCAAGGCATTTGCCAAGCAACTGCCGTATGCGCTCGATCTGATCAAATCGTCGCTCGAAGCCGGCCATACCCTGCTGCGCGGATTGCAAGTCGTGGTGTCGGAGTTCGCTGACCCCATCGGCACCGAATTTCGTTCCGCGATCGAGCAGAGCCGTCTTGGATTGCCGCTGCCGCGCGCGCTGGAAGAGATGCTGAAGCGGGTGCCGCAGGACGATCTGCGCCTGCTGGTGGTAGCGGTGCGCGTACAGGCGGAAGTCGGCAGCTCGCTGGCGATCATACTGGGACGGCTGTCGGAAATCGTTCGCACCCGGCAGCGGCTGCAGCAGCAGATCAAGGCGCTGACGGCGCAATCGAAGATGAGCGGCATCCTGGTCGGCTTCCTGCCGATCGTGATGCTGGCGGCGTTCAGTGTGATTCAACCCAGCTACACCAACACGCTTTTTTTCGATCCGACCGGCCAGAAGATTCTGGAAGTCGCCGCCGTGCTCGACATACTGGCGTTCCTGTCAATTCGCAAGCTGCTGAAAGTGAAGTACTGAAGTAAGATCCATGCCGGCAATCTACGCAAGCCTGACCGTGTTTCTCCTGTTTGGCGCAGTGTCGGTCGCGGTTTACGCCGCAATCTACGGGATCAACCGTCCCTTTGACGATCGCATCGCCGACATGGGCGTTAAAATGCGCGTCACCTATGGAAATCCCGAGAATGTTGACATGGACTCCGACTCGTTCGCGAATGCGCTCTTTCGATGGGTCGCCAAACATCTTCCCGAGCCGGCGATGAACACTCCCGAGCGGGAGAAGCTCTCGCAGACGCTGACCCGTGCCGGTTTCCCCGGGCCCGGCGCGGTCCGCACCTTTCACTTTGTCCGCCTCGGATCGACGGCTGGCACCGCGATCGTTGCGATGGTGGCGGCGATGGCGTTCGGTCTCCACGGCATCAAGCCGCTGGTGGTGATGCTGGTCGGCGCGGGCGTCGGCGCATTCGTCCCCAGCTACTACATCGGGCGCCAGGCCAGGAACCGCCGCGACCAAATCGCCAGTCAACTCTCCGACGTTTTGGACTTACTGGTGGTCTGCGTCGAAGCCGGTCTCGGCCTGAGTGAAGCGATCAAAATAGTCGGCTCCGAATCGCTGCGGCAGAAGCAGGAAATCGGCGCCGAGCTGTCGATGGTCTCGGCCGAGCTGGCGGCGGGCAGCACGCTTGGTCAGGCACTCCGGAGTTTTGCCGACCGCACCGCGGTTGACGACATCAAGCCGCTCGCGGCGACGATGGTGCAAAGCGAAAAGCTTGGCGCGCAAATCGGCCCCGCGTTGCGCTCGATCTCGGACACCATGCGCACCACGCGCCGCCTCCGCGCCGAAGAAGCCGCCGCCAAAACCACGGTCAAGATTCTGTTCCCGCTGGTGCTGTTCATTCTGCCCGCCATGATGGCCGTGATCGTCGGTCCCGCGATGATTCAGATCATGCGCGCCCTCACCGGAGTTCATACGCCGTAGCAAGGCCCGCTCTTGACGCGGGCGCCGCGGCACCATATCCGATCGATCATGGCTGATTCGGATCCGCGCACGCGCGCACTCGAGTTATGGAACGAGGCGATGCGCTTTCATATGAATCACGACCTCGATCGCGCGGTGGAACTCTACACCAGGTCGATCGAAGTTTGCCCGACCGCAGAGGCCTACACGTATCGCGGATGGGCCTTCGAGGGTATGGGTCGAATCGACGACGCGATCGCCGAATGCCGCCGCGCAATCGAGGTCGATCCGGCGTTTGGCAATCCGTACAACGATATCGGCGCTTATATGATTGCCAAGGGCGAGCTCGACGAGGCGATCCCGTGGCTTGAGAAGGCCAAGACGGCGCCGCGTTACGATCCGCGGCATTATCCGTTCATGAATCTCGGCCGTATTTACGCCGCCAAGGGAATGGTGAAACGGGCGATCGACGAATTCGAAGGCGCGCTCGCATTCGCGCCCGGCGATCCGACGTGCGCATCCGCGCTGGCGCAACTCCGCGCGATGTTGAATTGACGTGATCAAAGTTGGAGAGCAGGCGCCTGATTTCACGCTCGCCGCGCACGACGGCTCAACTATTTCATTGAAAACTCTTCGCGGCGCGAAGGTGCTTTTGTGGTTCTTTGTCGAGGCCAACACGCCTGGATGCACGCTCGAAGGGCGCGGCTTTCGCGACCATCAAGCGTACTTCGACGAGAACAATATTCGCGTTATCGGCGTCAGTTTCGATTCACCTGAAGACAACGCGGCCTTTCGCCCGACGCCACGAATTTGGATTTCCGCTGCTGAGCGACACAAACCACGCAGTCGCGCTGGCATACGGCGCTTGTTCGGCGGCCGATGCCAGAAATCCCGATCGCGTGAGTTTCCTCATAGACGAACACGGCGCGATCGAACGGGTTTACGACCAGGTCGATCCGCGCGACCATCCGGCGCGCGTATTGGCCGACGTGCTTGGCGTGTGACCGAATGCCGCATCAGCAAATGAAAGTCCGCGCCGTCATCTTCGATCTCGACGAGACGTTGATCGAGGAGGAAACGTCCAACGACGCTTCCGTGCTGGCGGCCGGCGAGATTGCGCACGCTCGGCGCGGCGTCGATCGGGTCGCGCTGCTCGCGGCGTTGCGCAAGCGTTCGCGCGAGCTGTTTCTCGCCGGCCCGCTGATCGACTACTGCCGTAACATCGGTATCAGCACGCGCGAAGCATTATGGGGTACCTTCGCCGGCGACGATCCTTCGCTCGCGCAGCTTCGCCAATGGATGCCCACGTACAGATTGGAATCGTGGTGGGGCGCGCTGAACGAGTTGGGCGTCGATGACCGGGCGCTGGCCGCGGAACTCGTTGAAATTTTCGAGAGCGATCGCAGCCGTCGCCACGTCGTTTTCGCAGAGTCAGAGCGGATTCTGCATCACCTGAGAAAAAATTTCCGGCTCGGGTTAATTACCAACGGCGCGCCCGATATCCAGGGCACCAAAATAGACGGAGCAAAGCTCGCCAGCTTTTTCGACACGATCATCATCTCGGGCGAACATGGATTCGGAAAACCGGACCTCAGGATTTTTCAGTTGGCGTTGCGGCGGCTCGAAGTCGCGGCGCACGAAGCGGTGATGATCGGTGACAGTCTGAATCGCGACATTGCCGGCGCGCGCGACGCTGGAATCCGGACAATCTGGATCAATCGCTACCAGCGCACGCTCAGCGAGAGTCATGCGGTGCCCGATATTGAACTCACCGACCTGCGCGATTTGCCGACGATCCTGATACCAACTGACTGAGTTGGCGAGCGGGTAAGCGGCAAACCGGTGTCGCACAGCGCCCGCTCTTTGGCGCCAAAGAGCGGTAATTTCGGCGGCGTTGGGCGGCATGCCTACCTGTGCCTAATGCAGACTATCGTTCAACGAGTGTCCCGATTCCGTGACGATGGCCCGTCATTTGCTCTAGAGATCGTCGTTGACCTGCGAGAGCAGGCCGCAGGAGGAGGATCTGTGCAGGACGAGGACAGTCAGCCGCCCGCAGAATCGCAGGCCGCATCGGAGATTGGCGCCAACGCGGACGGCGCCGACGAGATGGTAGCGCTCGGGCAACTGGTGCATAGCGCGGACCGGCTCGGCGGGATGGTGGTGCGATCGGCGCAAGTGCGCAAGGTCCTCAAGTCGGTATCGCAACTGAGTCCCTACAAGGCGACGGTGCTGATTTCGGGCGAATCGGGAACGGGCAAGGAGCTGATTGCGCGCGCGTTGCATACGTTGGGGCCGGTTCCAAACGGACCGTTCGTGACGTTGAACTGCTCGAATCTGGTCGAATCGCTGGCCGAGTCGCAGTTGTTCGGTCACGTCCGGGGCGCGTTTACCGACGCGCGCGACGAGTCGCAGGGCTACTTCCGCTCGGCCAACGGCGGGACGCTGTTCCTGGACGAAATCGGCGAGTTGCCGCTCAAGCTCCAGCCCAAGTTGTTGCGCTCGGTCGAGACGCACGAGGTTCAGCCGGTGGGCTCGTCGCATTGCTACAAGGTAAATCTGCGGCTGGTGGCGGCGACCAATCGCGATTTGCGCGCGATGGTCAAAGCGGGGACGTTTCGCGACGACCTCTACTTCCGGATGAGCGCGGCGGCGATCTTTATTCCGCCGTTGCGCGAGCGTCGTGAGGCGATTCCGGCCTTTATTGGCTATTTCATCGAACAATACAATCGCCTTTTCGGCAAAGCCGTCTCGGAAATCTCGCGCGCGGCGATCGACATTCTGTGTACTTATGAATGGCCGGGAAATGTCCGCGAACTTTCCAACGCAATCGAGAGCGCAGTAATTTTGAGCGAGAACGGCCGCATCGTCGTAACCGATCTCCCCGAACAGGTCGTGGACGGAACCGGCGCCGAGTTGTTGAATCCGCAGAGTCAACCGCCGGCCAGCGATCACGAGCGCGCGCCGATCGCGCACAATCCGCCTCCAATAGATTTCGGCACGGAGCCGCTGGGCTTCCTTTTGGATGACGTTATCAAGAAAACCCTGGTGCGCTCGCTCGAAGAGACCGAGGGCAATCGACGCCGAGCCGCCGACTTGCTCGGCGTTTCACGCTCCACGCTCTACCGGATGCTCACGCGTTACGGTCTTGGCGAGAATCCGCATCGCCTGTCGATTATTCAGCCAAGGATTTGACGGCGCGCGATCGACAATACTGGCAAACTCCCGGCGCTTCGATCAAAATCGGTCTCGATGAAAACGCATGCGCGATTTTTCGCGGCGATTGCCGCGCTGGCGGTCTTGCTCGGTACCCGCCCGGCGATATCCGCGTCGCCGCCGGCGGACCTGATAAACCTGGAGCGTGAGGTGTCGCTCGAGCTTGCCCACGTGCGTGACAGCGGACCGACCGATCCGGCCAAGCGCAAGCAGCTGTTCGACGCGAGCCAGTTGGAGCAGAAGGGCGAGGCGGCGATCGCGTCCGGCGACTACAAATCGGCCGAGGACAGCCTGCTCAAGGCGCAGGTGATTTTGCGCCAGCTTTCCGACTGACGGGCGCACGCGCATTCATCGCGCGCGCGGGTTCTGGTAAGTTCTAAGCACGGAATCTGAGATGAGTGGTTCGGATCAAATCTGGGCTGAGGCGTTGCGCACGCTCGAGCGCGGGCAGCCGTTCGCGTTGGCGACGGTGGTGAATGTCCGCGGATCGACGCCGCGCGAAGTCGGGGCCAAAATGATTGTGCGCGCGGACGGGCAGTTCGGCACAATCGGTGGCGGCTGCGGCGAAGCCGAAGTCTTTCGAAAAGCTCGTGTATTACTTGAAGAAAAGGATGATCGCGGTGCGCGCCTGGCCGAGGTCGATCTCACCGGCGATTTCGACCAGCGGGAAATCGGCACCTGCGGCGGAATAATGGACGTGTTCGTCGATTTGTGGTCGCCGGCCCGCGACCTCGGAATCGCCCGCAAGCTGGCCGACGCCGCCGGCCGCAGCGCTCCCGGCGCCCTGCTGACGGTGGTCGATTCCGGTGCGCGAGCGGAAGTGCCGGCCGGGTCGCGAAGCTTTATCGATCCCGCCGATACGGACGCGCACGACGCGGGCCCGATCGATCTGCCGAGCGCGGCATACGCGCAGATTGTCGAGCGGACGGCCGACGCGATTCCCACCTTGCTCGAAGTTGACGGCGCGGGGGCGATGAGGCCGGTGACCCATCTTGAACCGAACGGCGGCGTGCGCCTGTTCGTCGATCCGATTGTCGGTGCGCAGCGGCTGATAATCGTCGGCGCCGGTCATATCGCGGTGCCGTTGTGCGCGTTGGGAATGATGCTCGGGTTTCACGTGACGGTGATCGACGATCGCGCGTCGTTTGCCAATCGCGAGCGGTTCCCCGAGGCCGACGAGATAATCGTCAAGCCGTTCAGGGAGGCGATCGACTCGATCGCGCTCGACGGCCACTGCTACCTGGTGAGCGTGACGCGGGGACATTCGTTCGACGAAGAAGTTGTGCGCGCGGCGTTGATGCAGCCATGCGGATTCGTCGGCATGATCGGTTCTCGCCGGCGCGTGAAAGCGACGCTCGAGAGAATCGGCGAGAGCGGAGTTCCCAAGGAGCGCTTGGCCGACGTGCACGCGCCGCTCGGCGTCGCGATCGGCGGCGAGACGCCGGAAGAGATCGCAATCTCGATCATCGCCGAAATTATCCGCGAGCGCCGCACCGAAGAGCGCGACGAGTTCACGCTCGGCGTCCGCTTCGGCTACCTCAAGCGATCGAAGTAGCGCGCCTCGATGCCGAATCTCGAGGGAATTATCCTGGCGGCGGGCGAGTCGCGGCGGATGGGGTATCCGAAGCCGCTGCTCAAGATCGGCGGGCGGACCTTTATCGAGCACATCGCAGCGACGATGCTCGCGGTTGTGCCACGGCTGGTGATTGTGATCGGGGCGCATCGCGAGCGCGTGCGCGGCGCGATTCCGCGCGACCCGCGAATCGTGATTGCCGAGAATCCGAACTATGCGCGCGGACAACTGTCGTCGCTGAAGGTTGGCCTCAGCGCTCTTCGGCCGGACGCATCAGGCGCGCTGGTGCATCTGGGAGACCATCCGATGGTACGCGCCGAAACGTTCGCGGCGATAGTCGATTGGTACAATCAAACGGGAAAGCCGATAGTGATCGCGCGCCACGATGGCCATCGCGGCCATCCGGTAGTTTTCGATCGCACCATGTTCGCCGAACTTCAATCCGCTCCGGAAGAAGTGGGCGCGCGCAACGTCGTAAATGCCGACTCATCGCGTGTCGCATACGTCGATCTTGACGACGGGGGGATCAATCTCGATCTGGACACGCCCTCCGATCTGGCCCGCGCCGGCCTGCCGCCGCTGCCGAAGGAATGAATGAAAGCACCAGGAACGCTGTCGGAGGTTTGGCCCGCAAAGGTGCGAAAGCCAATGGTTTCGAGGCCTGTCTGGTTCGAGGGATTCAACTCCCTTATCCTGTTGTTTGGACGCTGGAGCCGGCGAAGGCGTACATCCGGCGAAAACCTGTAACCGCTGGCGGGTCAGTGCGTATTAATAAACAGTCATGTTGGGTCGCTCGGCGCGTTGAAGGGCGGGGTGGAGATTGAGCGACAAACCCGACGAGGAACTGATAGCCGAAGTCCTTGGCGGACAGGCTGACTCGTTCACGGAACTCGCGGCGCGGCATCGGCCACGCGTGGAGCGGCTATGCAGGCGATTTTTTTCGGACGAAGAAATGGCGCGGGACATCGCGCAGGAAAGTTTCATCCGGGCCTACACCGCGCTGGCGACCTATCGGGCGGAGATGCCGTTTGGCGGATGGCTGCGGGCGATCGTCGTGAACCTTTGCTACGACGAGTTGCGGCGGCGCCGGCGGCGGCCCGAGGAACTGGTCGGAGATTTCAGCGCGCCGGAAGTGCAGTGGATGCAGACCGCGCACGTCGCGTCGCCGGAGGATCTGGTAGGTGAGGCTGAAGAGCGGCGCGAAGCATACGATCTGGCGCATCGGCTGCTCGACACGCTCAAGCCGGAGGACCGGATGGTGATGGTGCTCAAAGAGAGTGAAGATTTAAGCGTCAGCGAAATCGCGCAGACGCTCGGATGGAGTGAAGCCAAGGTAAAAATTCGCGCGTTCCGCGCACGGCAGGCGCTGCGCAAGCAGGCGGAGCGGATGCTAGCGGCCGGACGCAACAGGTAACAGTCATGAATTGTTTTGAAGCACGACAGGAATTTTCCGCGCTGTGGCGCAAACTGCTGACGGCGGAGCGGCGCGTCGAGCTGCTGGCGCATCTGAAGGGATGCGCGAAGTGCGACCATGCGTTTCGCGTCTTCGCGCTGACGGCGCCGGTACTGCACGGCGCGATGGAACCGAAGCTGGCGCGAGGGTTGCCGCAAGAGCGTCGCGAATTTTCGCTGGCGGACCGGCCGCGCCGATTCGCGTCGATAGCGCGCGAGGTGCCGCGGCCGAATCGATGGATCGCGATGGCTGCGGCAGCCGCGATATTTGTGTTCGCGACCAGCGCGGCGTATCTTTCGACCCGGATGCCAAATGAATCTATCGGCGAGGAGCTATCGGTACCCGAATCGAGTATGACTTCCGAAATGACGGGCGATCCATTGGCGCCGGAGATGCCGCTTACCGAGAGCGATCTTGCCAGCTAAGTCGAATATCTGGTTCGGCCTGGTTGTCGCAGTCTCGTGCCTTCTGATCGGGTTCGCGTTCAGCACCTTGGCCTACCGGTATCACTACCTGGGAGTGCCGAGGGGCGACTTGATCGACCGCATGAACCGCGAGCTCGATCTGACGCCGGCGCAACGCGACCAAGTCGGCGACATCCTGCGCGATACCCGCTTCAAGGTGATGCAGGCGCGACAGGATTTCGATCATCAACGGCATAACTTGTTCTGGCAGGGCCTCGGACAGATTCGCGGCGTGTTGACGCCGGATCAGCAGAAGATATTCGATCGCGATTTCACCCATCCGTTGGATCATCACGGGCACGAACACGGCAGTGATGAGCAATTGCCGCCGCCTGAAGCCGCGCCGTCAGCGTCATCGCCTGCCGCACCGCAGCATTAGCGCTTTCGGTTCTCGGCTTACGTAAGACGCTTTGGCTTTTGCCGCGAGCGTCTTGAATGACGTGTCAGCCGATGACTGTGACCTGATCGCCTGGTCTGAGCGCGCGGCCGCGCCACTTGAGATCTTGAATTCGATTCGACCTTAGCGGTGGAAAGAGTCGCCGGAGACGGCGTTGCTGCATCGGGAAGTCGAACGGGAACCGCCGCCGCGAGTGATTGCGGATCCGCGGAAGCACCGGCGCTCGACGACCGCCTATCCGGGGAACTCGACGCTTCTGTAGAACCCTCGGCTGCATGACTATAGGCGCGACGCATCGTTCCAATTCCCCACGCAATACACGGAAGCAGGATTGCGCCGAGCACGGTTGCCGCCGCAATCTCGCGCCATCTCGCGAAGGCCTTGGCGTAGGCGGAAGGAGCGGGCGTCTCGTGGATCTCGTTCTCAGCCTTCTCGAAGTCACAGATGAAGCGCGTCACCACTTTTTTTGCGTCAAGGCCGAGAAAATCAGCGTAGCGCCGGAAAAAAGGCAGAAGATAAAGTTGATCGGGAATCGCGTCGTAGCTGTCGCTCTCGATCATCCTGACGTAGTACGGCGGGAATATGTGTCTGCGCGGCGACTTGCTCGCGCGAGAGACCGTGATGCTTGCGCGTCTGGCTGATTAGCTGGCCAAGCGTCTGATTGGCCTCGAGACCCGTCCACGCATCTTCGCCACCCGGCGCGTGCTCGATCGCGTCTGTACTCCGCGCATTACCCAACGCGCCACGCAAGTTTGTTTCGAAGACAAACGTCGAAGACGTATCGCGCGGACCGGGCCGGAACGCGACTTCATCGGGCTCGTCGCGCACGCGGTCAGCGTCGCTCAACCTGACGAGATTGTGCTGCGCTACCAGATCGTTCGAGTTGATTCCGGAGAAACCAGAAACAGGATGCTTAACAACGGACATCCGACCACCTCCACAACCCGCGCAACCGCAACCGACGCTGAGTCTCCGTCGCGGCCAAACATTTTGTCACAGGTGGTGGCTCACATGAAGTAGGAAATCAAAAATAGTTGAATCAGCAGGCGGCTTCGCGACCGGCTATTCGCCGAACAAATGCGGTGAATGCGAACGTGGCGGCGAGAATTCGCAAAAACATTGCGGCTACAGGTCCAGGAGTATCGTAAGCGGGCAAAACTCCCCATGAGCCATCGCGCTTAAGCCTTCAGGCCCGATGCGGTCAGAGCGAATCGCGCCGGCTTGACCGCGTCGGGATAAAATGGCACTCATAGTGCCAATACATGCATCGCCAAGCTGGAAACAATCGTGCCGTTTGATCGAGCTTCTCGCGCCGCGAGCTATCGCGTGTATGGGATGAGCCAGTCCTACTTCACGCGCAAACTTACCGGCTATCTCGACTACAAAGCCATTCCGTATTTGCTGCGGCGATTCGCCGGCGGAAATCGCGCGGCGCGCGACGCTGGATGGCCCGGCGCGATGCCGGTCGTGATGACGCCAGGCGGCGAATTCATGTGGGATACGACCGCGATGATTCATCACCTGGAGCGGCGCGTTCCGGAACCGCGCGTGCTTCCCGCCGATCCGGTGCTGCGGTTTATCGACTACGTGCTCGAGGATGCGCTCGACGAATGGTTCTACCGCGCGGCCGTCGGCTCACGATGGTTCTACGAGGAAAATCATCGCGTCGGCGGATGGGAACTGGCCCGTGACGCCACCCACGAGCTGAATTTTCCGTGCGATCAGGCCTACGAGGTGGTGAAGGCTCACGTTACCGCGACGTGCGAACCGTTCGGCGTGACCGCCGCGAATATCGATTCGTGGATCGGCGAAATACTGCGGCCCTGGTTTCGCGTGACCGGGACGCATCTCGCGGCTTATCCATTCTTGCTTGGCGCGCGTCCGTCGTTGAGTGACTTCGCGCTTTTCGGCGGTAATGCGGCGCACTTCATCAACGACCCGCTGTGCCGCCGATGGGTCGATGCGGACGCGCCGGCGATCGTCGCACATACTCATCGCATAATGGAGCCCGAAGACGATCAGTTCGGTGAGTGGTTGCAGCCGGGCGAAGTACCGGCGACGTTGATCGCGATCCTGGCCGAGCTCGGCCGATTCTATTTGCCGTGGGTCAGTCGCGCGGCGGTGGATGGAAAAGCCGAGCTTGCATTCGCGAGCGGGCAGCGCGTCGAAATAGCAGTAACGCCTTTTCTGGCGGAGGCGCGCGCGACTTTGCTCGCGCGTTACGTCGAGTTCCGCAGCGACGCACTCGACGCGGTTCTTGAGCGGGCGGGCATTCGTTCGTACTTCGCCGACTACGTCGATCATGCGGGCAAGTTGCCGAGCTACGAAAAGCCGCCGCGGCCCGCGCTGAACCGCCCATTTGGACCGCCGTGGGAAAGGGAGCGCGCTGTCAGATGAACGGAGCGTCGAAATCAACCCAAGCGGTCGATCCAATCGCGTGGGGAGTGGTGGCGCTGATGGGCGTCTTGAATCTTTTTCGCGGCAGCATCCACACCTTCCTGCCCGACGGTGGCGCTGGTGTGATCGCGGGCTTCGACCTTAGCCACTCGCGCCAGACCATCGTGTTTCTGTTCGCGGTGATGGGAATCGAGCAGCTCTCGCTCGGAGTCGTCGATCTGATCGTCGCGTTTCGCGCGCGATGGCTCGCGCTGGCGCTGCTGTGGTTCCACACGCTCGAGCAGACCGCGGCCGAATCAGTCTTCGTGTTGTACAAGCCCGCGCCGGGGCATCCGCCCGGCATGGTCGGCGCGCCGGTGGTGCTTGCGATTCTGTGGCTCGCGCTTGGATGGATTTACTGGCGGCGCCGCTCGAGCGGCGCACCCCAAACGGCGACTGTGCTTCGAGCGCGTTGAGAAAGCGGAGACTCGGGGGAGCTCGATGCGAATCGGGATGAAATCAAGGGTCGCGATCGTGGCGGCCGTTGTGGTGGCGGTGGCCGGTTGGGCGCTGTTTCAGCGGTACTGGTACTACATTCCGGGCATCTTGCTCAGCATCCGAAATCCGATCGAGGCGAATCATCCGGTGACGTGGGAGAGCGGACCCGCGGTTGCGGCCGCTCCGCCCGCACAGCGCCCGCCGAACGTGGTGCTTATTCTGGCCGACGACCTCGGCTTCAACGACATCACTGTCAACGGCGGCGGCGTGGCGGACGGAAGTGTGCCGACGAGGAATATCGACGCGCTTGCGCATGAGGGCGTCTCGTTTGCGCAGGGCTATGCGGGCGATGCGACTTGCGCGCCATCGCGCGCGGCGATTATGACCGGCCGTTTCGCGACGCGATTTGGTTTCGAGTTCACGCCGGCGCCGGTGCAATTCGAGCGGCTGATTTCAATGTATGACTACGGCCCGCACAAGCCTATTTTTCACAAAGAGCTGGTGAGCCACGAGCCGCCGTTGGCGGAAGAGGCGGTGCCGACCAGCGAGATCACGATCGCGCAACTGCTGAAGACGCGCGGCTATCACACGGTGTTTTTGGGCAAGTGGCATCTCGGTGAGACCGATGCGACGCGGCCCGACCATCGCGGCTTCGATGAGACGCTCGGTTTTTTGGCGGGCGCCTCGATGTATATGCGGGCGAACGATCCCGCGGTTGAGAACTCGGTGCAGGATTTCGATCCGATCGACAAATTCCTGTGGGCAAATCTGCCGTTCGCAGTGACTCGCAACGGCAGCCATCGATTCTATCCGTCGGAATACATGACCGATTACCTGGGCGACGAGGCGGTTAAGGCGATCAACGCCAATCGCAACCGGCCGTTTTTCATTTACCTCGCGTTCAACGCGCCGCATGTTCCGCTGCAGGCGCTGAAGTCGGACTTCGACGCGTTGCCGCAAATCAAGGATCACCGGCTGCGTGTGTATGGCGCGATGATCCGCGCGCTCGATCGCAACGTCGGTCACGTGATGTCCGCGCTGAAGGCCAACGGGCTCGACCAGAACACGCTGGTGATTTTCACCAGCGACAACGGCGGTGCGAACTATATCGGATTGCCGTACATCAACCGGCCATATCGCGGATGGAAGGCGACTTTTTTCGAGGGCGGCATTCACGTGCCGTTTTTCATGCGATGGCCGGCGAAAATTGCGGCGGGCACGAAATACAATCTGCCGATCGCGCATACCGACATCTTCGCGACCGCGGCCGCGGCGGCCGGTGCGCCGTTGCCCGCCGATCGCGTGATGGACGGCGTCAACGTGATTCCGTTTGTCACCGGGGCGAGCACCGGAAGTCCGCACACCACGCTCTACTGGCGCTCGGGATCGTACAAGACGCTGCTCGACGGCGAGTGGAAGCTGCAAGTGTCGGCGATTCCGGACAAGATGTGGCTGTTCGATTTGAAAACCGACTCGACCGAGCACAACAACCTCGCATCGAGCGAACCCGACAAGATCAAGGAGATGGTGCAGACGCTGGACGCGATCGATCGACAGCAGGCCAAGCCGCTGTGGCCGTCACTGCTCGAAGGGCCGATCGACATCGATCATCCGCTATCGTTCCCGCAGCACCCCGACGACGAGTACATCTATTGGTCCAACTAACTCCTTTAGAGGTGTGATTTGAAGATATTGAGAACTCCTGATGCGCGATTCGCCGACCTGCCGGATTTTCCATTCACACCGCACTACTGCGAAGTGAAGGATTCCGACGGCACGTCGCTGCGAATCCACTACGTCGATGAAGGACCGCGCGGCGCGAGTCCCGTGTTGCTGATGCATGGCGAGCCGTCGTGGTCGTTTCTATATCGCAAGATAATTGCGAGCCTTGCAGCGCGCGGTCATCGCGTCGTCGCGCCGGACCTGGTCGGTTTCGGACGCTCGGACAAGCCGGCCGAGCAATCCGATTACACCTTCGAGCGGCACGTGCGATGGATGAGCGACTGGCTGGCGGCGACGCGACTCACGGACATCACACTCTTCTGCCAGGACTGGGGCGGCTTGATCGGACTGCGGCTGGTGGCGGCATTCCCGGAAAAGTTCGCGCGCGTGGTGGTCGCAAATACCGGGTTGCCGACCGGCGAAGGATTCAGCGAAGGGTTCAAGCGATGGCTCGAGTTCAGCCAGAGCACGCCCACTTTGCCGATCGGACAAATCGTGGGCATGGGATGCAAGCGCGGTCTGAGCGAGATCGAGAAGGCGGCGTACGACGCGCCGTTCCCGGACGAATCGTTCAAGGCTGGTGCGCGGCGTTTTCCGGCGCTGGTCCCGATTACGCCGGAGCACGGATCTGTCGCCGAGAACAAAGCGGCTTGGAAAGTTCTGGAGAAGTTCAGCAAGCCCTTTCTAACCGCCTTCAGTGATTCTGATCCGGTGACGAAAGGCGGCGACCTGAATTTTCAGCAGCGCGTTGCGGGGGCGAGCGGACAGAAGCACGTGACGATCACCGAGGCGGGACATTTCCTGCAGGAAGACAAGCCGGACGAAATCGCCGACTTGCTCGACCGATTTATCGCATCGACGAAATGAAAGGAGAATGAAATGAAAGTTGAGAACGCAGTTTATCCGACCGCCGAAGGCATCCGGGCGTTGGGGCAGGACAAGTCGCCGACCAAGATCGCGATGCTGAACCTGCTCAAGTTCCGCGACAAGGCGGTGTACAAGGACGGGCGGGCCGACAATATTTCGGGGCGCGAGGCGTACATGCGCTACGGCAACGCGATGACGAAAATTGTCGAGCGCGAGGGCGGCAGGATTTTGTTTACCGGCAGAATAGCGGGGCTGGTGATCGGAGAGGTCGAGGGAATGTGGGATGTCGCCGCGATAATGGAGTATCCGTCGCGCGCGGCGTTCCAGCGAATCGTCACGCTGCCGGAGGTCGCGGAGATCGGCGTGCATCGCGAGGCCGGACTCGAAGGCCAGCTGCTGATCATGACGGAGAGCATCTAACGTTGAAGCAGCTGGCCGCCGAAGCAGAGCGCGTCGATGGACGGATAATCCGGCGGCGTAACAATCGGCGGCGAATCGTCGCGGCGATGCTCGAGCTGGTGCGCGCCGGCGCGATTTCGCCGGTGGCGGAGGAAGTTGCGGAGCGGGCCGGCGTGGGGCTGCGCACGGTGTTCCGGCATTTCGACGACATGGACAGTTTGTATCGCGAGATGGCGGAGGCGATGCGCAATGAATTGCAGCCGATCGTCGCCGCTCCGTTGGCGTCGCGGGACTGCAAGGGCAGGCTCGGCGAAATCGTGGATCGGCGGGTGCGGTTGTTCGAGCGCGCGATGCCGTTCAAGAACGCCGCCGACGTGCATCGCCATCGTTCGGCTTTTCTGCGCAAGGATTACGAGATGATGAGAAGCGCGGAGCGGGCCGCGCTGGAAGCGGCGCTGCCCGCGGCGCTCAGAAACGACAAACGATTTTTCGAGGCGCTCGATCAAGCGCTGAGCTTCTCGACCTGGCAGCATCTGCGGCGCGATCAGAAACTGACTCAGGCGCGAGCGCGAGAGACGATCGAGTATGCGATGCGCGCACTGGTCAATGCGGCGAGCAAATGAAGCAGACGCGCGCGGTCAGAGCGCGCCCATCTGCTTGAGAGTCTTTTCGGCTTCCGACGCGACGGTAGGATTCTTCGCGCTGTCGCCCTGCGCGATTTTTAGATACTTGAGCGCATCGTCGCGCTGGCCGCTCTGCGCCAGCAGTTGCCCGATTCTGAGCGCGGCGAAAGTGTTCTTCGGATCGATCTCGTACGCCTTGCGATAGTAAACCAGCGCGTCGTCGCTCCTGGGCGGGGAAAACGACATGTATGCCTCGCCGATATTCAGATAGGCGCTGACTTGGTTGGGCTGATACTTGACCAGCTTCTGATAAACCTTGACGACATTGTCGAAGTCGGAGCGCGAGTTGTAGTAGAGGCCGAGATAGACGTAGGCGTCTTCGTCGGCCGGCGCGATGTCGGTGGCCTGCCACAGGAGCTTTACAGCGGCGTCGCTGTCGCTCATTTTTATCGCCGCATCCACCAGTGCGCGGGCTTTGGCGGCGTTGGCATCCTGCGAGTGCGCGGACAGCGGCAGCACGAGCACGAGTATCAGGATGGCGACGATTGTAAATGGTTTCAGATCGGTTCGATCTCGCATGGCATCGGGTCACGCTCGGCATCTAAATGGTGGCATGAAAGAGTCGCGCTGCAAAGGTATCATGTGCCAGTGGCTGGTTGCTTCGAGATGAAGAGGAATATTGCGGGAGACCCATGAAAGCGCATCGCTTCATCGTCAACGGGCTCGCACTGAATTGCATTGACTACGGCGGCGAGGGCAAGCCGCCGATCCTGTTTCTGCACGGCGGTTCGGCGCATGCGCATTGGTGGGACTTTGTCGCGCCGGCGTTCGTCGAGGATTTTCACGCGCTGGCGCTCGATCAACGCGGCCACGGCGAGAGCGACTGGGCCGACGAATGGGCGTACGGCTCGCGGCATTACGTGTCGGATCTGGATCAAGTGATCGACACGTGGGGATTCGGCGCACCGATCCTGGTCGGGCACTCGATGGGCGCGCATAACGTGCTCGCATACGCGTCGGAGCACAGCGAAAAACTGCGCGCGGTCGTGGCGCTCGATCCGCCGCCGGACTACACGGAGCGCGCCGTCGAATTTCTGCAGTCGATTGCGCAGAAGCCGGCGCGCCGATTCGAATCGCTCGATGAGGCGGCGCGGAATTTCAAGGTGCTGCCGCGCGAGACCCTGGCGAAGAAAGAAATCCTCGAGCACGTCGCGCGCCGAAGCTTCAAGCAGCACGACGACGGCGCGTGGATCCATAAAATCGACCGGCGCACGATGGTTCGCGAGCCTTCGCGAGTGTGGAAGTCGTTGCATCGAATCACATGCCCGGCGCTGATCGTGAAGATCACGAAGAGTCCGCTGCTGGATCGCGAGGTCGCGAAGAAGATGGTTGCGCAATTTCCTAACGCGCGGCTGGCGGAGGTCGATGACTCGTATCATCACGTGATGCTCGACAACCCGACGGCGCTGATCGAAGTAATCCGAAATTTTGTCGGCGAGTTTAAGTGACGGCGCCGCACAGCCATCTGCTCGAAGGCTCGCCGCGGCTGCATTACCTGGAATGGAATCCGGACGCGTCGCGCACGATCGTTCTCCTGCACGGCAACTCGGCGAATGCGTGGTGGTGGGAACCGGTGGCGCGCGCGATCGCGCCGGAGTACCGGCTGTTCGCGCTCGATCAGCGCGGGCATGGCGACAGCGAGTGGGCGCGTCCGGCGGCATACTCGCCGGCGGACTATGCGGACGACATCGCGAGGTTCGTCGCGCACGTGACTGGGAATGCGGAGAAGCCGGTCGTCGTCGGTCACAGCATGGGCGGGCTCAACGTGCTCGCGTTCGCGCGGAATCATCCGGCGGCTGCGCGCGGCGCGATAGCGATCGACGTCGCAGTCACGTCGAGCCGCGGACGCGATCGATATCTGCGGCGGCTGAAGGCGCTGCCGGTGGTGACGTATCCGGATCTCGAAACGGCGAAAGCGCGCTTCCGGCTAATGCCAAATGAAGGCGGTATTCCCGGAAGAAGTGCTTCACGAGATCGCCGAGAAAAGCCTCGCGCGAACGGATGAAGGGCGGTGGACGCTAAAGTTCGATCGCGACAGTTTTCTCGGCGGCGACGGACTCGAGGTGCTCGAAACGATCAAGGAAATCAGGATTCCGATGATGCTGGTGCGCGCCGAGCACAGCCGTATCATGACGGCGGAGGCGGCGGAGCAAGCGCGCGCGTCGAATCCGAATACGCGGCTGGTTACGATCGCCGCCGCGCATCATCACGTGATTCTCGAAAAGCCGGACGAAGTCGCGCGCGTGATCGAAGAGTTCGCGGCGGGCCTGTAACGCTAGAGAGTGCGCTCCATTTTGCGGTGCGCGATGCCGGCCTCGTCGAAGACTCCGCCGACCGGGCTGAATCCTTCTTTCAGATAGAAGCCTTCGGCGCTGAGTTGCGCGTGCAGGACTGCTTTGCGGAATCCGCGGGTGCGCGCGCGATCGATCAGGAAGCGCAGGATGAGCGCGCCGACGCCGGTTTTTCTGAATTCGGGCAGTACTGCCATGCGGCCAATTTTTATTTCGGTCGCGCCATGATCGAGCATCCGGCCGCATCCGATGGCGGCGCCGTCGAGAAGCGCGAGCGCGTGAAATGCGTGCGCGTCGTCGGCATCCATTTCGATTTCTTCGGGTACATTCTGCTCTTCGATGAAGACGCGGCGGCGAATCGCCCACGCGCGCTGCATGTCCGCGGGCGATTCGATTGCAATCACTTTGACGCGCGAGGATTCGTTCACAACCCAGTGACTAGCGCGCGAATGATGCATCGTCAATTCCACTTCGAGCCGAAACGCGGGCTGTGCTACGCTCGCGGCAATCGAGGAGAGCGCGATGCCACAATTGTCCGAGACCGTATTGGCGCCTGAACTGGATGGCGGGCAATGGATTCAGCGTGGCCCGGTGAGCCTGAAGGCATTGCGCGACAAGGCAGTGGTGCTGATCGATTTCTGGGACTACACCTGCGTCAATTGCATCCGGACGCTGCCGTATGTGGTGGCGTGGAATAAAAGATACGCGCAGAGCGGGCTGGTGGTCGTCGGCGTGCATGCGCCGGAATTTTCGTTCGCGCGCGAGGGATCGCACGTGGCGGAAGCGGCGGCGCGATTCGGCCTCGAGTACCCAATCGCGCTCGACAACGAATACGCAATCTGGCGGGCGTACTCGAATCGATTCTGGCCGGCCAAATACCTAGTCGATGCGAAGGGGCGCATTCGCTATTACCACTTCGGCGAAGGCGCGTACCGGGAAACCGAAGTAGCTATTCAGGAATTGATTCGCGAACTCCATCCGGGCGCGAGTCTGCCACCGCCGATGGAGCCGGTGCGTGACAGCGATCAACCCGGCGCGGTGTGCTACCGCGTCACGCCGGAATTGTATCTCGGTCACGCGCGCGGCCAGTTCGGAAATTTCGAAGGCGTGGTGCGCGATCGGCCGCATGACTATCGCGATATGGGGCCGCACGTCGAGGGCATGAGCTACCTGGCGGGCCGATGGCGCGTCGAGCAGGAAAGCGCACGCAGTGAGGCCGCCGGCGCGGCGATTTCGCTCAGGTACACGGCCAAGGACGTGAACCTGGTGATGGCGCCGCCGGCCGGCGCGAGCGTGCGCGCGGAGATTACACTCGAGGGCGGGCAGCGCGCGGGCGACGACGTGAAGTTCGACGGCGAGCGCGGATTTATCAGCGTGGACCGGCCGCGGATGTACAGTGTCGTGGCGAATGAGTCGGTAGTGTCAGGCGCAGTGACTATTCGAGCGGAAGCGGCAGGGCTGGCGGTGTACGCATTCACATTTATTTCGTGTGTAGTCAATTGAGGCCGACTGACTATGTGAGATTTTGAGCGGAGGACGAATCGCCGATGACGAAGCCGAGCGACGAGCCAGCGACGAGGAGATTAGCGAAGCGGCGAGAGCGATTCTGCAAGCGCGATATCCGATCGCGCTAACCGGCGCCGGGATGTCGGTCGAAAGCGGGATTCCGCCGTTTCGCGGGCCAGGCGGATTGTGGACCAAGTACGGCGAGCCGCCGATGAACGGCTTTCAGCGCTTCATGGCCGATCCGAAAAAAGCCTGGGAAGAGCGGTTGAGCAAGCGCAACGACGAACTCTACAAACCGCTGACGGTGGCCAAGCCGAATCCGGGTCATCTCGCGCTGGTGGAGTTGGAGCAATTGGGAGTGCTGCGCTTTGTCATCACGCAGAACGTCGATGACTTGCATCGGCAGGCGGGGCAGAAGGCGCTCGCGGAGATTCATGGCAACTGGACATTGATCCGATGCCTCGATTGCAGGACGCGGTTTCACGGCGACGCGATCAGTCTCGAGAAGCTGCCGCCTTCGTGTCCGCGATGTGAGGGATTGCTGAAGTCGGACACGGTTTCATTTGGCGAGCCGATTCCGATCGACGTGCTGAACATGTGCGCGGAGCACTCGGCGAAGGCGGACCTGGTGATCGTGGCGGGGACGTCGGCGACAGTCTATCCAGCGGCGGGATTCGCGCTCGAAGTTAAGCAACGCGGCGGAATGCTGGTCGAAGTAAACCTCTACGAGTCGGAGATCACTCGGATATGCGATGTCAGCTTGCGCGGCGCATCGGCGGACGTGCTGCCGCGGTTGGTGAAGGCGGCTGCGCAGATTCGACGAGAGAGTTTGTCGTAGAGATTCTTGCCTGGATGTAGTCGTCGGAAGGTTTGGTTGATGGAGTTGGAGAACCTGTGCGCTGGCGGAGCAGGAGCATTTCGTCGGTGCCGTCGAGCGAAGTTGGATTGCTGGTCAAGACTACGTCGAAACGATCGCGCTTCGCGGCGGGAAGTGCGTCGAAGAGGGTGCGCCACGCAATCAGGTACTGGGGCAGGTCGGGATCTTTTTGTGAGACGATCGGAATTGTGCGGCGGCTGTAGAAGGCGACGTCGTAGTTGAGCGCATTGAGATAGCCGACCGGGCTGTTATCGACGACTTTCATCGCGATCCCGGTGAAGTCCTTCAGCGAGAGGGTGTTGGCGATACTCGGCACGACGACGACGTTGACCGCGACCGTGACGAAGACCATCGCGGCCGCAATCGCGAAGGTCATTCGCTCGAGCAGCGGCCGGGACACGATCAGCCGCACACCGAGGATGACGACCGCCAGCGGCATCGCGAGCGAGAGTATCCAATGGTCGCCGACGGTGGCGGCCAAGGCTGGCGCAAAGGCTGGGGCGCGAATGTTTCCGACTTGCAGAAGATCGGCGAACTCGTGTGGCGAGGCAACCAGCATCGCGAGCGCAACCAGGGTGGCGCTGCCGAGCATCAACATTGCGAAGCCGGACAATCGCGCGATCCAATGGACCACCGCGCGCGCGGGCGCGAGCCGGACGATCGCATCTTTGATGTAAATCGCGAGCAGGGTCGCGAAAGCTGGATAGAGGCATAGCAGGTACACACCGCGCTTGCTCTGCGGAAAATTGTAGAAGATCAGCACAGCGCCGAACCAGACGAGGAAGTATTTAAGGCGCGGATCGAGCACGAGCGGCGCGCGCGCGGCCTGAACGCCGACAATCGGGAGCAGGAAGGTCCACGGCAGGAAGCCGGCGAAGAGCGCGAGCTCCATGTAGTAGAAGGGGTGGATGTGGCCCTCGTGGAAATCGCCGCCGCCGGCGAAGCGGAGCAGGTTTTCGGCGAGAATCTGCTTGCGGAAAAAATTCGAGCCGCCTTCGAGCAGCGCCGCGACGTACCATCCTCCGGCAAGCACCAGCACCACGAGCGCGCCGCGCACGAGATTCATTTCCAGCAGAAGGCGCCAGCGCTTTTCGAGAGCAATCCAAATCAAGGCGACGAGGCCCGGCAGAATCAGGCCGATGGGACCCTTGGTCAAAACGGCGAGCGCGATCGCGACGTAGAGCAGCATCCGCCGGCGCGTCAATCCCTCGGCCATGAAAATAAATTCGAAGAACGCGACTTCCATGAAGAAGGTCAGCGTCATATCGACGCGGGCGCCTGTCCCGGCTTGCAGGTACTGGAAGGTGGTGGCGAGGATGAGCGCGGCGATGAGCGCGGTCACGTCGTCGAACAGGCGGCGCACGTAGAAATAGCAGACGATCACGCCGGCGATGGCGAGGCCGGCGGACGGCAGGCGCACGGAAAATTCGTTCACGCCGCCGGCGATTAGCGAGACGAGCGCGGCAAGCCAGTGCATCAGGAGCGGCTTGGATGGAATTTCGACGCCGGCGCGCTGCGGCAATATCACGCCGCCGCCGTGGACAATGTCGAAGACGGTGACGGCCTCGCGCGGCTCGCCCTTGGTGTAGAGCGGATAGCCGCCGAGATTTACGAGATAGAGAGCGACGCCGACGATCAGCAGGATCGGCCACGCGTGACGCGGCTGAGCGATATAGTCGAGCCAAGCGGGCGGAGCGGCAGCCTCGGAATCGGAGCGCGAGGTCTCTTCAGAAAGGTTCAAGTGAAGCTGCCAGCGTTCGCGGCGAGACGCAGAAACCTAACCGCCAACCCCTGCCGGCCCTCGAGGGAAGGGGAACAATCGAAGCAGGGAGCGGAGACAACTAAAACTAGTATTCAGTTTTGACGCGGGCGCGACCGGTATCGTCGTAGATGTAAACGTCGGTGGGATTTTCGTCGCGCGTTTTCTTGTGCGAGCCGTCACAGAAGGGTTTGTTCTTCGAGAGTCCGCACGCGCAGATGTAGATTGGCAGCTCGGTGCCTTCCGCTACTTCGTATGGAGAGTTCTTTTCGTGCCTGATCATTCGGGCCATGATAAATCCTCGCTTGAGTTTTAGTGCGGCGGCACCTGAGCGTCACTAAAGACCAGCCGGGTTGCAGAGTCAATGCGAGAAGACAATTATTCGGTGCCGGCGTTGCGCTTCAGGTATTCGAGGATCGATTCGCGCTCGTCGGACGTCAGTGCGGGCATGCCCGCCGCTTGAATTTTGACTTCCATCATCGTGACTTGCGTATCCCACATCGAGGCGGTCATCTCGTGTGGATTGTACGGCACGTGGCACCTGCCGCATCGATTTGCGTAGAGTTGCGCGCCCGGACTGGCCGCGTCGGGCAGCGGCGCGGGCTTGCATCCTGAAACGACGATGGTGAGGAGTGCGAGCGCGAGCGCGGCGCGCGAAATTCGGCTAGGCGGCTGGAATGCGCGCATCGGGGAAGCGGATCGCGAGCTGGCTGCGGATGGAACCGATAAGCGCTCGGCGGTCATTGTCGTCAAGCGTTACCTTTCGTTCGGATTCGGGGCGCAGCCAGATTGGACCTCGCCGCATTTCGTCAGCCTCGGTCTCCTGACGAGGCAGCAGATGCCAATGGACGTGCGGTTCCGAGTTGCCGAGGCATTCGTAGTTCATTTTCCACGGCTTGACGACCGCGGCGATCGCTTCGGCAACCAGGCGCATCTCGTCGGACAGCAGGCGCGCGGAATCCGCCGGCATGAGGTAGAGCTCGGTCGCGTGGAGCTTGGCGAGCAGCACGCAGTAGCCGCGATAGAATTGCTGATCGCCGAGAATGACGTAGCAACTCGACAGCTCCGCAACAAAATCGCGAAAGCGGTCCGCCTTGACGCGATCGATCATGGTGCAGATTCCGCAGGTGCGTTCCATGGACGTCATGCGGGGTCGGCGGCCGGGACTTCGACGAGCTTGATGCTCGCGCCTTTGAGGAGTTGCTCGACGGTGTGGAGCTTGTACGGGCGCGCGTAGTACACGGTGCGGACGCCGGTGTTGATGAGCACTTTGAGGCAGTGGATGCACGGCGTGTGAGTGACGTAGATGTCGGCGTCGCGGATGGCGGCGCCGTTGCGCGCGGCTTGCGAGATTGCGTTGATCTCGGCGTGGATTGTGCGATAGCAGTTCTGCTCGGTTTCGCCATCGGGCGTGCGCGATTCGTAGATGAGGCATCCGGCTTCGGTGCAATGCGGCAATCCCGCGGGTGAGCCGTTGTAGCCGGTCGCAAGAATGCTGCGGTCGCGCACGATGACGGCGCCGACCTTGGCGCGCAGGCAGGTCGAGCGCTCGGCGACCTCGCGCGTGATGGTCATGAAGTACTGATCCCAACTCGGTCTGTGAGGCGGGTTCGCTTTATCGGCCAATAGGGTTCCCCTCAAATTGTGATGCGGCGGATTTGGCGCAGCATCTCGTCGTAGTGCGGCGCGTGGTGGATTATTTCCTGGCTGTGACTGCTCTCCGGAGTCGGCGGCGGCGCTTCGGGCGCGACAAAGGCGAGCGGCACCGGGCTGAAGGTCACGATGAACAGCGCGACCGTCGCCCATGCGGCGAGAGCGCGGCGCGGATTCAGCGGAGTGTCGCGGTCGATAGTGGAGGGATGTCCCAATCCGAGCGCAATCGACAGCACCGCCCATAGCAGCCAGCCGCCCCAAAAATTCATCCCGAGCGCGAGCGGCACCAGCACCATCAACACGCACGAGATGACGAACAGCACCGAGATCGTGCGATGGCGGCGGGGGAACAGCGCGTAGATCACGTGGCCGCCGTCAAGCTGTCCGACCGGCAGCAGGTTGAGCGTCGTGACGAACAGGCCGAGCCATCCGGCGAACGCGATCGGATGGAGATTGACGTTGACGGTCGAAGGATCGACGCCGAGCACCAGGTGCGAGAGACCAAGGAACAGAAGCGAGTTGCCGAGTTCGAGACCGCCGGCCGATTTGTCGAGCGGTGTCACGTCAGAAAGATAAAGCCCGATGATAACGGCCGGTATCGCGAGCACCACGCCCGCCCACGGACCGGCGGCGCCGATGTCGAACATCACACGGCGTGTGCGCGCCGACTCGCGCATCCTGATGAACGCGCCGAAGGTACCGATGATGAAAAACGAGGGCGGCGCCGGGATGAAGTAGGGGAGGGAGGCATCAACGTTGTGATAACGCGAAGTCAGGTAATGGCCCATCTCATGCGCGAACAGAATCAGCATGAGGGGAATCGAGAACGTGAGACCCGAGCGCAGCGCCGCAACCGCGAGGAACGGATGGAGCAAGGGGACATTCTCGCCGTTCATGTACGCGCCGGCGGTGGTGGTAGTGAGGAAAGTGAGCAACAGCAGCGCGACGTTCAACGGTGGGATTCGCGGAGCGTCGAGCGCGCGAGCGGCCGGCTCGGCGGGCGCGCTGTAACGCGGAATCTCGGTGAGGACGGTGGGCGCGTCCTTGTGTGTGATTATTTCATCCATGATTCAAATGCGATCTGCGCGCGTGACAAGAGATACCGACGAACCGGGACCGGCGGCGAAGTGCATGGCAGCGTTGCCGTCGCGAATCGCGACTTCGAGCAGGCCGAAGCTTCCGAATATTGCGAGAGGAACACCTTTGGGCGCGTCACCATAAGCGTTAAGTATTCGCATCGCCGCGCCACCTCTGATCCTAACGGAAAGGGATTTGTGGCGAAAGCGAGTGGCGAACTGTTCGGCCGTGCGGCGATCGATATTGCTCACCAGGTTGCCGAAGCCGTCCACATAGATGACCTCGCCTCGCACCGAGCGCGCTGATTCGACGGGACGCGGTAGGTCGAGCTGTACAATCGAAGTCGAGCGAAGTGCGGGTCCAAGCGCGGAAATCGGGGTGCCGCGCCAGAGGTACGCGGCGGCGGGTGCGAAGATGTCGCGGCCGTGGAAGGTGGCGCTCACGCTGATAAGACGATGGCGGGGCGAAGTTAGTTTCACAATTCGCTTGATGCCGGCCTGGTTCGCGGCGAGCCAAAGCAGGCCGTTGTCGGGTCCGACGAAGCGGGCGCCGGCGCGGGTCTCAATTGCAATCGGTGCGCGCGCAGTGCCGACGCCCGGATCGACCACCGCGAGGAACACCGTGCGTGGAGGGAAATAGCGCCAGGACTCGCGTAGCGCGATCGCGCCGGCGACGACGGATTGCGCGGGGACGCCGTGAGTGATGTCGATGAGGCGAGGCGGCGGGAGCGATTGACGCGATGACGCCCTTCATCGTACCGGCATAATGGTCGCGGTAGCCGAAGTCGGTTATGATTGCCAGTGGAAAGGAGTTGCGCGCGGGCGTCGGCATCAGCGCAGTAAACCCCGAAACACCGGCGGCGCGCAATTTCCCGAAGTCGCGCCCAGAGAGCGCAGCAAACCGATCGTATGAAAGGGGAAGTTTTGACGAACGAAGGTCGTGGGTGGACTCGCGCAGTGCTGCTGATAGCGGTCGCGGTGGGCACGATATTGCGATTCTTTCGGCTCGGCGCGCATGAGTTGTCGATTGACGAATCGCTGTCGTGGGCGGAGTCGTCGGGGCACAACGTCAGAGCGGTATTGCGCGTGCAGCATCAGCTGGATTCGGGCAAATTCCCGATCTACGAACTCGTGCAGCATGGGTGGATGCGGCTTTTCGGTGAAAGCGAGACGGCGATGCGGGCACTGCCAGCGCTAATCGGATCACTGTCGATCGTGTTGATATTCATGCTGACGGTGGAAGTGTTACTGACGCTGGGCGGAGGAGTGGAATCCTCGGCTGGCGCGCCGCGCGAGGACGCCGCTGCTGCGCAAGAGCGCTCGCGATATGAGGATCGGATCCGCATGGTGGCGGCCTGCTGCGCGCTGCTGTTTGCGGTCGGACTGCCATCGGTAGAAATCGCCCGCCAGGCGAGAATGTATTCAATGATGGAGGCGTGGATTCTCGCTCAGGTGATTTTCCTGTTTCGAGTGCGGCGACGAGGTGGCTTGGCGAACTACGCCGGTCTCATTATTTTTTCAGCGATTGCAGTGGCGACCAACTTTACCGCGGTGCTGGCGATTGCGGCGGAGGCGCTGTGGCTGATCTACCTTTACGCGGCGGGTAGCGATGGGCGAAAGGGAGCAGGGGTGAGAAACGCGCCGCCATGGCTGATGGCAGCCGCATTGATCGCCGCGATGGTGCTGCTGCTGCCTTTTTTCGCCGGTCTGCGCTACGGGGTCGAGGGCGTGACGCGCGGCGACTACAATTGGATCAAGGCGCCGGGACGATGGGAGCCATTGGCGACGTTCGAGAGCGCGCTTGGCAGCTTTCCATTTCCGTTGTTTGCGGTATTGGCGATCGTAGGCGGCCTCTCTATGTGGCGATCGAATCGGGACGAGGCAGCGTTTCTGATTCTCTGGATCGTGGTTCCGCCGATTGTCCTGTTTGCAGGATCCTACCTGGTTACTCCGATGCTTGTTACGCGGTACCTGATATCCTCTTTCGTGCCGCTATTTATACTCACTGCGGTGGGGATTGAGTATATACCATCGCGCCACTACCGCTTAGTCGCGCTGGTCGCAATAGTCAGTCTCTCTATACTGCGAGTGGCGTCGGATTTCAGGCCGGGAGACAACCGTTGGCGCGATGCGTGTGAGATAGCGCTCACCGAATCCTGTTCGGGGCAGCGTATTGGCACCAGCAACGAATACTACCTGGTCAGTTATTATATGCCGGCGGCGCGGCGCCAGACGGTGAGAATAGTCAGAGTCCCCTTCGATGGACTCGAGAGAAAAGAGCCTCGAGTCGCAATCCTTTCACCGACAGCGTCGGCCGGAGAGGCCAGCGAGATACGCCGGGAATACCCGGTGGTTGTGGCGCGGTTCAAAAATGTCACGGTAGTTTCGCGTCCGAAGGGATGTCAGCGGAAGGCCCCAATCAGTCAATTGCGTGGCGCAACCGAGACGTAGCGGTTGCCGCGCTCGTAGAAACGCCATTGCTTTGACGCCCAATGCCCGGCGTAGTCAACGTTGATCCTTGACGAGCGGCCGATTCGTCCGACTGGAAGATCGGAATGCTCCAGGTAGAGCCGCCCACCGCATAAATCCCGTCCATAGTCGGCGCCGGTAATAGCCAGTGCATTAGTCAGTTTGCCAGGGCCATTAGTCAGTTGACGAGAATCCGCCGGTTGGTTGCGCCGCCGCGCCATCAAAGCGATCCCGCGCAAGGGCTCGATTGCTCTTATCAACACCGCGTGCGGCTGGCCATCAGCAGTAGTCACAAGGTTCATCGCCCAACTGATTCCATATAGTAAGTACACATAGGCGTGACCCGGCGGTCCGTACATGGCGGCGGTTCGCTTGGTGAGTCCGCGCGAGCTATGCGCGGCGAGGTCGAGTGGACCGCGATACGCCTCGACTTCAACGATGCGGCCGGCCGCGATGCCCTGGGCTGTGCGATGGACGAGGACTTTGCCGATGCATTCACGGGCCACGAGCAGAACCGGGCGCGCGTAAAACTCGCGCGTCAATTTTCGCGACGGATTCATCGCGAGGCTTACGGTAGCTGGGGAAAACAGGGCAATTCCGGCGCCAACCGATAACTGTACTTTCGTCCGCGCCAAGTGAACTCGCCCTGCGCCGCGCCGAACACCTCGCTGGCGATGGCGGACCTGTCGCTATCAGCGAGGCTCTCGCTCTGGACTGGAGCGTAGGCGAGGAAGTGATTGGATCCAGGCGCGAGCGCCGGCTCGAGGGGCGGCTGGAAATCGAGTTTGTCGAGGCCGGGTTTGGGCGCCCAGCCGTCAGCAGAGGCATCCGGAGCCCTCACGAAAACCCAGCGATGCGCTGAGCCGTTTCCGAGCAACGTCCATTGGCGGCTTTCGACGGCGCCGTGGTTGAGACGAAGTTCTTCGACGCCGGGTGCGGCGGCGGCGAGCTGATCGCAGTGTTGGGGGGAATCTCCGCCCGGATTGCTCACATCACTTCGGAGGGCAACCTGCTGTGCGGCGTAAGCCTCCATCTGTTGCTGCGTCGGAGGATTCGCAGAAATCGGCTTGGCCATAAAATGAAAGCATCCGGCGGACGCCAGAGTCAGCCATACGAGAATCAGCGGCATCACGGTTTGATGTAGAGGACGTTGAGATGCGCGCGCGGGGGCGGCCGGAAGCCTTGGGGTCATACCTGAGAATTTTCGATCGGAGGCAGCGAAGTCAATGCTGGGGGGCGCTTGTATTCGCGGGAGATCTACTGCAAGCGAAGTCTGACGAGGTTTCAATTGACAGTATAAACGACAGTACCTAGACTCGCGTCAGAGCGGGTGTAATTCAGTGGTAGAATGCCAGCTTCCCAAGCTGGACGTCGCCGGTTCGACCCCGGTCGCCCGCTCCAC
>CAVWMC010000011.1:0-101982 GCA_963756005.1 uncultured delta proteobacterium
TGCCGAAGAAGATGGCGCTCGAGCTGTTCAAGCCGTTCATCTACAACAAGCTCGAAGAAAAAGGCTACGTCACGACTATCAAGAGCGCGAAGAAGATGGTCGAGAAAGAGGGCAAGGACGTTTGGGATATCCTCGACGAGGTTATCCGCGAGCATCCGGTGCTGCTCAATCGCGCGCCGACCTTGCATCGACTCGGCATCCAGGCGTTCGAGCCGGTGTTGATCGAAGGCAAGGCGATTCAGCTTCACCCGCTGGTCTGTGTCGCGTACAACGCCGACTTCGACGGCGATCAGATGGCGGTGCACGTGCCGCTGTCGATTGAAGCGCAGGTCGAGTCGCGCGCGCTCATGATGAGCACCAACAACATCCTGTCGCCGGCGTCGGGCAAGCCGGTGATCGTGCCGACGCAGGACATGGTGCTCGGGCTCTACTACATGACGCGCGAGAAGCCGCTGGCGCGGGGCGAGGGCAAGAACTTCGCCAACGTCGAGGAAGTGCGAATCGCGTACGATCACGAAGAGATCGATCTGCACGCGAAGATCACGGTGCGGATGTCGCCGCAGCTTGCGACGGGAATCGTGCCGGCCGAGGTCGAGACCAACGGCAAGCCGCGCACCAAGAAGGAGCGCGCCGCGGCAGCGGCGGCCGCGGCCGCGGCGATGCCGCGTTACGAGCGCGTCACCACCACGGTCGGCCGCGTACTGCTCTACGAGATCGTGCCGCCTGAGATTCCCTTCACCGAGCTCAACAAGACGATGAAGAAAAAGGAGCTCGGCAACCTTATCGACATCGTCTATCGGCGCGCCGGCGACAAGGCCACGGTTATCTTCGCCGACCGTCTGAAGGATATCGGCTTCGAGTTCGCGACCAAGGCTGGAATCTCAATTTCGATCAAGGACATGACGATTCCGCCGCAAAAGGCGCATCTGCTCGAAGGCGCGCAGAAGCAGGTCAGCGAGATTCAGCAGCAGTACAACAACGGCGTTATCACCGACGGCGAGCGCTACAACAAGGTCGTCGATATCTGGGCCGAAGTTCAGGATCAGATCGGCAGCGCCGTTATCAAGGGGCTGTCAACCCAGGTCTTCGGCAAGAACGACAAGGGCGAGACTGTCACCGGGCCGTCGTTTAATCCGATCTTCATCATGGCCGACTCGGGCGCGCGCGGTTCGGAACAGCAGATTCGGCAGCTTGCGGGATTGCGCGGGCTGATGGCGAAGCCGTCGGGTGAAATTATCGAAACTCCGATCACCGCGAACTTCCGCGAGGGACTCACGGTGCTGCAGTACTTCATCTCGACCCACGGCGCGCGCAAAGGCCTGGCAGATACCGCGCTCAAGACCGCGAACTCGGGCTACCTGACGCGGCGGCTGGTCGATGTGGCGCAGGACTCGATTATCAGCGAGGACGATTGCGGCACGCTCGACGGAATCGAGATGACGCCGCTGGTCGAAGGCGGCGAAATTATCGAAGGGCTGGGCGACCGCGTGCTCGGCCGCGTCGCGCTGGAAGACATCCGCGACGCGTTCACCAGCGAAGTGCTGGTGAAGGCCAACGAGATGATCGACGAGGAGAAGGTCAGGCGGATCGAAGACGCCGGCGTCGAGCGGATCAAGATTCGTTCGGTGCTGACCTGCCAGTCGCGGCAGGGAGTGTGCGTGAAATGCTACGGCCGCGATCTCGGCCGCGGCCATCTGGTCAATCTGGGCGAGTCGATCGGAATTATCGCGGCGCAGTCGATTGGCGAGCCAGGCACGCAGCTCACGATGCGCACGTTCCATATCGGCGGCACCGCCAGCCGGCGCGCCGAGCAGACCGCGCTCGAAGTGCGCAACGAAGGCGTGATGCGCCTGCATGGCGTCAATACGGTCAAGAGCCGCGACGGCAACCTGGTGGTGATGACGCGGCATGGCGAAGTCGTTATCGCGGCGCAGGTCACCGACGAAGCGGGCCGCGTGCGCGAGCGCGAACGCGAGCGATATCCGCTGGTGTACGGCGCCAAGCTGCGCAAGGCCGAGGGCGACAAGGTCAAGCCGGGCGAGCTTATCGCCGAATGGGATCCGTACACGACGCCGATCATCACCGAAGTCGGCGGCACGGTTAAGTACGGCGATATCATCGAAGGCAAGACGATGGAGGAGCGGGTCGATGAGCGCACCGGCGCGCGATCCAACGTTATCGTCGAATTCAAGGATCTCGACGTGCGCCCGCGTATCTCGATCAAGGACGCGCAGAACAAGACCGCCAAGCTGCCGAGCTCGAACAACGTCGCGCGCTACTTCCTGCCGGTCGGCGCGTATATCAACGTGCCGGAGGGCACGGTGGTCGGGCCGGGCGACGTTATCGCGAAAATTCCGCGCGAGACCACCAAGACCAAGGACATCACCGGCGGTCTGCCGCGGGTGGCGGAGCTGTTCGAGGCGCGCAAGCCGAAGGAGTTCGCGGTCATCTCGGAAATCGACGGGCAGGTTTCGTTCGGTAAAGACACGAAGGGCAAGCGCAAGGTCGAGGTCACTCCTGAAATCGGCGAGAAGCGCGAGTACCTGATTCCCAAGGGCAAGCATATCGCGGTGCACGAAGGCGATATCGTGAAGGCGGGTGAGCCGCTGATGGAAGGATCGTCGAATCCGCATGACATCCTGACGATCCTCGGCGAGAAGGCGCTGGCGAAATACCTGGTCGATGAAATCCAGGAAATCTACCGGCTGCAGGGCGTGCGTATCAACGACAAGCATATCGAAGTGATCGTGCGGCAGATGCTGCGGCGCGTGCGAATCAAGGAAGTGGGCGACACGCCGTTCCTGGTCGGCGACCAGGTCGAGAAGTGGCGCTTCGACGAGGAGAACGGACGCGTGCTGACGCGCGGCGGAGAGCCCGCGATTGCTGAGCCGCTGCTGCTCGGAATCACCAAGGCGTCGTTGTCCACTGAGAGTTTCATCTCGGCGGCGTCGTTCCAGGAAACCACGCGCGTGCTGACCGAGTCGGCGATCAACGGCAAAGTCGATCGGCTGGTGGGGCTCAAGGAAAACGTGATCATGGGACGGCTGATTCCGGCCGGCACCGGCATGAACTCGTACAACGCGATGGTGGTGAAGGTCGAAGGCGCGGCGGCCGAAGAAGATGTGGAAAAACCGGAGCTGGCGGCGGTCGCGGCACCGGGCGGAGATTGACACGGCGGGCCGGGTCCCGTACATAATGATGTTTCCCCCAAGGGCATAAGTTGTCCTTGGGGGGTTTGTTTGAACACCGCGCCCCAGCGGGGGCAATCCGGCGAAAAACCGGGCCGGGCAACGCAGCCGGCGCCGAGCGGTCTTTGAGATGGGTGAGCGCAGAACGGGTGCGCCTCGCGAGCGTAACGGAACGAGAGTGATTAGATTGAGCAGACTAAAGTGCCGACGATAAATCAATTGATCCGGCGGGCGCGCGTGAAGAAGAGCTTCAAGACCAAGGCGCGTGCGCTTGAAGGTTCGCCGCAGAAGCGCGGCGTATGCACCCAGGTGAAGACGACGACGCCCAAGAAGCCCAACTCGGCGCTGCGCAAGGTCGCGCGCGTGCGGCTGTCCAACGGGATCGAGGTGAACACCTATATCCCCGGCGTCGGGCACAACCTGCAGGAGCATTCGGTGGTCCTGATTCGCGGCGGCCGCGTGCGCGACTTGCCGGGCGTGCGCTATCACGTGATTCGCGGCACGCTCGATTCGATCGGCGTGCAGGAGCGGCGCAAGGGCCGCTCGAAATACGGATCGAAGAAACCCAAATGAAGCAGCTGAGCAAGCAAAGCAACTGAGCAAGTAGAAATAATATGTCGCGCAAAGGACAAATACGCGTTCGCGAAATTCCGGCGGACCCCAAGTATCACGACCGCACCGTCGCGAAGTTCATGAACATCGTGATGGAACGCGGCAAGAAGTCGGTCGCCGAGCAGATTTTCTATCACGCGCTCGACCTCGCCGCCGAGCGCTCGAAGGAAGACGGCCTGGTCGTATTCAAGCGCGCGCTCGACAACGTTCGTCCCGCAGTCGAGGTCCGCTCGCGGCGGGTCGGCGGCGCGAACTATCAGGTGCCGAGCGAGGTCCGTCCGGCGCGGCGCAATTCGTTGGCGATGCGCTGGCTGGTTTCCGCCGCGCGCGGGCGCGGCGAGAAGTCGATGGAAGAGCGGCTCGCCGCCGAAATCCTCGACGCGGCCGCCAATCGCGGCGGCGCGGTCAAGAAGCGCGAAGACACACATCGAATGGCGGATGCCAACAAGGCGTTCGCCCACTATCGCTGGTAATACCGAGTTTTTTAGATGGCTCGTCAGACACCAATAGAACGGGTGCGCAATATCGGCATCATGGCGCACATCGATGCCGGCAAGACCACCACTACCGAGCGCGTGCTCTTCTACACCGGCATCAATTACAAGATTGGCGAGGTGCACGAAGGCACCGCGACGATGGACTGGATGGTGCAGGAGCAGGAGCGCGGCATCACGATCACGTCGGCGGCGACCACGTGTTTCTGGCGCGACAACCGCATCAATATTATCGACACGCCGGGACACGTCGATTTCACGATTGAAGTCGAGCGCACGTCTCCGTGTTCTCGACGGCGCGGTCGCGGTGTTCTGCGCGGTCGGCGGCGTCGAGCCGCAGTCCGAGACGGTCTGGCGGCAGGCCGACAAGTATCGCGTCCCGCGGGTCGCGTTTATCAACAAGATGGATCGCGTCGGCGCCGAGTTCGAGCGCGTCGTGCAGGAAATGCGCGACAAGCTGAAAGCGACGCCGCTGCTGCTGCATCTGCCGATTGGCGCCGAAGAAAAATTCACCGGGCTTATCGATCTGATCGATCAGAAGGCGCTCATCTGGGACGAGGATCGTCTGGGCGCCGAGTATCGCGTCGCCGAGATTCCGGCGGAGTTGAAGGAACAGGCGGCCGGCTATCGCGACAAGATGATCGAGACGCTCGCCGATCACGACGAGAAGATCATGGAGCTCTACCTCGAAGGTAAGCATCCTGAGCCCGCCCAGATTCGCGCCGCGATTCGCGCCGCCACGCTCAAGATGGCGGTGACGCCGGTGATTATCGGATCCGCCTTCCGCAACAAGGGCGTGCAGCCGATGCTCGACGCGGTGGTCGATTATCTGCCGTCGCCGCTCGACCTGCCGCCGGTGGTCGGCAAGGTCGGCGACAAGATTGAAGAGCGATGGCCGCGCGACGACGCGCCGTTCTCCGCGCTCGCGTTCAAAATAATGAACGACCAGCACATGGGCACGCTCACTTTCATCCGGGTTTATTCGGGCCGGCTCGAAAGCGGATCGACGCTGTTCAATTCGACGCGCGGCAAGCGCGAGCGAATCGGCCGGATGCTCAAGATGCACGCGAACAAGCGCGAGGATATCACCGAGGTTTACGCCGGCGACATCTGCGCCGTCGGGCTCAAGGATACGACCACCGGCGACACGCTGTGCGACGGGGATCATCCGATCGTGCTCGAGTCGATCGAGTTTCCCGAGCCGGTCATCCAGATCGCGATCGAGCCCAAGACCAAGGCCGACCAGGAAAAGCTTGGCGAGGCGCTGCAGAAGCTGGCCAAGGAAGATCCGTCGTTCCGCGTCAGCGTCAACAAAGAGACGTCGCAGACGCTGATTGCCGGGATGGGCGAGTTGCATCTCGAAATTATCGTCGATCGGATGCTGCGCGAGTTCAAAGTTGACGCCAATATCGGCAAGCCGCAGGTCGCCTATCGAGAAACGATCAAGCGCGCGTCGGAAGCCGAGGGCCGGTTGGTGCGCCAGAGCGGCGGTCACGGACAATTCGCCGTGGTCGAGCTGCGCATCGAGCCGTTGGCCAAGGGCGGCGGCTTCGAGTTCGAGGACGGCACCAAGGGCGGCTCTATTTCGCGCAACTTTATTCCGGCAGTCGAAGCCGGCGTGAAAGAGGCGATGGAGAACGGCGTGATCCTCGGCTATCCGATGGTCGATATCAAAGCCACTGTGATCGACGGCAAGGAACACGACGTGGACTCGTCGGAGCTCGCGTTTAAAATCGCGGGATCGATGGCGTTCAAGGAAGCCTGCGAAAAGGCCGAGCCGATTCTGCTCGAGCCGGTGATGGAAGTCGAAGCGGTCACGCCGCAGGAGTTCATGGGCGAGGTGATCGGCGACTTGAGCGGACGCCGCGGCAAGATTCTCGATATGGAAAATCGCGCCGGCGCGCAGGTGATCGAGGCCCGCGTACCGCTGGCGATGATGTTCGGATACGCGACGCGGCTGCGCTCGATGACGCAGGGCCGCGCGACTTACACGATGCAGTTCGGCGCGTATGAACCCGTGCCAAAAAACATTCTTGATGAGTTGATGGCGCAAAATGCCGGAGACGGGAAGGAAAAGAAGCGCGCTTAACGACTCATGAGCAACGCGCTCAATCGGAGGTTACACCACAATGGGCAAAGCTAAATTTGAACGGACCAAGCCGCACGCCAACGTCGGCACTATCGGTCATATCGATCACGGCAAAACAACCTTAACCGCGGCGATTACCAAGGTCCTGGCGTCGAAGAAACTCGCGACCTTCACCGCCTTCGATCAGATCGACAAGGCGCCCGAAGAGAAGGAGCGCGGCATCACGATTTCTATCGCGCACGTCGAGTACGAAACGACCAAGCGCCACTACGCGCACGTCGATTGCCCGGGACACGCCGACTACATCAAGAACATGATCACCGGCGCCGCGCAGATGGACGGCGCAATCCTGGTGGTCGGCGCCAACGACGGCCCGATGCCGCAGACGCGCGAGCATATCCTGCTCGCCTACCAGTCGGGCGTGCCGTCGATCGTCGTGTTCATGAACAAGGTCGATATGGTTGACGACGCCGAGCTGCTCGACCTGGTCGAGCTCGAAGTGCGCGACCTGCTGACCAAGTACAACTACAAGGGCGACGAGGTCCCCGTCATTCGCGGCAGCGCGCTGAACGCGCTCAACTGCGGATGCGGCAAGGCCGACTGCCCCAACTGCAAGCCGATTCTCGATCTCATGGACGCCGTTGACAGTTACATCCCGCAGCCGGCGCGCGAGACCGAAAAGCCGTTCCTGATGCCGGTGGAAGACGTGTTCTCCATCTCCGGCCGCGGCACCGTCGTGACCGGACGCGTCGAGAAGGGCAAGGTGAAAGTGGGCGAGGAAGTCGAAATCGTCGGCTTCAAGGATACCCAGAAGAGCACCGTCACCGGGGTCGAGATGTTCCGCAAGCTGCTCGACGAGGGCCAGGCCGGCGACAATATCGGCGTGCTGCTGCGCGGCCTCAAGCGCGAAGACGTCGAGCGCGGACAGGTGCTCTCGAAGCCCGGTTCGATCACGCCGCATACCAGCTTCGAGGCCTCGGGCTACATCCTGACCAAGGACGAGGGCGGGCGGCATACGCCGTTTTTCTCGGGCTATCGTCCGCAGTTCTATTTCCGCACCACCGACGTGACCGGGGTGCTGACGCTGCCCGAAGGCACCGAGATGGTGATGCCGGGCGACAACATCAAGATCCTCGGCGAGCTGATCACGCCGGTCGCGATGGACGAAGGGCTGCGCTTCACCATCCGCGAGGGCGGCAAGACGGTCGGCGCCGGCGTTGTATCGAAAATTTTGAAGTAACGGACAGCGAACAAGAATCGTTGCGAAATCGAGCAGGGATGGGAGCGGAGCGCTGAACGAATCGGGCGCGGTATTTTCCAGATGAACGACAAGATACGCATACGCCTTAAAGCGTACGACTACCGCCTGCTCGATCAGTCGGTTCGCGAAATCGTGGATACCATCCGGCGCACCGGCGGCCGCGTGGCCGGTCCGATTCCGCTGCCGACCCGGATAGAGCGCTTCACCGTCAATCGCTCGCCGCACGTCGATAAGAAATCGCGCGAGCATTTTGAAATACGAACTCATAAACGTCTGCTCGACGTGCTCGAGCCGACCCAGCAGACCATCGACGCGCTGGGCAAGCTCGACCTCGCCGCGGGCGTGGACGTCGAAATCAAGCTCGAGTAGGGCCGATGCTGACCGGATTGATTGGAAAGAAAATCGGGATGACCCAGATGACCGACGCCAGCGGCCGCGTGCGCGCGGCCACGGTGTTGACGCTCGGGCCATGCGTAGTGTCGCAGGTGAAGACCGCGGCGACGGACGGCTACGAAGCCGTGCAGGTCACGTTCGGCAAGCGCAAGCTGACGCGCGTGACCGGCGCCGTGCGCGGCCATTTCGCCAAGGCCAATATCGCCGCCGGCATCAAGTCGGGCGAGTTCGAGCGCCGCGGCGAAGGCGAGTTGACGCTCGGACAGGCGGTCGCGGCCGGCGACGTGTTCAAGGTCGGCGACCAGGTCGATGTAACCGGGATCTCCAAGGGCCACGGCTACGCCGGCGTAATCAAGCGTCATCACTTTTCCGGCTTCCCCGGATCGCACGGCACTCACGAATATTTCCGCCACGGCGGCTCGATCGGTAACCGCTCCTATCCCGGCCGCGTGCGCAAAGGCATGCGGATGGCGGGGCAGATGGGCAATGCGACCGCGACCATTCTCAATCTCGAGGTGCTCGAGATTCTTGCCGACGACAATGCGGTCGTGGTCTCGGGCGCGGTGCCCGGACCCGACGGCGCGTTGCTCGCGGTTCATCATGCGGCCCGTCCGCGCAAGCGCTCCAACGTGAAGGTGACAGCCAGTGCCTGAGCGCAACGAAAAAAGAGAAAAAAAGCCGGCCGCGCCGGTCAAGCTGCCGCTGTATTCGGCCGCGCACGAAAAAGTCGGCGAGCTCGAAGTCGCGGGCAACGTTTTCGGACGCGACGGCGACGTGTCGCTGTTGCATGAAGCAGTTCGGATGCAGCTTGCGAATCGCCGCGCCGGCACCGCCTCGACCAAGACCAAGGGACTCATCTCGGGCGGCGGGCGCAAGCCGTGGCGGCAGAAGGGCACCGGACGCGCGCGCGCCGGATCGACTCGATCGCCAATCTGGCGGCATGGCGGAACGATCTTCGGGCCGCAGCCGCGCGATTATTCGTACAAGATGCCGAAAAAGGCGTGGCGCGCCGCGCTCTGCCTGGCGATTTCCGATCGCGCGAAGAACGGCAAGCTGTTCATCGTCGAGTCGCTCGATCTCTCCGAACCCAAGACCAAAGCGGCGAAAGCGGCGCTCGGCAAGCTCGGCGTCGAGCATGCGCTGATTGTTACGAGCGAGGGCGACGCCAAGTTTTTTCTGGCGGCGCGCAATCTCGCGGCGCATAAGGTGCTCGCGCTCGAAGGACTCAACGTTTACGACGTGCTCAATTATCGGGAACTCGTGATGACCAGCCGGACCGCCAAGGCGATCGAAGCCCGGTTTGCGGGAGAGGCGACAGCCCAGCCGGCGGGGGAATCAAATGAGTAGTCCGGAGAGCCTGATTCTCGCGCCGATCATCACCGAGAAGGGCACCATGGCCAGTGAAAAGGCCGGCCAGGTGCTGTTCCGCGTGCGTCCCGGCGCGAGCAAGGACAAGATTCGCGAGGCCGTCGAGCATCTGTTCAAGGTCACCGTGATCAAAGTCCGCACCTCGAACTTCATGGGCAAGGAACGGAAAAAAGGCGCAATCAAAGGCCGCCAGATGGATTGGAAGAAGGCATACGTAACGCTTAAAGAAGGCGACAAGATCGAGTTCTTCGAAGGCCTATAGGTTATGGCAGTTATACAACTGAATCCGCGCACGCCTGGGCAGCGCTTCATGCAGATTGCGGATTTTTCCGAGCTCACCAAGAAGGAGCCCGAGAAAAGTCTGCTGGTTCCGGTCAAGCGCACCGGCGGCCGCAACAATCGCGGACGCATGACCTCGCGCCATCGCGGCGGCGGGCATAAGCGCCGCCTGCGCCTGATCGATTTCAAGCGCAACCGCGACGGGATTCCCGCCGTGGTCGCCGCGCTCGAGTACGATCCGAATCGATCCGCGAATATCGCGCTGTTGCATTATGCCGACGGCGTGAAGACTTACATCCTCGCCCCCGACGGCCTCAAAGTCGGCGCCAAGGTCGAGTCGGGCGAGAAGGCCGACATCAAGCCCGGCAACGCGTTGATGCTCAAGAACATCCCGCTCGGCACCGTCGTGCACGCAATCGAGATGAAGCCGGGCGCCGGCGCCAAGCTCGCGCGCGGTGCGGGCGTGCAGGCGCAGTTGATGGCCAAAGAGGGCAAGATGGCGCTGCTCAAGCTGCCGTCGGGCGAGCAGCGGATGGTGCAAGCGGATTGCCGCGCGACTATCGGCCAGGTTGGCAATCTCGACCATGAAAATATTTCGATCGGCAAGGCCGGGCGATCGCGATGGCTGGGCAAGCGCGGTCACGTGCGCGGCGTCGCGATGAATCCGGTCGATCATCCGCACGGCGGTGGCGAGGGCAAGTCGAAAGGAAACCATCCGCAGTCGCCGTGGGGCCAGCCGGCCAAGGGCTACAAGACGCGCAAGAAGCAGCCGTCGGACAATTTGATCGTCAGCCGGCGCCCGAAAGGGAAGCACTAGAGAGTTATGGCAAGGTCATTGAAAAAAGGTCCGTTCGTTGACGGGCATCTGCTGAAGAAAGTCGGTGCGGCGACGGCGTCGGGCGACAAGCGCATCATCAAAACCTGGTCGCGGCGCTCGATGATCACGCCCGACATGATCGCGCTGACGTTCGCCGTCCACAACGGCCACAAGTTCATCCCGGTGTACTGCACCGAGAACATGGTCGGTCACAAGCTCGGCGAATTCGCGCCGACGCGGACCTTCCACGGTCACGCCGGCGATCGCAAGGGCGAAGTGAAACAGTCATCGGCGCCGGCCGCGCCGGCGGCTCCGGCGGCGGCCAAGGCGTAAGCGGGGCAAGTAGTAAATTCGATGGAATCCGTATCGCGAACCCGCTTTATCAGAATCTCGCCGCGCAAGCTCAAGCTGGTGTGCGAGTTGATTGTCGATAAGAAGGTCGATCAGGCGCTGTCGATTCTCGAGTTCACGCCCAAGAAGGCGGCGCGCTTCGTCTCGAAAACGCTGCTCGCCGCGATTGCCAACGCCCGCGATCAGCAGAACGTCGATGAGGACAAGTTGTTCGTCAAACGCGCGACCGCCGATACCGGGCCGACCTGGAAGCGATCGCTCACGCGCGCACATATGCATGCGACGCCGATCCATAAACGCACCAGCCATCTCACGGTAATCGTGGACGAGCGGGCGTCCTGAGGTCTTAGATGGGACAGAAAGTACATCCGCGCGGATTTCGTCTCGGCATTATCGAGAGCTGGGACTCGCGCTGGTACGCGAGTCACGATTACGCGAAGTTGCTGCACGAAGATTTGAAGCTGCGCGAGTTCATCAAGAAGCGGCTCTATCACGCCGGTATCTCGCGCATTGAAATCGAGCGCATGGCCAACAAGGCCAAGATAAATATTTACACCGCGCGTCCGGGTATCGTAATCGGCAAGAAGGGCGCCGAGATCGACAAGCTGAAGCTCGACATACAGAAGCTGATGAAGGGGCGCGACTCGTTTATTAATATCCACGAGGTGCGCCGTCCCGACCTCGATCCGCAGCTGGTGGCCGAGAATATCGCGCTGCAACTGGAGCGCCGCGTCGCGTTCCGCCGCGCGATGAAGGAAGCGGTCACGCGTGCGATGCGGATGGGCGCGCAGGGGGTCAAGGTCCACGTCGCGGGACGCCTCGGCGGCGCCGAAATCGCGCGCCAGGAATGGTATAAAGAAGGCCGGGTGCCGCTGCAGACGCTCCGTGCCGATGTCGCGTACGGCTTCGCGGAGGCGCGCACGACCTACGGGCAGATTGGCGTGAAGGTCTGGATTTTCCGCGGCGAGGTTCTCACTCGAAAAGATGCGGACGCGAAACGCGCAGGAACGCCTGTGCAGGCGAATTAACCAAGTAAGATGCTCGCACCAAAAAAAGTCAAATGGCGCAAGATGATGAAGGGCCGCGTTCGCGGCGCCGAGTCGCGCGGACTCACGCTCGCGTTCGGCGACTACGGCCTCAAGTCGCTCGAGACTTGCCGCATCGACACGCGCGCGCTCGAAGCCGCCCGTATCGCGCTCACGCGCCATATCAAGCGCGGCGGCCGCGTCTGGATTCGCGTGTTCCCCGACAAGCCCTTCACCAGGAAGCCGGCTGAAACCCGCATGGGCAAGGGCAAGGGCTCGCCTGAAGGATGGGTCGCGTGCGTGCGGCCGGGCCGGATTCTGTTCGAGATGGAAGGCGTCGATTACGCCACGGCGAAAGAGGCGATGCGCCTCGCGGCGCACAAGCTGCCGATTAAGACAATCATGATCCAGCGCGAGGAGGGTGGCCTTGGAGCTTAGCGAACTGAGGCAGATGACCGCGCCGGATTTGCGCGTGAAGGAGCACGAGGCGCGCGAGGAAATTTTCCGGCTGCGCCTGAAACTGCGCACCAATCAGCTCGACAATCACGCCAGCTATCGCCGCGCGCGCCGCGAGCTGGCGCTGATCATGACGCTGCTCGGCGAAAAGTCGCGCGGCGAAAAGGTAACGGAGAAGAAGGCAGGTTAATGCGGGAGCGAATTAAACGGCGCGAGGGGACCGTGGTCTCCGCCAAGATGACCAAGACCGTGCTGGTCAAGGTCGATCGCATGGTCGAGCACGAGTTGTACGGCAAGCGCGTGCGGCGCAGCACCAAGTTCATGGCGCACGACGAGCGCGGCGAATGCAAGGAAGGCGACCGCGTGCAGATTATCGAGTCGCGTCCGCTTTCGAAAAACAAGCGCTGGCGCGTCAGCCGCGTACTCAAAAAGGCCGCGGGGTAGGGCGCGAGAGCTATGGTACAGGTGCAAACAGTTCTGGATGTCGCCGATAACTCGGGCGCCCGCAAGGTGATGTGCATCAAGGTGCTCGGCGGCTCCAAGCGCCGGTACGCGTCGGTCGGAGACGTGATCGTGGTGGCAATCAAAGAGGCGATTCCCAACGCCAAGGTCAAAAAGGGCGACGTCTCGCGCGCGGTGATCGTGCGCACGGCCAAGGAAATCAGCCGCGACGACGGCAGTTACATCCGCTTCGACGGCAACTCGGCGGTGCTGCTCGACAAGGATCACGAGCCGATTGGCACGCGCATCTTCGGGCCGGTGGCACGGGAACTGCGCGCGAAAAAGTTTTTGAAAATAATCTCGCTCGCGCCGGAGGTGCTGTGATGGCGTCGGCGAAGTACAAGATTAAGAAGAATGACACCGTGATGGTGGTCGCCGGACGCGACCGCGGCAAGACCGGCAAGGTGATGCGCGTGCTGCCCGAGCGCGGCCGGGTCGTGATCGAGCGGCTCAATATCGTCAAGCGTCACAGCAAGCCGCGCGGCGCGCAGAGCCCGGGCGGAATCGTCGAGAAGGAAGCGCCGATCGACATCTCGAACGTCATGATTTTTTGCGATCGATGCAACGCGCCGGTCCGCGTCGGGGTCAAGGCCAACGACGACGGCTCCAAGAGCCGGGTCTGCCGCCGCTGCAACGAAGCTATAGGTAACGACTAATGGCCGATAAAAAAGACAAGCCGGACAAAGCCGAACAGGCGGCCAAGGCCGAGCAGACCGCCAAGTCCGACGCCGCGGCCAAGGCCAAGCGCGAAGGCAAGGCGCGTCAGGCGCAGCAGAAGCAGGCGGCCGAAGAGGCGAAGGCCTCGGCGGCGGCGCCGCTGCCGCCCGAGCCCAAGCTGCCGGCGCGCCTGCGCGTGCGCTTCGACAATGAAATCGCGCCGGCGCTGATGAAAGAGCTGAAAATCGACAACAAGATGCGGGTGCCGCGGCTCGCGAAGATCACGATCAACATGGCGCTGCAGGAAGCGCGCGACAACGTCAAGATTCTCGACTCCGCGCTTGAAGAGCTGAAGGTCATCAGCGGGCAGAAACCGGTGCTGACGCGCGCGCGCAAGGCCATTTCGAATTTCAAGCTGCGCCAGGGGATGCCGATTGGCGTGATGGTCACGTTGCGGCGCGAAAAGATGTGGGAGTTTTTCGATCGGCTGGTGAATATCTCGCTGCCGCGCGTGCGCGACTTCCGCGGCGTCAGCGACAAGGCTTTCGACGGCCGCGGCAACTACTCGCTCGGCCTGAAGGAACATACAATTTTCCCCGAGCTCAACCTCGACAAGGTCGAGAAGGTGAAGGGTTTGACGATTTCGATTACGACCACGGCGCGCAGCGACTTCGAGGGGCTGACGCTGCTGCGCGCACTCGGGATGCCGATGCGCGGGGCGGCCGAGCGCGAAGCGGACGCCGCCAAAGCGGCAGCCGCGGCGCAGGCTCATGCGGCGGCGCGGGCCGCGGTCGCGGCCGCGGCAACACCGCCGCCGGCGCAGGGAGCATAAGGATAGTTGAATGGCGAAAACGTGCCTGCGGGTTAAGGCGACTCGCAAACAAAAATTCAAGGTGCGCCAGTACAACCGCTGCCCGCTATGCGGCCGCGCGCGCGCGTACTATCGGCGTTTCAAGATGTGCAGGCTATGCCTGCGCAAGTACGCGCTCGACGGCAAGTTGCCCGGCGTGATCAAGGCCAGTTGGTAGAAATTATGTCGCAGACCGATCCAATCGCAGAACTGCTCACGCGCATCCGCAACGCGATGCGCGCGCGCTACAACGAGCTCACGGTGCCGCATTCGCGCCTGCGCGAGGCGATTTGCCGCGTGCTGATGGCCGAGGGCTTCCTGGCCGGCGTCGAAGTCGGCGGCGAAGTGCCGGAAAAAATGCTGGCGCTCAAACTGCGCTATTCGCCGACGCGCGAGTCCGTCATCCGCGGCATCGACCGTATCAGCAAGCCGAGCAATCGCCGCTACGCCGGCGCCGCCGAAATCGGCAAGGTGCGCGGCGCGATGGGCGTGCAAATCGTCTCGACGCCGCTCGGCGTGATGACCGGGCGCGAGGCGCGGCGCCGCAAAGTCGGCGGCGAAATCCTCTGCCGGGTCTGGTAAGCAACGATGTCGCGCATAGGAAGACTACCGATTCATCTCGACCAGAGCGTCAAAGCGTCGGTCAGCGGATCGACGCTCAAAGTCGAAGGGCCCAAGGGCAAGCTCGAGCTCCAGCTGCATCCGGGCTACACCGTCGAGATCAAGGATTCTGAAATTCTCGTGAAGCGGCCGGGCGATACCAGCGAGGAGCGCTCGATCCACGGCCTGATGCGCAAGCTGGTCGCCAACATGGTCGAGGGCGTCGGCAAGGGCTTCAGCCGCGTGCTCGAAATCAACGGCGTCGGCTATCGCGCGGAAGCCAAGGGCCAGCAGGTGAATCTGACGCTCGGCTATTCGCATCCAATCATCTATCAGCTGCCGCCGGGCGTTACTGCAAAAGTCGAAAAGCAGGTGACCGTCACGCTCGAGAGCGCCGACCGCCAGTTGCTCGGCACCGTCGCCGCGCAGATTCGCGAGCTGCGGCCGCCGGAGCCGTACAAGGGCAAGGGCATCAAGTACGCGACCGAGACGATTCGGCGCAAGGCCGGCAAGGCCGCCGCGGGCTCGACCTCGGCGTAAGGTATTTACGACTATGGCTCTACAACGATCGGAAAAGCGCAAATTTCGCCAGGGCCGCGTGCGGCGCAAGGCGGTCGGCAACGATCAGCGGCCGCGGCTGTCGGTCTTTCGATCGCTGCATCATATTTACGTCCAGGTAATCTCCGACGAGAGTGGACGCACGCTCGCGGCCGCTTCCACCGAAACGGCCGGCCTGCGCGACGAGCTCAAGAGCAAGCGCAATCTGGCCGCCGCGAAAGCGGTCGGCAAGGCGATCGCCGAGCGATGCCTTCAGAGCGGCATCTCGAACGTCGTCTTCGATCGAAACGGATTTCTCTATCACGGCCGCGTCAAGGCGCTGGCCGACGCGGCGCGCGAAGCGGGGTTAAAATTTTGATAGGCAGACAGCGCACATTACGGGAAGGCACGGTCACGCAGCGGATCGATCCGCAGGGCCTCGAGATCAAAGAGAAGGTCGTGCATATCAACCGCGTCGCCAAGGTCGTCAAGGGCGGACGCCGCTTCAGCTTCAGCGCGCTGGTGGTCGCCGGCGATCACAACGGACTGGTCGGCTTCGGCCTCGGCAAGGCCAACGAAGTGCCCGAGGCGATTCGCAAAGGCGTCGATCGCGCCAAGAAAAGCCTGGTCCGCGTGCCGATTCAGGACGGCACCATTCCGCACGAAGTGGTCGGTCGTTTCGGCGCGGGTCGCGTCGTGCTGCGTCCGGCGGCCGAAGGCACCGGCGTTATCGCGGCCGGAGGCGTGCGCGCGGTGGTCGAGCTCGCGGGAATTCGCAACATCCTGACCAAGCGGCTGGGCTCGTCGAATCCGCACAACCTGGTCAAGGCGACGCTCGAAGCGCTGGCCGAACTGCGCAGCACCCAGGATATCAATCGTCTCCGCGGCCGCACCCCCAATCAGCCCGAAGCGGCCGCGTGATCGAGGTCTGCTATGTCCGATAAAATTCGCGTCAAACTCGTCGGCAGTCCGATCAGCACCAATCGCCGGGTGCGCGAAACCGTCAAGGGCCTCGGCCTCGGCAAGGTCGGCAGCGAGCGCGAGCTCAAGCGCAGCGCCGCGGTTGAAGGGATGGTCAAGCGGCTAAAGCATCTCGTCGTCGAGCTCAAGGATTAGCGCGTAATCATGGATCTGAAAGATTTGAAACCGTCGCCCGGCTCGACTCATCGCAAACGCCGCGTCGGCCGTGGCATCGGCTCCGGCCACGGCAAGACCGCCGGCCGCGGGCATAAGGGCCTCGGCGCGCGTTCGCATGGCAACACGCCGCCGACTTACGAAGGCGGCCAGATGCCGTTGCAGCGGCGCTTGCCTAAGCAGGGATTTCGTCGCACTTTGAAGAATCAGGCGCGTCGCGACGAGTATGCGATCGTCAATCTGTCGCGTCTCGGCGATTTCGGCGCCGACGTCACTATCGACGCCGCCGCACTGGTCGAGCGCGGACTGATTCCGGCCGGCCGCAAGGTCAAGGTTTTAGGTGACGGCGACTTGAAGAGTAAGATTAAAGTGCGCGCCGACGCGTTCTCGAAAAGTGCGCTGGATAAAATCGCCGCTGTTGGCGGCTTCGCGGAGTTGGTAAAGCCTTCCCAAAGCTAAATGCTCGACGGGTTTTCAAACGCCTCGCGCATCCCCGAATTGCGCCGCCGCCTGGTGTTCACCGCCGCGATGCTCGCGGTGTTCCGCCTCGGCGTCGCCGTGCCTACGCCCGGTATCGACGGCCAGGCCCTCGCCGCGCTCTTCCAGCAGACCAGCGGCACCCTCTTCGGATGGGTCAATCTGTTTTCCGGCGGCGCGCTCGAGCACTTCTCGGTCCTCGCCCTCGGCATCATGCCGTACATCTCGGTCGCCATCGTGCTCGACCTCTTGAAAATCGCGTCGCCCTATCTCGACGAGCTTTACAAAGAAGGCGAAGCGGGCCGCCGCAAGATTACCCAGTATACCCGCTACGGCACCGTGGGGCTGGCGCTGTTCCAGGGCACGATGTTCGCGATTGCGCTCGAAAAAGCGCCGGCGCCCGGCGGCGGCAGTATCGTTTATAACCCCGGCGTCGCTTTTGTCGTGATGACCGTCATCACGCTGACCGCCGGCACGATGTTCCTGATGTGGATTGGCGAGCAGATTACCGAGCGCGGCATCGGCAACGGCATCTCGCTGATCATTATGGCGGGAATCGTAGCGCGCCTGCCGAGCGCGCTCAGCACCACCGCGCAATTCGTGCGCGAGGGCGAAATGAGTATTTTCCTGCTCATCTTCATCCTTGCAGTCGCCGCCGCGGTTATCGCCGGTATCGTCTATATCGAGACCGCGCAGCGGCGCATTCCGATCCAGTATGCGCGCCGCGTCGTCGGTCGCCGCGTGTACGGCGGCCAGAGTTCGCATCTTCCATTGAAGATAAACACTTCCGGCGTCATTCCGCCGATTTTCGCCTCCGCGCTATTGGTCTTCCCGGCGACACTGGCGACCTTCGTTCCGTTCCTGAAACCATACGCGAGCTACCTGACTCCGGGCGGCATCTACTACGACCTGGTTTACGTCGCGCTGATTTTCTTCTTCTGTTACTTCTACACCTCGGTCACCTTCAACCCGGTGGACGTTGCCGACAATCTGAAAAAATACGGCGGCTTCATCCCGGGTATCCGGCCCGGGCGCTTCACCGCCGACTATATCGACCGCGTGCTGTCGCGTATCACGCTCGGCGGCGCGGTTTATGTCAGCGCCGTATGCGTCCTGCCGACCATCCTGATCGCGCGCTTCAACGTGCCGTTTTTCTTCGGCGGCACCGCGCTGCTAATCGTTGTCGGTGTGGCGCTCGACACTGTCGCGCAAATCGAAACCCATCTGCTGACCCGCAACTACGAAGGCTTCATGCGCCGTGGACGGGTCAAGACCAAGAGGGGCGCCTAACTGGTGCGGCTGGTGCTGCTGGGCCCGCCGGGTGCGGGCAAGGGTACGCAAGCGCGCGCGCTGGCGACGCTGTGGGGCGTCCCGCAAGTTGCCAGCGGCGACCTGCTACGCGCCGTCGTGCGCGAAGAATCGGAGCTCGGCCGCGAGGCGGCGAGCTACATGGATCGCGGGCAGTTGGTGCCCGACGATTTGGTGCTGAAACTGGTCGATGCGCGCTTGCGCAAGGAAGACGCCCGTCCCGGCTTCATCCTCGACGGCTTCCCGCGCAACGTGTCGCAGGCCGAAGCGCTGGCCAAGGGGCTCGAACACTACCACCTGAAACTCGACAAGGTGGTCGCGGTGATCGTGCCCGACGAAGAGATCGTCAAGCGCATTTCAGGTCGGCGCACTTGCGCGAAATGCAACGCGATGTATCACGTGGTGTTCGAGCCGCCGAAAAAACCGGGCATCTGCGACAAATGCGGCGGCGAACTCTATCAGCGCGAAGACGACGCCGAAGAAACCGTCCGCGAACGCCTCAAGGTTTTCGCCGAGACCACCAAGCCGCTCCTCGCCCACTACGGACGCCTCGGCATGCTCGCCCAGATTAACGGCGTAGGCCGCACCGACGAAGTCGAAAAGCGAATCCTGGCCGCGGTTAATGGCGTAGCGGTGCCGCCTAAGTGACAAACCTTCAACACAGTGGGTACCTAAGTATGGTAGCGCGAGATCCGATGTGCGATCCGCGCGCGACAACGGAGCGCGGCCTTAATACTGAAAAAAATGATTACTATTAAAACTCCGGCGGAAATAGCCGTGATGCGCCAGGCGAGCCGTATCGTCGCCGAGATCCTCGAGGTTCTCGCCGCCGCCGTGCGTCCCGGAATCACCACCGAGGAGCTCGATAAGCTGGCCGAAGATCTGACGTACAAAAAAGGCGCGAAGCCCGCCTTCAAAGGCTACAAGCCGGGCGACGTCGTCTATCCGAAGTGTCTGTGCGTGTCGATTAACAACGAAATCGTTCACGGCATCCCGTCGAGCCGCAAATTGAAAGCCGGCGATATCGTCGGGCTAGATTTTGGCGTGGTGTACGAAGGCTTCTACGGCGACTCGGCCCGCACCGTCGCAGTCGGCCAGGTGCCGGAACGCGTGAGCAAACTCTTGCAAGTGACGCGTGACTCCCTTTACGCCGGAATCGCACAGGCGCGCGCCGGCAATCGCATCAGCGATATCGCTCGCGCCGTGCAGGAGACCGTCGAGCGCGCCGGATTTTCAGTCGTCACCGACTTCGCCGGACACGGCATCGGCCGCCGCCTGCATGAAGACCCGCAGGTGCCGAACTATTTCCGCCCCGGGATGCCGAATCCGCGGCTGCGCGAGGGGATGGCGCTCGCTATCGAGCCGATGGTTAACGAGGGGACCCCTGATTTGGAGATACTTGCCGACGGCTGGACTGCGGTGACGGCGGACGGTAAACTATCTGCCCACTTCGAGCATTCCATCGCAATCACCTCCAACGGCCCGGAAATCTTAAGCGAACTCGATAATGTCTAAAGGCGACGCGATAGAAGTACAGGGGACGGTGCAGGAAGCGCTTCCCAATGCGGTGTTCAGAGTGACGCTCGACAACGGGCACAAGGTGTTGGCTCATATTTCGGGCAAGATGAGGATGCACTACATAAAAATCCTGGCCGGCGACAAGGTGACGGTGGAACTCTCGCCGTACGACCTGACGCGCGGCCGGATAACATACCGGATGCGCTAAAGGCTCTGTTCCCCTCTCCAGAAGGGAGAGGGGTTAGGGGAGAGGTTCCGGACGCGATAGAGACGACTATGAAAGTAAGAGCATCGGTTAAAAAGATTTGTAAGAACTGCAAGGTCGTGCGCCGCGAAGGTGTCGTGCGCGTCCTTTGCTCCAACCCGCGCCACAAGCAGCGCCAGGGCTAGGAAGGGTCTCGCGATGGCACGAATAGCTGGAGTTGAACTGCCGAAAAACAAGCGGATGGATATAGCGCTCACCTATATCTACGGAATCGGCCGGCCGAGCGCGCTTAAAATTCTCGCCGCGGCGAAAGTCGATCCGGCGGTCAAGACCGACGACCTTTCCGCCGATCAGCAGGTTCATATCCGTCAGGTAATCGACACCGACTACGAAGTCGAAGGCGATCTGCGCCGCGACTTCCAGCAGTCGATCAAGCGCCTGATGGATCTGGGATGCTACCGCGGCATTCGGCATCGTCGTGGACTGCCGGTCCGCGGCCAGCGCACGCATACCAACGCCCGCACGCGCAAAGGTCCGCGCAAAGTAGTGGCGGGCAAGAAGATGGCGCCGCCGAAAGGCTAACGTATTGAACGCGAACAGCTAAAGAAATTGTCGCGCAACGACATCACGAACGCGGATTCACTGAAAAAAGAAAAAAGAAATGGCTGAAGAAGTAAAAGAAGAAAAAAAGGCTGCTGCTGCGACGCCTGCTGCTGCCGGCTCCGCTGGAACGCCTGCTCCCGCGCCGCGTCGCAAGAAGGTCCGCCGCAACGTGCCCGAAGGCGTCGCGCATGTGCATGCGACCTTCAACAACACGATCGTCACGATCACCGATCAGCAAGGCACAGTGATCGCATGGTCGAGCGCCGGCTCGGTGGGCTTCAAGGGTTCGCGCAAGGGCACGCCGTACGCGGCGCAGATGGCGGCGGAGGCGTGTGCGCGCAAATGCTCGGAAGTCGGGATGCGCGCGGTGGTCGTACACGTCAAAGGTCCGGGCGGCGGGCGCGAATCGGCGGTGCGCGCGCTGCAAGCGGCCGGCCTCGGCGTGATCTCGATCAAAGACGTCACCCCGATTCCGCACAACGGATGCCGTCCGCCAAAACGGCGCCGCGTCTGAACCGAAGTAATTGAGATTGAAGAAGGCAATATAGAACATGGCTAGGAATCTAGGGCCGGTATGCCGGCTATGTCGGCGCGAAGGACTGAAGCTCTTCCTGAAGGGAGAGCGATGCTACAGCGACAAGTGCGCGATCGAGCGGCGCAATTATCCGCCCGGCGCTCACGGACAGGCGCGCACGCGTTTCTCCGAGTTCGCGATTCGTCTGCGCGAAAAACAGAAGGTCAAGCGCATCTACGGGATGATGGAGACGCAGTTCAAGGCTTACTTCGCGGCGGCTGAGCGGATGGACGGGATCACCGGCGAGAATCTGCTGGTGCTGCTCGAGCGGCGCCTCGACAACGTGGTCTATCGTCTCGGCTTCGCCAGCTCACTGGCGCAGGCGCGGCAGGTGGTTCGTCACGGGCATATCCAGGTCAATGGCAAGAAAGTCACGATTCCCTCGACTCTGATCGAGGTTGGCAGTGTTATCAGCGTGGCCGAGGCGAGCCGCACCAAGAAGGTGATCGTCGAGGCAATCGAGATGGCGCAGCGCCGCGGCGTACCGCCGTGGATGGCACTCGAGCGCGAACAATTCCGCGGCTCGCTCCGGTCGCTGCCGGCGCGCGCTGAACTGACGATGCCGATCAGCGAGAAGCTGATCGTCGAGCATTACTCAAGATAAGGCGGAGGCCACCGATTCTGGCGTCCCGGTCCGTGGTGGACTTGTGTGGGCGCGGGAAATCCATCGGGAAAAAAGAGCATCGACTATGCAAAACGACTGGCGCGATCTGATCAAACCCAAGACTGTCGAGTTCGACGAGAAGGAAGTCACTCCTTCCTACGGCAAATTTTCCGCGGAACCGCTCGAACGCGGCTACGGAATCACCGTTGGCAACGCGCTGCGGCGCATCCTGCTGTCCACGCTGCCCGGCTACGCGATTACGGCAGTCAGGATCAAAAACGTCCTGCACGAGTTCTCGACTCTGGCCGGCGTCAAGGAGGACGTGACCGATATCGTCCTCAACTTGAAGGAAATCCGCCTGCGCCTGCACGAAGGCGAGCAGATTACCGCGACACTCAAGGTCAAGGGCGAGGCGCAGGTCACCGCGCGCGACATCACCGGCGGACCCAGCCTCGAAATCCTGACTCCCGACAAGCATATCGCGTCGCTCGACAAAGGCGCCGATCTCGATATGGAACTCGTCATCAAGCGCGGCCGCGGCTACGTCCCCGGTGAGCGCACCGAAGACGAGGAAGCGATCGGCACGATTCGCCTCGACGCGATCTTCTCGCCGATTCGCAAAGTCAATTTCACCGTTACCAACGCGCGCGTCGGCCAGCGTACTGACTACGACCGGCTCGCGCTCGAAATATGGACCGACGGCTCGATCAACCCGCGCGAGGCGCTCACTTACGCGGCGCGCGTGATGCGCGATCAGATGACGATCTTCGCGGGCGTCGAAGAAGAAGCCGAAGTGCCAGCCGGCGCTGCCGAAGGCGGCGAAGCGCGCCCGTCGATGAGCGAGCTGCTCTACCGGCCGGTCGAAGGCCTGCCGATTTCCGTGCGCGCCTTCAACGGCCTGCAGAACGCCGACATCAAGTATATCGGCGAGCTGGTGCAGCGCACCGAGCAGGACATGCTCAAAATCAAAAACTTCGGTCGCAAGTCCCTCAACGAGATCAAGGAAGTCCTCGCCGACATGGGTCTCTCGCTCGGCATGCGGCTGGAGAACCTGCCGCCGCGCGGCGAGCTCGACCGCATGTGGGAAGAGCAAGAGCGCCGCGAGTCGGCATAAAGTCCGCCGCGAGTCGGCTTAGGTTGTTTTCAGGCTGGGAGTAACAGATGCGTCATTTAAATTCGGGCCGCAAGCTCAATCGCACTTCGGCGCATCGCAAGGCGCTGTTCAAGAACATGGTGCTCGCGCTGATTCGTCACGAGCGGATCAAGACCACCGATCCCAAGGCCAAGGAACTGCGCCGGATCGCGGATCGGATGGTCACGCTGGGCAAGCAGAACGATCTCGCCGCACGGCGGCGCGCGTTCGCGGCGTTGCAGTCGCATGCGGCGGTACAAAAGCTGTTCGACGAGATCGCGCCGCGCTTCAAGGATCGCAACGGCGGCTACACGCGGGTGGTCAAGTTCGGACATCGCCGCGGCGACGCGACGATGATGTCGGTGATCGAGTTCACCGGCAACGAAGAGCAGACCAAGACCAAGAAACCGCGCAAGCGCTCGGCTGCGAAGAAGGAAGGCGCGACCACCGATCGGCCGCGTCGCGCCGCGGCCGCCGCCGGCTGATCCAAATTTAACGTCACGACCGATGACGAGAGGGCACGAAGAGAAGTCTCTTCGTGCCTTTTCTTTCTTTCCAGTTTCGAGTTCCTACTCGACGCTCTCGAGCAGCTTCGCGCGGATTGCCATGTGCGCACTCTTGAGCCCCGACAGGATTCCGTCCTCGAAGTTCCACTCGCCGCCGGCGCCATGTCAGATGAATTGCCTGTCAATCTAAACTCCAGAATTGACCGTTTGAGCCGTCCGTCGGGCGGAGTGCTCGAACTTCACCATCGAACCCATTCTGCTTTTGGTTATAGCCCAGATAGGCGAAAGCCTTCCTCTGTGCTGGATAAATCAAGTGTGTCCTTCCAAGGCGGACAATCCAGACTATTCCAAACTCTTTCAGGTTGCCGCTTGCGACTGGCCCACGCTGAGCTCTATGAATCCATTGAAGTTACCGAAGCCCCTAGGCAGAACGTGCTCGCCTGTCAGCGGCGAATTGCCAGTGCAGAGATCCGAGGGTTGCGTGTAAATGCAACGCGTCATCACGAATCAGACTACCCGCCGGCAGCTTCTCATCCAATTGCTTCATCGAGCAGCTGGCATTTCTCCGAATCCTCACATCACACGGTGCCAACGGGTGGTCGACCTATCTGAGCGAAGTTCGTGGCCTATTCGATTATTTCCAACAGCTTTGCGCGGATAGCCATGTGCGCGCTCTTGAGCCCCGACAGGATTCCGTCCTCGAAGTTCCACACACCACTCGCCATCAGGTCGGCGAAATCGTTTGGGTTGCGGATGTCCTCCGCCGTGAGGCCGGGATGAATCGCGCGCGCCATCGCGAGCACCTTGCTCTCCTGCTGCGCGATCATCGCGAGCATTAGGCGATCGAGCAGCGCCAATGTTTCGCGCGAGGCCATTGGCGAATCGTAACCCGTCTCGCAGCCGATTCGCTACTTGACGAGCCCTGATCGATGAAGCCAAAGACGCCGCCTCTGTTACGCCCCTGAGAGCAAAGTAGCGCGCCGCGCGCAACTTTGCGCTTCTCACTGGGTGCAGGGGTCACCCCTGCCGCCCGCCGCGCAGGCGATTATCCTGTTGATTGGGATTAGGTTGCCGACCGCCTCTTGCTGGCGCGACCTTCTTGGCGAGGGCGCGCTTTGATAATGTTGATCCACAGGCGGCAAATAAAATGTCCAACGAACTTGTTGCTCCCGATAAATTCTTCCTCAACCGTTTCGGCATGAATCACGGCGCGCTCGAGCGAATCCTCGGCAGCGCGCTCGAACGCAAGGCCGACTACGCCGATCTATACTTCGAGTACAAAAGCAGCGAGGGGCTCGCGCTCGAAGAGTCGATGGTGAATCACACCAGCAAGAGCGTCAGCCACGGCGTCGGCGTGCGCGTATGCGCCGAGGATCGCACTGGCTACGCGTATTCCGATGAAGTTACGATCGACAGGATGCGCCTGGCGGCAGAGGCCGCGCGCGCGATCGCCGATCAGCGCGGCACGACGCCCGCCGCGGTGCAGGTCGGCGCGCCGGTCGCGCGTCACGCGCTGTACGATCTCCCCAGCACGCCGCTCGACGTTCCCGTGCAGGATCGCGCGAAGCTGCTGAGCGAGATCGATCGCCTCGTGCGCGCCTCCGACCCGCGCGTGAAAAACGTGATGGCGTCATTCGCGTGCGAGCAGAAGATCGTGATGATCGTGAAGAGCGACGGGCAAGTCGCCGCGGACGTGCAGCCGCTTTGCCGCCTCAACGTGACCGTGATTGCCGAGGACGGCAAAGGCCGCCAGATAGGATCGTACGGCGGCGGCGGACGAGTCGAGTGGAACTACTTCATCGAAAACGATCGATGGCGCGAGTACGCGCTCGAAGCTGCGCGGCAGGCGATAGTGAATCTCGACGCGATCGACGCGCCCGCGGGTGAGACGGTGGTGGTGCTCGGACCGGGATGGCCGGGAATCTTGCTGCACGAGGCGATCGGCCACGGCCTCGAAGGCGACTTTAACCGCAAGAAGACGTCCGCGTTCGCGGATCGAATCGGTCAGAAAGTCGCGAGCGAACTCTGCACCGTAATCGACGACGGCACCATTCCCAATCGCCGCGGCAGTCTGAACGTTGACGACGAAGGCACACCGACTTCACGCACCGTGCTGATCGAAAAGGGAATCCTGCGCGGCTACTTGCAGGATCGGATGAACGCGCGGCTCATGAAGATGGAGCCGACCGGCAACGGACGGCGCGAGAGCTTTGCGCATTCGCCGATGCCCCGGATGACCAACACCTTCATGCTCAACGGCGAATCGACGCCCGAAGACATAATCAAGTCGGTGAAGAAGGGGCTGTACGCTGTCAATTTTGGCGGCGGCCAGGTCGATATCACCAACGGCAAATTTGTTTTCTCGGCGAGCGAGGCTTACCTGATCGAGGACGGCCAGGTGACGCGGCCGGTAAAGGGCGCGACCCTTATAGGCAACGGCCCCGACGTGCTGACGCGCGTCTCGATGGTCGGCAACGACCTCGCGCTCGACGCGGGCGTCGGCACTTGCGGCAAGGACGGCCAATCGGTGCCGGTGGGCGTGGGACTTCCGACGATTCGGATCGACGGCATAACGGTCGGCGGCACGCGCGCCTGACAATTTGAAATGATGAGAACAATCTGATGGCGACGGTTGATACTGCACTCGCAAATTGGGCGCTCGACGAAGCCAAACGGAAGGGCGCCAGCGCCGCGGAAGTTCTGTGCGTCAGCGCGGAGTCGCTCGAGGCAGGCGTGCGCATGGGCGAGGTTGAGAAACTCAAAAGCTCGCGCGAGCGGCGCCTCGGACTGCGCGTATTTTGCGGCCAGTCGTCCGCGACCTCCTCGACCGCCGAGCTCGAACGCGATTCGCTCAGCGCGTTCATCGCCAGCACGGTCGAGCTCGCGCGCCTGTCGGCCGCCGATCCGTGGGCGGGATTGCCCGACCCGTCGCTGCATCCGAAGTCGTTGCCAGAGCTCTCGCTCGCGGATCCCGACAGCGGAATCGTGAACGCGGATCGCGCGCTCGAGATCGCGCGCACCGGCGAGAACGCGGCGCTGAAGTTCGATCCTCGGATCAAGAATTCCGGTGGCGCCGAATTCAGCTCCGGGCGCTACCGCGTGCTGTTCGCCAACAGCCAGGGCTTTTCCGGCGAATATTCCGGCACTTCGTACAGCCTCGTGGTCGCGCCGATCGCGCAAGATGGCGACGCGATGCAACAGGGATACTGGTACACCTCGAATCGCCGCTTCGGGAAACTCGAGGACGCGGAGTCGGTCGGCGTCACCTCCGCCAAGCGCGCAATCCGCCGGCTCGGCGCGCGCAAGATCAAAACGACGCACGCACCGGTGGTTTTCGATCCCGACATGGCGGCCGGCTTGATTCGATCGATCGTCGGCGCCGCCACCGGCCCCGCGCTCTACAAAGGAGCTTCTTTTCTTATCGGGCAATTGGGCAAAACGATCGGCGCTGCCGGCGTCACGATTATTGACGACGCGCTGATCCCCGGCGGTCTCGGCTCCAAGCCCTTCGACGGCGAGGGGCTGCCGACTTCGCGCAAGAACGTGTTCGACAAGGGCGTGCTCGCGACCTATCTGCTCGACAGCTATTCGGCGCGCAAGCTCGGTCTCGCGCCGACCGGCAACGCCGCGCGTTCGGTCGGCGAGGCGCCCAGCGTCTCGACCACCAATCTGTACCTCCAGCCCGGCAGCTATACGCCCGCGCAGATAATCGGCTCGGTGAAGCAGGGGCTGTACCTGACCGAGACCATTGGTTTCGGGGTGAACATGGTCACCGGCGATTACTCGCGCGGCGCCGGTGGAATCTGGATCGAGAACGGCGAACTCGCCTATCCGGTGCAGGAGATCACGATCGCGGGAAATCTGAAGGATATGATCGCCGGGGTCGAGATGATCGGCAACGACCTCAACTGGCGATCCTCGACTGTCGCGCCCACGCTCAAGATAGCCGAGATGACAATCGCCGGCGCCTGAGCGCTCCTGTTGATAATTCTTTACCGGGATTCCGTCCGCGCTTGACCCAGCCGCGCATCTGGGCTAACTTTTTGTAGGGTTTAATTACACACCGGCCGTCATAAGGTGCAGCCGATGGGGAGATGCCTATGAATCTTCAGGTCTCGGCACAGGCTCAGGAAAGGCTGCTGACGAAGCTCTCATCGATGGGACTTCCGCGCTCCGCGGCGACGGCGCTGCTCGAGCGCCACATGCTCGTGCGCTATCCCAAGGGCGCGGAGCTGTTTACGATGGGATCGCCCGCCGACGTCGTCTTCGCAGTGCTCACCGGTCTGGTCAAAGTTCACAGCTCGCGTGCGGGCAGCGACCCCGTATTGGTCGAGATCGCCGGTCCCGGCGACCTCGTCGGATACGCGGACTTTGCCGACGCCGACGGCGGGCGTTCGCAGCTGTTCGAGGCGACCGCGCTGACCAACACCTGCGTCGCGCTCTTCACCCGTCACCAGATTGCTGAAGTGCTCAAGAGCCTCGAGCCTGAAGCGCTGCTGCGGATCACGGAAGCGATCAATTCGATGTGGTCGTCGGTGGTTTACCGCTACGCGACGTTTCTGGGAATGTCGCTGCGCAAACGGCTCGAGATCGTTCTGGGCGAATTGGCCGAACGATTCGGCGTGCCCGATTCGCGCGGAACTCTGCTCCTGCCCGAACTGGCGCAGGAAGAGCTGGCCGAGATGATTGGCAGTTCCCGTCCGATGGTCAGCAAGCTGCTCACCGAGATGACGGATCGCGGCATGCTGATTCGCGAGGGACGGCGACACATCCTGCTGGCGGACAAGAAGGCGCCCCGCACCAACGCCGCTGCGGCTCCGCGCGAACCCGGGCTGCATCCGGCATTCGAGCCCGCGCCCGCGGCCACGCGGCGTGTGCGCGCGGATCGCCGCGCCGTGCGCGCGCCTGTCGCGCCGATTGTGAATATCTAGCCAGTCTGCCATTGAGAAACACAGATGCGCCCGGCTGCGATTGCCGCAGCCGGGCGCAGCTGTGTTCAGTTGGCACAACGCTGAATCTCCCTTTGCCAAAAATTGGAAAATGGTTAGGTTTAATGGCAAGGAAAAACTTAACACCGCATGAACGCCAACCGATTCACTGAAAAACTTCAGGAGGCGCTGGGACGCGCGCAGAACGCCGCGCTCAGCGCTCATAACCAGGCGGTTGACGTCGAGCATTTGCTCGCGTCGCTGCTCGAAGACAACGAAGGCCTGGCCTCGTCGATCCTGAAGCTCACGGGCGTCGATCGCGACGCGGTGAGCCGCAAGCTTGGTGCCGAGCTCGCCAAAATTCCGCATGTGACCGGCGGCGGCGCCGACAGCGGACAGATTTACGCCGCGCAGCGTCTCGGCCGCGTGCTCGCGCGCGCGGAGCAGGAGGCGGGCAAGCTCAAGGACGAGTACGTTTCGGTCGAGCACGTGCTGATCGCGATGCTCGACGAGCCGGGGGCGGCGTCGAAGATTCTGCGCGAAGCGGGACTGACCCACGACAAGCTGATGGCCGTGCTCCAGAAGGTGCGCGGCAACCAGCGCGTCACGTCGTCGAATCCCGAGGCGACCTACCAGTCGCTCGAAAAATACGGGCGCGACCTGACCAAGCTCGCGGCGGCCGGCAAAATCGATCCGGTGATCGGACGCGACGAGGAAATTCGCCGCGTCATCCAGGTCCTCTCACGCCGCACCAAGAACAACCCGGTGCTCATCGGCGAGCCGGGCGTCGGCAAGACCGCGATCGTCGAGGGCCTCGCGCGGCGAATCGTCCAGGGCGACGTGCCCGAGGGAATCAAGAATCGCAAGCTGGTCGCGCTCGACATGGGCGCGCTGATTGCCGGCGCGAAGTTCCGCGGCGAGTTCGAGGAACGGCTCAAGGCGGTGCTGAAGGAAGTGCAGGAAGCCGCGGGCGAGATAATTTTGTTCATCGACGAGCTGCATACGGTCGTCGGCGCCGGCGCGGCCGAAGGCGCGATGGATGCGTCGAATCTGCTCAAGCCGATGCTGGCGCGCGGCGAGCTGCATTGCATCGGCGCGACCACGCTCGACGAGTACCGCAAATATATCGAGAAAGACGCCGCGCTCGAGCGCCGCTTCCAGCCGGTGATGGTCGAGGAGCCGAGCGTCGAGGACACTATCTCGATTCTGCGCGGGCTCAAGGAACGCTACGAAGTCCATCACGGAATTCGAATCAAGGACGCCGCGCTGGTCACGGCCGCGGTGCTCTCCAAACGCTACATCACCGATCGATTCCTGCCCGACAAGGCGATCGACCTGGTCGATGAAGCAGCGGCCAAGCTGCGCACCGAAAAGGAATCGATGCCGGTCGAGATCGACGAGGTCAATCGGCGCGTGATGCAGCTTGAGATCGAGCGCGAGGCGCTCAAGCGCGAAACCGACCAGGCGTCGCGCGATCGGCTGCAGAAGCTCGAGAAGGAACTGGCCGAGATCAAGGAAAAGCGCGCGGTCCTGCAGGTGCAGTGGGAAGCCGAGACCAGTGGCCTCGAGAAGCTGGCGAAGATTAAGGCAGAGATCGAGCAAACCAGGCTCGCAATCGAAAAAGCTCAGCGCGACTACGATCTCGGAAAGCTCGCCGAGTTGCAGCGCGGCAAACTTCCCTCGCTGGAGAAGGAGCTGGCCGCCGAAGAACAGAAACTGGTCCAGAAAAATTCCGGCGGCAAGCGATTGCTCAAGGAAGAAGTTGACGAGGACGACATCGCCGAAGTCGTCGCGCGATGGACCGGCGTCCCGGTCTCGCGCCTGCTCGAAGGCGAGGTGCAGAAGCTCGCGCATCTCGAGGAGCATCTGCACAAACGCGTAATCGGACAGGACGAAGCGGTCATCGCGGTTTCCGACGCGGTGATTCGCGCGCGCTCCGGGCTCAAGGATCCCAACCGCCCGATCGGCTCGTTTATTTTTCTCGGCCCCACCGGCGTCGGCAAGACTGAACTCGCGCGCGCGCTGGCCGAGTTCCTGTTCGACAGCGAAGCGGCGATGATCCGAATCGACATGTCCGAGTACATGGAGAAGCACACCGTCTCGCGGCTGGTCGGCGCGCCGCCGGGTTACGTCGGCTTCGACGAGGGTGGCCAACTCACCGAAGCTGTGCGCCGCCGTCCTTACTCGGTGATCCTGTTCGACGAGATCGAAAAAGCGCACGCCGACGTCTTCAACGTGCTGCTGCAACTGCTCGACGACGGCCGGCTCACCGACGGCCACGGGCGCACGGTCGATTTCCGCAACACCGTCGTGATCATGACGTCGAATATCGCGAGCCAGATTATTCTCGGCTTCAAGGGTCAGGACTACGAGAAGATGAAGTCGCAGGCGCTCGAGGTGCTGCGGCAGAGTTTCCGGCCCGAGTTTCTCAACCGCGTTGACGAGGTCGTCGTGTTCCATCCGCTGACTCGCGACGAGCTGCGCCAGATTGTCGATGTCCAGCTCGTCCGTCTGCGGCAGCGGCTCGAGGAGCGCAAAATAGAGCTCGAATTGACCGACAAGGCGCGCGACTATCTGGCCGAGAATGGCTACGATCCGTCGTACGGCGCGCGTCCGCTGAAGCGCCTGATCCAGCGCGAGCTCGAGACGGCGCTGGGACGGAAGCTGCTGTCGGGCGAGATTCGCGACAATTCGCGGGTCAAGGTCGACGCAGGCGCGCGAGGGTTGGAATTCTCCAGCCAGCCGCTTGCCAATGCCTCCTAAGTACCTGTTTTAGAACTAAATTCGCGACATCTGCTCGATCTGTCTCGACACTCTTGCTTCGCGCGAAATTAGCGCTAGACTTTAGGTAGTGTGATGCTCACGTGATCGCGTATTCAGCTTGGCTAATGCGAATACGCGTCATCTGAGCGAGGAATATTTAGTACCCGGAGATGATTCTCCGGCAATAGAGAGAGGAGTGATGGCTAGTTCTACAATCGATCTCCGCATCGCAACAGCAGCTTCGCGAAGGCCGCGGTCGCGCCTTATTCTTCGCGTCGCAATCGTTGCCGCCGCGCTCGCCGTCGCTGCTTCGCTCGCGCTGCTGCCCAATCCTGCCAAGGCCGCGAGCAGTCCCATCGTGATCAAGATGGCTGACAAGCAGCCGTTCTACACGCCGGCTAAAGTCACCATAAAAGTTGGCGATACCGTGCAATGGGTGAACGGCGGCGCGACGGTGCATTCGGTCTCGACCAGCGCAGCCAATGCGCAGAACCCGAAGGACACTTCGATGCCAAAAGGGGCGACCGCGTTTGACTCGGGCTTCATCCCGCCCGGCGGCAATTACAGTTATACCTTCACCGTGCCGGGCACCTATCGCTACTTTTGCGTTCCGCATGAGAAGGCGGGTATGGTCGGGGTGGTTGTCGTCAAGAAGTAAAGCCGGGAGATTTTCTGGAACGTGATTGGTCCGATTGCCAGGGCGTTTCGATTCGTGGGACTGATGCTCGCGGTCGCGCTTGCGATCGCGATGTCGCCGGTGCCGGCTGCGTGTTTCCCGTGGAGCATCGACATGTACCGCGGGCCGGAGGTTCAGCCGTATGCCGAGGCGCCGCGCGTCACCCCGGCCGACACGATTCCCGTGCACGGCGGAGAGCCGCCGATGAGCCTCGAGCAGGCGACGATCAAGATGCACAACCCGTTGCAGCCGACGCCGGAAAACCTCGCCAAGGGTAAAGAGCAGTTCAATACGTACTGTGCGCCCTGTCACGGGGAATCGGCGCAGGGCAACGGCCCCGTCGCGCACCTGCTGGCGAAGCCGCCGAAAAATCTGATTGCCGGCACCAGCAAAGATCTCCCCGACGGCTACATCTACGGCGCGATTCGTGACGGCGTGCTGTCGATGCCTTCCTACGCCGAGGAAATGCCGGCCGAGCAGCGCTGGCAGGTCGTCATGTATATCCGATCGATGCAGAGCGCGGCCGCGAAAGCCAAGATCGCCGGCAACTGATCCGGCCGCCGCGACACCCTTTCTAGTTCCGACGATTGCATTTTGCGATCCGGCGGGGTTCTTTCGGTCCTCGATTCAAACCGGTTTAATTGATTCTCGATTGCGAACGCGGCGCGGCTTGTGTAACCGATTCTGGGTCGATGGCATGGAACCTTTCTGATCCGTCGACGTATAGCAGGGGCGGCGCGATCCGGGGAGATCTGGATGCTGCGACAAGGATCGGCGGTGCTCTGATGCTTGCGATCGCGACAGTTGGATTTGTCGCCTCGCACGCGCGTGCCGCGGACGCTCCGCTTTCCGAAGCGCAGCTGGTCGAAATCGCAATCGAGGCGAATCCTGCGGTCAAGGCCGCCCGCTACAATTGGGACGCCGCGCTCCATTCGATCAAGCAGACAATTGCGCCGGACGATCCAATTTTAAACTATTCGAATACCGACAGCGTCAGTAGTCCGTTCGGTCGTCCGGCTCTGCACACATTCAGCCTGACCGAATCCTTTCAGTTTCCGGGCAAAGCGCTTCATCAGCGCGACGAGGCAGAACGTAGCGCCGAGATTGCACACCTTATGCTCGCGGCGACGGTGCGCGACGTCCGGGCCGCGACCGAGACCGGATATTTCCAGTTGGTGCTCGACCAGGCTCTGATCGAGGTCAACGCCGAGAACGTGCAGAACCTCGACCAGGTGGTCCGAGTCACCGAGACCGCCTACTCGGGATCGGCGGTGCCGCAGACCGACGTGATCAGTGCGGAGTTCAACCTCGCGGCTGCGCGGCAGCTCCAGCGCCAGTACCTGACTGCGGTTCAAAACGATCAAACCGCGCTGAATCTGCAACTCTATCGGCCGGTGGGCGAGCCGCTGTCGGTCGATCGAACTCTCAATCTGGAAGCCCTCAGCTACCCGCTCGACGCGCTTACCGATCGTGCTTACGCGATCCGGCAGGAGATCCTCGAAGCCGCGCTTGCGGAGCGCAACGCGAATACCGCGCTCTATCTAGCGAAGATGGAATACCTGCCCGACTTCACCGCCGAAATTGGCAACGATCAATACACTCTCAGCAGCGCCGGGCCTCAACCCAATAAATTCAACTACTGGGTTGGCTCGATTGGCTTCAATGTGCCGATCTTTTTCTGGCTCCACCAGAATGAGGATGTAGTGCGAGCGAAGGCCAGCCTGGCGGCGGCGCGCTCGAACCAGGATTTGATCAGAATCCAGACCGCGGCCGCGGTCGCCACCTTGTACCGCAGCGCGCAGTACGCCTACGAAACCGCGATCCTCTATCGCGATTCGCTGATTCCGCTGGCGCGACAGAATCTCCGAGTCGCTTTGACCGCGTATCAGTCCGGTAAAATCGATTTCGTCACGCTCTCGACCGTGTTGCAGAGTGAATATGCCGCGCGCGTGAGTTACCTGCAGGCGGCGAACCAATTTCTCGCCGGCGAAGTTTCACTCGAACAGGCTATCGGAGCGCCGCTGCATCAATGAGACGACCCAACTTAAATACCATCGCGCTCGCCGCGCTGGCCGCCGCCATCGCCGCCGCGATCTCAATCGGCGGATGCCGCGATTCTGCCGGCCCTGCTGCGGCGGTGCCTGAGGCAACACCGGTCGTGCAACTGGTTCAGCAGCAGGGGCTTGAGCTGATCCAGTTCGATGCGCATGACGTTCCCGGCTTGAAGATGGTCGAGGTGCAGAACATCGAGATGCCGGGCCTCCTCGAAACCTCCGGCCAGATAACCTACGACGATCGCAGCACTTCGACGATCGTGTCGCGCGTGCAGGGGCGAATCGAGCAAACGCGCGTCTCGCTGTGGGACAACGTCCAGCGCGGTGAAAAAATTATCGCGCTCTACAGCCCGGACTTCATGACCGCGGAATCCGAATACCTACAGGCGCACGAATCTTCAAAGCTGATGACGGCGCCGGGCGTCGGCGGTTCGTCGGACTTTGCCGGCAGTTTGTCGCTGGCGGCGAAACGCAAGCTTCAATTTCTCGGGATGAGCGACGCCGACATCGCGGCCATCAAGGCGCCCGATCCCACGGTCTGGATGCGCGCGCCGATAAGCGGCACCGTCGTCGAAAACAAGGCGCAACGCGGGGCGGCGGTTAACCCGGGTGACGAGCTGTTCTCGCTCGGCACGCTCAACGACGTTTGGATCACTGGCGACATCTACGAGGACGATCTCTCGCGCGTGCACGTAGGTCAGGACCTGTCCGCCGTGACGACCGCCTTTCCCGATGAAGTCTTCAAGGGCGTGATCGCGCGCATCAGTCCGAACGTCGATCCCACCACGCACACCCTTCAAATCCGCTGCCAAGTGAAAAATCCCGGCCTCCGGCTCAAGCCGCAGATGCTCGCGAAGGTTACGATTGTCACCCGGCCCGGCGAGGCGCTGGTAATCCCGCAGGACGCCCTCGTTTTCGACATCGACGCTTACTATGCATTCGTCGAGGTCAGCCCCGGCACGTTCGAGCATCGCAAGGTCATGATCGCGTCGTGGAGCCGCGCCGGCTACGCACGCATAGTTTCAGGACTCAAGGCTGGCGACCGCGTCGTCAGCGGCGAGACCCTGCAGGTGAACGCGCTGTGGCACCAGGCTCACGGGGAAAGTTCCTGAACCAGTTGGTACTGGCGATCGCAACGGGAATCTTTGGCTAAGCAATGATTCGATCGTTGATGGCGCTGGCATTGCGCGAGCGAATAGTCGTCGTCGGCATCGCCCTGATGCTGCTGCTGGCCGGGCTCTATTCGTTCTCTCAGCTCGACATCGAGGCGTATCCGGACCCGGTCCAGCCGTTGATCGAAGTCCTGGCGCTGCCCAACGGTCTCAGCGCCGAAGAAGTTGAAAAGCTGGTAACGGTGCCGATTGAGTACGGCCTGGCCGGGATGCGCGATCTCCAAGCGATGCGCTCGATTTCGCTGTATGGCCTGTCGGACATCCGCTGCTACTTCTCGTGGGACAGCGACTACTACTGGGACCGCGTCGAGACCATCAATCGGCTGTCGTTTATCACTCTGCCGCAGGGCGTAACGCCCGCGATCTCGCCTGACAATCCGATCGGCGAAATTTACCGCTACACGGTTGAGAGTCCCGATCACGATTTGACCAACGAGAAGACGGTCGAGGACTGGATCCTCGAAAAGCAAATCAAGACCGTGCCCGGGGTCGAGGACGTTTCCGGTTTCGGCGGATTGACCAAGCAGTTCCAGGTCGAAGTCGATCCGAACAAGCTGAACTACTACCAGGTTCCACTATCGACGCTGATCGCGGCCCTGCAGAACTCCAACACCAACTCCGGCGGCAATTATATGAGCGTCGGCGAGCAGGCGTTCGACGTGCGCGGGCTCGGTTTTTTCCACAGTCTCGACGACATCGGCGAGGTTGTGCTCAATGCCAGCAAGTCCACCCCGATCAAGGTCTCCAACGTCGCCGACGTCGAGGTCGGTTATGCGCCGCGGCTTGGAATCGTCGGCAAGGATGATCAGAACGAGGTCGTCAGCGGCATCGTGCTGATGCGCAAATACGGTAACACGCTCGATACGCTCAAGGGCGTCGAGGCCAAGGTCCACGACCTTAACACCTCCGGCATCCTGCCCAGGGGCTACAAGGTCGTGCCGTACTACGATCGCACGACGCTGGTCGAGACCACGCTGCACACGGTGCTCGAAAATCTCAGCATCGGGATGATGCTGGTCTTCCTGGTGCTGATATTTTTCCTCGGCAACCTCCGCGCCGCGCTAATCGCCGCGATCAATATCCCGCTGGCGCTGTGCGGCGCGTTCGCGCTGATGCACTTGACCAATACGCCCGCCAATCTGATTTCGTTGGGCGCGATCGACTTCGGCATCATCATCGATACCACCGTCATCGTGATGGAAAACATCGAGCGCCATCTGACCGCGCCCGAGCGGTCGCACGAAAGTTTTCGCCTTCGAATCCTGGCGGCGGCGCAGGAAGTGGGCGGCCCGATGTTCTTCTCGACGCTGATTTTCGTGATCGCGTTCCTGCCGCTGTTCACGATGCGCGGCGTCGAAGGCGCAATCTTCTCACCGATGTCGCACACCTACGCGTTCGCGCTCGGCACCGCGATTTTGCTCGCGGTCACCTTGTCGCCGGTGCTGTCTTCGTTCTTCTTCGCCCGCGGGATGCGCGCGATTCACAATCCCATCTGGTCGGCAATCGCCGCGTTTTATCACGGGCTGTTCGAGCGGATCCTGCGCTGGCCGAGGCTGACGCTGGGCGCGGTCTTTCTGCTGGTGGCGGTTGTGCTGTCGCTGTTCCCGCTGCTCGGCGGTCAGTTCCTGCCCAAGCTCGAGGAAGGAAATATCTGGGCGCACGCGACGATGCCGCTGACGATCTCGCTCGATCACGGCGCCAAGCTGTGCAATCAGATGCGCTCGGTCTTCAAAAGCTTCCCCGAGGTCACCACGGTCGTGTCGCAGCTCGGCCGCCCCGACGACGGCACCGAGACCGCGGGCTTTTTCAACATTGAATTCTCAGTCGATCTGAAGCCGGACGATCAGTGGCCGGCCGGCATGACCAAACCGAAACTGGTCAAGCAGATCGACGACAAACTTACGCAGAGATTTCCGGGCGTCAGCTTCAGCTACTCGCAAAATATCGAGGACAACATCGACGAAGCCATTTCGGGGGTGAAAGCCGGAGAGAACGCGATCAAGGTTTTTGGCGACGACCTCGCAACCGACGAACGTATCGCCAATGACATCAGAGAAACCCTCGGCGGAGTTCCCGGCGTCGTCGATGAAGTCGTGCTGCGCTCGATGGGCCAGCCGAATCTGCAAATCACCCCGGACCGCACCGCATGCGCACGCTACGGGCTGAACGTCGGCGACGTCGGCGCGATCGTACAGGCCGCGATCGGCGGACAGGCGGTCACGCAGGTGCTCGACGGCGATCGCCGCTTCGACCTGGTCGTGCGATGGAAGCCGGAGTATCGCGAGAGCCTCGACGCGGTGCGTCAGATCCGCGTCAACCTGCCGGCCGGCGGTCAAATTCCGCTCGACCAGGTCGCCAAAATCGAGACCGCCGAGGGCGCGTCATTTATCTATCGCGAGGCGCTGCAACGCTACGTGCCGGTCCGCTTTTCCGTTCGCGATCGCGATTTGCAGAGCACCATTGTCGAGGCCAGGCAGCGAATCAGTAAGGAAGTTCATCTTCCCGACGGCGTGCATCTGGAATGGTCGGGCGAGTACGGCGAACTCCAGGCCGCCAATCGCCGCTTCGCCATCGTCGTGCCGTTCGCGCTGTTGCTGATTGCGGGCGTTCTCTACGCGGCGACTCAATCGCTGATCGACACCTTGATAATCATGGCGCAGATTCCCGTCGCGTGCCTCGGCGGAGTGTTGGCGCTGATCATCACGGGCACACCGTTCAGCGTGTCCGCCGGCGTCGGCTTCATTTCGATTTTCGGCATCGCGGTCATGGACGGCATCCTGCTGAGTTTCTACATCCGCCGGCTGTGGGAGGAGGGTAATCCGTTTGTCGAGTCAATCATCACCGGCTCTGACCGCCGCCTGCGCGCCACCATGATGACCGACCTGGTGGACGCACTCGGCCTGCTGCCCGCGGCGCTCTCGACGCGCATCGGTGCTCAGACGCAGCAGCCGCTGGCGATCGTCGTCATCGGCGGCGCGCTGGCAATCATGGTGCTGACGCGAATCCTGCAGCCGGTGCTTATCTATCTATGCCATCGCCGCCTGCGCCTCGACGATCAGAACCGCGCGCGCATGACGCAGCAAATCGAGATCGATCCCGCCTAAGCCTCGCCGCGCGTCGCGAACCGTGGTAAACGGGCGGTAGGAGGATCTCCGCGATGGAATTCGAGATGCTCGCGAGCGGCTACGGCCTGCTCGAAGCGCCGCGTGTTGACGACCTCGGCCGTCTCTACTTCACCGACATTCCCAACGGCGGCGTGTACCGGCGCAATCCTGGCGGCAACGTCGAAACGCTGATCCCGAAACGCAAGGGCGTCGGCGGCATGAACTTCAACCAAAGCGGCGGGCTCGTGCTCACCGGCCGCGCCCTGATTCATTGGGACGAGAAGACCGGCAAGAGCCGCGACCTGTTCGCCGCATGGGAAGGCAAGCCGATCAGCATGAATGACCTGACCTGTGACGATCACGGCAGCGTCTATACCGGCACCATCAACTTCAATCCGCTGAGCGAGGACAAGCCGATCCCCGGCAGCCTGTTCCGCATCGACCCGCCCGGCCGCCCGGTTAAGTTGTGGGACGGAATCGAGGTCAGCAACGGTCTCGGCTTCAGCCCCGACCGAAAACATCTGTACCATTCGGATTCGAGCACGCGCGCGGTGTGGGTTTACGACGTCACCCACGAGCGCGGCGTCAAGGATCGGCGCATCTTTGCGAAAATGCCCGAGGGAATGCCCGACGGGCTGGCGGTTGATGCGCAAGGCGGCGTGTGGGTTGCGGCAGTGCGCGTCGGCGAGGTCGTGCACTTCTCGAAGGACGGCAGCGTCGTCAAGCGAATCAAATTGCCGGCGACGATGGTGACCAGCCTGGTCTTCGGCGGACGCGACCTGCGCGATCTCTACGTCGTGACGGCCGACAACACCGACGATCCAAATCGCAAGGGAACAATATTCCGCGGCCGCGCTGACGTGCCCGGGCTGCCGGTGCCGAAAGCGAACTTTTAGTCTTTCAGGTTTTTGCTCGCGACAGCGCTCCGGTCATGACCGGATCAACCGGCGCATGCTCGCGCGATCCTGCCAGCAAAGCGCCGGCGGCGATCGTCAACGCGAAGGCGCCAACTCGCATCACGGCCGGCGTCGCTCCGGCCGGCAATCGCTCGCCGAACACGATCATCCCGCCGAGAATCGGCACGATGTTCGATAGCGCGCCCGACAGCGGCATCGCGATTATCGCGCGCGCCGAATGAAACGAGTTCTGCAGCAAAACAATCCCGGCGATGTTGGCGGCGATCATGCAATACACGTATGGATTCGCCGCGATTTGCAGCGCGATCAAAGCGGCGTGGCCGCCGGCGAATTCGAACGTCATTGCTTTCGTGAACAAGGCCCCCAGCCCGAATGCCACGCCTGAGAGAATCGCCGCCGCCGCGCCGCTGGCGTTCATCCGCGCGACCGTCATCGGCACTAACGCGGCCAGCGACAGCAATGCGCTGAAGGTCAGCAGCGTTGCGGGTTCGAACTTGCCTTCGATTGCGCCGCCATTCAGCGACAGCGTCAACATCAGCATTCCCAACACGATCGCGCCGATGCCGACCCATTCGCGAGGACTCGCGCGCTCGCCAAGAATCACCACCGACGCAGTCACGAACAGCGCGATTCCGCCCTGTCCCATCACCGCCACCATCGAGACCGGCGCCCGCGTCACCGCGATCAGGTAAAACGCCCAGCCGGCAGTCTGCACGCCGAGTCCGCCGATCCACATCGGATCGCGGATCCACGTGATGATCGCGCCGATCGTATTCGCCCCCGCTGCCATCGGCAGATGCGCCGATCGGCTCTTCATCATCAGCAGGCCGAGCGACATCAGCAGGCTGGCGACGATGGCGAAGGACAGGTAGAGAATCACGCTTCAGCTCTTAACTTCGCGCATCGCACCGCCGCGGATCACCTTGAACTGGCGGCCGGCCCACATGACTTTGTTGCTGAGCAGGCTGGTAAACCAGACGCCCGTCATTATCAGATCCTTGAACGGAACAATCCACAGCTCGCTCAGCATCTCCGGCATCTTGAGCACGCGCCCGACGATCGCCGCCGACATCGCGAGCCGCGCCGCAACTACCAACACCAAAGTCGCGAAGGCCGCCGCGCTGCCGCGTGAGAGCACCAGCAGCATCAGCGCCCAGAACGGCCCATGCATCAGGATGGTCGCGATGCTGATCGGACGCACGGTGCGGTAAGTCCGCGCCCAGCGCAGTTGATGATGCCAGAATTCGGCGAAATTTTTTTCCTCGCAGGTCAACGTGACGATCGAATCGGACAGCTTGATCTCGTAGCCCTGCATATTCGAGAGGTTGCCCAGGTAAAAATCGTCGGCGAGCATGTTCTTGACCGCGCGGAATCCGCCCGCCGCCTCGAGCGCCTGGCGCTTGATCGCGATCGTCGCGCCGAGCGCATAGTGCATCGGCTCGATCATTTCGGCCAGCAGAATCTGCGGCAGGAAATCGGTGTTGACGTAGAGCGCCTCCAGCCGCGACGCGAACGAACCGCCCGGCCGCGCGCGATACGCGCAGGTCACGATGCCGACTTTCTCGTCCGCCATCAGTTCACCGACAATCCGCTTGAGATAGTCGCGCTCAACCGAGACGTCGGCGTCGCTCAGCACGAAGACCTCGGCCTTCTCGGCGCGATCCGCCATCTTGACCAGCTTCGCGATTTTGCGATTGCTGCAGTTGGGCTCCTCGCCGATGACCAGCGTGATATTCGCGTACTGATAGCGTTGGCGCAGTGCGACCGGAATTTCGGCGGCCGTATCCTCATAGCTCTCGACGCCAAAATAAAAATCCACCCGCGGGTACGCGATTTCCAGGAAGCTGACCAGGTTGGCGGCCAGCGAGTTGCTGCTCCCGTGCAGCGGCTTCAGCACCGTCACGCGCGGCGGAACCTTGGGCAACGGAAGCAGGGGAGAGGTTGTGCGCTTTGCAAACCTGATCGCGGCAACCGTCGCCGCGATGTAGTAAAACATCGAAACGATCACGGCCGCAGCCGGTAAGACCATCCAGATCGTCATCGAAATGATTCGCGCCGAGTCTCCTGCCCGGCGCGACAGATCGCACCGCCGTCCCGATGCCGCGCCGAACCCCCTACTCGCGCCCGGATTTCGCCGTCACGCCGACGCTTGCTGCGCCGTCTGATGCCGTCGCTGCCGCATCGTCGAGAAAAACTGCCGCCCTTCGTTCAGCATCCGCTTGGTCTCTTCCATCGACGTCATCATCTTCTTCACCGATTTGAAGATGTACTTTGGCCGGAAGTAGAAGCTGCGATAGAAGCGCTCGACCGCGCCGTAAATCTCCTCGTTGCTCAAACCCGGATAAGTGATCGTGCACTTCTGATAGCCCGATTCGTCGAGCAGCGGATCGACCGCCAGGAATCCGTTCTTGGTCACGTAGTCGAACAGCTCCGTGCCCGGGTACGGCGACGCGAGCGACACCTGGATCGTCTCGCAGTCCATCTCGCGCGCGAACCGGATTGACTCTTCGATCGTCTCCTTGTTCTCGCCCGGCAGTCCCAGGATAAAAGTTCCGTGAATCAGTATCCCAAGCTCGTGACAATCCTTGGTGAAGCGCCGCGCGCGCTCGAGCCCCACGCCCTTCTTGATGTTCTTTAAAATCTGCGCGTTGCCCGACTCGTAGCCGACCACGAACAGCCGCAACCCGCCTTCCTTCATGATCTTCAGCGTTTCGTAATCGACGTTGGCGCGCGAGTTGGTGGACCACGTGACTCCGAGCGGCTTCAGCAATTGCGCGATTTTGCGCGCGCGCGCCGGGTCCGCCGTGAAAGTGTCGTCGTCGAAAAACAGTTCCTTCATCTTCGGGAACTTCGATTTCATCGCCGCCACTTCCTCGTACACATTCTCCGGGCTGCGCACGCGATAGCGATGCCCCTGCGTGACCTGCGGCCACAGGCAGAATGTGCATCGCGCCGGACATCCGCGCCCGGTGTACATCGACACGTACGGATACTGACAGTAGGGACTGTTGTACTTCAGGTAATCGAGATTTTTTTCATAAACTTCGGTCACGAACGGCAGCTTGTCGAGCTCTTCGTCGGTGAGCGCCGGACGGTCCGGGTTGTGATGCTGCGTGCCGTTCTTCTGCCAGCTGATTCCGCCGATCGTGCTCCAGTCGCGGCCCTCCGCCACCTCGAGCATCGAGTAGTCGAACTCCTTGCGCGCCGCGATATCAATCGCCGGCGACAGCTTCAGCGTCTCTTCCGGACGCGCCGTCGGATGCCCCCCGACCATCGCGATGATCGCGTTCGGATTCGCCGCCTTGATCGCTTCCGCCGTGCGCGTGTCCATCCGGATCGACGGCGTCGAAGTGTGAATCACGACCAGGTCGTAATTCTTCGCCTCGTTTACCGTCATATCGACCGTATAATTGTGCGGCGGCGCGTCGAGCAGGCGCGCACCCGGAATCATCCCCGCCGGATACGCCAGCCACGTCGGATACCAGAAAGACCAGACCTCGCGCGTCGCCTGGTAGCGTGAACCGGCACCCCCGTCAAAGTCATCGTACGACGGCGGATTCAGAAAAAGTGTTTTCATTACATCCATTTTTTAAGCATACTCCGAGGCCTGTCCGACTGGTTAGTCAGCGACTATACAAACCGCGACCACCGAAGGCAAGAATGTCCGAAAAGTGCCGGGTGCAGGAATCACCCATGCCGAGGGTGCATGGCGCGCAGCCCCTCATTAGGATTCCTTCCGCGCGACGACAATCATCCGCCGCGTCCCGATCCCATAAATCTCGCCCTCGAATCCCCCGAACACCGCCGTCACGCGCATGCCCACGCGCTCCAGCAATCGCGTCGTCTCCGTAAGCGTGTACAGCCGGATGTTATGCCCGATCGACTCGCGGCGTCCGCCTTTCTGATCGACCAGGATGAAATGCACGTGCATCCGGCTCGTCGCGAGATCCAAATCGCGCCGCTCGACATACAGAGTCCCGTCCGCGCCGGTATGCCAGTCGTTCTGAATATAGTTGTCGATCGCCCACTCGCGATTCAGCATGTCGAGCAACAAACGCCCGCCGGTTTTGAGCGCGTTGCCCGCCGACTCCAGCACTCTCAAATCCTCAGCCTCGGATTCGAGGTACCCGAACGACGAATACATATTTACAATCGCGTCGAACTTGTTCGCGAACGGGATCTCGCGCATGTCGGCGGTCACTGTCTCGATTTCGACCTTGCCCGCCTTGGCCGCCTGCTGCGCGAGCACGACGTAATCGGGATTCAGATCGAGTCCGGTGACCTTCAATCCGCGCTTCGCGAGCTGCACCGAATGCCGTCCTTGGCCGCAACATAAGTCGAGCACCGATGCCCCCGGCTTTAGTTCCAGCGCGCTCACCACGAAGGCACTCTCCTTTTCGGCGCGCTCTTCGGTGAACATGTGGCCGTACACGTTCAGGTAGTCGCTGCGAAAAAAATCCACGTACCAGGCAGAGCCCTGCGATGCCATCGGTGTGCCTCTCAAGTGCCTCGGAAATTCTGATAATTCAACTTAACTCATAACCGGCACACAAGATCGAGTCTCCGCCGATCCTGTGGCCCCGCCGCTTTCGATGATGCTACGGTCTTGCGCTGAGAGAGAGACAGTCGGCGTGGAGAAAATTTCAGTATTGGCGAGCGGTGGCCTGGACAGCTCGGTGCTGATCGCGAAATTGGCATCCGGCGCCGAAGTGTATCCCATTTACGTGCGGTGCGGCTTCGCATGGGAAGAGATGGAGCTCAAGGGCCTCCAGGCCTTCCTCGACGCGATCCGCAATCGCAACGTTATGCCGACGACAGTGCTCTCCGCCCCGACCGCGGTCCTGTACGGCGACCACTGGAGCGTGAACGGCGCGCGCGTTCCCGCCGCCGATGAGCCCGACGAAAACACCTACCTGCCAGGCCGCAACATTCTCCTCATTTCGTTAGCAGCCATATGGGGCAGCACGCACGGCGTCTCGCGCATCGCGATCGGATCGCTCGGCGGCAACCCCTTTCCCGACGCGACGCCAGAGTTCTTCGAGACCTTTGCCCACGTCCTAAGCATAGGTCTGGGACACAAGGTGCTGATCGAGGCGCCATTAAGAGGCTTCCATAAGGAGGATCTGATAAGGCAGTTCAACGACTTACCGCTCGAGCTAACCCTGACCTGCATGGCGCCAAAAGGATCTCAGCATTGCGGCCAATGCAACAAATGCTTCGAGCGTCAGCAGGCCTTTCATAACGCCGGTGTCGCAGATCGCACCATTTATCCCGGATAGCGACCAAAGTGCTGAAAGTCCTAAGCGCATCTCTCCTGCTTCTCCAGATAGGTCTGCTTGGAGCCTGTACTGCTAATCCTTCGACCGACGTAAAGCCGTCCGTCAACGCTTTCAAAGTCGCGTTGCTCACTCCCGGACCCGTGAGCGACGCCGGCTGGAACGCCGCCGCCTACCATGGGCTCGAAATGGTCAAGGACAAGCTCGGCGCTGAGACTGCCTTGGTGCAGACCAAGTCGCCCGCCGATTTCGAGGACGCCTTTCGCGACTTCGCATCGCGCGGCTTCAATTTGATTTTCGCTCACGGCTTCGAGTACACGGATTCCGCCCTCGAAGTAGCGCGCAGCTTTCCCAACACCTACTTCGTCGTCAGCTCGGGCAGTGAGTCGTCGGCAAACGTGGCGTCGATAACCTTCAATGTCGATCAGGCAACCTATGTAGAAGGTGTCCTGGCCGCCGGTGTCTCGAAAACCGGAGTGGTAGGCGCCGTCGGCGGCATAGAACTGCCTTCGATCAAGCTGTTCTTCGAGGGCTTCAAGCGCGGCTTTCTTGCGGTTAATCCTAAAGGCCGCATTTTGATCAGCTATACCGGCAACTTCGATGACGTTGGCGCGGCCAAGGAGGCGGCCCTCGCGCAAATCAGCCAGGGTGCCGACGTGCTAATCCACAACGCCGACGCCGCCGGCCTCGGCGTCTTCCTCGCCGCCCAACAAGGCCACGCCTACGCCTTCGGCGTGTTTACCGATCAGAACAACGTCGCGCCGGACGTAATCCTGGCTAGCGCCGTGACTTCCACGCCGCTCGCTTTCCTGAAAATCGCCACCCAGGTCAAAAACAAGACCTTTCATCCCGGGATGCTCGAGTTCGGCATGGAGGACGGCATGGTGAGCGTGGTGTATAACCCCAAGCTCGAGTCGCAAATTCCAGCCGCGGCACTGGAGCGCGCGAAAAAAACAGAGCAGGACCTTGCCACCGGAAGGCTGGTCCTGCCGCCAAGTCAGCTTCCGTCCGCGCCCGTCAGATAAGCCGGCTGCTAGGAACCGTGCGGCGCGACTTAGACCTACTTGGTGGAAGCCTTTCCCGTTCCCGATAGCTGCACTATTTGCGGCGTGCCGGTCACGTTGTCATAAATCATCAGCTCGCCGGTCTGTGGCGTCGTATCGGTCGGACTGAAGCTCACCGACACCGTGCATCCTTTCCCGGGCTTCAATGTTTTCAGGCATTCCTTTTTCACTAAAAACACCGGCGGCGACGCGCTCTCCATTTCGACATTCACTGAGAGAGTCTTCTTCTTGCCGGCATTCTTAATTTTGACCGTCTTAGCCTTACTGGTTTTTCCGACCACCGTCTGATCGCCGAACGCCAAAGACTTGGGTTTGATAGTAAGCTTCTGCTCGATCTCGATTGGAGTCGGCGTAGCAGTAGGAGTTTGAGTCGCCGTCGGAGTATCCCCAGTCGTAGTAGCTGTAGGAGTAGCAGTCACAGTGACCGTAGCAGTCGCCGTCGTAGTAAAGGTGGCCGTAGGACTCGTCGTAGCGGTCGCGGTCGCGGAGCTTGACGAGGTCGAAGTTGCCGTTGCAGTCGGCGTTTGCGACATCGTCGATGACGCAGTCGCAGTTGCGGTGCGAGTCGCCGTGGCCGTCACAGTCGCGGTGCGTGACGCGGTCGAAGTTGCCGTCGCGGTCGCCGTTCGCGACCCCGTCGACGACGCCGTCGGTGTAGCAGTGCGAGTTGCCGTGGCGGTCACAGTCGCGGTGCTCGACGGTGTCGAAGTCGCCGTTGCAGTCGCCGTTCGCGATCCCGTCGCTGACGCAGTCGCAGTGGCCGTGCGAGTCGCCGTAGCTGTCGCGGTGGCGGTACTCGACGCGGTCGAAGTCGCCGTCGCGGTTGCAGTAGCTGTGCGCGACGCCGTCGAAGTCGCCGTCGCAGTCGGCGTTGGCGAGGTGGTCGCTGACACAGTCGCGGTTGCGGTGCGAGTCGCCGTAGCTGTCACGGTCGCCGTGCTTGACGTGGTCGAAGTTGCCGTTGCAGTCGGCGTGCGCGTCACCGTCGAAGTCGCCGTCGCAGTCGGCGTTCGCGACGTGGTCGCTGACGCGGTCGCGGTTGCAGTGTGAGTCGCGGTGGCAGTAGCCGTCGCAGTATGGGAGCCGGTTGCCGACGCAGTCGCAGTTGCAGTAGCAGTGCGAGTCGCCGTCGCGGTTGCGGTCGGAGTCCTACCTGAGGTCGCGGTCGCCGTCGGAGTCGGAAACACAGTCCCCGCCGGTATTGGCGTCGGTACGCCATCGCCCGAGATGTTCAACAACGCCTGGATTGCGTCACCGGTGCTCAGCAGCAGGTCGAGCTTCTTGTCGCCGTTGAGGTCGGCCAATATCGGAAAACTCGACGAGACGCCCACCGGCAGTTCCGTCGGACCGTTGAAGCTCCCGTCGCCGTTGCCGCTCCACACTTCGGTGTTGGCAAAACCGCAGCAGCTCGTGAGCGCCAGGTCCGGCAGACTGTCGCCATTGAGGTCGGCTACCTGCAAGCCGTTGGCGTACTCGTCGAGCGGGGTCTCGATCCCGCTGCCGAAGTTGCCTTTGCCGTCGCCCAGGAACACCCAGACTCTGCTGCCGAAGCTCTGCCCCTCGAACTCCGAGAGCACGACGATGTCCAAATTGCCGTCGTTGTTGACGTCGGCGATTGCGACCGCGTTGGGGAAATCGAAAGTGTTCAGAGTCTTGGGCGCCTGGAAAGTTCCGTCGCCTTTTCCCAGATAGACCAGCACCGAACCGTCAACCGGATTGGTCGCGAACGGTGCTCCTTCGTCGGCCACTACCAGGTCCAGGTTCTTGTCGCCGTTGAGATCGGCTGCGGCGAACCAGACTGGATTGCGCGGCGTCGCAATCGGCACCGGCGTGTCGAAGGTGCCGTTATTCTTGCCCTCGAGATAATAGACTGCGCCCGACGCCGGGCTGCCCGTGCTGTCAACCGTCACAACTCCGCCCGCAACCAGATCGAGCGCCTTGTCATTGTTGAAGTCGCCGGCCACGATCGCTCCGGCCGTCGTATCGATCGCGGTGTCCATCTCACTGCCGAAGGTGTCGTTGCCGTTGCCGAGAAACACCGCCAGTTCGCCCATTCCGTTGCCGATGGTCGTGGCGCTCTGCGTCGTGATCCCGACCACCACGTCGTTAGTCGTGCTGCTGGTGAGAGGACCCGCGATCACCAGCACCGGATCGCCGACGCCGGCCGTGCTGATCGCCTTGGTGGCGCCCGGCGAGAAGGTGCCGTCGCCATTGCCGGTGAGCGTATAGAGTGAGAGCCCGCTTGCGCTCGTCGTCGTTGCGATGTCAGGGAGGTTGTCGCCGTTGAAGTCTGCGACTGCAAACGCCGGACCGAGCGGCGCTCCCACGCTCTGCGCGTCATACGACACCGATCCGGCAAAAGTTCCGTCGCCCCGTCCGAGCATGAAATACACGTAGCTGCCCGACGCCGACGCGGGCCCGAAGCCGTTCGGATCCGTGAAACCGATTACCAGGTCAAGGTTGCCGTCGCCGTCCAGGTCGCCGACCCCGATATTGCCCGCGCCGTAGATCGAGCCGTAACGCTGTCCGGGCGTAAAGGTTCCGTCGCCATTGCCGAGGAAGATGCCGACCGTGTCCTGGTAGTTCTGACCGGTCGCGGCGGTCAGCGTCGCAACGTCGATGTTGCCGTCCTGGTTGAAGTCCGCCGCCGTCAGACTGGTCGCCGCCGGAAATTGCGATCCCGCCTTCAGCGAGAAATGTCCGGTCCCGTCGCCCAGCAGGACGTGGCCATCGTTGGTTGCGAGGTCCGGATTTTTGTCTTTGTTGAAATCCGCCACCACGGCGTTACTTGCGGAAAGGTCGGGCAACGCTGGACCGCTAATCGCGGCGCCAAACATGCCGCTGCCATTGTTCAGGAACACAGCCACCGCCGGATCGCTGGTGAGGCCGGACAACGGGGTACCCACCACAATCAGATCGGGATGCGTGTCCTTATTGACGTCGGCAACTGTCACCGAACCAGTGATAAGCTGCGTCGTATAGTTCGTTCCCGTTTGATAGGTGCCGTCGCCGTTCCCCAAAAACACCGAAACTGTCGCCGCGCCCGTATCGGTGTCGTTGCTGACCACGATCAGGTCCGGCTTGCCGTCGCCGTTGACGTCAATCGAGGTCAGCGTGGCCGGCGTTCCCGGCGTGGTTATCGACGTCGGTGACGACTCGAGCGCGGTGCCGCCGGCGTTCGCGATTCCGGTGGTAATCGCAGTTGACGATCCGAACATTCCGTAAGTGATCGCCACGGCGCCGTAATAGATACCACCCGACGTCTTCTCTATAATTCCGTTGCCCGACGGCATCCCGAGCCGTGTATTCACGCATCCGTTCGGCCACACGTTCCCGGTGGTGGTTAGAGCCGCCTGCTCATGCAGAACATCCTGGTAGTTCGTCTGCACCGGGCCGATCGACATGCCGGCGGGATCGTCGGTGTAGGCGGTAAGGCTGCAGTTGCTCTCAGTCTTGATAAACAGGAACGGCAGCCCCGAATTCCAGAACGGCACGTCCTGTCCGGCGAGATAGCTCTCTGCACCGAGGAACTCGATCGCCGGCGGCGTAAGCGCCGGTGCGATTCCCACGTCGGCCCGCGCAGTCTTCGTCCGGATGCGCTTAACCTTAATCGCGCTGTGCGACGTGTTGGCCGGTATCCACATCCGCGGCGGCAGCGATCCGCCATGAATCGCAGAAACAAAAAGCGAAAGCAGCGGGCGGCTGTAGAGGTTCTCGCCAGCTAGCAGGAGCGTAAACAACGCCAACCCGACGAGAACTACCGTCCACAGCTTCGCAGACAGGCGTATCATGGAATGCGATGCTCAAGCTCGAAAGGCATGGTTGAAAATAATACGCTCTTAACTTGGTGTAGCAAAATACTACTCGACACTCTCCCGCACTCTAGAACACAGATAAGCAAAGGGTTTTGGCAAGCTCAAATGGGCAAAAACCGCGGTTTTCGCCCGAAGTATGGGACCGCACGGCAGGTTTCGCCTTGGATTCGCTATTTGTCTTTCCCGGCCGCGGTTGGCGCCGGCGTCGTTACGAATGCGATCCCGCCCGTCAGGCCGCCAACCATCGTCGCGGCAAACCACAGCAGTCCCAGCGCAATCGCATCCTCCTTGCGCATCCCCGCCATTCCGAACAACACCAGGTAAGCCGTCTCGCGAATCCCCAAACCATTCAACGTCAGCGGCAGACTTGCAAAGACGTTCGCGATCGGAACGCAAAGAATAAACAGCGAGAGCGGCGCGGTGAGTCCGAGTCCAGCCGCGAGTACGTACTGGCCGATCGCCAAGGTGATTTGCAACACGACCGACAGCCCGATCGCCGGAATCAGCGCCGCAGGATGATGCAGGTACGGAGCGACGATTCCGCCCGCGCGGCGAATCGGCCGCGGCATCAGATGAATCAAGCGCGCGAGCAACGGCGCCGCAAGAAATCCAGCCAGCGCAATCGCGCCGACCGCGATCGTCGGCGCGATGACTGACGATGGAATCGAGGTGAAGTTCAGAAAGATCGCGGCAAACGCCGCCAGCCAGAACAAGCCAATCAATCCCGCGCCGCGATCCGCGACCACCGACGCGATTGCCTCGCCCATCCGGTCGTGGCGCCGGCCGAGATAGACCGATCGCGCCGCGTCGCCGCCGATCAGTCCCGGCACGAACAGGTTCGTGAACATCCCGACTAATGTGTACGCGAGGAACTCGCGATAGCGGCCGCGCACCTTCAGTAGTGCCGCGAGCAGTTGCCATCGGTACGCACACATCGCCTGCCCGGCGACGTAAAGCAGGACGACCGCGGCGAAATACGCGGGCCGCTCGCGGCCGAGGACTCGAAAAATCGGACGCGCATCGTAGCGCCACAACAGGACGGCGACGACCGCGACTCCCAGCCCCGCGCGGATCGCGAACGCGCGATACCGACGTGCCGGCGCGGATGGCTCAGTTGACGGTGATTGGCTCACGGCGCGAGATTCGTTCACGTCGCATAATTGCGCGCTTCTTGCCTTCGGCCGCAATCAAGATCGAAGTCGCCGAAGCGCTCCTTCATTCGCGCGAGATCGCCGGCGTCGAGCACGACCACGATTGGTCCCGGCCGCTCCCATCGCCGAAACATCTGATCGTCATTGTTCATGAACCAATCGCGCGCGTCCGGGTCGAGCCGCGATCCGAAGTCGAGTTCTGTGCGGCCGCCAAGCAACACGATACGCTTGCGATTGTAAAACGGCAGCGACTGAACGTAGCGATGGTAGCAGATGATATCGGCGTCGGGCGCCTTCTCGGCGATCGCGCGGCTGAGCGCGGCGTACGAGCGCATCGGCTCGGTTTCAAGCCGCGTCCATCCGCCCGCGATTAGCGCAAGTGCGAGCGTGACCACTATCGCGCCGAGTCCCGCGGCCGTGCGCCGCGTCAGAAACATCGCCAATGTCACGGCGCCGCCCGCCATCAGGATCGCGCCGATCGCGTACATCGAATGCCGCGCTGCCATCACGTACGGAGTGCGAAACTGCGGCGCCAGTATCGCCGCCACGATCACGCCCGCACCCAACAGCGCCAGCATCGGTCCGCTCTCGATCAGAATGCGCGAGTCCGGCGGCCGGCGCGCCGCGCGCGAATCCGCCGCGGGCCAGGCGCACGAGATCAACCCATCTGCAATCAGCACCGCCAGCGGAGGAACCGCCGGCAGGATGTACGGGATCAGCTTCGCGCTCGCGCATGAGAAAGCGACCACCGTGACGCCCGCCGCGACCAGGCAAAAGCTGCGTGCCGGATTGCGCGCCGCCTCGCGCCAGGTCAGGAACGGCACCAGCAATGTCCACGGCAACAGTCCGATCGCGATCACTGGAACATAAAAGTAGAACGCTTCGCTGTGGCTGTAGTCGGCCTCGAACACGCGGCGCAGATGCTCGCCGACGAAATAGAAGTCGGCGAAACCCGGCTCGCGTATCGTCATCGCCACAAACCACGGCGCCGCTATCAGAATCACGAGCAGCAGTCCCGGCACCGCGTGAAACTTCGCAATCGCACCGCGCAGTTCGCGCCTCAGCGCCAGCCAAATCAGCATCGACAGAATCGGCAGCGCCGCACCGACCGGCCCCTTGGTCATTACCGCCAGCGCCATCGCGACGTACGCGACCCAGCACCAGCGCCCGCCTTCCTGCCAGTGCAGGTAAAGCGCGAACGTCGCGATCGTCACCAGCGCGGTCAGCGTCATGTCGGTGGTGAGCACTTGCGCCATCAACGCGTACAGCGGTGTGGTGGCGAGGATCGCGGCGGCGAGGATCGCGTGGCGGCGGCCGAACGCGCGCAGTGCGAAAAAGTACGTTGCGATTATTCCGGCGACCGCTGACAATGCCACCGGCAGCCGCGCGGCGAATTCCGAGACGCCGAAGATCCAGAACGACAGCGTCGTCAGCCAGTAGAGCAGCGGCGGCTTCTCGACGTAAGCGACGTAGTTGAGATGCGGCACGAGCAGGTTGCCGCTTTGCAGCATCTCGCGCGCAATCTCGGCGTAGCGCGCCTCGTCGGGCTCCCACAGTCCGAACGATCCAAGATGAAACATGCAGACCGCGAGCGCGAGCGCGACTACCGCGGCGAGGTCGTACGGGTTCGGTATCGCGACCGCCGGCGGTGCGGCGACGGCCGGCGGAGAGAGTTCGTTGCGCGCGGTCCCTGACACGAGAGTTGAGTCTAACCTGCCAGAGCGACTGCTAGTAGCCGACGGCACCGCCGCCTTTGCGCGCGTCCGCTGCGCCGCGGAAATTCGCCGGCGCAATCGTGATCGCGCCGACGGCGCCGAGCTCGGGCACGACCCTGAGCTTGTAGCCCATCTGCTCGAGCGCGCTGCGCGTCGCCGCGGGCATCGCTTGCTCGACGATCACCACGTCGGGCGCGGCCTGCTCATGAATTCGCGGCTCGGCGACGGCGCTGGCGGCGTCGAGATGGAAGGCGAGAATGTTGAGCGTGACCTGCAGCACTCCGCTGATGATGGTGGGACCGCCGGAGCCGCCGGTGGTCATCACGGGCGCGCCGTTTTTGGTGACGATTATCGGCGTCATCGACGACAGCGGCCGCTTGCCGCCGCGCACCTCGTTGGCGCGCTCGCCCTCGAGGTGGTACGCGTTCGGCACGCCGGGCGCGACGGCGAAATCGTCCATCTCATCGTTAAGTATGAGGCCGAGCGCGGGCACGCTCATCTTGGCGCCGAACACCGTGTTGATTGTGGTCGTCAGCGCGACGACGTTGCCGTCTTTGTCGGCGACCAGCAGATTCGTGGTGCCGTGATCGTGCGCGGCGGCCGCTGGTGGCGGCGACTTTTTCGGATGCAGCGCGCGCTCGCGCAATTGCTGGATGTTGTCGTCGGTCAGGAGCTTCTGAATTTGCACGCCGACAAATGCTGGGTCGGCGTATTGCTCGCGATCGATGAAGCCCTGCCGCATCACTTCGATCAGCCGCGCCAGGTACGGCGGCGAATTGACGCCGAGACCGGCGAGATGGCCCGAGTCGAGCGCGCCGAGCATCTCGAGCACGACGCCGCCCGACGACGGCGGCGGCATCGCATAGACGTCGTAATCCTCGTAGCGATGATGAATCGGATCGCGCCAATCGGGCCGATAGTTGGCAAGGTCGGCGGCGCTGACCAGTCCGCCATGCGCCTTCATGAACTCGACCAGCGCCGCTGCGACCTCGCCGTGATAGAAACTCGCGACCGGGTTGTCGCCGAGGCCTTTGAGCGTCGCCGCCAGGTTCTTTGCGACGATCGTGTCGCCGGCATTGTGCGCGGAGCCGTCGGGCTTGAGGAAAACCTGGGCCAGCCCGGGATCGAGTTTCAGCTTCGGCGCGAGCATCTCGATTTCTTTGGCGAGGTGCGGGCTGGCGACGTAACCATCGGCGGCGAGTTTCTCGGCCGGCGCCGCGATTTGCTGAAACTTCATGGTGCCGAAGCGCCTGAGCGCCGCGTCGATACCTGCGATCTCGCCCGGTACGCCCACGCCGAGGATGCCGTCGCGGGCGAGGTCCTCGTCGGGCTTGCCGTTTCGCATATACATGTCGGGGCGCGCCATGTAGCGGCGCGGTTTCGCGATAGTCGAGCGCGTAAAAATGGTGGGCCTTCGCCATATAGATGAGCATGAAGCCGCCGCCGCCAATTCCGCACGCCGCAGGATTGGTGACGCCCACCGCCAACTCGGTCGCCAGAGCCGCATCGACCGCGTTGCCGCCATGCTTGAGAATCTCGACGCCGGCATGCGCAGCGTCGTCGCTTTCCGACACGACCATGCCATGGACGCCGACCGCGGAGGTTTCGGGCGCCGCGGAGTCCGCATAGGAGCGCGGAGCAACGAGCATCGCGATCGCGATTGCGAGCGCGACGATCAGGGTGCGCCCATATGCGGCGAAAAGTTGGGTCCGGCGTGGCATCAACATCAGCGCTTTACTAACAGCCATTTCCAGCCGATGAAAGGCGGGGCTTCAGGATCAACGGCCTGACAGGCGCAGCTCGCTGAGGCCGCGCAGGGCCATCGAGCCGCGATACTCGAGCTTGGCCTGCGGGTTGGCAAGTTGGATGCGTGGAAATTTGTCGAGCATCGCCTCGATCGCGATCGCGCCTTCGAGACGCGCCAGCGGCGCGCCGAGGCAGAAGTGGATGCCCTCGCCGAACGACACGTGCTCGTTGGGATCGCGTGCGACGTCGAAACTCTGCGGATTCGGGAAGTGCGCCGGGTCGCGATTGGCCGCCGCCAGCAGGATGAAGGCGAGGCTGCCGGCGGGAATCTCGGTGCCGCCGACGCTGGTCGCCGCCGTCGGCATGCGGAGCGTCATCTGGACCGGCGGATCGTAACGCAGCATCTCCTCGATCGCCTTGGGAATCAGATCGCGGTTCTCGCGCAGGCGATCTTGCTGCTCGGGATTGCGGCATAGCGCGAGCAGGCCGTTGCCGATCAGATTGGTGGTCGTTTCGTTTCCTGCCAGCAACAGCAATACGACGAACGCGAGCAGTTCGTTTTCGCTGAGCGCGTCGGATTCGTCCCGAGCGGTGACCAGTGCGCTGATCAAATCGTCGGCGGGATTCGCACTGCGCTGCTTGATCGCTTCGGCGAGATAGCGGCGCAACTCGTCCTTGGCGGCGAGACCGGCGGCCGATGGACCGGTTGCCATCTCCTGTCCGAATGAGCTGATCAGATCGTTGGACCAATTCTTGAACTTGGCGTGATCGCCGGCCGAGACCCCGAGCATCTCCGCGATAACAATCACCGGCAGCGGATTAGCCAGCGCCGCCATCGCTTCAATTTCGGTAGAGCCCGTCGCACGAGCCAGCAGCTCGTTGGTTATCTCGCGGACCCGCGGCTCGAGTTCGCGCACGCGTCGCGGAGTGAAGGCCTTGCTGACGAGGCGTCGGAGGCGCGAATGCACCGGAGGATCGGCGGTGAGAATAGTCGGCGCGCCGCCGAAGGGATCGATTCGCTCGCGAAATGGATTTTCAGGGCGCCGCACGGTGAAGCGTTCATGGTCATGCAGCACAGTGACGACGTCGTCATAGCGGGCGATGAGCGTGGTCGGCATGAAGAGTTGGAGCTGCCGCGGCGGACCGTCGAGCAGCGCAGGGAAGTGCGGATAAGGATTGGCGCGAAAGTCCGCATCGAACGGGTTGAAATAGAAATCAGGCTGAGCCATCAAATCCTCCGGAGAGCGGAAGGAATTTAATTGTAGTGAAACCCACCGTGGGTTTCACGCTTCCTTGGGCAGGGGTGACCCCTGCACCCAGCGCTAAGAATGGGTTCCTTGAGCGGGGGCTGAGGTTGGTGCTTTAATCGGCTTTCCGCAGAAGCGATCAGCAAGTAGAGGTATCCGCCATGGCTTATGCACCCGACAACCGGCCGATGTACGACGCCGACAGCCATATCATGGAGCTTCCGGATTTTCTGCAGAAGTACGCGGACCCGGAGCTGCGCGGCGACATTCCGGCGGTGAGCTACAGCGCGTCGCTGGTGACCGATGAGGAAGTTGCGGAGATCATGGCGCGCGGCGGACGGCATTCCGCGGAGCATGTCGCCGAGATGATCGGATGGGGCGACAATCTGATCGAGCGGTCGAAAGAGATCCAGGCGCTGGGCGCGTTTGACGGCCGCGAGCGATCGAAGGCGGTCGATATGCTCGGGTTCAAGAAACAACTGGTGTTCGCGACGCACAGTGTCGTGATGCCGTTTTCGCCGAGCTCGAAAATCACGCCGAAGCTGCGCTACGGCGCGGCGCGCGCGCACAATCGGCACATGGCAGAATTCTGCGCGCACGACTCGCGCCTGATGGGCGTCGCGGTGGTGCCGCTGGACGAGCCGGCGCTTGCGCTCGAGGAACTGGAGTTCGCGCTCAAGAGCGGCGCGAAAGCTATCTGGGTCGCGCATCGGGCGGCCGGCGGGCGTTCTCCCGGACACGTCGATCTCGATCCCTTCTGGGCGCGGCTGGTCGAGTCGAATACGCCGTTCGTGATGCATGTCGGCGGATCGCCGCTGCAGCTCGACAAGGCATGGACCAACAACGGCCGTCCGCCGACTAAAGACTGGATGGGCGGCGGCGAGAATCTTCGCACCAAGGACGCCGCGATGCTCCATCAGGGGCCGGAGACGTTCCTCTCGATGATGCTGATCGACGGCGTCTTCGAGCGTTTCCCCAGACTCCGCGGCGGATGCATCGAGCTGGGCGCGGGATGGGTGCCGGCGATGCTGGTGCGGCTCGACTGGGTGGCGAAAATCTGGGGCAGAACGGACAGCAGCGTCGCGCGCTTCACGCGCAAGCCGTCGGAGCAGCTGACGCAGCAGATGGCGTTCACGCCGTTCGTGTTCGAGGACGTCGGCGCCCTGATCGATCAATCAAACCCGGAGCTGTACCTGTTCTCGACGGACTATCCGCACACCGAGGGCGGGCGAAATCCGATCGCGCGTTTCGAGACGGCGCTGGGAAATCGATCGGAGCAAATCCGCGATCGGTTTTATTCCGAAAATTTTCTGCGCATATTTCCCGAAGCGCGCGCGTCCTGACGCGGACTGCTTGCAGACCGTTATATTTCACGCAGCGGCGGCGGACCTGATAGTCCGCCGCCGCTTTTTCACGAGGCGCCATCAGACCTCAGCGCGGCTCGGGCGCATGCTGAATATCGAATTCGAACCGCGGACACATTCGCGCAGCACTCCGAGATAGCTACGTGTTACGTGAACAGAATCCTTGAAGTCCGATCGCGACATCAGCACGCGATGAAGCTCCGGCAAGCGGTAGAACGGCACGCTCGGGTAGAAGTGATGCTCGATGTGGTAGTTGACGTTCTTCGGCGCGACAAAGATGTGCTCGAGGATGGACGCGCCGGTGGACCGCGTTTGCGCGTAGGCGTTGGCGCGGCCCTCGATCGCGGAATGCTCGGCGATGCTGCGGACGCGGAAGATCACCGTCATCCAGGTGAACAACGGCACGAACCAATACATCAACAGCAGGTGAAGCGCACCGAACCATGCCAGCAGCACCAGCATCGCGGCGTAAAAGCCGTAGCGCGCGACCAGGAACCCGCGGCTGACGCCAGTGTCCCGCGAGAGGAGCATCAACGCCAGCTTGAGATAGTAGATCGCGCCGAGCCCGGACAAGTCGCGCAGCATCAGGAGCGCGAGCCTGCCCCAATGCTTGGGAAAGACCCAGGTCGCGTCGCCTTGGCGCCGGGCCCAATCGGGATCCTGGCCGGTATTCAAAAAACGATGATGCGCGAAGTGGTTCTTGCGGTACGCTCGCGCCGAGATGAGATTGGGCCACGCCAGGATTACTTCGGCGGTCCAATCGTTGAGCCGGCGGCCGCGGAACAGGCGGTAGTGGACGCCGTCGTGCATCAGAATCAGCAGCGCATGTTGCCGCGCTCCGATGAAGGCGACGGTCAGCAGGTACAGCGCGAGGTTGAAGTGGCGTTGGCATAGAAGGATCGCGGTGAGGATCAGCGTCCATTCGGCAACGATATGAAAACTGCTGCGGAGCGGGTTCAGCGCCGACAAATCGCGCAGTTCCTCCTTGGTGAGCTTGATCGGGATGGTGCCGTCGAGATCGTCCGACGGACGATCCTGTGGCGGGCGAGCTTTTGCCAGATCGATGTGCATAAATTTTCCTCGTGTGAGTGATATCCGCCAATGAGCGCGGCTTCAGGAAAGAACGTTGTGGGGATCCGCCGAACCGTCGAAGGACGGATTCAGGCGGGTGCGGATGCGGCCGACGTGTCGGCGGCTCTGAGCAGATAGCGATTCGCCGCCGGCCTCAAGCGGTCGGAGTTGTCGAAGCGGATAGTCAGATAATTGTCCGGCGTTTCGATCTTGAGCCGATGAACGTTCGCGGTCAGTCGTGCGAGCGCGTCTCCTTCAAGGACCATCGGCTGAACCCAGAGCCGGCCCTGGTCGGGTCCTTCGAGATAGGGATATTCGACGGGCGTGCCGGCGTTGACGAAGCCCATCGCCGAGTAGAATCCGCCATGATCGGATCTGCCGACGGCCAGGTACACCAACACGGCGTTCGGGTTTCTGTGAACGACCTGAACGGCGATTCCGCGCCACGCGTGCATCCCGGCGCCGCGCGACAGCGACCAATGATCGCTGCATTCGAGCACCGATTGGGGCGCATAGCGCGAGAGGTCGGGCAGCCGGCAGCTTTGCGGATAGACCGCGAGATCGTGCAGCGCGACGCCGGCGGTCATGCGTTCAACCTGATCGCTTGCCGTTTCGAACAATCCGTAGATGTCAGCGGCTGCCAGCCGGACAATGTTTCTCGCTTGCGAGCAGCCGACATCTCTGAAGCTGGCGCCGTGACCAGCGCGCGCGTCGGCGAGGCGTTGGGCGAAGATGTTACGTTCGCCCTTTGAGCATAAAAGGCGCATTTCCATTGGGTGACTCCTGATTTTGCGGGATGAAGGATTGCGAAGGGGTGACGTGGACGAGAGGTCAGAACGCGCCAGGGCGGACTGCGGGCTGATGTCGATGGCGGGGGAGATATCGGACGGCGACGCGGTATCGCAAAAAGTTGACGTTGACGCGGCCGTAGGTGTGCCAATTTGAACATTGGATGAGAAACGCGCAGTCATTTTCTAGCTCATTTTGCTAACAAAGAGTCAATACTTGACTGCGAGTGAGCGACGAGATCGCGGGGTTCGCCGACGATAAAGGGGTTTTTCTTTGGGTCGAGGCTGTGCTAAATCAGTTTGGTAATGGTTAGGAGAGTCAACTCGCGTTTAGGCGCGAGATCGGAAGGGGGATTTGACAGTCAGGCAAACCATAAAGCGCGTATCGATTTTCGACGAAATAGCCGCTGATATCGTCAGAGCCGGCAAGGGGTCGCGTCGGCTACCGGCGGATACCCACAGTGCCGGTGAAGAAATTCACTTTCTCGAGCAACATGACTACCGACGCTCGCTCCGAAGATCGCTCGCGCGGCCCGAGGTTCGACAGATAGTCGCGGAAGCGAAGCGCACGGTTTGGCCGCGCTTGAACGACGAATCGGTCAAGCTCGTTTCGCCGGCGGAATTTACCCGACGCTGGTCGGGGTTGGGAGTTCAGTTCCAACTGGCGAAGTTCGGCGGCGTGGAAGGCCTGGAGCTGCTCGGGTTTTACGTGCGAAAAATGGGCGGTTCGCGGCTACCGCTGATCTGTGTGAACACCGCGCATCATCGCGCTGCGATCGGTGCGGCGTTTTCCCACGAAATGGGCCATCACCTTATCGGGAGGCTGTTCGATTCGCGCAAAGAGCATGCTCAGTTATTTGCCCACACTGCTTATCGAGAACATCTCGACGAACCTGAGGAGTTGGCCGCCGACATTCTCGTGAGCCTCGGCGTATTTCCCGAGGCGACGGCGCGAAAAACTTTCTTGAAGCCCGAGAAGCGGACATCGTCGGAATCCGCCACCGGGGGATTTTCGGATTCAGTCTCTGCGGCCGTGCTCAAATATATGGAGGGCGGATTCGGCCTTAGTTTCGGCGGGTCGCTCCCCTCCGCCATGAAGCTGCAATACCTGGCCGCGGTGATTCATTTTTCGAAATTAAGACTCGCCCTGCTCACCGAATACGACATTTGACGCCATCGCTTCCGAGGTGGATTCGTGGACGCGATGACCTCGAGCGCACGATCCGCCGTTTTGCGCCGTCGCCACCCGCGGCTTGTACGTTGATCCCGTTTACTTCTAGGATCATTCGCAACGATCGACGCTGCTGAAGGAGAAGACAGATGGAACTGGCACCCAAGCGGGCCGGATTCGCGCCGGAACGAATCAATCGAATTACCGAGCACCTCGAGAAGAACTACGTTGCGCCCGGCAAAATCGTCGGATGCCAGACGCTGGTCGCGCGGCATGGCCACGTCGCATATTTCAAATCGCAAGGCCTGATGGATCGCGAGCGTCGCAAGCCGCTAACCGACGATACGATCTTCCGGCTCTATTCGATGACCAAGCCGATCACGTCGGTGGCGTTGATGACGCTCTTCGAGCAGGGCCATTTTCAGCTCAACGATCCGGTGTCGCGATTTATTCCCGCGTGGCGCGATCACAAGGTGTGGGTCTCGGGCGAAGGCGCGAGCATGGAGACCGCGGCGCCCGGGCGGCCGATGACGATGCGTCACGTGCTGAGCCACACTGGCGGCCTCACCTATGGTGCGACCAATCATCCGGTTGATCGCGCCTATCGCGAGGCGGGAGTAGGACGCGGCGCGGGCGAGACGCTAGCCGGCTTCGCGGAAAAACTGGCGAAGGTGCCGCTGCGTTATCAGCCGGGTGAGCGATGGATGTACTCGTTATCGACCGACGTATGCGGTTTCCTGGTCGAGGCGATTTCGGGAAAGCGCTTCGACCAATACTTGCAGGAAACGATTTTCGATCCGCTCGGCATGAAGGACACTTCGTTCATGGTGGCGTCGCGCAAGGCCGATCGCTTTGCGGCTAACTATGAACGGCAGGCCGATAAGACTCTAAAGTTGATCGATGATCCAGAGCGCAGTAACTATCTGAAGCAGCCCACGTTCTTTTCGGGCGGCGGAGGATTAACCGGCACCACGGCCGACTACTTGCGCTTCTGCGAAATGCTGCGGCGCGGCGGTGAACTGGACGGCGTGCGCATCCTGGGACCTCGCACCATCGAGTTGATGCATCTCAACCACCTTGCCGGCGGCAAAGATCTCAGCCAGATGGCGATTGGCGCATTCTCGGAGACCGCGTATGAAGGTGTGGGATTCGGACTTGGCTTCGCGATGACGCTAGGACAGGTCGAAGCGGGCGCGCTCGGCGGCGGCGACTACTATTGGGGCGGTGCGGCCTCGACTATCTTCTGGGTGGATCCCAAGGAAGACCTGGTCGTGATATTCATGACCCAGCTGATGCCGTCGGCTACCTTCAATTTCCGCGGACAACTCAGGAACATCATCTATTCGTCTATCGTCGAGTGAGGAGAGTGTTATGAAGGCTGCGGTCTATTACCAAAACGGCGGTCCTGAGGTTCTCAAATACGAGGACGTTCCCGATCCCGAGTGTCATCCTAAAGGCGTCGTGATTCGCGTCGAGGCGGTAAGTATCGAGGGCGGCGACACGCTTAATCGATGGCACGGCGCACTCTTCAGTAAGCCTCATGTAGTTGGTTACCAGGCCGGTGGTGAGATAGTCCAGGTCGGCGCTGAAGTGACAGACCTGAAGGTAGGACAGAAGGTAACCACCGTCTTCGGCGCAGGATCTCACGCGGCATTGCGCGCGGTGCCGGCTAGGAATGCGTGGCCGGTTCCCAAAGGATTCGACATAAAGCTGGCGGCGGCTATCCCGGTGCCTTTTGGCACCGCTGACGATTGCCTGTTCGAGTTCGGGCATCTCAAGTCCGGGGAGACAGTGCTGGTGCAGGCGGGAGCGAGCGGTGTAGGTGTTGCGGCGATTCAACTCGCCAAGCGTGCCGGCGCTACGGTGCTGGCGACGGCGTCGAGCAACGCTCGGCTCGAACGGCTGAAGCCGCTAGGTCTCGATCACGGGATCAATTACAAGACCGACGACGTCGTGAAATCGGTGATGAAGCTGACTCACAACCGGGGCGTTGACCTTGTCGTTGACCCGGTAGGTGGTGCGACCTTGCAGGGCAGTCTGCTATCGCTTGCCTATCGCGGACGCGTGTCGATGGTTGGTGCGGCGGGACGCGAGGCGATGACGGTCGATGTGTCGTCGCTGATGGCTGGCAACCGATCGCTGACCGGGGTTTTCCTCGGAGCGGAGATAGGCACCGATCGTGCGCATAACATGATTCAGCGCTTGATTGACGAGGCCGCGCGCGGCGAGTTGAAGGTCGTGATCGATCGGACCTTCCCGCTAGTGGAGGCCGCCGCCGCTCACGCTTACATCGAGAGCCGGCAGGCAGTCGGCAGGGTTCTTTTGATTCCGTAGGATCGAAGTCTTCGCGAATTCTGTTAGCGAAGGAATGCCGGCGGCAGCGAAAGCAAAACCTCGTATCGAAGCGCCACCACCGGCAGCGCGCGCGGTCATAGGATGGTGGCGCACTCCAGACTCGGCGCGGTTCCGCGCGGAAGCCGGCGGGCTGATCCTGCTAGCGCTCGCGTTCGTCGTGAATGCGATACTGCTATGGCCGGAAATTCGCATCGAGCGCGTGCCGGTCAATGATCTGAGTTTCCATATCGCCGCGTCGCAGCGCCTTACGCAAAGCCTTTTTACCGGCGACTCATTTTTAGACCCATGGATGTCGCAGTGGGCACTGGGATATCCCCTGTGGCACTTCTATCAGCCGCTGCCACACATGCTGGCAGGTCTGTGGTTGGCGCTAACCAGCCGTTTCGCGTCCGCGCCGGCCTCATTCGCGGTGCTCTACTATATCTTGATGGTAGCGCTGCCGGCGTCCACCTATCTGGGTGCCCGACTATTCGGGATGGAGCCATTGGCGGCGGGCTTCGCGTCGATTCTCATCATAGGTGTCAGCGAGGTCGGCGACCTTAGCCGTTATGGCTTGTCGTACGGTGCCTATGTTCGGCGGGGTTCAGGACTCTATACCCAGCTGATGTCCTACAACCTGCTGATGCCTGCGCTAGGACTCACTAACTACTCGCTTAACACTGGCAGGCGTAGGATTCTATCAGCCTGTCTGATTGCCGCGACGGCACTCTCTCATGTCGTGTTCGGTTACGCGGCGATTGTCACAGTCGCGATCATGGCCTTGGTCGGTCCGCGAGGTGCTCGCTCGCGCCGAGTCGTCCGCGCCGCATCGATCCTGATTCCTACATTCATTCTGCTCGCATGGTTCGTGGTTCCGATGCTCCTGGCTAGCGGCGAAGCGAACCGCTGCCGATGGGACGACGTGTGGAAGTTCGATTCGTGGGGCGCACAGAACATATTGAGCGCTCTGGTCTCGGGCCGCTTTTTCGACGAAGGGCGACTGCCGGTGATGACGCTGGCATTTGCGGCCTCGTCGATCTTCGCACTGTACAACTGGAAGAGGCCGATGCCGCGGCGCTTGCTGGTTCTCACCGCGGTGTGGCTCGCGATTTTCTTCGGCCGCACGACCTGGGGATATTTCATGCTGGCGCTTGGATTGCCGGCGGCCTTTCACGTCAGCCGTTTCGAATCGGTCTTCGAATTGTTTGCCGTGCTGCTGACCGCCTGGGCGCTGGCTAAAGGAGTCACGGCTGGATGGCGGATAGGATTCGCGGGCAAGCTGGCGACTGCGGTCACACTCGGGGCGATCGCATTCTTCATCTTTGCTGAACGCGCCAGCTTTCTGAGGATGAATAACTATTGGGGAGATGAAAGTCTCGCCGCGATTGCTATTGAAGGTGCGGACCTTGACGCCTCGTTAGCCGACATCCGCACTATCCTGCGCGAACGTCCGGGCCGCGTGTGGTCCGGTCCAACCGGAATGTGGGCCGCCCATTTCCAAATCGCCAAGTCGCAGCCGTATTCCTTTCTTTCGCTCGCGGGCTTCGATGAGCTCAGCTTTCTCTATCACAGCCTGTCATGGAGCTCGGATGTGATGGCCGAAATCAACGAGCGCGATCCTTACCAGGCTCAGTTGTTCGCGATGCGCGCGGTGCTCGCGCCTGCCGCGCAACCTATGCCGGCCTACTTCAAACTTCGCGCGACTCACGGCAAGCTGTCAGTCTATGAGGCCTCGAACGAGGGTTACTTCGGTTTGGTGGACATCGGCGCGCGCTATGATGGCCCGCTGACTAGTGTACTCAACCGCGACTGGAAATGGATGAACGATCCTGCGGTGCGAGCCGGTGCGGTAGTAGCACTGGGGGGCGATATCAAGGGAGCGCCCGAATGGAAGCTGTTTCAGGCATTGCCTCCGCTGGATCCCCGTTTCTCGACTCTGCGCGGCGAAATAATTTCCGAAAGCAAGGAAGGTGAGACCTATAGCGCACGCCTCGCAATTCTACGGCCTTGCTATGTCCTGCTGAAGATCACTTACTTTCCGGGCCAGCAAGCCACGATTGACGGAAAGCCAGCGCCAATATTTCGCGTGTATCCCAACTTCTGCGCGATTCCCGTCGGGCCGGGCGAACATCAGATAGAAGTGCGCTACCATCCAGGACCTATCAAGCCGATTTTGTTGCTGGCCGGATTCATTTTAGTCGGCTTGATCGCTCAGGCGATGCGCCGGCCCGACTATGCGGCCATGGAACGCAGTGTTACCGAGCGCCTGGCCGAATTAGCGACTAGCTGGAATACTCCTCGCACACGAACCGCACTCGCGCTTGCGGTCCTGATCCTGCTCTTCACGCGCGCTCTGTTCCGCGGCAACCTGCTCGACGGCCATGACTCGCTGGCCTATCCCCCCCGGCTGACTGAATTCGCAAAAGTATTGAGCGACCATCAGTTCCCGCCGGTGTGGGCGCCGGACCTTGGCAGTGGGCATGGACAGCCGCTGTTTGAATTCGCGCCGCCGTTGATCTATGCGATCGCGTTGCCGTTCTTCGACGCCGGCATGACACTGGCGAACTCGCTTCAATTCGGACTGGCGATTCTGTTCGCACTAGGTGCGATTGCGGTCTTTCTGATCGGACGCAGGCTTTCTTTTTCCCACATCGCCTCAATCGGCGCCGCGGCTGCGTGGTTATTCGCCCCTTATCAGGCGCTTGATATTTATGTATCCGGGCGATTTGCTGAGTCGGCAGCGATTGCGGTGGCTCCTATCGCGCTGCTGGCGCTTATCTCTGCTCTTCAGCGCCCGACCGCAATTAGTGTAGTGCTGGGCGCGCTTGCAGTGGCGATGCTGCCGCTGGCGCATAATGCGGTCGCGCTGCTGATGCTTCCCGTATTCGCGGCCGTTGTCGCCGTTCGCGTCGCGGTTTCGGATCACAGGCTGAAAACTGCAGCGGCCGGCGCATCTGTGCTTGTCGGCGGGCTGGGACTCAGTGCTTACTTCTGGCTCCCCGCACTGCTGGAACGCGACTATGTTAAGACCGAACTTCTGCGCACCGGTCTTCTTAATTGGACCAACTATATAATCCACCCGTCGCAGTTGTTCTGGTCGCCATGGGGGTACGGCTATGCGATGCGCGGTCCGCATAACGGCATCTCTTACTCACTAGGACTCCTTCACATAGCCTTGGCGGTGGCCGGACTCGTCATCGCGATTCGCCTGGCGAACCGCAACCGCCGCCTTGACGCGATAGTCTTTGCCGCCGCGTCGATTGTAGGCGCACTGTTAGCCACTGATTTATCGTGGGATATTTGGGCGCACGTGGCTACGCTTCAATACCTGGTCTATCCGTGGCGAACCCTGTGCATTCCGGCACTATTCATGCCACTGCTGGCGCTTTATGCCTTCGACCTAATGGGTCCCAGGCTCGCTTCGGCGGCGATCGTGGTCCTCGTAGTACTCAACCTCGCGCACACTCAGCCCAAGGGAGTTCAGACTTATGATGAAGCCTACTACAGCGCGGATCTAATCGCGCAGAAGGGCATAAACACTACGACTCGTGAAGAGTATGAGCCGCGGACAGTATATCACCGTCCGGCCTTTGAAAGTGTGGCGCTCAAAGGTGTGCGCTCCTCGCCGGAGGTCACCCAACTCGCCGGTAACTCAGCCAGCCAGTCGTTCAGGGTTGTCGCAAGCGAGCCGACGTTGATGCAGGATTCTCTCTTCGACTATCCCGGCTGGACGGTGCTAGTCGATAGTCGGCAGGTCGCGACTTCGCCCGCATCGGACAGCGGAGAGATCACCTTTAACATTCCAGCAGGAGTACACAGCGTATCGGTCGAACTGCATCCGACGCCTATCCGCCGATGGTCTTACTATATATCTTTGGTCACAGCCGTCTTGATGACTCTGCTGGTCATGCTCGCTCTTTTCCCCGCACGCAATCGCGCTGAAGTCGCCGGCAAAGCTGGTCCTATGGCTACAAAGACTCGTTCGAAGAAGAGATCTCGCCGCTAGCCCGCGAATATCTCATCGAAGAAATCAGCCATAGCCTTCCATGACCGCGCATCTACAAGCTTGTTGTAGCCGATGCCGGGCATCCCGATGCTGTCCGAATTCGGATTTGTAAAGCTGTGCTTCGCGCCTCCATAGGTGATCACCTGCCAGTCCGCGCCGGCGTTCTTCATCTCGGCCTCGAAGGCGTTGACCTGCTCGAACGGAATCATGGTGTCATCGGCGCCAGTGCAAACAAGAATCTTCGCCTTAACCTTTCCTGACTCTGCCGGTCGTTGCGTCTGTAGCCCGCCGTGAAAGCTCACTATCCCCTTGAGCGGGGCACCGTCGCGCGCGAGTTCCAGCGAGAAGGTGCCGCCCATGCAAAAGCCAATCGCCGCCAATCGCCCGGCATCGGTCTGAGGGATTGACGCGAGATGATCGAGCGCGGCGCGCCCGCGTTTGCGAAGCTTCGACGGGTCGGTAAACAACGGCGTCGCCAGCTTCATTGCCTCGGGCAGCGTGGCGACTTCGACTCCGTTGCCGTAAGGATCGCCGGCGAATGCGACGTAGCCCAGCTCCGCCAGCCGCTCGGCGCGCTGCTTTGCATGCGCGCCGAGTCCGAACGCCTCGGGCATCACGAGCACGCCGGGCCGCTTGCCCGATTTCTTGTCGTCGTATGCCAGGTAGCCGCGAAGGGTTACATCTCCGTCCTTGTATTCGACAGTCTCTGTCTTCATATGAATCTCCGATGGTTGTGGATCAGCCGCCATCTTGCACGATTCGGGCATTTTCTGGAAGCGGCGGAATAGTTGTAAGTTAGCGCATCGAGAGTCGGAGGATCCGCGAATGCTCGAGCTGTATCACGCGCACATTTCGACCTGCAGTCAGAAGGTCCGGCTATGCCTCGCCGAGAAGCGCCTGGATTGGACGAGTCATCCGATCGAGTTCGCAAGCGGCGATCATCTGAAGCCTGCGTACCTCGCGCTAAATCCCAACGGCGTGGTGCCGACGCTAGTGCATGACGGCCGTCCCGTCGTCGACTCGTCGGTGATCTGCGAATATCTCGAGGAGATCGCGCCGGACGCGGGCACCGCGCTGATGCCGCGCGACGCTTACGGCCGCGCGCGAGTTCGCGCATGGCTGCGCTACATCGAGGAGGTGCCGACCGCGGCGATTCGCGTGCCCTCGTTCAACGGGCTGTTTCTCAAGGGATGGCGTCAGTTGAGCGACGCGCAGCGCGCGCGGTACATCGATGCGACGCCGCTGCGCAAGGGACACTACCGTCGATTCGGCACCGAAGGCTTTTCGCAAGACCAGATGGACGAATCCACCGAGCGCCTGCGCCAGACTGTCGAGCGAATCGACGGCGCAATCGCGAAGGGCTCGCGCTGGCTGTCCGGCGACGCGATCTCGCTCGCCGACTTGTGCGTCGTGCCGACAATCGTGCGCATGTCGGACATCGGCCTCGAAGGCATCTGGCGCGACTTGCCCGGCATGACGGATTGGTACGCGCGCATCAGAGCGCGGCCGTCGTTCGACAAGGCTTTCTATCCCGGCGCGCGCGTCGCGGTCGCTGATTAGGAATTCGCCGCGCGGCGAGAGTTCTGCTAGGAGCTTGGTTTATGGCAGATCCCGATTTCACTCAGTTCAAGCTCGTGCACAAAGGCCATTCGTTCGAGGAATTCCACGAGGGCCAGGTTTTCGAGCATCATTGGGGCCGCACGATCAACGCCGGCGACAATTCGCTCTTCACCACCGCGACGCTCGCGCACTGCCCGCTCTACTTCAACGCCGAGTATGCGCGCGCGCACGGTCATCCCGACGTGGTCGTCAATCCGATGCTGGTCGCGTGCACGGTGGTCGGCATCTCGGTCGAGGATTTGAGCGAAGCGGGCGGCCCGTTTCTCGGCATCAACAACCTGGAATTTCATCGGCCGGTTTATCCCGGCGATACGCTGAGCGCGCGCAGCACCGTCGTCTCGACGCGCGAATCCGCCAGCCGCGGCAACTTCGGCATCGTCACCTGGCGCACCGAAGCGCGCAATCAACGCGACGAACTCGTCATCAGCTACGAGCGCACCAACCTCGTCGCCAAACGCAGAGGAGCGCCATTGTGAGTTACATGACCGACGAGCGGCGGATGATTCAGAATGCGGCGCGCGAATTCGCGATGAACGAAGTTCTACCCATCGCGAACAAGCTCGACCCGGAGCAGGGCGACATCCCGATGTCGCTGCGCGACAAGCTCGCGGAGATGGGCTACTTCGGCGTCGTCATCCCCGAGGAATACGGCGGGCTTGGCCTCGGCGCGTTCGAGTACGCGCTGATCACCGAGGAGCTCGCGCGCGCATGGATGAGCGTCGCGAGCATCATCGCGCGCGGCAACGGACTCGGCGGCGGTTTCACCGCGGCGCAACGGCGCGAGTATCTGCCGCGGATGGCGCGCGGAGAATTTCTCGGCGCGGCGGCGCTGTCGGAGCCCGACGCCGGCTCCGATCTCGCCAACGTCTCGTGCAAAGCGACGCGCGACGGCGACGGCTGGATGCTCAACGGCACCAAGACCTGGTGCACGTTCGCCGACGGCGCCGATTTTATCTCGGTGCTGGCGCGCACCAAGCAACCGTCCGATCCGCGCCGCCGCCACGAGGGCATCAGTCAGTTTCTGGTTCTCAAGGAGCGCGGGAAATTTCCGCCGGGCCTGACCGGCTCGCCGATTCGCAAGATTGGCTACTTCGGGTGGAAGACCTGGGAGTTGCACTTCGACAACTTCAAGCTGCCGGCCGACGCCCTGCTCGGCCGCGAGCGCGAGGATCGCGGCGAGGGCAAGGGCTTCTACGGCGCCGTCAGCGGGCTCGAAGTCGCGCGCGTGCATACCGCGGCGCGCGCGATCGGGCTCGCGCGGGGCGGCCTCGAAGATTCGCTGGCGTACGCGCAGAAGCGGGTCGCGTTTGGCCAGCCGATCGGGGAATTCCAGGCGATTCGATTCAAGCTGGCCGAGATGGCGACCGAGATCGAAGCGGCGCGTCAATTGATGTACTTCGTCGCAACTGAAGTTGATAGCAAACGGCGATGCGACAAGGAGGCTTCAATGGCGAAGCTGTTCGCCTCCGAGATGGCCGAGCGAGTCACCAGCCAGGCGCTGCAGATTCACGGCGGCTACGGCTACACCAAGGACTTTCCACTCGAGCGCTACTGGCGCGACGCGCGCCTGACCAAGATTTTCGAAGGTACTTCGGAAATCCAGTTGCGGATTATCTCGGATCGCCTGCTGCCGAAGGTGCGAAAGTGAGTACGTCGATCGCGAAACTTACCGGCAGTGGAAATTACTTCGAGGACTTTGAGGTCGGCGCGAAATTGCGTCACGCGCGCGGCAGCACGATCGGCGAGATCGAAAATCAGATGCTTACGAAGCTCGTGCTCAACACCGCCGACGGCCACTACAACGAGCATCGCATGCGCTCGACGCAATTCGGCCAGCGCCTCGTCTTCGGCCTCGTGACCGGCTCGGTCTGCATCGGGCTGGCGACGCAAGATACGGGCGAGAACGCGCTCGCCGAACTCGGCCTCACTGGAATCAGGTTCACGTCGCCGGTATTTCACGGCGACACGCTATACGCCTACAGCGAAGTGCTCGAAAAGCGCGACGCCGATCGCGACGACGCCGGCATCGTGCGCTTCAAGCATTGGGGCACCAAGCAAGACGGGACGATCGTCTTCGAGGGCGAGCGCACGGTGCTGATCAAGCGGCGATCGCATTGGGGCAATCGATGACCGCGCGCACGGGACCGCTCTCCGATGTTCGCGTGCTCGATCTCACGCAGGCGCTCGCCGGTCCGTACTGCACGATGCTGCTGGCGGACCTCGGCGCCGACGTAATCAAGATCGAGCCGCCGGCCGGCGACATGAGCCGCGGGCTGGGACCTTTTCCCGCGGATCGAAAAGGATGCGATTACGGCGGATACTTCGCGAGCGTCAATCGCAACAAGCGCAGCGTCGTGCTCGACATCAAGCGCGACGCCGACCGCGAGACGTTTTTCAGGCTGGTGCAGACGGCGGACGCGGTGGTCGAGAATGCGAAGAGCGGCGTGATGGATCGCACGGGAGTCAGCTACGAGCGGCTGCGCGAAATCAAGCCGGCGCTGGTCTATGCGGCGATTCGCGGCTTCGGCGATCCGCGCACCGGCGCGAGTCCGTATGCGGATTGGCCCGCGTTCGACATCGTCGCGCAGAGCATGGGCGGGTTGGTCGCGGTCACGGGTCCGCAAGGCGGCGGCGGTTACAAGGCCGGCCCCGCGGTCGGCGACATTTATCCCGGGACGCTCGCCGCGCTGGGAGTGGTGTCGGCGATTCACGCGGCGCGGCGGACGGGGCAGGGACAATTTCTCGACGTGGCGATGTACGACGCGATTCTCGCGCTGAGCGAGATGATTGTTTACACCTACTCGGGCGCCGGCGTCATCCGCGAACCGGGCGGTAACGGCACGCCGGTGCTGTGTCCGTTCGACATTTTTCCGACGCGCGACGGCGCCGTCGCGATCGCCGCGCCCGGCGAGAATCACTGGAAGATTTTGTGCGATGCGATCGGACGGCTTGAGCTCGTGACCGACGATCGCACGTGCAACGTCAACCGGCGGGTTGCCAACGCGGATTTCGTGCGCGGCATTCTCAGCGAATGGACGAAAGCGCATACCACGCGCGAAATTGTCGATGCGATCGGCGGCAAGGTGCCGGTCGGTCCGGTGAACACGGCCAAGGATATTTTTGAGGACCCGCATCCGAGGACGCGCGCGATGCTGGTCGAAGTCGAACAGCCGGGCGACAATCCACCGCTGGTGCTTGCGGGATGTCCGATCAAGCTGACGGGCACGCCGTCGGGAATTTACGCACGCGCGCCGCGCCTCGGCGAGCATACTGAGCAGGTGCTGGCGGACGCGGGAATTGCAATCGCGCACAAGGAGCAATCATGACGCTGCGACTACGACGTTCCGAACTTTCGACGCCGGCTTCGAGTCCCAAGATGATCGAGAAGGCGATGGCGACGGCGGCCGACATGGTGTTCCTCGATCTTGAAGATGCGGTTGCTCCGGCGCAGAAAGAAGCGGCGCGCAAGAACGCCGTCGATGCGCTGCGCAATCTCGATTGGGGCAAAAAGGTCCGCGCCGTGCGCGTCAACGGCGCCGATACGCACTGGGCGCATGACGACGTGATCGAAGTGGTCGAGGGCGCAGGCGACAAGCTCGACGTGATCATCGTGCCGAAGCCAAAAGCGCCGCGCGACATCTGGTTCTTCGACACCTTATTGACCCAACTCGAAACCAAGCTCGGCTTGAAAAACAAAATCGGTCTCGAAGCTTTGATCGAGGAGAGTGCGGCGCTGGCGCGGGTCGAGGAAATTGCGGCATCGTCGCCGCGGCTCGAAGCGCTGATCCTCGGCTTCGGCGATCTGTCGGCGAGCCAGGGCATGCGCTTCGGCGTCGCGAGCGATCCGGCGCTGCGCTATCCCGGCGACATGTGGCATCACGCGCGCGTGCGGATGATCACGGCCTGCCGCGCCAACGGTATCGACGCGATCGACGGGCCGTTCGGCAACTTCAGAGATCCCGATGGCTACCGGCGCGAGGCGACGTGGGCGGCGACGCTGGGCGCGGTCGGCAAATGGGCGATACATCCGAGCCAGATCGAAATTGCCAACGACGTGTTCGCGCCGACGCCGCATGAAATTGAAAGCGCGCGCAAAATGTCCGAGGCCTACCACGCCGCGACGCGCGACGGCGCCGGCGCCGCAGGCGCGGGCGGTACGCTGGTGGACGCAGTCGCGGTGCGCATTTTCGAAGGCGTACTCGAGCGGGCGCGGCTCACCGGCCGCGCCTAAGAGAAGTCACGCCTGCGCGGCGGGCGCCAAGGGGTGACCCCTTGGAACCCAGTGTTTGATGGGGCACAGGGCTCAAGTGCGCCACGCCAGGAGATCGTCTGCAAATCTGCGCATCAGGCGCGCGAGGTCCTGAAGGTCCTTCTTGCTCCAGTCGGCTAGAAGGAGCGACGCGACGCGTTCACGCGCGGCGTCCAGAGCGTTGGTCATCGCACGCCCTTTCGCCGTGATCGTCGCTTCGCTTACCCGCTTGTCGCTGTTGGATGGGCGGCGTTTGACGAGCCTCAAGCTTTCGAGCTTTGCCACCTGGCGGCTGACGGTCGTATAGTCCCGCGCGACCAGGTCGGCCAGTTCGCCCACTCCGAGCGGTCCTTTTCGTTCGATGCCGACCAGCAGGGGAAACAGCGCGCGGTCGAGCGTGATGCCGGCTTCCCGGATAAGCGCCGTGTCGCGCTGTGGCCTGTTCATCATCCCGAGCAAGTCGATGAGGGCATGGTGGAGGTGGCGAATTTCTTTGCCCATGGTTTTGGCGGGCCCGTTTGCGATTGATAGGTTGCGCGACATTATGTGTATAATACACATAATTGAGTGGCGATGCAGGAGTTTCCGGATGAAACAGCAGTTCACGACCGATGTTCTCATCGCCGGTGCCGGAGCCGCCGGTTTGACGCTGGCCATCGATTTGGCCCGCCGCAACGTCGCGTTTCGCTTGATCGACAAACTGCCCAGCCCGTTCGCCGGCTCGCGCGGCAAAGGAATACAGCCGCGCAGCCAGGAGGTGTTCGAGGATCTCGGCGTTATCGACCGGCTGGTGGCCGTCGGCGGGACCTATCCGCCGCAGCGCGAATATCGGGCGGACGGTTCTTATGAAGACTCGCCGGTGATGGGGCAACATGAAGCGCGCGCCGGACGAGCCTTATCTGATCCCGCTGATGGTGCCGCAATTCCTGACCGAGGCCGTGCTGCGCGAACGCCTCGCGGAACTCGGGCACCGTCCGCATTTCGGCTGCGAGTTGACGGCCTTCGAGCAGGACGCCGAGGGCGTGACGGCTCATGTCATGAGCGCTGATGGCGACCAGACTCTGCGGGTCCGCTATCTGGTCGGCACCGACGGCGGCAAGAGCTACGTGCGGCACGCGCTGAACATCGAATTCCCCGGCGAGACTCTCGGCGTCCGGGCCGTGGTCGCGGACGTTCGGCTGGAAGGGCTCGGCACCGACGCGTGGCATCGGTTCAACGAAGGCTCGATGGAGAAGCAGACGTCGTTCTGTCCGCTGCGCGGAACGGACATGTTCCAGGTGCAAGCGCCGATTCCGATCGAGGGCGATATCGATCTCTCCCCCGCGGCAATGACGGCATGGGTGGCCGCGCGCACCGGCCGGATGGACATCGTAATTCGCGAGGTTCTGTGGGCTTCCGCTTTTCACATGAACGCGCGCATGGCCGACAAGTACCAGGTCGGCCGCGTCTTCATTGGCGGCGACGCCGCCCACATCCATCCGCCGACGGGAGGGCAGGGCCTCAATACCAGTGTGCAGGACGCCTACAATCTGGGTTGGAAGCTCGCGGCCGTCATCAACGGCGCGCCGGAAAAACTGCTCGCGACCTACGAAGAGGAACGCCGGCCGATCGCGGCGGAGATGCTCGGTCTCTCGACCAAACTATTGGAGGCCGCCAGGGCGCGCGGCGATATGCGCCGCGGCCGCGAGACGCAGCAGCTCGATCTCGGCTATCCCGAATCGAGTCTGTCTCTCAACAGTCCAGCGCGATCGCCGGACCGCGTGATGGCGGGCGACCGCGCTCCCGACGCTCCAATCAGGGGCGCCGCGGGCCAACCCACGCGGCTCTTCAAACTCTTTCAGGGCCCGCACTGGACTTTGCTCGGCTACCAGGTTGATCGCGCCGCCATCGCGCCGCGCCGCGACTTGCATATCCACACAGTTGGCGTGCGCGGAGACATTGTGGACGAGAGCGGATATGTTCGCGATGCTTACGGAGTCTCCGCGGGCGACTGGGTGCTGGTCCGGCCGGACGGCTATATCGGAGCGATCGTGTCGTCTGGCGAGATAGCCGCTTTGTATCGATACCTGGACGATGTCGGGTTACTTCGCGGACTGTGATTGGAAGAAGGTCCACATCGTCGCGTCGGCGTTTATGTTGTTGGTCACCGGGCCGAGGATTCTCGTGGCCAGCCATCCTTGATGCGCACCGGGCCAGGTGTGGCCGCCATCTTGAACGATCACGTTCTCCAACCCGCGCCCGGCCGGACAGGAATAGGTCTCGACGGTTACCTGCAAGGGATCGTTTTTCGCCGGCAATTGCGTTTTCTGCGCGGCGCCGCAGCCGTTGCGCTTCTGCCAAATCGCGACTGCCTGCGCATTGCTCATCGCGGTGCCGCGGTTGCCGAATTGCGGAGCGATCGGGCCGCCATTGAACGGAACAAGTTTGTCGGCGGTGCCCTGAAAGAATATCACCGGCATCGGCCGCGGCGACGGACACGCCGCATCGACCGGCTGCGTCGCCGCGACGACGGCGATTCCGGCCAGCGCGTCGGGCATCACGCACGCCAAGTGCTGCGCCATGAAGCCACCGTTGGAAATTCCAGCCGCATAGACGCGCTTTGGATCGACCACTCCCTGCGCAATCACCTCCGCCAGCATCGCCTTGATGAACCCGACGTCGTCCGCCTGCGACTCGTGTCCGATCACGCGGCCGTCGTTCCAGTGCTTGTCGATGCCATTCGGATACATGACGACCAGCCCATTCGCCTGCGCGAACGCGTCGAAGTCCGAGTAGCGTTCCTGTTGCGTGTCAGTGCTGCCGCTGCCGTGCATCATAATGAACGCGGGCAGACGTTTTCCGTTCTGGCCGGTCGGCACATAGAGCAGGTAGCTGCGGCTCAGGCCGTTCACGTCGATGGTGTGCGGGACCGCATCGCCGGCGGCGGCGGGGCGCGTCGGCAACAGGATGGCCACAGCGATAACGATCGCGGCAAGAATCGCGACGCGGGAAAACATTGGCGGGCACGGCGGCCCGCCCCACTGGATTCGAGCGAGTTTGCGCATGGCGATTTTATAGTTGAGTGCGCCGCGCCCGCGCCAGACTTGCCAGCATATTCGTCGATAGGCTAACATCTGTTAGGTAGTCCAGTTGACCGTGAAGCGGCAGCAAGGAGCAGCACTTTGAGCTTCGGCGAACTCAACTTCGATAGCGCGGACCTGCTCGCGAGCCATCCTTACCGCGAACCGTTGATCGTTCGCGGCGTGCGATGTCACGGCGGCTTCGATGAGAGCGGCAGCTACGTTCCGCCGCGCACGCGCAACCGCGTTCCGGCGATTCGAGCATGGCAGCATCGCTACGCCGACGAATTCGGCGCGCCGCTGCTCGACCGGCCGCTCGCCGCTACTCCCGGCAACTATCCCAACGTCGCGCAAGCCAAGCATTTGATCCGGAACGGCGTGCGCGAGCCGATGATCGAGACTCTCACGCGCATCGGAACCGTCGAAGGTTTCGGCGCGGGGATCAGGTTTGGCGCGATCGAAGATATCCAGCGGCACTTCGTCGAGGACTTGAGCGGGACTGCGACGGCGCACCTGGTCCGCGGGCTTTACGAGGCGCACGCGCGCGACGAAGCCGGCTTCGAAGACGAGGCCGGTCACCGGCAAATGTGGTGGGCCGCGCGCGACATCGCATTCGAGAATCCGCCGGTCGAAGATGCGACCGAGCGAATCCGCGCGGCGATGGGCATCCCGCCCGAAGCGAAGACGCCGGAGGAGCGCGTGCAGCGGATGCAAGCGATGGCGCAACTCGATCGTATCTGGCCGCGCGACGTCGATGCGATGCTCGAGGCGCAGGTGACGCGGATGGCGCGCCTGCTGCTGATCGAGATCGGCGCGTTTCACGGCTTCAAGTGGGCCGAAGCGGTGCTGTCCGATACGACCCTGGTGCCGGGCGACGGCGACGCCGCGCGAATCATTTCGTACGTTCGCACGGACGAGACGCCGCACGTCGAATATCTGAAATGCGCGCTCAGCGAGATGCGCGAGCGCACGATTCGAGGCGCGTCGGGACGCACCTACGCCGGCCGCGAGTTGATCACGGCGATTTGGGATCGTGCGATCGGAGGCTCGGCGATGCGCAGTGCGATGGGGCGGCAGTTCGAACTGACGGAAATCGAAAAAGCGCTCAACGGCAACCCCCGCCGCGAACAGATCCTCGAAGAATTTCACGCGCGCGGTGACGTGCGGCCGGGGCCGGGCGGCGCATGGATCGAGCAGACACCGCAATCCGCCATTTAGTAGAGATTTAAACGGCCGCAAGCAATGACCACTCCGGCGCGTGCCGTTGAAGAGTGGGGGAAGGACACTATGAGATTCGGACTCTTCTATGAACATCAGCTCCCACGCCCGTGGGAGGAAAAGAGCGAGCTGCAACTGATCCAGGACGCGCTCGATCAGATCGAGCTCGCCGACAAGCTCGGCTTCACCAACGTGTGGGAAGTCGAGCATCACTTTCTCGAAGAGTACTCGCATTCGAGCGCGCCCGAGGTTTTTCTCGCCGCGGCCAGCCAGCGCACGAAGAAGATGAGGCTCGGCCACGGCATCGTCCTGACCGCGCCCGGCTACAACCATCCCGCGCGCATCGCCGAGCGCATAGCGATGCTCGACCTGGTCTCGAAGGGGCGCGTCGAGTTCGGCTCGGGCGAGTCGGGCTCGCTCGCGGAGCTGGGCGGCTTCAATCTCGCGCCCGCGCTGAAGCGCGAAATGTGGCGCGAGGGACTCGAGACCGCGCTGCGCTGCATGACCGAAGTTCCGTTCGGCGGGGTTGACGGCAAGTTCGTCAAGATGCCGCCGCGCAACGTGGTGCCGAAGCCGGTGCAGAAACCGCATCCGCCGGTGTGGGTCGCATGCTCGCGGCGCGAGACTATTCTGCTCGCGGCGGAAAACGGCATCGGCGCGTTGACCTTCTCCTTCATCGATCCGGAAGAAGCGGTGCATTGGGTCAGCGACTATCGCCGAACGCTCGCCGAGAAATGCGTTCCCATAGGCAGCGCGGTCAATCCCGAGATTTCGTGCGTCACGCCGATGATGTGCCACCAGGACGAGCGCGAAGCCGTTCTGCGCGGGCTCGAAGGCGGCAATTTCTTCGGCTACTCGCTCGGCCACTACTACGTCTTCGGCGATCACAAGCCGGGGGTGTCGAACGTGTGGGAGGAGTTCACCCACAAGCGCGCCGAGCGCGGCTACTCGCCCGACGTCGCGATCGCGATGCGCCAGCGGCGGCTGAGCGCGCGGCTCGACAACGACGAGGGCGCGCAGCAGGGCTTGCGCGGCGCGGTCGGCACGCCGGATCAGTTGCGCGAGTACTTCCGGCGCTTCGAGAACGCCGGCGTCGATCAGATGATCTTCGTGATGCAGGCGGGGAAGAATCGCCACGAGCACATCATGGAGTCGATCGAGCTGTTCGGCAAAGAAGTGTTGCCCGAGTTCGCGGAGCGCGACGTCGCCTATCGCGCGAAGAAGGCCAAGGAGCTCGAGCCGATCATCGAGATGGTGATGAAGCGCAAGCGCGACGACGCGCCGAAGATGCCGGCCGACTACCTTATCGAGGCGCTGCCGAAGCGGCTCATCCAGCAATTCGGCGGCAAAGAGATGCTCGACAAGCTCGAGGGCGACTCGGCGATCGGCATCCCGCGCCCGCAGAATCTGCAGGAGCGTCTGCAGCAGGGAATCGTCCCGCAGCAGCGCGGGCCGAACGGCAGCGACGCGAAGTAGGTGACGTTCTGATGCGCGACGAACTAAGCGCTTAGCTGATCGCGCCGCATTTGCGCAGCGTCTCCAAGCCTGAGTTGGTGAAGCCCCAGTCGCGCAATGCTTCCTCGGTATGCTCGCCTGGCTTGGCCGGCGGGCGCTGAATCTTGCTCGGCGTGCGCGAGAATCGCGGCGCCGGTCCCGGCTGCGTCACGCCGCCCGCCTCGACGAAAGTTCCGCGATGCTGATTGTGCGGATGCTTCGGCGCCTCGTCCATGTTGAGCACGGGCGCGAAGCAAATATCGCTGCCCTCCATGATCTTGCACCACTCGTCGCGCGTCTTGGTGCGGAAGATCGTCTTCAAACGATCCTTCATCGCGGGCCATTGCGAGCGATCCTGCTGATGCGGCAGCTTTTCGCCCTTCAACCCTGACTTCTCGAGCAGCTCGGCGTAGAACTTCGCTTCGATCGAGCCGATCGCGACGTACTTGTGGTCTTTCGTTTCGTAAACTTCGTAGTAGTGAGCGCCGGTGTCGAGGATGTTGTCGCCGCGCTCGTTGTTCCAGAATCCGGAACCGTGCATGCCGTAAATCGCGGTCATCAACGACGCCGCGCCATCGACCATCGCCGCGTCCACCACCTGGCCCTTGCCCGATTTTTGCGCCTCGAGCAGGCCCGCGACCACTCCCAGAGCCAGGTAGAGCGCGCCGCCGCCAAAATCGCCAACCAGATTCAGCGGTGGAACCGGAGCGTCGCCTTTGCGACCGAAACTGTGCAGCGCACCCGAGAGCGCGATGTAGTTGATGTCGTGGCCGGCCGCGTGCGCGAGCGGCCCGTCCTGGCCCCATCCTGTCATGCGACCGTAAATGAGCCGCGGATTGCGCTTGAGGCAGTGATCAGGCCCGAGTCCGAGGCGTTCGGTCACGCCGGGACGAAAGCCTTCAATCAACGCGTCGGCTTTCTCGACCAGCTTCAAAACAGCTTCGATCGCTTCGGGCTTTTTGAGATCGAACGCGACGGAACGGCGCCCGCGATTGAGCAGACTGTATTTCTGATCCATCGCGATGCCCAAACCGGCGTCGGCCATGCGATCGATTCGCAACACGTCGGCGCCCATGTCCGACAGCAGCATCGCACACATTGGTCCGGGGCCAATCCCGGCCAGCTCGATGACGCGATAACCTGACAACACTCCCATGATCGCTACCTCGCTTCAGCCGGTCGCCGACTACTTCAGCCCGCGCACTTTCTTGTTCGCTTCGCGCCCGAGACACTTCTGCAGCCACGCCGCTACGTTGGGCGTTGACGACAAGTCGAGCTTCATCATCGGAATCCAGCTCATCACGGCGGCCACATTGAGGTCGGCAATCGTAAAAGTTTTGCCGAGCAGGTATTCCTTGCCCTTGAGCGCCTCTTCGAGCGCGTTCAGCGGCGCCTTCAACGCTTCGACCGCGGCGCTCGCGGCTTTCTCGTCACGCTGATCGGGCGCATTCATCACGCGGTTGCGCAAAACTGTGATGAGATGCGGCTCGACCTCGGTCATCGCCCAGAAGCTCCACTGGTAAGCGGCGGCGCGCCCGGCGGCATTCGACGGCCACATCGAATCCTTGCCGTACTTGTCGGCCAGGTAGAGATTGATCGCCATCGATTCCCACAGCACGACGCCGTCGTCTTCGAGCACCGGCACGTGGCCGTTGGGATTGAGCTTGAGATGTGCGGCCGACTTGGCGTCGGTGGTCGGCATGGGATTGTGCTCGTAATTGACGCCGAGCTCTTCGAGCGCCCACAAGGAGCGGGCGCTGCGCGATCGAGAAGTTCCGTGAAGTTTGGTCATTTTTAAATCCTCGGAAGCATCTTACTACCAGCCATCGGGATCCGTACAAGCGGCGAGGGCGACCCCGGCATCCGATGTTAAGAAGTTCGGCGCAGTCTGCGGGAAGAAAAGCGGTTGGACTCAATGCTTGGGCGCTTTCGATTTGCCCTTGAGCTCCACCGTCTCTTTCTTGTGTTTCGGATCATCGCTGGTAATTGAAATCCGATCGTCGGTCGAGCCTTTTTTGGATGGCGCGTATTGGACGACCACTACCTTGATCGAATCGGGCGGAATCGTCAGCGCTCCACCGTTGCTGAGGATTGAGAACGGCGGGTCATGCTTCGGCGCGCCGACGGTGACGTTCAAAACCCCGGTGCCGTCGTTGTGGATCGTGAAGCTCGCGGTTGCAGTCGCATTCGGGACCGCATGGAAGTGCAGCGTATGCGGCGTCACCGCGATGTGTCCATGCGGCGTCGCAGTCGGCGTTGGAGTTGCAGTTCGAGTCGCGGTCGCAGTGGCGGTCGGCGTGGCGGTGCGAGTGGCGGTGGCAGTAACGGTTGGCGTCGCGGATGCGGTCGCAGTGCGAGTCGCCGTGGCTGTCGGAGTCGCAGTCTCGGTTGAGGTCGCCGTCGGAGTTGCAGTCGCTGTAGCCGTTCGCGTCGCCGTTGCGGTCGGCGTCGCAGTTGATGTCGCGGTCGCCGTCGAGGTTGGCGTTGCGGTAGCCGTCACCGTCGGAGTTGCGGTTGCGGTCTGAGTGGAGGTCGCCGTCGCGGTGACTGTCGGCGTCGCAGTCTGAGTCGCGGTCGTGGTGGCGGTTGGTGTCGCAGTGCCAGTTGCCGTTACGGTCGCGGTGACTGTCGGCGTCGATGTTGCTGTCGGCGTCGAGGTCGCCGTGGCGGTCTGAGTCGCAGTCGTAGTTGTAGTCGCTGTCGCGGTCGGCGTTGCAGTGACCGTGCTCGTGGCCGTCGCGGTCGCAGTTCTAGTAGCTGTTGCCGTCGCTGTCGAAGTAGGCGTCGCAGTCACGGTGGCCGTAGCCGTTGGCGTCGCAGTGACAGTCGCCGTCGCACTGTTAGTGGCTGTCGGTGTTGCGCTGGCCGTCGCAGTTACAGTCGCAGTTGGCGTCGCGGTCGCTGTGACGGTCGGCGTCGTAGTTGCAGTGGCAGTTTTCGTCGCAGTCGCAGTTGCGCTGGCGGTTGATGTCGCTGTGCCAGTTGCCGTCGGCGTCGCGGTGACTGTCGGCGTCGATGTTGCTGTTGTGGTCGAGGTCACGGTGGCGGTCGGAGTCGCAGTCGCGGTGACTGTGCTCGTGGCTGTTGCGGTCGCGGTTCTAGTAGCTGTTGCCGTCGCTGTCGAAGTAGCCGTCGCAGTCACGCTCGCTGAGGCCGTTGGCGTCGCAGTGAGAGTCGCGGTTGATGTGGCGGTCGCGGTCTTAGTCGCAGTTGCAGTGGCGGTCGGCGTCGCAGTCAGGGAGGTCGTGGCCGTTGGAGTTGCCGTCACGGTCGCAGTCGCCGTGGCAGAGGCCGTGGGAGTTGCGGTCTTCGTCGCCGTCGCTGTCACGGTTGGAGTTGCAGTCGCTGTCGCGCTGGCCGTCGGAGTTGCCGTTAAGGTGGCGGTGGCCGATGAGGTCGCGGTCGGCGTGGCGGTTGCGGTGTTGGTCGCAGTTGCCGTTGCGGTTGGCGTTGAAGTGACTGTGCTCGTGGCCGTTGCGGTCGCAGTTTTAGTCGCGGTCGCCGTCGCAGTTGAAGTAGGCGTTGCAGTGACACTGGCGGTGGCCGTTGGCGTCGCAGTCACGGTGACTGTCGGGGTCGAAGTCGCGGTTGCAGTGGCAGTTTTGGTCGCGGTTGCGGTCGGGGTTGCCGTCACAGTTGCAGTCGCGGTTGGCGTCGCAGTGAGAGTCGCCGTCGCCGTCGAAGTGGGGGTCGGCGTGGCGGTCGCAGTTGCGCTGGCGGTCGGTGTCGCGGTCACCGTGGACGTGGCCGTTGGCGTCGCAGTGAGAGTCGCGGTCGCGGTCTTAGTTGCGGTTGCCGTCAGAGTTGCAGTCGCGGTTGGCGTCGCAGTAAGAGTTGCCGTCGCCGTCGAAGTGGCGGTTGACGTAGCGGTCGCAGTTGCGGTGGCAGTTTTCGTACTGGTCGCAGTTGCGCTGGCGGTCGGTGTCGCAGTCGCGGTGGACGTGGCCGTTGGCGTCGCAGTCAGAGACGCCGTCGCGGTCGACGTGGCGGTCGCGGTCTTAGTTGCGGTTGCCGTCACAGTTGCAGTCGCAGTTGGCGTCACAGTTGCAGTCGCAGTTGGCGTCGCAGTGAGAGTCGCCGTCGAGGTCGCTGTGGCGGTCGGCGTCGCGGTCGCAGTTGCGGTGGCAGTTTTCGTACTGGTCGCAGTTGCGCTGGCCGTCGGTGTCGCGGTCACCGTGGACGTGGCCGTTGGCGTCGCAGTCAGAGACGCCGTCGCGGTTGACGTGGCGGTCGCGGTCTTAGTTGCGGTTGCCGTCACAGTCGCAGTTGGCGTCGCAGTGAGAGTCGCCGTCGAGGTCGCTGTGGCGGTGGCAGTTTTCGTGCTGGTCGCTGTCGCGGTGGCGGTCTTGGTTGCAGTCGCAGTCGCAGTCGGTGTTGATGCGGTTGACGTCGCCGTCGGCGTCGGCGTTGCTGCTCCGCATGGCGCCACCGGCTGGTCGTATCCCAGCACGCGATTGTTGCCGCCGTCGGCGATATACGCATTGCACGAACTGTCCACCGCTATATCGACGGCCGGATAAATCTCGCTGAAATACGATCCCGAGCCGAGGCTGTCTGCCGTGATGCCGTCGTAGTCCGGGTTGTAGCCGGCGAAATTGCCACCTTGGCCGAAAATCGCGGTCGCGGTGAGACTGCCCAACAGCGAGTTTGCGTTGGGGAAGACGATCGCGCGGCTGTTGACCGGATCCATCGCGTACAGATTGTCGTTGGCGTCAACTGCGACGCCGTTCCATCCGAAGAGCCCGTAGTCGAGGCTCTGGTCGGTCGGCGGGAAGCCACCGCAATCGTTATTCATAAAGTCGCCAGTACCGTCCGCCCCGGTCCCGCAGGTGCCGAAGGCTTTGTCGGCGATAACGTCGCCCGCGCATCCTGAGCTGTCGCTCTTGGGGGTGCATCCGCCCGCAGAGCCGAGCGGGTCGAGGTACATCAGCAGCCGCGCGGTGCCGCCGCCGTCAGCGACGAACAGGTTGCCCAGCGCGTCCACCGCGAGGCCGGTCGGCTCCGCCAGGCTCGCGTCGCTGGTAGTGCCGCTGCAATTGTTTAAAGCGAAGCCACCGCCGCAGGTGCCGAATACCAGGTGCGCCGTCTGGCTGGTCAGCGGCGCATCGTATTCGAGCACTCCTTCCAGAAAGTCGTCGGATATATAGAGCGCGCCGTTCTTCGGGTCGAAGGCGACGCTCTCTGGCGAACTCAACGTATCGGCGAAAGTGCCTGAGGACGGGTTGCAGACATTGGTCGTGAAATCGCCGCAAGTGCCGAATACCCGATCGGCGATCGTGTCTCCGGCCGAGCCCGACGGAGTGCCCGGCGGCGTAAGTCTCGGCCCTGAACCGGGCACGAATCCCGAAAACGGATTGTCGTACTCGAGTACGCGGCCATTGCCGCTATCGGCGATGTACAGATTACTCGAGCTATCGACCGTCATCCCGAGCGGGATGCTGAGAGTGTCGGGACCAGCACTCCCTAAGCCGTTGACGCCGTTGTTGGCCGCGATGTGGTAAAAGTCGGGCTGCCCGAATACCAGGTCGGCCGGTTGGCCGTTGGTGAAAGTTTTCGCGTCGTACCACGCCAGCACGCGATTCTGGTTCAGGCCCAAATAGTCATTCATTCCGTCGGAGACGTAAATGTGATTTGGCGTCGAATACGGATCGATCGTCACGTTATGCGGCAAAGAAAATCCCTTGCCATCGACCAGGTTGGGAAATCCGACGTCGAAATCGGCTTGACCGAGCACCGCAGCCGCGGTGTTGCCTTCCGCGTTCAGCGGCGAGGTGAACTGGAGCACTCGATTGTGATACAGGTCGGCGACCAACACGTCGCCCGGCACCACGGTCTCGCCGTCGAGCGACGTGCCGATCGCGACGCCACTGGATTCGATAACGCAGGTAGCGGAAGTCGAAAAACAGGAACTCGTGAAGGTCGCCTGTCCGATGACAGAATTTGCGGCCGGGTCGATGCTTGAAGCCGCAGGCGTGTTGAACTCGAGAACCCGGCCGTTTTCAAAATCGGCTATATAAAGGTTGCCGTTGACATCAAGCTTGACATCGATCGGATCGGCCAACGACTTGGCCCCAAGGCTGGCCGCGGTGGAGCTGGTGAAACCGGTCTGGCCGAAAACGCCATTGGCTGAGAACGAGGTCGTGACGGGGGTTACGCCGTCGATGATCGGGTTGTTGAATTGGAGCACCCGGTTGTTGAGGGTATCCGCGATGTAAACATTCCCGCTCGAGTCCACGCCGACTCCGCCTCCGCCTAACATCGAATCCCGCTCCACAAAGAGTGCTGGCCGTCGGCGCGCTCAACCCCTGGTTGCATTCCTTGGCGGTGAAACTGGTTTGCCCGAACACATAGTCGGCCGTTTCATCGCCGGCATACCCCGAAGTTCCATTCTCGCCGCCGCCCGCAGCCAGTGGGTTCAGGTACATCAGGACACGACTGTTGATCGAGTCGGCAACGTAAAGGTCGCCGGTCGTGGGATTGACGCTGACTCCCTCGGGGTCGCACAACCCGGTGTTGGAGGCCGCCCCGTTCTGCCCGGCTCCGCTGTTGCATGCGGCGGTAGTGAAGCTCGGAACACCGCCGCTGAACTGCCCGAACACCAGGTTGGCGGACAACTGGTTCTGGCATGGAGTCGCCGCCGTGCAGGTATCGCCAAGTCCCGCGTACGCGGCGTAAGGCGCGTTGTACTCAAGGACGCGGTTGTTTGTGTAGTCCGCGATGTAGAGGTCGCCCCTGGAGTCCACTGCCACGCCGGTCGGCTCGCACAAGCCGCTGGCGTTTATTCCCGCGCCATTGCAGTAGTAGTGAAACATGTCGGGTTGGCCGATAACCAAATCTGCGGACTGCCCGTTGGCGAACGAGGCCGCGTTGTTCCAACCCAAAATACGGCTGTTCAGAGAGTCTGCAATGTAAAGATGCTGCGGCGTCGAACTGGTATCGACGGCGACACCGTCAGCCTCCGTAACCTCGCCGATAGCGCCATTGCTGAAGTTGAATCCGGCGCCGTCGACGAAATCCGCAGCGTCGAGCGTGAGGATCTCCTGTCCCAGAACTCGATCTGCGGTAATGTCAGTCGCAGCCGGGAGCGTCGTGACCAGAACAAGGGTAGTCAGCAGAACCAGCAGCAGCGAGGGTAGTCGCAACCACCGAATCAAAAAACCCGACTTCCGCAGCATCTGGAAAGCACTCCGAAAAGCAGAATCGGCGCAACAATATAACAGGTTAAGGCTTAGTTCCAGCGCACAAAGAGTAATATGTTGCTACAGGAACTAATGATTCGTGTCAAAATTAAGCGTGCCAGCGCTCTGACGATCATCGCAATCCTCGCGCTAACCGCGGGATGCTTTGCGCCGACTCCGACGCGCACGCGGCAGGATCTCGGCGGCGAGCACGTCTCGTTCACCACTTCCGACGGCGTGCTCCTGCGCGGTCATCTATATGGCACCGGCTCGACCGGCGTGATCCTCGCGCACATGTATCCCGCCGATCAGTCCGACTGGACCGACTTCGCGCAAGTGCTCGCCGCGCACGGCTACCAGGCGCTGACTTTTGATTTCCGCGGATTCACGGAATCGGAAGGCTCGTCGGGCACCGAGTACGCCGGCACCGACCTGCTTGCCGCCTACCAGTTCATGCGCACGCGCGCCTCGCGAATATACCTCGCCGGCGCGAGCCTCGGCGCGGAGGCGGCGATCCTGGTCGGCGCGCGCGAAGACGTCGCGGGCTTGATCCTGATTTCGGTGCCGACCAGCTTCGGCGGAATCGTGGTGACCGATTCAATCCGCCACGTTCGCGCGCCAATCCTGTTTGTCACGTCGGCCGCCGATCCGCTGGTCGGAGGGCAGCCGGAAATCCTGTATCGCGAGGCGGTGGCGCCGAAGTCGATAAAAGTTTATCCCGGCCGCGCGCACGGTACCGCGATCCTGTTCGGACCCTACGGCGCCGACCTGCAAGCTTTGATGCTGCGCTTTATCGCCGACCACCAGGCGAAGAACTAGAGCGCCGCGGGCTCACGGCTTCAGTCCGAACACAGCCACGCTGTTGGGTGTTCCCACGTAAACCTTGCCGTTCGCGATCGTCGGCGTGACGAACTTGTTGTCCGAGAAACTGTCCGCCGACACCTTGCTGCTATTGTAAAGCTCGGTGGCCAGGTTGGTCGCGTCGTAGCCGTGCAAAACTCCCCCGCTCGATCCATTCTCGACCGCCCACACTATCGCATTGCTGGTTCCGTTGGCCGAAATGCTGGGCGAGGTCCCCGGATAGCCATAGCTCTCGGAACTGCTCGAAGTAGGCATCGCCGCGAGCCTTGCCAGCGAGAACGTGAAAGCCTCAAGCGATTCGCTCACGCCGCCATAGTAGAGCGTGTTGTTGAAGTAGGCAGGCACCGCCCATTCACCGTTGTTCAACGCGCCCGCAATCACCTGGTAGGCGTTGTTATTGTTGGCCGAGGTCCACTTGCCCATGTTGCCGCGATCGACCAGATAAATATTGCCGTCCTTGCCCGCGCCGACCGCCAGTTGACGCGTGACACCGTTCTTGTCGACCATGTCGGGCAACACCATCGCTCCGCCCGAACCCAAATCTGTGTCGCCGCCCGACTCGCTGACGGTGTTGTAGGGCTCGAAGAAATCCTCGACCTGCAATCCGCTCGAATTCGACAGTTTCAGGAAACCGTTGCCGAAATCTCCTTTGGTCGGGAAGCCGCTGGAATTTACCGTCGTGTCCCAGGTCCCGTTTCCATCCAGCAAATAAATATTGCTGCTGCTGTCGGCCGCAATGCCTCCACCAGCCTGCCAAAATGCGCCTTCGCTGCCGTTCGGAGTGATATCGATGACGGAAGTTTGCGCCAGCGTGTCCTGATCGTAGGCCATGATCCAGCCGTTGTACGGCGTGATGTCGCAATGCGACGCCCACGCCGTGATCAACTGGCCGTCGAGTAGCAGCAATCCCGCCCGTTCCTTGTACTGCTTCGGAGAGAACGCCGGACCGGGTGCGAAGGTCGCGGCCACCGTCATCGGACCGGTGAATTCTTCGGCGCCGGTCGTCATGTCCAAAGCGTGGATGCGCTGGAAGTAGGCGCCACTCGTCGTATTCTTGGACATCGCGACCAAGTAGATCGTGCCGTGGAGTCCCGCCCCTGGATCGATCACCGGCGTAGAGGTGATGCCGATCTCCGGCGTCACCTGGCCGCATCCCCGATCGTCCGACGCCGCTTCTCCCATCCCCAGCACCGATACCTGCCACAGCGGAGCGCCGTTGGTGTCGGCGTCGAACGCATAGACGCTGTCATTCTCGGTCACGACATAGAGCACGTTGTGCACGGCGCCCTTGATAGTCACCTGCGTCTTGATGAGCGGCTGTGCGTCCACTAATCCGTCAACCGGCAACTCGTACAGCTTGCCGAACGATGGTGAAGGGTTGGTGACGTTGTTGATGTTGCTGGTCGTCAGCACACTCTCGGTCAGATTCTGCCCGGTGCGCTCGTTGTCATTGTGATAAGTCAGCACGTCGGTCGGCACAGCGGCTGTCGAAGTTGCGGTGGCCGTCGGCGTGGTGGTCGCGGTCGCAGTTGACGTCGCGCCGGTGGTCGAGCTGGCCGTCGCGGTGTGAGTGGGAGTTGCGGTAGCCGTCGCGGTTGGGGTTATCGTCACCGTTGGAGTCGCGGTTGCGGTCGCAGTCCGAGTTGCGGTTGCCGTGAATGTCGGCGTTGCAGTTGGAGTTGCCGTCAATGTCGATGTAGGAGTCGCCGTCGCAGTGGCAGTCTGAGTCGCAGTCCCGGCGCTCTGAGTTGCAGTCGCAGTAGTCGTGGCCGTTGCGGTCGGCGTTGCAGTCAGGGTTGCAGTCGCCGTCGCGGTCCCCGATGCGGTCCGGGTTGCAGTTGCAGTCGCGGAGGCCGTGCCGGTCGCGGTAGCAGTTTTTGTCACCGTAGCAGTCACAGTGGCTGTTGCCGTTGGCGTCGCAGTGAGAGACGCAGTCGCAGTCGCAGTTGCGGTTTTGGTTGCTGTAGCGGTGGCGGTCACGGTCCGGGTTGCAGTTGCAGTCGCGGAGGCCGTGCCGGTCGCGGTAGCAGTTTTCGTCGCCGTAACAGTCACAGTGGCTGTTGCCGTTGGCGTCGCAGTTAGAGTCGCGGTCGCGGTTGCTGTCGCAGTTGCCGTGCCCGTCGCGGTGGCTGCGGGCGTCGAGGTGGCCGCGGCGGTCGGAGTTGGCGTCGGCTTCTTATTCTTCTTTGCGGAGCCAGTCAGTTTGACTTTCGCCGACGGTTTGCCCGCGGTCGCGTCGCTGTTGATCGCGATGCTCCCCGAAAAACTCCCGCTATCGGTGGGCGCAAATCCTACCGTGACCGTGGATTCACCATGCGGCGCAATCAACGTCGTGCCTTGTCCCGATAAAATCGTGAAGAACCCGCTGCCGGCGGGAGCCGCGACGGTTACTGAGAGCGCACTCGAGCCATTGTCCGTGATGGTGAAAGACTTCTTCTCGGCGGTAGCTCCGAGGATAAGCGGTGCGAAGTCGAGCACGCTCTTCGATAACTTGAGCTTGCTGACCGATGCGCTGCGCCGGGTATCAACGCCGCTATCCTGCGCACGCGCGCCCGCTGCAAATGAGATTGTGCAGGCGATAACCAACGACGCGGCCGCCGCCCTGCGTAGCCGAACGTTCACGGACGCGAACCGTAACCCGCCCCCGACGCTTGTCACGAATCCTCCCTGCTCTCGAATGCTAGCAGGTCCTTTCGCCGCGACCTAAGTTCGCCGCGACAGCAATTCACGTATTAGTCTTCGCGGCGCGCAACGGAGTCACAGTCAAAAGTGAAACGGCGCTTCCGATCATGGCATTGATTCGGCTATGCCATATGAGAGAGAGGCATCTATCATGCAAAAACGAAAACTTGGCAGGCAGGGACTCGAAGTGTCGGAACTCGGTCTCGGATGCATGGGCATGTCGCAGTTCTACGGCCCGCGCGACGACAAGGAATCCGCCGCGACGCTCGAGCGCGCGGTCGAGCTCGGCATCAACTTCTTCGACACCGCCGATGTTTATGGCGTCGGCCATAACGAAGAGCTGGTCGGCAAGGCGCTTAAAAAATATCGCGACCGCGTGATTATCGCGACCAAGTTCGCCAACCAGGTGCTGCCCGACGGCAAGCGCGCCATCAACGGCCGCCCCGAATACGTGCGCTCCGCCTGCGACGCGTCGCTGAAGCGTCTCGGCGTTGACCATATCGATCTCTACTACCAGCATCGCGTCGATAAGCAGGTGCCGATTGAGGAGACCGTCGGCGCGATGGCCGAGCTCGTGCGCAATGGGAAAGTTCGCTACCTCGGATTGTCGGAGGCGAGCGCCAAAACAATCCGCCGCGCGCACGCGACGCATCCTATAACCGCGCTCCAGTCGGAGTACTCAATCTGGACCCGCGACTACGAAGACGAAGTGATCCCGACGCTGCGCGAACTCGGCATCGGCTTCGTGCCGTTCAGCCCGCTCGGCCGCGGCTTCCTCAGCGGCAAACTTCTCGACTTGCCGGCTGACGACATGCGGCGCAAAGTCTCGCCGCGGTTTGACGACGACAACATGCGACGGAACCAGATGGTCGTCGATCGGCTCAATGAAATCGCGCGCGAAAAGAACATCACGCCGAGTCAGCTGGCGCTGGCGTGGGTGCTCGCGCAGGGCGGCGACATGGTTCCGATACCCGGCACCAAGCGCCGCACCTACCTCGAAGAAAACGTCGCCGCGGCGGGGATCAAGCTGTCGAAAAGCGACCTCGCCCGCATCGAGGAAGTCGCGCCCAAGGGTTTCGCCGCCGGCGGCCGCTACCACGACATGAGCACCGTCAACGTGTAGCGGGGGGCCAGGCGGCGCACGATTTCGACCGATCCAAGGCCACGGGAGTTTATCTTGAAGGATTATGGCAAATCTGCCATATTCCACAAAGACAGCTAGCTGATTTGATCGAGGCGCGTTTGAAGCGCGCGTATTCACTGGACGCGGAGAAATGAACGTGCACGAGATTCCCGTTCACAAGAGCAGTGGTAACGTGTTCGCTGACATCGGTTTTACGCCGGCTGAAGCCGCCGAACTCACCGCGAAAAGCAGACTCATCGGCGCCCTCGACGAAACCATTAGGCGGCGCAGGCTCACGCAGTTGGAAGCGGCGCGGCGCTGCGGGACGGATCAGCCTACACTATCCAAGGTCCTCCGTGGTCGGATGGAGAGCGTGACCATCGATCGCCTGACGGCCTGGCTCACCGCGCTCGGACGCACCGTCGAAGTCCGCGTTCGCCCGTATGACTCAAAGCAAAACCGGCCAGCCCGTGACCGCTCTCTCAAGAGCCTCCTATCCGAAGAGCCCGGCGATCGTCGTGACGACCCACATCACGGCCATCGCGACGAAGAACGCGATCATCAACTCGTCCACCAGTCGCGATAGCGCGATGTCCGGGCTCCGCCCCGAATCTCTCGCGCGTTCGATGAATCCCGCGTAATGCACCCGCGCCGTTCGTTCTCGATTGATCGCAAGCATAAGTCACCTGCCTCGTTTGCTCGGCCTGAGCCTCACAGATAAGGCGTGACAATCGCTTGAACCCGTCGTTCAACGCGACCGAACAACGCTCACGAGTCAGCCGGCAGCTTCAGCCGATAAACCTCGGCAGCGGTGCGATGGAATAGCTGAGCTTTTTCGTCCTTGGTGAAACCCGACGCGATCTTCTTGAACGAGTTCCACAGCACCGCGTACGAGCATGAAACGCGATCCACCGGGAAGTTGCTCTCGAACATGCATCGTCGCGGTCCGAAATTGTCGATCATGTGCAGATAGTAGTCGCGCGTCGCCGACGCCAGCTCGTCCGAGGTCGGCGGCGACGGCCGGCGATGCCACCCGAAGCCGTTGACCGGCATGTTGATTCCGCCGAGCTTGGCCACGACATTGGGGCATCGCGCGAGTTCCGTGATGTTCTTCTTCCATTCGCCGAAGATCTCCGCGCGCCGCCCTTCGTATGGACCGATTCCGAGCGGCCCGCCGAAGTGATTGAGCACAATCGTCGTGTCCGGGAACGCCTTCGCCAGCGCGGTCACCGCCGGCAGTTGCGGATGGTACTGCCAGGCCTCAAAGGTGAGGTCGAGCGCACGCAACTCTGAGAAGCCTTCGCGAAAGCGCTTCGATTCATACAGATCCGCCGGCGGGTTGGTGTGCGAATTCCGCACCTCGGGACTCGCGTCGAAACCTCCCGCATGCCGGATTCCTCGAAACCGTGCCGGCGCCGCCGCGATATGCGCTTCGAGCACCGGCACGACGGCGTTGGCCAGCGTCAGATCCGCGAAGCCGACGATTCCCGCCGCGACTCGCGTCTCGCCGTATTGCCCGCTCGCACTTTGCGCCGCGATGCCGTTGACGAACTCGGTCTCGCCCACCGGCCGTATCGGTTCGGGCCCGTCCGCGCGATACATCGACATGCATTCGACGAACACCGTCGCGAGCACGCGATGGCCCGAATTGGTGTCGCGCAAAATCTCGTCGAGCATGTAGCGGCTGCCCGGATGGTCCCATAGATGGTGATGCGGATCGACGATCGGCAGGTCCGGCTCGAGCGCGGGCTCGCTGACCTTGGCCAACCACGCGTCGCGATCTTGTTCGGTGTTCGCCATCTCACTCGCCTTTGAATTTTGCGGGACGTTTCTCGAGGAACGCGCGCACGCCCTCGGCGAAATCGGCCGAGTTGCCCGCCTTGCGCTGCATCTGACGCTCCATGTTCAACTGTTCTTCGTAGGTGTGATCGGCGCTTGCCCAATACAGCCGCCGAATCAAGCCGAGCGCGACGGTCGGCCCGCTCGCGAGGTCGCGCGCCAGCTCCTTGGCCTTTCCAATCAGATCCGTATCGTCGAAGACCCGGTTGATGAGCCCCCATTCGAGCGCTTTGTCGGCGGGTAGCTTCTCGCCGAGCAGCGACAGCTCCATCGCACGTGCTTTGCCGACCAGCCGCGGCAGAATCCAGGTCGAGCCGCCGTCGGGAATCAAACCGATGCGCCGAAACGCCTGCAGGAAATACGCGGAGCGCGCGCACAGCACGAGGTCGCCCATCAGCGCAAAGCTCATTCCAACGCCGGCCGCCGCACCGTTGACCGCCGTGACCAATGGAATCGGAAGCTCGCGCAGCCGCCGCAAAAACGGATGATACTGCGTTTCGAGCACCGATCCCGCATCGCGCGCGCCGCTCGGACCGCCGCCGCTCGGCTGCAGGTTGGCGCCCGCGCAAAAGCCGCGGCCCGCGCCCGTCAGCAGGATGCAGCGCACGCCGTTCTTCGGATCCTCGACGTGGTCGATCGCCTTCATCAGACCGCCGAGCATCTCAGCCGAGACTGCGTTCATGACTTCAGGATGATTGAGCGTTACGATTCCGACCGGTCCTTCGATTTCGAGTTTTACGCGTTCGAATTCCATGCAGATCTCTCCCGTTGGTTGCGACGATCCTTGTGCTTCACTATCCCAACTAACATCGTGTGTGATAGCTCGACAATCACATTTGAGGGTTCAGCTCGAGGAGTAAAATGGAGCCAGTCAAAAAACTCGATCGTTCGGTGAAGGGGCGCGCGGTGCTCGTCACCGGCGCTGCCAGCGGGATGGGCCGTGCGACCGCTCACTTGTTCGCACAGGAAGGCGCGCTGGTCGCGGTCACCGATATCAATGAGGCCGGCGTCGCGAGCGTCGTCAAGGAGATTGCGGCGGCGGGCGGGACCGCGCACGGATGGCGCCTCGACGTCCTCGATCACGCCGAGATCAAACGCGTCGTCGCGGAGATCGCCGCGCACTTCGGCCGCCTCGACATCCTCGTCAACAACGCGGGCTTCGGCGGCTTCTCCCCGCTCGGCGCCGACGATTACGATCGCATCTGGGATCGCTCGCTCGCCGGCTTGCTGACCGCGCAACAGCGGATGGTCCGCGCCGCGCTGCCGCATCTGCGGAAATCCGACGCCGCGCGCATCGTCAATATCGCATCGACCGAGGGCCTCGGCGCGACTCCCGGCGACAGTCCTTACGCGGTCGCCAAGACTGGCGTCATCGGACTCACGCGCGCGCTGGCGGTGGATCTCGGACCCGAAGGGATCACGGTCAACTGCATCTGTCCCGGACCGATTCGCACCGCGCTGACCGACGCTATTCCGGACGAACACAAGACGATCTTCGCCAAGCGGCGCACCGCGCTCAAACGCTACGGCTTTCCGGAGGAGGTAGCGCACATCACGTTCAGCCTGTGCATCCCGGCCGCCTCGTACATCACGGGCGCGATCATTCCAGTGGACGGCGGTCTGATGATCCGCAACGCATAACTTACAAATCGCCAACGGAGGTGTTCTCATGTCGGACGAATCGGCAAAGAAAGGAATGGAACTACGCACGAAGTTGTTTGGCGAAAAAGCCGCCAGGGACGGCGACGCATTTCTTCGGAATTTCGACGAAGGGTTCGCGACCTTTCTCAACGAGCAACTGTTCGGCACGATCTGGACGCGGCCCGGATTGCCGACCAAGTTGCGCTCGATGCTCACGATGACGGCGCTGATGGCGCTCGGGCGCGGGCCGGAGTTGCGCCTGCACATGCGCGGCGCGTTGAACCTCGGCATCCCGCCCGAGGAAATCAAGGAACTGATCGTGCACGTCTCGCAATACAGCGGTGTGCCGACCGCGGTCGAAGCGATTCGCGCATTCAATGAAGTGACGGCGCCCAAGTCCAGTCAGTGACGCTAATAATTCTGAGCTGAAGCGGGAGCATCTGCGCATCGGGTCCGCGCGCAGCGGGTCGAGCGGACGGTTGACAATTTGCGCCATTCTGGATATTGAGAATCATTCTCATTTTCAGATTGGACCAAGGAATGAATCAACCGTTCTCGAAATTCAGCAGACCGCGTGACGGCGCCGCCTCGATCTGGCTTCCGATCGCGATCGCATTCTCGTTGGCAGTCGGCGTCGCGTCTCCGTCTTTGGCCGGCGCCCGGCAAATTTCCGGCATCGTCACCGACACGCTCGGCCGGCCGCTGTCCCAGGTGAAGCTTGAATTGCGGAACCGAAATGGTGACGCGATTGCCCAGACAACCACCGACCGAGCGGGACATTTCAATATCGCACCAGCGAGTCCCGGCGTTTATTCGCTCGTCGCGAAGAAGCCCGGGTTCAAGTCCGCAAACAAAATCGTCACCTATCCGCTTGGCGCCGCTGCAACGGTCTCGCTGACGCTCGGCGCCGAGACCGCGCTGAGTATTCCGGTTCAGGCCAGTCTGATTCATGCGCCAAATGGCGTCTCCACTACCGGCGCAAACAGGTACACCGTAACCGCACAGGACATTTCCAACCTGCCGCGCGGTCAGAACACAAATATGACCGACGTATTGGCGCAGATGCCTGGCGTCGCGATCGATCAGAATCAGCAAATCCACATACGCAACACTGAAGGCCCGCAATTTCAGTATCAGATAAACGGCGTCATGGTGCCGATCGACATCAACACCAATCCGCCGTTTGTCTCGATGATAAACCCGATGTTCGTCAAGCAGATGACTCTGCTCGATGGGATCCTCCCTTCGCGCTACAGCTACGCCACCGGTGGAGTGCTGAACATCGAGACCAAGGATGGATGCGAGCAGCAAGGCGGCAGCGCGAGCATGTACGGCGGACAACGCAATACCGTTCAGCCGAGCTTTCAGTACGGCGGCTGCGACGGCAAGTTCAGCTACTACGTCAGCGGGCTCTACAGCATGAGCAACAGCGCGTTCAGTTCCGCCACGCCGGCGCCCGATGCTATTCATAACTCGACGATCCAGGGTCAGGGATTCGGTTTCTTCGCCTATGATATCAGCGATACTACCCGGCTGAGTCTCATAACGTCGGTAGCTGCCAGCAACAATGAACTTCCCAACCAGCCCAACCTTCCCCCGGAGTTCGGGCTGGTGGGTACGGGTAGCTATCCGTCGGCGGACATCAACTCCTATCTCGACTTTCGTGACTATCTCGGAATACTGGCGCTGAATGGAGCGCCCGCGCCCGGACTTACTTACCAACTCGCCTATTCGACTCACTATATCTCGCAGGCTTTTGAGCCGGACAATGTCGGCGAGCTTATCTATCAAGGGATAGCGTCGACCGCCTTTCACAGCGACTTCGACAATACTGTGCAAGGCGACGTGACCTACAAGCTTGGCGACCACACGCTTGGCGCGGGCGGCTATCTCGGCGAATACGGAGTGGAGTCCGACGATAACTCTCTGGTTTTCACACTTCCGACAGGACCCGGCCACCTCACTCCGGTGCGTGTGATTAACAACTCCAACAAGATCAACCTGCTGTCCGGAATCTATCTGGAGGACACCTGGCAAATCACCGAGAAGCTGCGCGTCAATGCCGGCGTGCGATGGGATCGTTTGAGCGGCTACACCTACAACAATCAAATCGATCCGACCATCAATTTCGTCTATCTGCCGCGCCCCGACACCACGCTGCACGCGGGCTTTGCGCGGTATATGCAGGTGCCCAGCTTCCAGGGGATCTCGCCGGGCGCCCCCGCCGCGTTCAAAGGCACCACCGGGTTTGCCGGATCGGGAACCGTCAACCCTGAAACCGAGGACGACTATGAGTGGGATGTCGGCATCGTTCATCAACTGACCAGGAACATCTCTATCTCCGAAGACGCCTTCTACGAGTACACGAAGCATTACCTCGATACCGGGCAGTTTGGCGATGTGCCGATTTTCGCACCCTTCAACTACAAGCACGGTTATATCTGGGGCACGGAAACCGCGATTACCTACAACTCTGAAAACCTGTCGGCGCATGCGAGCACCACTATCGGCAGAAACATGCAGAAAGGTGTGGCGACCGGACAGTTCAACTTCGATCCCGATGAGCTGGGCTACATAAACCGGCACTACATCGTGCTCGACCATCAGCCGCTCTATGGCGCCGCAGCCGGGATTGCCTATAGATGGAAACCGTGGGACTTCAGCGCGGATCTTCTCTATAGCAGCGGACTGCGCGGAGGCTTTGCCGATTTGGAATCGCTGCCGCACCTGGTGCAGGTCAACCTTGCAGCGCAGAGAGCGTTCCATGTTCCTTCGGTAGGAGAAGTGACGAACCGGATAACCCTTTTGAACATTTTCGATCGCACGAATCTGATTCGGCCGTCCGAGGGCATTGGAATTTTCCAGGCCGCTTATGGTCCGAGGATAACTGTCTATGACACTTTGACAATTCCACTTCCCGCTTTGAGCAAGTGATTGTGAGTACTCTTATGGAAGGATGTGAGAGACATAGGCTCGCCGAATGCGGAACCTTCAAGATCGATGCATGCGACTGCGGTATCGTTCATCTAACTATCGGATGCCTGACGCTTCGGCTTGAGCCCTCCGCGTACGGCGAACTGGCAAATGCCATCGATGAGAGTCTGCGTAAGCTACAAGTGCACGACAAACCAGTCATCCAGTAGATTGGCGATTGTCCTCTCAGGATGTCGCGCCAGGACGGTGCTCGGAGCGGCTCAGCAAAGCTTCGAGATGAGGGAGGGCGTCCTCGAGGCTGGCGTGAGTTTCGATTGCGTCGAGGAAGGGGTCGCGCTTCAGGCGCGACATGCGCGCCGGCAGGGTCTTGATGTTGTAGATTCCGGGATCGAGCGCAGGCTTGAGTTCTTTCCAGGTCATCGGGGCGGACGCCGGGGCGCGCGGAACCGCCCGCACCGAATAGGTCGCGGCGATGGTCTTGCCGTGACCGAGTTGCAGGTAGTCGATATACACCCGGCCTTTGCGCGTGTTCGGATTGCGGTTGATTGTCGCGACTTCCGGCATTCGGTTGACTACTACTTGCGCTACTAACTCCGAAAACATCTTGGCTTGTTCGTAAGTATATTTCGGCGCCAATCCAACTACTACGTGAAGGCCCATCTGCCCGGAGGTCTTCAGGCACGGTTCGAGCCCGACCTCGCGCAGAACATTAGCTACTTCGCGCGCGACTGCTACGGCGTGGCGCGTGGTGCTGCCCTTGGGATCGATGTCGAACAATAGCCAGTCGGGGCGTTCGAGATGCGGGATGCGCGACGACCACATGTGAATCGTGATCGCCGCGAGGTTCGCGACGTAAGCGAGCGCCTCCTCGCTGTCGAGGATAAAATACGAAATCTCACGCTGCGAATCCTCGGAATAGATCTTCTCTGTACGAATCCAAGGCGGCGCAAACGCAGGCGCGTCCTTCTGATAGAACATCTTGCCGTCGATGCCGTCGGGCCATCGCGTCAGCATCACGGGACGATCCTTCAGGTACGGCAGCATCCACTTTGAGATCGCGCGATAGTACGCGACCAGGTCGCCCTTGGTGTAGCCGTCCTGCGGCCAGAAAATCTTTTCGGGATTAGTCACGGACGCCCTCGGTTCCGCAGGCGGCGCGGTCGCGGCTTTGATTCGGCCTTTGGATTTCTTCATGCCGGCGGTTCCGTTTTGTTCGGCAACTTCGTCATCGATGCTTTCCGACGGCGGCGGCAAGGCGCGCTGGCCCGTCGTAGGTACATTCGCGAGGGTCGATGTTCTCGACCAGATCCCTGGAAGCTTGGTTGGCGGATGCCGCCGCCGTCGGTCCATTCGGTGAAGCGCACCTTACAAACCAGCTCTGGCCGCACGAAATGCGCGTTTCGTTCGAGGGTAGGGTTCTCCGGCGGCAGGTTTGCGGAACGGCGATTGCGGCTGCGCGAGCGCCGTGAGCATCTCGTGGATCTTGCGCAACTTGTCCTGGTTGAAGCCGGTGCCGACCTTGTCGGTGTAGCGCAGCGCGCCGTCTGTTTCGTATTGACCGAGCAGCAGGGCGCCGAAATGAGTTCGCGTGCCGTCGGGATCGCTGTAGCCGCCGATCACGAATTGCTCGGTCAGCGGGCGTTTGATTTTCAGCCAATCGCCGGTGCGCGTTCCACGGTATGGAGCGTCGCGTAGTTTTGCGACGACACCTTCCAGCTCGTGCTCGGAGATGGCGGCATAGAAATCCTTGCCGCGGCCGAGCACGTGGTCGCAATAACGCACCGGACCGTCGCTGTGGATCAGTTCGCCAAGGAGACCTTTGCGTTCTTCGAGCGGCAGCGTTCGCGTGTCGAAACGATCGAAGCCAAGCAGGTCAAAAACGTAATAGCTGACCGGCACCGCGAGGCTCAGGCGCGCGATCTGACGCGCGTCGTTGACGTGCATTCGTCTTTGCAGGAGCTGGAAGCTCGGCCGGCCGCGCTCGTCCTGCGCGACGACCTCGCCGTCGAGCACGAACCGATCGAGTGCGAGCGAATTAAGCGCGAGTACTACTTCCGGATACCGATTAGTAATATCGGTGCCCTTGCGAGCGTACAAATGAGTATTCTCGCCTTCGCGAATAGCCAGTACGCGGACGCCGTCGTACTTTATTTCGAATAGCCACTTATCATTGTCGAATGCTTCGCCAACGGTCTTCGCGAGCGTCAGCGGGAAATCCGAATACTTGAGCTTGGCGCGCAGTTCCGGAAGATGCTTGCGCGCCAACTTGTCGGCGAGCTTGCGCTCGGCCGCCGGCGCGTTGGCCAGTTCCTCGATCGTCAGTCCGGACAGCACGGAGCGCGGATGCTCCTCGAAGACATCTTGAGTGGTGGCGTATTGGTCGCGCTTCTTGATCAGCAGCCAATTCTTCTCGTCCTTCGGGTCGGCGCCGCGGCGGCCGCCGGTGCGCACGAGCGTGAACGCGCCGTTGAGCTTGAAGCCGTGCAAGTTGATATCGATTTTTCCCTTGCGGACCGCGTCGGCGGCGTCGCCCGGCGGATCGATGACTTCGTAAACGCCGCGATCCCACACGATGACCGAGCCTGCGCCGTAGTTGCCCGGCGGAATCACGCCCTCGAAGTCGCCATACTCCAGCGGATGGTCCTCGACGGCGACCGCGAGATGCTTGTCCGCGGGATTCATCGAGGGGCCCTTGGGAACCGCCCACGAGCGCAGAACATTTTCCATCTCGAGTCGAAAATCGTAGTGGAGGCGTCGCGCGGCGTGCTTTTGTACGACGAAAGCGCCGCTGGTGGCGGAGGTGGAGGTTGGGACCTCGCGCCCGAAGGGTTCGGGAGTGCGCGTCGCGCTTCGTTTGCTCCGGTACCTGGTCAGCGACATTGTCTGTTGCCGCGGAGGGAGGTTAATTCATACCATATGTAGTGGTTCGTCGGACGGCCGTCCTACCATCGATAGCTTCGTTCCGTCAGAAATTGCTTTTGCGGGAAGAGAAGACTGTCCAAGTTTCAGCGAGACGGACAAGCATGCGGCAGTCTGACGATTGTCCATGCCTTATTCTTAGCACGACAAATCTGGAGAGGTCAGGCTTAAAAGTTCACCCCGCGATCTGAGAGGAGCGCTGCGCGATTTTCGAGACCGGAACCGGCTTCGCTTACGCGAAGCTGTCCGAGATCCTTCCTGCCGCTCGCGATGCTCGCTCTGTCAGGATGACGGGCGCGCTCGCGACGCTCGCGTTGTCGGGATGACACAAAAAAGGAAGGGGAACCGGAACAGGACAGATGCCTCGGCGTTGCGACAATGGTCGCGACGCGCCCGCTCGCTCGCTAGCGGGCGCGGCGGGTGCGCGACGGTCTGCGCGAGCCGCCGGCGACTTTGCGCTCCTCGGTTTCGGCGGTGGCAGGCGCCTCTTCGCGATCCTCGTTGACGGCGACGCCGCGCTTTTTGAGCGATTCCTTGAGCGCGCTCATCAGATCGATCACTTTGCCCTGGCGCGCTTCGGGCGCAGGCTCGGTCAATTCGTGACCCGCCATCTTCTGCTCGGCTGCTTCGATAACGCGCTCGCGGTAGTTGTCCTTGAACTCGTCGGGCTTGAATTTTTTTTCAGTGAGATCATCGAGCAGCCGCTGCGCCAGCCCTAACTCGGATTCTTTCACCTGCGCGTTGACGCCGTGATCGATTTCGCCGAACGAGCGAATTTCATCGTTGTAGTACATCGTGTGCAGCATCAGGCCGCCGTCGTAGGGACGAATCAGCACGAGGCGCTCCTTGCCGCGCATCGTGTATTTCGCGACGCCGACCTTGTCCGCCTTGGTCATCGCTTCCTGCAGCAGATGGTAGGCCTTGGCGGAAGTCGGCTCGCATCCGAGCAGATAGGAATTCTCGAAATAGACCGGATCGACTTCCGACGCGGGAATGAACTCGGTTATCTCGACGGCGCGATCGGCCTGCGCTTCGAGTTTTTTCAGTTCCTCGTCGGTGAAGGTGACGTAGCGATCTTTCTCGACTTCGTAGCCGCGCACCAGCTCGCTGCGATCGACTATTTTGTCTTCCTTGGGGCAATAGATTTTCTGCTGGATGCGGCTCATGTCCTTGGCGTGCAGCAGATGGAAGGAGACGGATTTGGAACTCGTGGCTGGGAACAAGCGCACGGGTATCGAGACGAGTCCGAAGGTCAGACTGGCGGTTGATATGGAACGAGCCGGCATGACTTGCAACCTCCCGCGCGCGCTAGGCGCGAATCTTATCGCAATCGCGTTTGCCTCGGGCGCCCGTGGTGAGCGTTCCCCGGACCTGCCTTCTTATAGATCGCGGCGAGCGAAATCCAGTAGGGGAGTCGCTAGCACTATGAGCGTATCGCGGAGCGGCGGCTGAGTCATCCCGAAAAGAAGCTGAAATATATAGATAAAACGCTTACAAGCCCGAATGAGCGGGGGCGTCTTGCGCGAGGCGCTCGGGCGGCGGCGGATAGCATGGCAGGGTGCTGGTGACGACGTAGTGATAGTAGTTGCCGTTCCAGGTAAAGGTTCCGACCGGCGTGCCGAAATTCGTCGTCATCGCGGTGAGGCGATCGCCGTCGGCGGCAGTGATAACTTTCGCGGGCGTGTAGGCGAGAAAGCTGCTTGACGATTCGGCGACCACCGCGCCCAGCGGCGGCGTGAAGTTCATCTGAAGAAAATTAACCGCCGGCCGCCAACCGTCAGGCGTCGTTTCGCTGTCCGCGAGCGGCAGCCACTGTCGCTCGGCGAGCGAATCGCTTATCTGCAGCTCGCGATATTCGGGCGCGCCGGCCGCGCTCCTGCGCAACTCGATAACGTCCGGAACCTGGACTTCGAGCTGGTTGCAATTGTCGCCGCTGGTCATTGCGCCCTGGCGCGCGTCTTCGTACTGCTTCGCGCGAGCCTCATCGCCGTGAGTCGATGCGGCAACGCCGGCGGCCAGTTCAGCCGCGTCGCCGCCGACCTCCTCGGCGGCACTGGCGGCGATCGGCGCGAGTTGCGCCGCGGCCATCCAGCATCCGCTGAGAGCAACGGAAACCGCGATGCCGAGTACCGCGAGCATCGGGGCCCAAATGTGTCGGCTCAGGCGAGCGATATAAACCTCCGGCCGGACCGTCAAGGCGCCGATCGTTTCACGGCGTGGACACGGATCAATGGCCGACAGCCTAGCAGAAATTACGCGACATAAAATGCCGGGGCACAATTTGCTACGGATTGATCTGACGGACGCGGAAGGGCGCTCGTGAAAAAAGAACGGCCGGGCTACGAGTGGGGACCGCGGTGGGGAGCCGACGGTTCAAGTAGCCCGGCCTTTGCTTGGGGACAGGCGCTGGGTCTCGGGGGAGGAGATTGTCAGCGCAACTATAACAGAAGCAAAGCTCGTGCCTTCAAAAAAGCGAGACAAATCCTCGACACCGAGATCGATTTTTTTCTCTTTATGCGACCCATCGCGGGCCGAAAGTCTCGAATTGGGCCACTTATCAGGGGAAATCGTCTGTTTTGCAACTTGCGACCTTTGCGATGCTCCAGGAATGTTCAAGCGCGAGTCCTGCATAGCGCGCACTGCTCGATGCTGACTGCACTTGATGCCGCCCGCGCGATGCGCTCGCGAGATTTTACCGCCGGACGGAATTGGATCGCGAGTTCGCGATTTCAAGATCGACGACGCAGTTATCCACAGCGAACTCCTCCGCGGCGCCCGGATTTCGCGAAGACGTCGTCGAAGCAAATCGACTCGCGCGCGCACGTTGGTTGAGAGCCGATGGTGCGTATGTTACTTCCTAAAGGCTCGGGGCGTAGCGCAGCTTGGTAGCGCACCTGCCTTGGGAGCAGGGGGTCGGCCGTTCAAATCGGCTCGCCCCGATATGCGCCAGTAGCTCAGGTGGAAAGAGCAACGGCCTTCTAAGCCGTGGGTCAGGGGTTCGAATCCCTTCTGGCGCGCCACGGAGGCTATTTCAGAGTCCGCCGGCACGCGGCGCTGAATGGATTGAGTGTGATCGAGATGGTGAGTGTAGCTCAGTTGGCAGAGCATCGGATTGTGGCTCCGGCGGTCGAGGGTTCAAATCCCTTCACTCACCCCAAGCATCCTGCTACGTAAACGTGTCGCCATGGTGGGCCGTTAGCTCAGTTGGTAGAGCAGCTGACTCTTAATCAGCGGGTCTCCGGTTCGAGCCCGGAACGGCCCACC
>CAVWMC010000012.1:0-45075 GCA_963756005.1 uncultured delta proteobacterium
CTGTGGGGCAACCTAGCTTTGATCACGCAGAGAAGCTCGCTTTGATCATTTCAGAGAAGCTCGCTTTGATCATTTTGCCTCTTTTGAGCCATTTTTCGACGGGCAGTTTAGCCCCGATTGAGCACGCTTCACAGGCCATTTGAAGACCGCAGTTTCGCCTCGAGGCGGCGGATGCCGGCGCGCAGGTATGAGGCGTCGATCCCGAGACCGTCGCAAATCCACGCGAACGAGAATGGCACCGCCGCTGCCTCGTCGAAGAGCCATTCATCGGCTTCCGCGCGATGCCGGCCGCGAAGTCTAACGGGGCCGCGATGGACTAACAGATCGTCGATGCCGTCCGCCAGGACGGCGAGCATTAGCTTCTGAACCGGCCGATAGCTTGCCGGAACGGACCTTCGTAACCCGAAGAATTGCGACGCCAGGATCGCGTCGCTTGCGAACAAATCCGACAGTTGATCGAGCGGATCCGCATCCGCGCCAACTCCATCTGCCACCACTCCCAGGCAATGTTAAAACTCTTTGCGCGAGCGATGCTGCAATCTAGCGTCGAGGATCTGCGCCAGTTCCTCAGAATGATGACGAAGTGTCGCCATGAACTTCGCGATCGTCGCCGGCAGTCGCGCCGTCGATATGGATCTCCTGGTGAACCTGAATCGTGATTCCGCCGCCGCGCGCGCCGCCTGACGCGCCGGCCATCGCGGGGCCAGCCATCATCGGTGACAGCACCATCGGCGCCGCTATCGCCACCGCTGCCGCCGTGCGCCGCATCGCCAAAAGCGCCGGCCCCGGCTGAATCGAACGCGCAATCTCCTCGACGATTCGCACGCGATGCAGCGTTCTGAGTGGCCCTTCCTTCGCCGGCGAATGCGGCAGGTAGTTCCAAATCTTGCCGACGACGGCTTCAATCGCATGCTGCGGGAAAGTGATCGCCGACCAGATCCCGCTCGCGATCGCCTTGACCAGGTTCGCGCCGGCCGCGTATGCCCAACTTGCCCCGCTCATCAGGAATGCCTTGACCGCCGCCCAATGCTCGTAAAGCTCGTACGTAGCTATGGCCACCGCAGCGATCGCGGCGACGACAAGCCCTACAGGTCCAGTGATTGCGGTCCAGGCGAAAGTCGCAGCGCCGCCGAGAAAAGAGAACGCGCCGCCGAGTCCGGCCGTTACCGCCGTCATTGCCGGAAGATATGAGATCGACGCAAATATTGCGCCAGTCATGACGAGTAGTCCGCCGCCCACGATCGCGATCGCCGCGCCGATTGCGCCGAACGTCACAATATATTTTGTGATTCGCTGATGCTCATTCGCGACATTCGCCACAGACGCCGCTACGCTGGTCAAATCATTCACCAGGCTTAACATCGGTCCAAGCAGAGGTGCGCCGATCTTCGATCTGAGCACATCAAGCGCCGCGGACAACCGACCCCACGTCACATCCGGCGCCGCCTGGCGGGTCGCGAATGCGGCGGCATTGGCGCCCTGCGAATTGCTCAAATCGGCGACTACGCTCCTGTACTGATCGGTCTTGTCGATCAATATCGCGACGCCTTGTATCGACCGCTCTGTGAATCCAACTTGATGCAGAAACGCTCCTCGTTGCGCCGCCGATAGGCCGATAGTGGCGGCATGCAGCCGAGCGATTGTTTTTCCAAAGTCAATTCCTCCTTGGGCCGTCACCGCGGTGTACGCCTTTAACTTGCCGCCAGCCAACAGCTTCGATACCACTTCCTGATAGGTGGTCCCGGCTTCCGCGCCGTGCTTAAGGCCCAGGCTGAGAAGTGCGAGTGCGGCATTTTGGTCGGTGAACGCAACGCCCGCTGCTTTGGATAGCGGCACCGCGTACGCCATCGCATTGTTGATCTCGTCCTGCCCTCGAAATGCGTAGTGCGTCTGCAACTTCGAGAGCTGATCACCATAGGTGGCGATCTGCTTCACGGCGTTTTTCGTCTTGTCGCCGAACGTTTGATAGACGCCTGTCAGTAGGCGCGTGGTCGGATCAAGCTGCGCCTGCGCCTCGCTCAGCGACGCGGTAGTACCGATAACCAGCTTCGTGGCAGTGTTCACAGCCGCGAGCGCCTGTGCATGGTCGAGAGAGTTTGAGCGCGCGGTGTAGTAGGCTTGTGCCTCCTGCGTGGCCGCGATGCCAGACGCGATCGATGCCTTCTCGGACATCGCCAGCGCCTGCGCCAGATGCACTTGCTGCGCCGCGCCATCATTCATCGCAGTGGCGACATGCGACATCACATTTTGCATTCCGGACGCCGCGTCGGTCGTGGACTTGATCATGAGCGCGACGGCGCCACCTGCCGCGAGGACGCCTCCGCCGACGACAGCAATGTTTGCGCCGGCTTCGCGCCATCGTGCAGTATTTTTGACTTGGGTGTTGATCGACTCGATCTGATGCTCGATCTTCTGGAGCATCGGCGAGACATAGTTTGTTCCAACGAATTTGAAGCCAAACAGAAAATCATGCGCCATTGGACTTACTTCCTCACCGAATTAGCGGAAGCGTCTTTATAATCGCGCTCCAGGAGTTTGAATGACTCTAGCGAACGAGCATCGGCCGCCGCCGTCTCAGCCGCCACCGTGTCCACTTTATCGGCGATTTCGTTCAGCGCTGCCGCGAACGTCAAATCGTCCTCGGGCGAAAATCGAAGGCGAGCGATGCGGGCAACAATGGCGCGCCGTTCGTTCATTGACCAGACGTGTTTTTGAATCTGACCGGTGATGCGATCGCAAGCTTTTTTTATGTGAAGGTTGCGCTTCATTGTTTTCGGACCTCGCTTCCGAGATTTGGTCAGCTCCCTAAGCCGCGCCGATGCCACGGCACGCGATCTGCGATCTGTTGCATTGACTCCTCGAGCGCCGTGAGAGTCCGGACAAAATGCTCCGTCGAGGCAACCGGGCCGCGCAATTCTTTGTGGTACGAATTTGCCATCCTGTAGATTCCCGCCCCAACGCGGCCGTCGTCGTCGGCCGGCAACTCGATTGCAGGTAGTCGCCGCATGATCGCGATTGCTGCGAGGAGCGGCTTCGCCAGTGCCTCCAGTTCCTTAATCAGCGCGGGCGCCGCGCTCGGGACGATTTTTACTCGCTCAGCCATTGCCGCCCCCACTATCAGCGCCGCTGCCGTCGGCCGGCGCGTTCACGCTCCGCAGCTCCAACTGCGTCGAGTAACCCTTGTCGCGCGATAGCCGATGAATTGCCTTCGCGACGATGTACTTTCCATCGAAGTCGCCGAATCCTTTGATCGCGATCGGCTTGCCGGTCGGTATATCGTTACGCCCGTAGATTTCTAGCGTGCCAGTGACGATCAGCATGTTCGCGTCATGCAGTGCGGCCTTCGCCTTCTGCGCAGCGTCCGGCCCGTTTTCGACTTGCATTTGCAGGGTCAGAGTGTCGCCCACTGCGACCGGCGGATCAGCCTCGGCGCTTCCCGTGATGAGTTGCTTTGTGTCGGGGTTCTGATAGCTGACGGTCGCCGCCTTGTAGGTGGCCCGTGTTTTGGCTTTGAAGTTGCCGCTGGTTACAAATCCGTCGCCGCGTTGAAAGGTAGTGATCGCCGCCACGCTCTCGAGCAGCGACCGCGAGAATAAAATCAGTTGGCCGCCTTTGACTGTGAAAATGTAATTGTTTTCCCGCGCGAGTCGATGCAAAAATTCGAGATCCGTCTCCTGATTTTGAGTGATTCGCTCGTACTCGATATCGATCGGCTCGCCTGCGCTCACGAGCGTCCATCGATGCCTGGTCGCGATGATCTTCGCGATCGCCGCCAGACTCACGCTCTCATATTGTTGCGAGATCGGCGTCCGCGCGTCCGGCGTTATCGTCGCCGCCAGGCATTTCATCTTCACCTGGTCCGGCGGAAAATCCAGCTCCACTTCGTCAACTTGGAATGTTCCGCACGACGTCAGATCCTGATCGTAACCGATCCACAAATCCACCTGGTCGCCACGCTGCGGAAACCACCGCCCCTGCCATCGCCTGTCGCGGTCCTCGAGCGTGACTTCCAGGTCGGGCGACGCGCCGCCCTCGTAGCTCGTGTATTCGATCGAGGTCACCATTTTCTCGATACGATTGGTAATCGCTAAGCCGCGATACTTGAGCTGCCACGCTGGTTTCGGAACTGGAATCGAACTACTCACGCGGCTCTCTCCATCGCGACTGCGGCGCGGGCCGGCGGCCGGCCCGCGACCGCATTAATGGCCGGACGACGGCCGCAGGCGATCCGGCGGTGGGATGAAGGCCACCGTTTCGCTGCGCGGGCGCGTGCCCAGGAGAAAAACACGCGAGTCGTCTTGGCCAATGACTGAAATCGGACTGGCCGAGGTCCGGCCGCGCGGGCAATTTTAATCCGCACGGCCGCGGCGACGGTCCACCGGCAGCGACCAAGCTGCAACCCCGACCATTTCTTTTCGGCTCGCGCATGCACCTTTTTATCCGCGGAAAGCGGGCGACGCGCTCGCGCGCTCCGCGCTATTGCGCGCGCATCGGGCCAACGCCGCGCTGCACATCGCACTCGCGCGCGCGATGTGTTCGTGCGCGTTCTTGGCACCAGGTGCGTCGATATAGTTTTGAAGGTGCTGCTGCGCCTGGGCCGCCATTTCCGCTGGCGTCGAACTGTCGTCGCCGTCGCCATCGGCCGCATCCATCCGCACGACGCGACCGCCTTCGACCCGGCACATTACAGTGCCGCCGCCGGCCCGCTCATCGCGGTTCGCGCGCATCGCGACCGTCCCGCGCCTGCGCCATTCCTCCACGGAGATTCCGAGAACGCGGGCTGCCTGAATTTCCTGGTCGGTTGCCATTTTCCTTCCTCTTTCTGTTTCCGTTTGCGAATCGTTTAGGCCGCGAGCCGTGATAATTCTTGCATGGACAGCGCGGGGTCATTGGTCAACGCGGCGCCTTTTACAAACAAGACTTCGCCGCTCATTTCGTTTGTAGGAGCATTCGGATCATCGGGCTGGCACTTGAACACCGGCGACACGAAGCGGTATTCCTTGCGCGCGATCGCCGCCGCGCCTTCCGGCGTCCATTCGACGCGAGCCCACAGTGCGTTGGCCCGGACTTGAAGGTCGCGAATCCATCCGGCCGCGCGCGAATCGTCGGCAACGAAAGTGCGATGGTCGTAATCGATCGGCAGGCCGCGCGCGAGCCCGTTGGCTTTTGTCGCTGCGATCACCTTCGCGCCGTCTGCATGAAACGGCCCCCTGCCGTCCCCGGACCTGGTGGTGAACTCGCCGAGCGGCAATATCTCGATCCACTGCGGCGCGCTCCCGTCCGCGGGCAGCGATTTTGACATGCTCATCAGGCAGGTGCGCCCGAAGAGAATCGCGCGCATCCGCGCAAATTCGCGCGGGTTGTGATTCATCATCCGGCAGATCTCGCGATCGGCGGGCGACAACGCCGGCGCGCGTCCGCTCGAAAACGCGGCCGAAAATGCGCCAGCCTGAAGGCCAAGAACTTTTTCTATGTTTCGATCCGCTTCGCTGTCTTTCCTCACCACGCAAAACCCCAACCACGATCAGCGCGGACGTTTTTTTAGATTCCGAGTTAACACCACCAATCAGAACGGAGACTCGCCCGCCATCTCGCCCGGCGGGGCAGGAACGTATAGTTCCGTCAGTTGAAGCGCCGCGTCGCCACTGTCCTCACCCCCGGATATCAGCACTTGGCCGTTGCTAGTTAGCAACGCGGCGAATCCCGCGCGCGCCGAGCTGAGGCCCGTCAGCGCCGCGACGAACTGGCCCGTGAGTGGGTAGAAATATTCGCACGATGCGACGTATCCGCCGCCCGTCGTCTGGCCGCCAATAATCAGCACCCTACCATCGGTCAACAGCACGGCTGCGTGGTTATATCGCGGCGTGTTCATCGCGCCGGTCGCGACGCACAGACCGGTTCCGATAGTGTAGAGTTCCGCGGTTGCCATAGCGTTACCGCTCGCGTCCTGGCCCCCACATAGCAAGACGACGCCTGCAGTAGTCGGCGCGCACGCATGCCGCGTCCGCTGGACCGTCATCGCTTCAATCGCAATTGCGATCGTACTCAGCTGCATTTTTTACTTCCCCAACTCGCGCGCCCGTATCGCGTTCATCACGGTGGAAAGGCTACCAACCGCGATCATCTTGCCGCCGGCCGGCGGAACGTATGCGTCAAGCGCTTGTTGACGCGACAAATGCGCGCCGCTCGCGAGCGTCGCCCCATCCGCGTCGATGGCGGTGCAGACATCACCTGTTTTCACTCCGCAGAGCCCCTTCCGCAGAATATTTTCCAGGCCGTAGCGTTCCTCAGTGCTCCAGCCGGCACCGTAGAAAGCGTCGCCGCTCGGCATGAGCCGCGGCTTCGGCGGCGCGAGTTTGTCGGCGTCGCGCACTCCAAGCCAAAACCGAGAGATCGCGCTGTCAAGGCCGTGAAAATCGCCGCGCGTGAGCAAATCCATGGCGTCGCGCGCGAAGCCTTGTATGTGACCGGCGACGTGAGCAAGCTGTTGGGCCGCCGCGGCGGCGCCCAAATATTCGGTGGCCTTCACGATTATGTCAGCGACGCGCTGATTCGGCGTCGCAACAAGAACTTGCTCCCACGCCGCCCGCCCTATTTTTCTGAGATTCTCCACCGCGGCGATGCGCTGCGCTTCCTCGGCAACCGGCTGCGTCTGCCTCTCCGCGATGCGCCTGTCTTCATCCGCAAGAAGGGCGTCCGCGTCAGCGGCGCCGCTGATTTCCCCGAGCACGCGCGGCGCGTTCGTCTCCGGATGGATTTCATCCGCCGCGCCGCTCTGCACTGGCATCTCGCGGTCTCTTTCTTTGAGCATCTGTTTATTACCTCTAAACGCGCGTTGTTTTTGTCGTTACTCCCCTTCATCCGCGGGGAAGATCAAAGCCTAGCCTCTTCAAATGATCGCGAAGCGATGCCAGCAGCATCGCGAGATTCGCGTTGATCGTATCGAGCTTCGCGTCAGACGGTATCGTGAAGTCCGCGCTCTGAATCGTCTCCCCGCAATCAAGGAGCCGCTGGCAGGCATGCCAATCGGCAAAGACCGCCGCGATGTCTCCGAATTGCTCTGCCGAGCCAGCGTGATTTTCTATGGATAGCGCCCCTACCAAATCCCGAAGAACGCAACCCTCATTTTCCGTGAGATTTATTGCCAGGTAGCAGAACTCCCGGCGCAGCTCGCGGGATGCCTCGGAAAATGACTTCCGCTGTTCTGTGAAGTATGGGTCCAACACTACGTCATCGGACAGTGCTTGTTCGATCTGTCTTGCTATCAGATAGTGGCGCGCTCGACGATATCGCAGTGTGAGGACCGCCAGCTCTATCGCGCATTCCTCGATCACCGTGAACGAGTTGATCGCGTTCATCTCCGAGCCTGCGGGCGTCCCGCGATGCCCAGCCAAGGTACTAACCTTGCCGTTTGCTCTGCCCCTCTCTTTTGCGCTCATTGCTATGTCTCCCGGTCGAGACCGACCATTTTTATGGGCGCCGCGATATGCGGTGCGCTGTGATTCCATCTTCATGACGACGCGACTTCCTTCCGCCTCGGTCCTCGCGTCAGTAGCGCAGCCGCCGTCGTCCTCGCGACCATCCGATCTTCCGCTCGCTTGCTTCGCAGCCGCCGCGAGTAGCCCTTCAACGCACCGACGCCAATATCCAGGCCGCGCCGCCGCAGCAGCTCAACCAGGTCGTCGTAACCGCGGAAATCATGATCGACCAGGTACTGATCGACAAAACTTCGATCGCCGCGCGGCAATTTTTCAACGAGCCACTTCATGCGGCCGGCTCCGTCTTTTCGACCACGCGAGCGAGCCAGCTTTTTCAGACCCTCGATCACCGCGATCGCCTCTTGCGGATTTAGCCATTCGCCGCGCTCGATCCCCGTCTGTTTTTTTATGAACGCGGATAGGTGCCGCTCGCTCGGATCGGTAAGCGCCCCGGCATACTTTGAGTCGTCGCCACAATCCCTGAATCATTCCGAGCTGCGAATTGTCGGCGATCCTCTTCTGGCGCTTCTCCGCAACCGCCGTGCGCCTGAAGCCGCGGCTGCGCAGCAACTCGATAACCTGCTGCCTCTGCGCGTCGCTCAGCTCGGCGGCCGATCGATGTCCCGTCGTCGCGAACAGAAAGTCACGATACGTCGCATCGTCCAGGCCGAGCTGCTTGACCGCGACGTGGATCGCGGCCAGCTCGGCATTGCGCCGGCCGCGCGCTATCGCTGGAGATGATTTTGCTCCTGCTTTCATCTTTTGTCTCTTCAGTCGTCGGCCTTTCTGACTGCGAAACAGATGCCGTCGGCGCGGCGCACGGCAATGGCGCCGTGATCGGAACGCAAAACTGCATCTCCGGGCGCCAGCACCGGCCGCAACCTGGCGCGCACAAGATCTGCGGGCCAGCCTGACCACGCCGCTATCTTGACGGCCTTTTCGATTTCGCTCTCGATGTCGGGATGCAGAGTCAAATCGGCATCGCAGCGCCAGCACGTCGCCCGGTCCATGTGCGCCGGATCGATAGAGAGCAAATCGTCGAGCAGATTCAGGACGTGTTCGCGGCATTCCGCCGCCGCTGGGCAGTCGCCCTTAAACCCGCGCAGCTTCTCGAGCAGACCTTCAATCTTGCCAGCCAACGCCGTCCGCAGACGCCGACATTCACCCGCATTGACGGCCGCCTTGACCGCGTTGCGCCAACGCTCGCGCTCATCGAGCCACTGCTCAACCCTCATCTCGACGCCCTGGACGTTATTGAGCGGCTTGTCCGCAAGGTAGTCGCGGAGCGTCGTCGGCATGACGCCGATAGCGTCGGCGCATCCGCCGAATCGCATGCCCGCGATCTCCGCTTTGGTTCGCGCGCGGAGCGTCGTCTCGATTGCGTCCGATGATTTAAGCGATCGGGCCATTTCCATCAAAGCGCTCCTGGAATTTCTCGACGTAGGCGCCGTATGCGATCAGCCGCTCCTCGATCTGGCGAACTTCCTTGAGCAGCTCGACGTAACGCGCCCGGTCGCGTGCGATTGCTTCGTTCACATCGAACACGCCACTGCGGCCGGCGCGCGGCGGCACCGATCCAGTATCGCGAATCAGCATGTACCGGCGCGCGGGTCCCGCGCCCTCGGCGCGCAGATAGCCCGCGCGCACCAGCGGCAGCAGGAATTTCTCGGCGGCCTTGCGCCGCACGCCGCAAAGCCCGATCAGCTCCTGGACTCGGAACGCAGGCTGCATGCGCATCGCACGCCACATCCTGTCGCGCCCCTCGCTTGGCACGCCGGCAAGTGCTCGCTTAGGCATCCTTCGCGGCATCAGTTCACCGCCCTAAGCGCGGGCGCGGCAGGCGCATTCGCGGCGCCGGCATCTGTCGCGATCGCGTGGCGTCGGCCGCGCGTCGCGAAGGTAAAGCTGAATTTTTCAGGAATGTCGGCCAAGCTCAGCCGCCTCTTGCCGCGCCGGTGCGCCAGCGATTCCAACCTCGAAAGCGCGATCACGATCCCGCGCGGCAAGCCGTTTGTAATCTCGTGAACGGTCTTGATCAGGTCATCGGCGAGCGCAACTTCGCAGAGCTGCTCGACGTAGAGCTTGGTGTCGGCAAGGTCGCACGGCGCAATCGTAAGCCAGCCGGCCACGCGCGATTCCAACGGCGGCAGCGCATGCACCGCGCGTAAGAGATCTGAAGTCCCGACGAGAACGAGCGGCGCGCCGGTCTCATCAGAAATGTCTCGAAGAACTTCGTAACGGCTGAGATTGCGCGCGACCCGATGCGCTTCGTCGCAGATGATCCCGCGTGGCCTCTTGCGGAGTGAACCGACGACCGTCGAATAGTTCTCCGAGATAGTACGCAAGCTGTAACCGCACACTTCGGCGGCTAACGAACCGACCAACCAGGCCGGGCTCTGATATTCCTTTAACGAAAAAAATACCCAGCCCAATTCGACGCAGAGACGCTTCAGCAACGTCGATTTTCCGCAGCCAGCTTCGGCAACGATTACGATGACCTTCGGCATGCTGATCGGCGAAGCGGAGACTTCCGTGACCACACTTTTCGTCTTGCGGTATCGTGCATCTTCCACAAATAGATCACGCATGGCTTAACCCCTTTTCACGCAACCTTTTCATCGTGACCGTAACCGTCCATCGAACTGTCTAAAATCTCAGGCTCAGTCGCGCGCGGCGCCTCGAGCGGCGATCGGAACGGCCGCACAACTTTCGCGGCGGCCAGCGCCGGCGATTCGATTTGTGGCAGCGTCCCGCCGAGTTTGATCCGATCGATCAGGTCTTGCGCTTCCAGCTCCCCGCGCAGATGGCGGTTCCGAACCTTATTCAAACGCGCGGTTTCACGTGCCACCGCATGGTCCGCAAAGCCGACCGGCGCGACGCATTTTGCCGCGCCGAGATAGCGCCCTTCGCGATCATAAAGATGCAGATCGTCGTGGAGCCGCGCCGGATCGAAGCGAACAATAACGTCCTTGCCGGCGGGAGCGTCGGAAACCTCGTATCGATTCCCGAACAAATACACGCATGCGTCTTTCGCGTGGACGCGCACCTTCTTGAGCCGCGAGTAGGAGTAAGCGCAGTTGACTTTCAGTCGCCTTGCGAAGGATCGCCCCTGATGAGACGACTATTCCATAAGAGGGCCGCGACGGCTCGTCAGGCCCGCGGCTGTTGTACGCGGCAATCTCTTCGCCAACCACCCGGATAAAAATTTCTATCGGCACAGCATGAGCGGCGCCGTTTCTGCGGGCTCATCTTTGCCGTTACCGGCATGGGCGAGACGAAATTCAGGCCGCGGGCGAAGATGCGATTCTAAGTCGCCCCAAAAGCGCTCGATGCGTTTTGATCGGCCTGCGTAGGGATTGGTGAATCGAATGTCGATGCCGAGCAGCCGAAATACGCCGATGGCGTCTTCGGCCTTTACCTCGAAGCGGAAACCGCCAGCCCAGACCGACACCGCCGGTTAACCACTTGCTGGCACTGGCGCGCCCGTTGTCGAGAAACATGGCGCGAGGTAAAGCTCTTCGGAAAGATTCGGATGCGGTGAGCCTGCACGAGATCTTGATTCTCCGTTGCGATCGATCCGGTAACCGGTGATCGCGCCGGTGCATCAAACATTGAAATGCGTACAGCATCGGCCGGCCGACGATAACCGTCCGGCCACTTCACAAACCGATCGCAGCGATGGCCGTCGCCGTTGAGAGCTTCGCCAGCGGCGAGCGACGAATAATCCCGATCCTGATAGTGGCGCGCCGCCACCGCGTCGGCGCCGCATCGCGCCAGCAAGATCGCCTCGTCGCTCAACTCCGCATGAAGCCGATCGAGCAACGCTTTCGCGGTCGGCACGCGAATGCCGGCGCGACGCGCCGCGTCCACGTCCATCTTTGCGATGGACCTGCAAGCGAGATCGCGACAAACGCTCGCGGCTGGTGCCGTGCGCACCAAATAATATGATCGGAAGTAGCGATCCCACTCGCGCCCGTATTCGTGACGCGAACGTCCGCGATTCTTATCGACGAGCAGGAACGCCCACAGTTCCGCAGGGCGGTTTTTAACTTTTATTGCAGCGCGTCGGACGGTGAACCAGCCGATGGCGCGTCGAGCCGCGATCGTTTTGCAAGCTCGATTGAGATCGCGTTCGTTATATGGCTGCTGTAGCTCTTCCCATAGTTCTCGGACGTAACTTAGGAGCCGCTCAGCGCGCGCGCGACATTTGTCAGAAGCACCTTCCCAATTCTCCTCAAGCGCCGACAGCTCTTCGGCGCTCGCCGCCGCAACGACAGCCGGCGTCGGCGATGCGGCCGGCGCCGTCCGCGCCTTGCGCATCCGAATCAGCGCCGCGCGATCAACCTCGGGCAGACGCTGGAACAGATCGGCAAACTCAAATTGTCGTTCGCCGTGTTCACCGACTCTGATCGTTTTGAGCGCGTGCTTCTTAACGAAGCGCGCAACTTTCTGTCGGCGCGTCGCGGCGCTCTTAGCCTCGCAACTTGGCAGCATTTGCAATTCACTCGCGGTGATTAGCTCCTGCTCCATCATCCGCGCGCCGCCCTCCGCCGCGCCCGCCGCGCGTATCGTGATGGCCAAATCGTGGACGGCTCGACGCCGATGGCCGCGGCGATGAGCCGCTCGCCCTTCGGCCAGCTCCGATAAAGCGCGTCTCCTAGCGTGGCTGGTCGTAGGCCGTTCGCGATCGAGAGGCTGCCGCACGGGAGTCCCGCGTATCGCGCAACAAAGTGGAATGATGCGGCGCATTTGTCCAATCGCTTGCGCGTTCGCGGCGGCTGCGGGATATTGCTGGTTCGGCCTTGCGTGCATCACGCAATCAAACCTAGCGAATTAACATAGGCTCAAGCAAGTGAAAACACCACGCAATAAAAAGCGCGCAGCACCTGTACCTGGACGCTCATCGAAACCGACAGAGACGGAGCACGACTGCATTTACAGAGCGTCTGCGCCTAGTCGCGGGGAACTCGTACATAGGAACGGTTCGCGCGTTCGGTAGCGATCAGCGGTGTGAAGTTTGAGTCAACACGTGCATGCGTGGCTCGAGCGGGTTCGGAACCCAGAGCGCGATGCCTTGAAGCGGATCGCCGACGCTGGTCACGTCTCGCTCGATTGGTTGGTTTCTGGCGAACCATATGCGCAGTTGCGATTTTACGACTTGAGAGAATCGCAGGGCTTTAACGAAGTGTTCCTCGAAGCTGGGGAATCGTCGAAGTTAGAATCAACGCTGCGGTGGACCGTCTTCAATCTCAATTGGCTCAGCGGCGCGAGCAAGCTCAGCAAGCAATATATCGAACGGTGGCAGAATCCGATGGTCGCCACGCGCGAACTCTTCGCGGTTCGGATGGGCGGTTCCGATGGCGCGATGCGCCCGCTGATCGATGATGGCGACATCGTGATCGTAATGCGTGGCGTCGTGCCGCCCTTCAGTTCCAATCGGATCGTCGTGGGGCCAGTTCTTCTGTCGCGTGAGGGGAAGGTTCTCGCGCGGCTCGCGGCGGTTGAGCCCAGCGGTCGCGTATCAATAGGATCGGTGGACCGAGCGACGGCGCCGGGGATCGTGAGAATGGCCGCACCGGAGCAAACCCTCTCAGCATCGGAGGAGAACTTCTTAGTCTGGCCTCAAGTCCGAATATTCGGTCGCATCGTTTGGTGCGGCCGTTCCTTGCTGGATCTCGACTGAAGGCTCGGTATCATGTCCAAGCCTCGGACATGAGGGTCTAATGGTCCAACGGGGAATATTTCAACCCCCTGAAATCACTGCGGATTCAAATGTCGCCACCGGCGACATTTGCTAATTGAACTTTACGCATCGACCGAAATTCCCGGTTGGAATTTTGGTTTCAAGATCACCGGGTGTGATCTTGACTTGTCACGCTGCTCGGCGCGCGGATGTCACGCTGCGTGTCACGCTGAAATTGCCAAAAAGCGGCTCCCAAACGGCTTAAATACCCGATTTAATAGGCTTTTCACGTGGTTTGATCATTTTGTCACGCTGCTTCCGGCTTGGCGCTACTAAGCGCGCGTTGCGCTCCATTAGCCCAACCGTTCAGCGCTTTCGCGATGTCACGCTGGCTTCCGCGGCGCATTTCGGAACAACCGCCCCCGCGCTCGCCGAAACCCCTGAAAAATCAAGGCTGTCCGGGGTAGTCCGGGGTAGTCCGCCCTGGTCCGGGATAAATTGCCACCGGATCAGAGCTAGCTTCCGGGGACATTTGCCGCCTTCTCCGAATTGTATGCGAATCCTACAAACTGTGTGGCGGAGAGGGAGGGATTCGAACCCCCGGAGCCGTTAGGCTCACCTGATTTCGAGTCAGGCCGGTTAAACCAAACTCCCGAACCTCTCCGCGACAGATGAGCATCGATGTTTGCTCTCGCGCAGTCAAGGTTGCGGCGCCGCGGGTAATGACGGTCTGGTATAACTTTATCCGCATTCACAAGACGCTGCGGGTAACGCCCGCGATGGAAGCCGGCGTCACGGATCGATTCTTCTCGGACGACGAATTTGTGGACATCGTGGACGAATGGGAAGCAAGCCGGAAAGGAAGTCCAGGTACGCTATCTGTCGTACTCGGTCTCGCAAAGCTGACAGTCTAGTAGCACATCCAGGAACAATCTGTGCCGCAGCACTTCCGTCCGGCGGCTACTCCATTGTCTTTGAAACATGGAGCATCCGCGGATCCAATCGAATTGAGCGCCGTCAAATTAGCCTCTGCCAAGGTGGTGCTGCCCAGATCCGCATACTTCCAATCGACGTCTGCCACGGTAGCCCCCTCGAATTGCGCGCGCGCCAGGTTGGTAGCGCATAAGTTGGCGCCCGTCAGATTTGTAGCGCTGAGATCGGTGCCGCTCAGATCGGCCCCCACCAGTTGAGCGCCTTTAGCGGACGCCGATTTCACCGTGGCGCCGCTGAGGTCTGCCAACGCCAGGTAAGCACCGTCGAGGTTTGAACCATTGAGGTTCGCCTGCTGAAGATTCGCGTTCCACAGCATCGCCCCCGACAGATCGAGCGACGACAGGTTGGCAGAATGTAAATCAGCATTGGTCAGATTCAATGAGAACTTCGGCAGGACGGCGGGAAAAAATAGTGCGATGACTGCAACCGTAGATGCGCACAGAGTTACAACTACCAAGCTGCCTCGATATATAGCTCCCGTCCACCGCCACTCGTGCGCATGCGGTTCGACCACCCGCCGTCCTATAAGAAGACCAAACATAACTGTCGCCAGCATGCTTAGTGGAATGACGCATGAGGCCGCCGAAATCGCATGCCGCGGCCCCTTGATCAGCGAGGATAGGAACCCGATCAACCCGTAGCGCATCGACGGTGTCTGCGGCACTTTCAAAGCCTCGTAACAGAAGAACAAGAGCGTCAAAGGACCTATCAGGTATAGGACGAAGATGCTCGTCACTGAAGCCAGTCTGGTCGGTAGGTTGAAAATCAACGGCGGCTGCCACATTGGCGGGACCTCGATTCCCGCGTGAAGAGCTTGCTGGCTCTCAACTCTCAGCAGATGCCACCAGTGTCCAACATATATGTGTACGTATAGCAGCAAGACCGCGAGTGTGAGCGGCGCGACTATGAGAAAGACCTGAAAGGAAACGTGGCTTGAAACGAAGGGCAGCTCGATCGACGGGTCTGCGGACAGCAGCTTGGCGTCAGGTCCCGACAAGGCTAAAGCACAAAAGAAGCAGAAGCCGACGAGCACAAATACGGTACTGTTGATTATCTCGGAGGTCTTTTGAAATTGATCCTTCAACTCGTCCGGCGAGAGCGTTAGAACTTGTTGCGTGAGCGGTTCCGGTTGCAGAACCTGACTGAATTTCGAATTGAGGCGACTCAGCGTTGACATTGCGCGCGCACCCTGGCCCCAGGTTGTTTGACTGGGATTCGCCCCCGCGGCTCCTCGATTTCGAGTCAGGCGACTCAGGCCGGTTAAACCAGCCTCCCGAACCGCGCTGCAACTGGCGAGCATCGAGCTTTGCTACCGCACAGTCAAGCCGTGATCGAGCGCGAACGCCCGTCATCCGCGATTTTCCGATCAGAACGGAATTTGCTACGGTGAGTTAGGTTTCTTGAGCCGGTCCGAGGAGCGCGCTTTTATGCCATCGAATTCGATCGCCCACCGTATCTCGACTTCGTTCGACACTACCTTTCAGCGCTACTACGCCGTCGAGGCGCCCGACCTGCGCCGTCTTTACGAAAACGCCAAGCGCGATCAGTGGAACGCGTCCACCGACGTCGATTGGACGACCAATGTTGACCTCGATCGCGGGATCTTCGCCGACGAATTGGTCGATGGCCACGGTACTCCCACGCTCGACCGGCTCGACCCGCGCGAGTTCCAGCGCCTGAACGTGGAATTTTCATGCTGGCGGCTTTCGCAACTGCTGCACGGCGAAGAAGGCGCGATGCTCGCCTGCAGCCAGCTGGTCGATATGGTGCCGGGCAACGACGCGAAGTTCTTCCAGGCGACGCAGGTGGTTGACGAAGCGCGTCACGCCGAAGTGCTGAGCCGCTACCTGCTCGAAAAATGCGACGGCAAAATCTATCCGATGACCGGGAATATCAAGCGGCTCTTCGACTACATCCTCGGCAACGGCAAATGGTTCATCAAGACCGTCGGCTTGCAACTCCTGGCCGAGACCTTTGCCGTATCGCTGTTCCGGATGCTGATGGAGACGGCCAAGGATCCACTGCTGCGCAACATCTGCAAGCGTATCCTGGCCGACGAATCGCGCCACATGGGATTTTCGATCCTCAGCCTGCCCGACGAGATTCGCGGGCTCAGCGCCGGCGACCTGCACGAACTCGAGGACTTCACGCGGGAGGCGCTAATCCTCGTGATGACCGGACAGTTCCCGCGCGAGGCTTACGAAGCGATGGGCATGAGCGCGGCCGACATCGAAGCGGTGCGTCAGGCGCGCAAGGAAATCGCGCTCGGCAGCGAATACGCGCTGTTCCGCAAACTGTTCCGCCGCGAGATGCATCAGACCGTCGTCAGCAACATGCAGAAGGTCGGGCTCTTGAACGAGCGCACGTCAGCCTTCATGCGCGAGATGGGAATCAACACCACGCTCGCGGCTGCCGCCTGAGATGGCTACGGCACCGAGTCAGAATCGCGGCCGCATGAACGGACACGATTGGCGCGCGCAACTCGGCGCCAAGCTGGTCGCGGCCGATGAAGCCGTCGCGCATATCAAGTCGGGCGACCGCGTCTGTCTGTCGATCGCGCAGCAGACGCCGTTCGAGTTGTGCCCCGCGCTCGCGGGGCGCCTGATGGAACTGGAAAACGTCGTCGTCAATCACGGCGCCGCCGTCATGAACTGGGATTTGCCGGGGCTGGGCGAGCGCTTCCGACTCGAGTCGATGTATCTCTCGCCGTACGACCGCGCGATTTACCATCGCGGCGCCGCCGACTTCACGCCGATCGTGTATTACCGCTCCGGGCATCTGCCGCCAGCGCTCGATAATTTCAACGTGTACCTGATGACCGTGTCGCCGCCCGACGAACATGGCTACTGCAACTTCGGCGAAGCGCAGATCATGTCGAAGCTGCTCGCGCGCAATGCGAATCTCGTGATCGCCGAGATCGACAAGAATTCGATTCGCGTCGGCGGCGACAACTCGATTCATATTTCGGAAATAAACTACTTCGTCGAACGCACTGTCGAGCTGCCGGTAATCAATCTGCCGCAGCCCGGCGAAGAGGAAGCGCGCAATATCGCGACGGTCTGCGGAATGGTCGCCAAGGAGCTCATCCCCGACCGCGCCACGCTGCAAATCGGCGTCGGCTCGATGTCCGGGATGCTGTGCAAGCATCTTGTCAATCATCACGAGCTTGGGATGCAGACCGAAATCATTCCGCTCCACACCGCGCCGCTGGTCGAAGCGGGCGTGCTGACCGGCAAGCACAAGAAACTGTTTCCGGGATTGGTGGTCGGCGCCGGCTTCGCGCCGCTGACGCCGCGGGAGGAGCTGGATTTCATCGACGGCAATCCCGCGTTCGCGCTCTACGACTTCAACACCACCGACGACATCCGCTTCGTCGCACAGGAAGAGGGGCTCATCTCGGTCAACAACGCAATGGCGGTTGATTTGACCGGGCAGACCAACGGCGAGTCGATCGGACCGCTGATGTACACCGGCACCGGCGGTCAGACGGCGTTCGTCGTCGCCGCGTGCCTGGCGGGCGGCAAAACGGTGATCGTCGTGCCGTCGAGCTCGATCGTACAGGGCAAGCGCATCTCGCGCATAGTGCCGGTGCTGGACCCGGGCGCCGTCGTAACGTCGCCGCGCGGCTTCGTCCATCACGTGGCCACCGAATACGGCATCGCAACGCTAAAAGGCAAATCGATTCGTCAAAGGATCGAGGAGCTGGTCGCAATCGCGCACCCGGACTTCCGCTCCGACCTCCGCGCCGAAGCCAAACGCCTGTACAAAGTCTGAGCCTTCGAGTTCGTCCGAACTGTCATGGTGGAAATCAATCCGACCAGGATTTCCGGCCGCGGAAGCAATGGATTCACGCTCGACGTGCACACGGCGAGTAGCGAGCTGCTCGGTCATGACGAATATGGACATCCGCAGTTCGCCAGCAAACGTTCTGAACTTGGCGAGCTTCTCTACAAACTCAAATTTCGCCGCGACCAGAGCGTGATTCCTGAGATCGCCGCCGTGGTTGGAACTTTCGCTGAATCTTATCTGCCGACGGTGGATTTGATCGTTCCCGTACCGCCATCGACCCCGCGCACCGAGCAGCCGGTTATCCTGCTCGCGCATGCGATTGGAGCGCGAATCGGGATCCCGGTGTTCGAGGATTGCGTCTGGAAGGTTCGCGAAACGTCGCAACTGAAGAATATCTTCGACTTCGGCGAACGACTCCGCTTGCTCGATGGTGCATTTGAAGTTGATCTCTCAATAGCCAGGAACAAAATCGTATTGCTGTTCGACGATCTCTACAGGTCGGGCGCCACATTGAACGCCGTCACCAGCCTCTTGTACGATCAAGCTGGCGCGAAGGACGTGCTGGCGTTAACGTTAACTCGAACCCGCAGTCTCCGATGACAAAAATATTCATCGCCGGATCCCGTAAAATCTCGAAGCTGAGTGCCGAGGTCCTGCAAAGGCTCGACGAGATCGTGGCGAAAAGCCTACCCGTTGTTATCGGCGACGCAGCGGGTGTGGACAAGTCCGTTCAGCTGTTTCTGCACGGAAAGAATTATCGCCACGTCGAAGTTTTTTGTTCCGGCACTCGTTGTCGCAACAATGTTGGCGATTGGCCGACCCGGCAAGTGGCGGTCAATTCAAGCCGGCGCGATTTTAATTTCTATGCGACGAAGGATGTCCGAATGTCGGAGGAAGCTTCGTTCGGCCTGATGATCTGGGACGGAGAAAGCGCTGGAACCCTGATGAACGTTCTGCGTCTGATCAAGCGGAACAAAAACGTGGTCGTTTTCGAAGCCCCGAAACGGCGGTTCGCGGAACTGAAGAACGAATCCGAATGGAAAGACTTCTTTGCCGCGTGCAGCGACGAGGTCAGACTCCGAATCGAAAAACTCTCCGGCGTCGATTCCAAGGTCACGGAGCCACTTCAAGCGTCTCTGCTCTGATCGAGATCTCGCAACGTTACTCGCGGCGGAACGACAGCATGCCGACGAAGCCCGGCGGACGCCATCCGCCGTTCGCGCACTTGTTGCACACGACGTACTGCTTGTGATGCCCGTCCTCGATGCCCGTTAGTGCGACCGCGCTCTCGGTTGAGACCGGCTTGTTGCACGCGACGCAGGTCGCCGTCAGCGCCTTGTTCAGTTTGGCCTTGTCACTGGGCATCGCGTCAGCACCACTTTCCTTGAGATTTCATGAGCTAGGCCGGGAACACGATGCGCGCGTTCTCGCCCAGCAGTTTGCGCTGCCGCGCCTCACTCAATTTCGAGATTGAATGTCGAATCTGCTGCGGCGCTTCGAGATTTGAATCGACGTGCGGGAAATCCGATCCCCATAACACGCGTTCCTCGCCCAGCAGATCCATCACCGCGCCTATCGTGCGTTCCTCGGGCTCGGCGACGACCCAGATGTTGCGCCGAAAATAATCCGACGGCTTCAACTTGGTCGGATAGGTCCAGCCGAGCAATTCGTACTTCTGATCCATCCGATCCATGATGTAGGGCGCCCAGCCGCAGCCTGCTTCGACGCACAAGACCTTGAGCCGCGGAAAGCGATCGAACAACCCGTCGGCCACCATCGTCATCGCGGCCGGCACCACCTGCGCGAATCCGCCGAGCGCGAATCCGAACACGGTGCGGAACTCGCCGGGCTGATAGAACTGCCCGATAATTCCCGGCGCGCGATTGAAGCGCACGATCACGTGCAGGCATGCCGGGATACCCGCCGCTTCGCATTTGCGCCAGATCGGATCGAAGTCGGGATGCGAGAAGCGCCGGCCGCCGACATTTTCCGGCGCCAGAAAGATCCCCTTGAAGCCCAGCTTGATGCATCGCTTGAGCTCGATCAGCGCCGAGTCCACGTCCTGCAACGCGATATGCGCAATCGGAATCACGCGGCTGCGCACCGTGCTCGCGAAATCGTTGATCCAGTTGTTGTAGGCGCGCGCATAGGCCGCCGCGAGTTCGTTATCCTCGACGTCCCACAAAATCCCGACCGTCGGGAACAGCACGCCCGCGCTGACGCCCCATTGGTCGAGCAGCTTGACGCGCTCCGCGGGCAGGTAGCTCGCGGTCGGGCATCCGTCCATGTAACCGAGCCGGCCGGGGACGAAAAGTTCCTGCCGCGGCTGATTCGCGCCGCCCAGTCCCGCCAGCACGCCCTTGAGCAGCGGCTGCTTATCAACCATCAGCACTTCGAGCCCGTCGCCGGGATCCTTGACGATCCGAATTGCGCGATCGCGAAACTTCGGCTCGAGATATTTCTCCCACAGGTCCGGCGGCTCCATCACATGCGAGTCGCAATCGATCACAATCGAGTTCACTTCGCCCATCGCACAAAATGTAACACGCTGAAGGGGATGGAAAGAACCGAATCGCGCCTGACCGCGGTTTGGTGTAAAGACACTGGCAGGACGAAGGTTATATCAGATGACGCTCACCGTCTATGCGTTCACCTGCGGATGGCTGACGCTGCCCGCCGCGCTTCTGCTCGCCGGCGAAAAAGGAAGCCTCACCGTGCCCGTGCCCGCGTACCTGATCGAGCATCCGAAGGGGCGCGCTATTTTCGATAGCGGCCTCCACGTCGATACGCAAACCGATCCGAATCGCCGGCTGGGACGGCTCGCGGCGTATCACACGGTTGGATTCAAACCCGGCGAACAGATCGCCACGCGCCTCGAAGCGCTCGGCGTGGCGCCCTCGAGGATCGACTTCATCATCAACTCGCATCTCCATTTCGATCACTGCGGCGGCAACCAGCAGTTGCCCAACGCAACCCTGCTGATTCAACGGCGCGAGTGGGAGGCCGGCCACAACAGCGATCTGATCGAAAGCGTCTATTACGATCCGCACGACTACGACCACGGGCACAAGGTGAAAATGCTCGACGGCGATCACGACGTTTTCGGCGACGGCTCGGTCGTATGCATCCCCACGCACGGCCACACTCCCGGCCATCAGTCGCTCCGCGTCCGAATCGGCGCCGGCGAAGTCGTGATGACGGGCGACGCATGCTATCTGCGCCGCACGCTCGACAACTTCCATCTGCCGACCGCGATGTACGATCGCGAGCAGATGCTCGAATCCATCCGGCGGCTGCGCGCGCTGCGCGACGGCGGCGCAATGATCATCACGGGACACGACCCCGACTTGTGGAAGACGATACCGCAGGCGCCCGACCGCTTGGCCGCTGTCAATCCGGTGGCCTGACGGTGAATTTCGAGGGGCTGACCTCGTCTATTGGTCTAGGCTATTAACGGTCGAATGCCTGAATGCGGCGAAATAGGCTTGATGCTCAGCGCTGCCGGCGACGGCGAGCTTGAGCCGCGCGACCTGAGGAAAGTCGCGCGTCACGTCGAGGGCTGCGCCGCTTGCACGGGCGAGCTCTCCGACTACTCCGCAATCGGCCGCGAACTCAGGGCTATCGCGGTCATGCCCTCGCTCGAGGGATTTGCCAAATCAGTCCTGGACGTAATCGCAAAAGTGGTCGCGGTCGCGCTATTGGCCGTAGCTCTGCACGCCGGAATTCTCCGCCTCGGCATCGCGCATATCGCGAGCACGATGCCTCAGACGGTGGCCGTCAACCAGCCCGCGCCGCCGGCTACGATCACGCCGGCAAAGTTGGTCGATGTCCGCGTCGATTCGGCCTTCGTCGCGAACCCGGCGTTCGGCTCATTCACTCATGCGACCGGAATGACGGAATCCGGCAAGATGATCGTGTTCACGCTGCCGGGCGGCAAAGTTCTGCACGTACAGCCGCGCGCGCTCGAAGGCGGCGTCATCAGGATGGCGGTCGTTCTGTTCGACGGCGGCCGCGCGACGATGACGGCCGACCTGAGTCTCGAGAACGGCGACACCTTTGCCCTTGGCGGAGAAAAGTACGGCGAGGGCACCATCTTCATCCGCATCAGTCCGACCGAGGCCGCCAACGCATTTCCGAAGCCAGCCTCATCCTAGCGGGAGCAGATCCACTTCAACCAGGACGGCCCCGCCAGCGCACAACAGGGTTTAGAGCAAGCTCTTCCCCGACAGGCGCGTGACCGGTTCAGCGCCGAGCAATTCTACGATTGTGGGCGTGACATCGCAGGACGCATGAACTCCGCGATCGCCGGGCTCAAAGCCTGGCCCCACAAGGTACGCGACCCCGTGACGCGTGTGCCCGCCGGTCCTACGCAGAGGCACCGGACCAATCAGGCCGAGACGCGGATGCTCCAGTGCGCCGGCCACGTCGCGCCAGACGACCAATAGATCCGATTCCGAGTTCGCGAGGCTCATGGGATTCGAGCTTGACGCCCGCTCGATCGACGCGACCGCCGGCTCGCCGGTGCGAGGATCGCGGCACTCGCCGAGGATGGTCTCGATCGTCCGGCAGGTCTCCTCGTACTGCGACAGCTCGACGATGCCATCGCGCTCGCGGCCGCGCAGATTGATGCGGATGCGTCCGTCGAGGAATGCCGGTAACGCGAATGCCTGCATCCGCGGCCAGTGGTGTCGGTAGTGATATCCCGGTATGTAGCCGACATCTTGCACCAGCTTCTCCGGCGGTGCGTTGCGGGATCGCCACTGTGCCGCCGAGGATCGCGCCATTCTCAGCGCGCTCTTCACCGGTTCCGGGAAGCGATGAGCGACTGCGCGCAGATTCGCCGCCATCGTCGCGGGCTCAGATTCGCCGGGCGGTTCGGGAACCCACGACGTGCTCGCCGCATCCCAGGTTTCCTGCTCGCCCAGAATAGGCAAGTGGTTCGGGGATGCGGTCCATGCCGAAGGGATCGTGAGCATCGAGTGACCGAAGGCGTGTCGGTAGAGCAGTTCGGGGAGCAGAACCATCGACTGCGCGTCGCAGTTGTTCGGCCCCGCCCCTCCCATGTTGAACGCGATGACAACCGCATCGCCGGCGGCTTTGACGAGCAGCCCGACCATGCGATCCAGCGCCCGATGGATGTCGAACAATGCGGCAGCGGCCGCCGCGGCCGAAGGATGCGTGTTGAGAGGATGGCTGGCGTCAACTCCGTGCCATAGTCCTTCCATGCCACTGTGGAGCTCGCCCGCGACCGCGAAAAAGAATTCCCAATCCGGGAATCGCTCGGTCGCTAACCATTGGGCTGCACGGCTGCGCACATCAAGCGCATGACTGAGACCTTCTCCCATCTGCTGGCAGCGCCGCGTGGAGGGCCACGGCGTTCCATAGGTCCACTCGTCGGCGGGATAGTCGCCGAACCGTCGGACGAACTCAGCCAGCAACTTCGTGGGCCCGGCAATTCTGCGTGTCCCGGGACTGTGCGATCCCCAGCCCACAATCCCTTGCGTGTTGCGGGCAGCGCACAGATCGACGAATGGGGGGTCGAACACCACTACCCGAAGATCGGTTTCGGCCCACCACGGCGCGAATTGAGCGCCGGCCTGCCAAGCCGTGTAGGAAGCCGGATCGAAATCCACCGGCCCCCAGCGGCCTGCCGCTTCCGGCGATAGCCCCGAGGCCACGTGCTCCCACGGCAGACCCGCGCGGCGCGCGGCGCCCTCGTCGAGAAGGAAACGCGCGGCGCGCTTTTTCAACTCCGCCAGCGCCGGCATCTGCCCCTCGGCCATGTAGCGTTCGGCCAAGGTGGCATCAAAGCCGTCAAGGCCGATCGCCATTACCTTGTGACGCGCCATCGTGAAAACTCCCTATCTGTCAGTGCGACCCGAAATCACTTACCCCCAGCTATCGAGCCGACCAGCGCGATCGCAAACGCCACCGCGCCGATGATGATCATAAGTGCGATCAGCTGTGCGATCCCATGCGCGGTCGTCTGCTGCGAATCCGAAATCGGCTGCTCGACGTGTGCCGAATGCGCCCCCGAATGGTATCCGCTGTGCGAGGTATAGTAGATGCCGGTGCCCGGGATACCAACCGTCCTGCGAATCCCCTTGCTGCCGAACGTCATGTGCGCACCGCGCATCCCGAGCGTCAGGCTTGGCCCCGACTTCGAGACGTTGACCGACAGTCCCGGAAAAATCGACATGCGCCGATAAAATCTAAAATTGCCCATCGCCCCGCCCTCCTCTCATGCCCCTCCGCGGCGTTTGCGAAAAAATTCCCGCATCAGCTCCGCGCACTCGGTTTCCATCACCCCGCCGATCACTTCGATTCGATGGTTGAGCACGCCGTCTCTGCCGATATCGTAAACCGACCCGAGCGCACCCGCCTTGTCGTCACGCGCGCCGTACACGACTCGCGCGATGCGCGCGTTCAGCATCGCGCCGACGCACATCACGCACGGCTCTAGCGTCACATATATAGATGTGGTCGTAAGCCGGTAGGTCCTGAGCGTCGAGGCGGCCGTGCGGATTGCCAGGATCTCCGCATGCGCCGTCGGGTCGCCAAGTCCAATCGGCCGATTATGCCCCGTACCAACGACTTGTCCGTCAACGACCGCGACCGCACCGACCGGAACTTCGCCCTCAGCCTCGGCGCGGCGGGCCTCGGCAACGGCCTCGGCCATAAACTGAAGGTGTTCGGCGGTCATGCAATTAGCAGATTGACATTGGCGAAGCCCGGCACCAAGATCAGGCGATGGGGACCGGGGATATGAAAAAACTGATCGCAGTCGCGATTTTTGTGGCCTTCGGCGCGGCCAGCGTCACCTTTGCCGGCACTCGCGTCGATATCAAGGATAGTGAGCAAGCCGTGGCGGAAGCGGACATGCACGCCCGCTACGATCATCCCAAGACGCAGGTTGTGCCCAACGACCAGCTCAAGGTCGTCGTCACGCGCGACGTGATTATGCATTCGTGCTGCATGCCACCGAGCCTGGTAGTCTCAGGCAAAATCACCAACGTCAGCGACAAGCCGATCGATTACGTGCGCCTGCACTTCGCGTTCGAGGACAATAGCGGCAAAATCCTCCACGGCGAGAGCCTCTACAACCATCACGCCGAAAGCCTGTCGGACGATCCGTACATCCAGAAAATTCTGAACGAGAAGCCGCACTTCGATCCGATCCTGCCCGGTCAGACCGACTCTTTCGGTTTTTCGATTTCATGCACCGAGCTGCCGGTGTTCTCGAAGGTCGAGCTGTTTTCCAACGACATCAAACAGTAGCCCGCCGCCGGTCGCCTGGTTCGACAATGACAGGGGGGTGAACTTTTCAGCCTGACCCCGCCGAACTTTCTGTGTTAACTTATAGGGCATGCGTCAGGCTCTGCACCCTCGCCCAACTTACGAGCACCTCGCTCCTCTCGTCCGGTTCCGGTTCCCGCTTCGGGAAGGGGTCTTTCTCTCATCCGGTTCCCCTTCCCGCTCGGGAAGGGGTTAGGGGTTAGGTTGGCGGACGCCATGATCGATCAAAAACAACTTCTGACGGAACGAAGCTATCGATGGTAGCCGAAGGATCTCGGAGCCACTACAGGTGGGCACTGGTTCAGTTTGAAAGCGAAACCAATTCTTCGACGCAAAGGTCAATCTATATCGTCGTGCTCGCGATGCTGAGCTTATTATTTTCGGCTTGTTCGTCGCTCATTCTTGGCAGCCCATTTTCAACGCCGCTCGGCGGGGCCGGTTATGAAACCCCTCCTCAGGACGAATATCAGCGGTGTATCCACTCTGACTATACGGATGAGTGCGACCAGCAAAAGAAACTTGCCGACACCTACAAATCATGGGGGTTCTAGTCAAGCTGAACCAGTGCCCTACAGGTGGTATGATTGATGAGGGGCTCTACCGTCCCGGCCTGTATTGAGTCCAGCCGCTGGAGGTTCAAATCCGTGGCCAGTTGTGCTTTCATCGCATGATGGAGAGGGTTCTCTGTGTCTGTGTTGGCAACATCAGCCGCAGCCCGATGATGCAGGCGGTTCTTCAGCAACACCTTGGTGCCACCTTCATAGTCGAAAGTGCCGGTTTGCGTAAGGAGTTGGCAGGCCGTCCCGCCAATTACCGATCTGTCGCGTGTATGAAGGAACGCGGGGTCGATTTGAGCGGCCATATCAGCCGCTGGATCGGGGACCTGGACCTCGGCCAGTACCGATGGATCGTTTGTGTCGGCCACGACGAGGCCGAGGAGGTGCGTTCCGCCCTAAGCGCAGACTCGGCGAGCGTGATGGTCGCGAACGAGCATCAAGGCGGCATCCCGGACCCCTACGAACTTGGGATGGCCGGTTATCGGGACTGCTTGGCTCTGCTGGACCAAGTGGTGCCGCATGTCGCGCGGCGCATCCGAGAAGCCTAAGCAGTCTTTCAAACTGAGACTTCACCAGAAATTCAAACTGAGACACTACCTGCAGGTGGTATGATGCCTGATATCGGCGCAATCGAACCGGCCGCGCTCAAGGCTCGCCTCGATCGAGGCGATCGCATCTTCATTCTCGACGTCCGCGAGCCATTTGAAATTTCCGTGGCGCCCTTCCCCGGCGCGAGTCACATCCCGATGGGCGATATCCCGTCGCGCCTGACCGAGCTCGACCCGGACCGCGAGACTGTCGTCGTATGCCATCATGGCGTCCGCAGCGCGCAGGTCGCGATGTACCTGGCGCGGCAGGGTTTCGAGCATGTGCTCAACCTGACGGGCGGCATCGACGCGTGGTCCGAGGACGCGGATCCGTCAACTCCGCGCTACTAACTGGATGCTCATCGCGCAATAATGCCGAATGGAAACCCCGCGATGACCTATCTCGCAGCCGCAATCCAGATGAACGCCGGTCCCGACAAACTGGCGAACCTCGAGCGCGCCGAGCGCCTCGTCCGCGTCGCAGCCGCGCGCGGTGCGAACCTCGTCGCGCTGCCCGAGGTCTTCAACTGGCGCGGCAAGCGCAACGAGCAGGCCGTCGCGGCCGAAGCGCTCGACGGTCAATCGCTCACGCTGATGTCGCGGCTGGCGCGCGAGCTCCAAATCCACATCGTCGCCGGCTCGATCACCGAGCATGCGGCCGCCGGCGAATCGCGATGCTACAACACGTCGGCGCTGCTCGGCCCCGACGGCGCGCGCATCGCCGTGTATCGCAAGATTCATCTGTTCGACGTCGATCTTCCTGGCCGCGTGACGGTGCGCGAGTCCGACGCAAAGATCGCCGGCGCCGATGTCGTCACCGCTGCGACTCCGCTCGGCACGATTGGGCTTACTATCTGCTACGACCTGCGCTTCCCTGAACTTTACCGGCGCCTAACTTTTGCCGGTGCGCAGATCATCGCGATTCCGAGCGCGTTCACGTTCCCGACCGGCGAGGCGCATTGGGAGACGCTGGTGCGCGCGCGCGCGATCGAGAACCAGGCTTACGTGATCGCGCCCGCGCAGTTCGGTCCCAACATCTACGGCTACAGCGACTACGGCAATTCGATGATCGTCGATCCATGGGGACGCGTGCTCGCGCGCGCCGCCGACAGTGAAGGCGTCGTGGTCGCGCCGATCGATCTCGAGTACCAGGAGCGCGTCCGCCGCGAGTTGCCGGCCCTCAAGCACGCACGCCTACAGCCGAGGTGATTGCATGAACAAGCTCGCACTTCTAACTGTCACCCTCGCGCTTGCGTTTAGCGCGCCCGCGTTCGCGCATGACATGGCCGCGATGGGCGATATGGACGGCGACAGTGCGCCCAACGCGATGGGCGGGCAGATGGGCATGGGCGCGCATATGGTGATGACGGACTCGCGTCCGCAAACTCCGCAGGACATCGAGCGCGCGCACGACGTGATTGAACACGCTGCGCCGCGCGCTGGTGAAGTATCACGACTATCGGGTCGCACTGTCGGAGCACTACGAGATTTTTCTGCCGACGGTGCCGCAGGACGTTTACCACTTCACCGACTACCCCACCACGCAGCGGGAATACACCGGCCATTTCGATCCGGCGCATCCTGGCTCGCTGCTTTACGTGAAAACCACGAGCGGCGATTACGTGCTGGTCGGCGCGATGTATAGCGCGCCCGCCGACTACACCTACACTCAGCTCGACGAGATGATCCCGCTGAGCGTCGCGCACTGGCATGCGCACACCAACATCTGCCTGCCCAACGGCGTCACGCTGGAAGACATCCTGCACGGCGACGTCGGCGCGGCGCATCTCGACATGCCCGGCATGCTGCCGGTGTCGTCGAATCCGGAGGCGCCGGCAATCAACCAGCGCCTGGGTTTCCTCGCCGACGGACGCTTCGGCTTCACCGGCAAAATCGCCAACGCCGCCGATTGCAAAGCCGCCGGCGGCTACATGCTCCCGCAGGCCTTCGGCTGGATGGTCCACGTCTATCCGTTCAACGGCGACGACCTGAAAGTAGCCTTCGGCATGACGGTCCCGAAGCCGCCGCCGAACTGATTTTTGAGTAGCGGCGGCTTATCGTTATCCGGTTCCCCTCCCCGCTCGGGAAGGGGTTAGAGGTTAGATTCTTCGCGTCGACGCGCACTTTGGTTGCAGCGTGACACCCTGCTCAATCGCGGCTAGTATCTGCTACGCTCGAACGCGCGCGCTTGAAGGATTTTCGTCATGGCTGATGGACCGCTGATTGGTTTCCGCATTCTTGATTTGACCGCCGTCATCTCGGGGCCGTTCTGCACGCAGTTGCTCGGCGACCTTGGCGCCGACGTTATCAAAATAGAACCACCCGAGGGCGACTCGATGCGCCGTAACGTCGGCCCGCAACGCGGCGGACTCACCGCGGCGTTCCTCAACTTCAACCGCAACAAGCGCAGCATTGTGATCGACATCAAGAAGGAGCACGGCCGCGATCTCGTGCGCCGTCTCGCGGTGAAGGCCGACGCGCTGGTCGAAAACAATCGTCCCGGCGTCGCCGACCGCCTCGGTATCGGCTACGCCGACATCCGCCGCGCCAATCCCAAGGTTGTCTATTGCTCGATTTGCGGCTTCCCGCCCAAGGGTCGCCTCGCGAATTTTCCCGCCTACGATCCAGTCATCCAGGGCTACTCGGGCATGGCGTACGTACAAGGCCTCAAGGCCGGCCAGCCGACTGCGGTCAAGATGGCGCTGGCGGACAAAGTGAGCGGGATGACGGCCGCGCTCGCCGTTGTGAGCGCGTTGCATGCGGCACGCGCCCGCGGCGTCGGCCAGTACATCAAGGTCCCGATGCTCGAGGCGATGATGGCGTTCACGGCCAACGATTCGATCTACGGCTACACGCTGCTGCCCGAGGAAGAGTTCAAGCATCTGGCGCCCAAGAGCACGACGCTCGACCCGTTCAAGACCAAAGACGGATGGCTGACGATCGCGCCGTTCACCGACGCACAGTCAAAGCGATTGGCCGAAGCGGTCGGGCATCCCGAATGGTGGCCGGAGACGGCGGATCGCACTGAACGCGCCGAGCGCGGCCGCAATCTGATGCGCGGGCTCGCGAAACTGTTCCCAGAAAAGAATACCGCCGAATGGCTGCCGGTGCTCGAAGCCGCCGACATCCCATGCGGTCCCGTCCACAACTACGAGACGCTGCTGACAGATCCTGAAATCGTCGAGAACGAGAGCTTCTCGATTTACGATCACCCGACCGCCGGCCGCGTCCGCGCGGTGAATCCGGGCGCGCGATTTTCCGAGACGCCGGCCAAGATGTGGCGCGTGCCGCCGAAGCTCGGCGAGCATACGGATGAGATTTTGCGCGAAGCGGGAATCGAGCGCAGCCAGGTCGAAGAACTAAGAGCCGCCAAAGTGATCGTTTGAGCCGGGAACCTCTCGATCTGACAGGAAGAGGCCAAGCAGGATCCAGGATTCTTCGCTCTGCTCTGGTGTACCATCCCGCAAATATCTTTTAGAACAGAGCCCTAACCCCTGGCCCCTTCCCCAGGATGTGGAAGGGGATTTGAGGTAACTATTCCGCCACGTCCTATCCCCCTCACCCCCTTTCCCGCGGGAAAGGGGGAACAAAGCGTAGCTGAAGCGCGGTGGGCGGCTGTTCCAGAACGTACCCGAACATTTTAAAGATATTTGTGGGACACGATACTAGAATGACACGAGAGAAGCCTACGCGAACATCTCGGGTTCGCGCGATCTCAGCCACACCAGGCCGCGATACATATAATGTACGAACGACGCCGCGGTGACTGCGACCGTCGAGATCAGCAGCGCGTTGAAGTAGCCGGGCCAGTAGTTGCCCGCGCGCGCCAGCACCGCGATTACGCACGCGAGCTGCATGAACGTGCTCAGCTTGCCGAGGTAGCTCGGCCGCACCGGCACCCGCTCGCCGGTGAAAAACGAAATCATCAGGTAGCCGACGACGATCACGATATCGCGGATCAGGACGACGCTCAGCAGGTAGCCCGGCAGATCGCCGTCGATAGTCAGCACGACGAAGGCCGAGACCAGCATCAGCTTGTCCGCGAACGGATCGAGGAACGCACCCAACTCAGTGCGCGAGTCGAACCATCGCGCGACCGCGCCGTCGAGACCGTCGGTCAACGCCGCCGCGGCGAAAATATATAGCGCCGCGGTGTAGCGTTGCCGCGTGAGAAACGTCAGGAAGATTGGAATCGACGCCAGCCGGCACAGCGTCAGGAAGTTGGGCAGATTGAGGAGTTTGCTATACGACGCCGCCGCGGGCTGCGTGGTCTGACGTGCACGGATGCTGCTATGCGAAGGCGCTGCCATCGTAAATTCGGCTACCGCGATCAGACTGCGGCGTCCGCGGCCTTGCGCAGGCGCCCCGCTACAGGAGCGCTCACGCGCGCCCGCATCGAAACCAGGCCGTCGCGGTACTCCTCGCTTAGCACTTCTCCATCCCGCCGCGCCATTGCCACCAGGTCGCCGCGCTTGGCCGGGAACGTGACCGATACTTCCTCGCGCGAGCCGCCGAGATGGCGCTCGATCGCGTCGAGCAAATCGCCGAGGCCTTTGCCCTTCAGCGCCGAAATCGAGACCGCATCATGCGTTCCGTTTCGATTCGCGCCCGGCTCGGCCAGATCGGCTTTGTTCATGACGATGACACGCGGCGCCGCGCCCGCACCGATTTCGGTCAGCACCTCATCGACGATCGTCATCCGTTCCGACTTAAGCGGCGAGCTCGCATCAACGACGTGCAGCAGCAGCGTCGCGGTGCGCACTTCCTCGAGCGTCGCCTTGAAGGCGTCGATCAGCATATGGGGCAAGCGATGGATAAATCCGACGGTATCGACCAGCATCACGTTCATGCCGCCGGGCAGCTTGAGACGCCGAATCGTGGGATCGAGTGTCGAGAACGGGCGGTTGGCAACTTCGACGCCGGCTTCCGTCAGCGCGTTCATCAGCGTCGATTTGCCGGAGTTGGTGTAGCCCACCAGCGCGACGGTCGGAAACGGAACCTCGAGACGGCGCTGGCGTTGAATCGTGCGCGTGCGCTCGACCTGACCCAGGCGCGCCTTGAGGCGGGTGAGCCGCTCGCGCAGGCGTCGTCGATCGACTTCGAGCTGCGTTTCACCGGGTCCGCGGGTGCCGACGCCACCGCCGCCCGCGCCGCCGCCGCGAACGCGCGAGAGATGCGACCATTGTCGCGTCAGGCGCGGCTGCAAATAACTGAGCTGCGCGATCTCGACCTGCAGCTTGCCTTCGAGCGTATGCGCGCGCTGCGCAAAGATGTCGAGAATCAGTTGGCTGCGATCGATTACGCGAATCTTGAGTTCGTTTTCAAGATTGCGCGCTTGCGCGGGACTGAGCGCGTCATCGAAAATCGCCAGCGACGCGCCCTTCGATTGCGCCAGCTCGCGCACTTCGCCGGCCTTGCCCTTGCCGATAAAGGTGCGCGGGTCAGGCGCTTTGAGGCGCTGCCGAACAACGCCGGCAACTTCCGCGCCTGCGCTTTCAGTCAACGCTTTGAGTTCTTCGAGCGATTCTTCGCTGCCAATCCCCGCGTCGGTACCAAGTTCGATACCGACCAGGACAGCGCTCTCGTGATTCTCGTGAACAACGTCGTAAGACTTAGCCAGGTGACTACCTCGATAGCAAAAAATCTACGATCTGAGTCTATCAGATACGCGCGATTCGAGGTACGGCGCTACTTTATCTCAGCGCCACGGCGCCGGGCGCAAAAATCTGCTCCATCTCAGCGACGAAGGTTTCTGTCGGCGTCACGCGATAGCTGTCGCCCAGCAGCATCACGGCTTCGCGGCCGTCGCCGAGATTCAGATGCAGGTAGGTCATCGACTTGCCGCGGTACCGCGCGAGCATCGCCTTCAGCGCGTCGAGGCCGCCGTTTTCGAGGCGCTGCATCGGCGCCGAGATTCTCACCTCGCGAATCGAATCGAGCAGCGCGGCATCGAGCGGCGTCAAGTTTTCCAAAATAATCTGTGCGCGCTCGTCGTCCACGTCGAGCTTGCCGCGCGCGACTACCGGCTCGTCGCCCATGATGATCGCCTCGAACTTGGTGTAGGTCTCGGACCATGCGATTGCTTCGACCGCGCCCTCGCGATCCTCGAGCGAGAACGTCGCGTAGCGCTTGCCCGATTTGTTGTTCTTGAGTTTCACGGCGTGGATGACGCCGGCAATCTGGACCGGGCTGCCGTCGGGCGCCGAGGACAAATCGGCGGTGGTGAGTTTGCTGATTCGCGCGAGCTCGCGTTCGTACTTGTCCAGCGGATGAGCCGTGATGTAGAAGCCGAGCGCTTCCTTTTCGTATTTCAGTTTCTCGCGCGCGTCCCATTCCGGGATCTGCTCGCGCGCCGCGAGCTTCGGCACCTTGACCGCGCCGCCGAATAAACCGATTTGGTTTTTCTCGGCGTCGCTCTGCGCCTTCTGCGCCAGCTTGATTGCATTCTCGGCCTCGGCCATCAGCGCGGCGCGCACCGCGCTCACGGAATCGAAGGCGCCGCACTTGATCAGCGCGTCGAGCACGCGGCGGCTGATAAGTTGCGTGCCGACGCGCATGCAGAAGTCCGCCATGCTCTCGAACGGGCCGTTAGCCTCGCGCTCGGCGACGATCGCCTCGCCCGGCTTGGCTCCGACGCCGCGAATCGCGGCCAACCCGAAGCGAATCGCGCCGTCGGTGACCGCAAACTTGACCCGGCTCTGATTCACATCGGGCGGCAGAATAGCGATCTTCATCTCGCGCAGCGCCGCGATATTTTTGTAGGTCTTATCGACGTCGTCCATGTCGAGCGACATCAGCGCCGCCATGAACTCGTGCGGATAGTGCGCCTTGAGGTAGGCGGTGGTGTAGGTGGTCAGCGCATAGGCGGCGGCGTGCGAGCGATTGAATCCGTACGACGCGAAGGTTTCGATCTTCTCGAAGATCGAAGTGGCGAGCGCGGCGTTGACGCCATTCTTCTTCGCGCCGTCGATAAACCCCGCGCGCTCTTTTTCCATGACGGCTTTGTTCTTCTTGCCCATCGCGTAGCGCAGGATGTCGGCCTGTTCGAGCGAGTACCCCGCCAGCGCCTGCGCCGCGCGCATCACCTGTTCCTGGTACACGATGACACCGTAGGTTTCGCGCAGCACCGGCTCCAGCAGCGGATGATCGTACTCGACCGGCTCCTTGCCGTGCTTGCGATCGACGTAGTGCTGGACCATCGTCTTGCCGTCCTGGATTGAGTCGAGCGGACCGGGACGGAACAGCGAGCCGGCCGCAATCACGTCGTCGAAGCAGGTCGGCTTGAGCTCGCTGATGAACCGGCGCATGCCCGAACTCTCGAGCTGGAACACGCCGACCGTGTCGCCGCGCGAGATCATCTTGTAAGTGTCGGCGTCGTCGAGCCGCAGGCGGTTAAGGTCGGGCGCCTCTTTGCCGCCGCCTTTGATCAGCGTGAGCGTGTCGGTGATCAGCGTCAGGTTCTTGAGTGCGAGGAAGTCGAACTTGATAAGCCCGATATCCTCGACGCCCTTCATCGAGTACTGCGTGATCGAGAGCGCCGCCTCGTCGCGTTCCTTATCGACGTAGAGCGGCACCAGGTCGGTGAGCGGCTGGTCGGAAATGACGACGCCGGCCGCGTGGCGCGAGGCGTGGCGCAGCAGGCCTTCGAGCTTGAAGGCGTAGTTGAAAAGATCGGGATGCAATTTGCGCTCGGCCTTGAGCCGCGGCTCCATCTCGAGCGCGTCGGCGAGCGGGAAATCGCGGCCCTGCTTGGGCGCGGGATACAGCTTGACTATTTTGTCGGTCTCGGCGAACGACAGTCCGAGCACGCGGCCGACGTCGCGAATCGCCTGCTTGCCCTTGATCGTGCCGAACGTGATTATCTGCGCGACGCGATCGTCGCCGTACTTTTTGCGCACGTACTCGAGCACCTCGTCGCGGCGCTCGAAGCAAAAATCGACGTCGATATCCGGCATCGACTTGCGCCCCGGATTCAGCCATCGCTCGAACAGCAGGCGATGCTCGACGGGATCGACCTCGGTGATTCCGAGCGCGTACGAAACGAGGCTGCCGACGACGGAGCCGCGGCCGGGACCGACCGGAATTCCGAGTCCGCGCGCGTAGCCGATAAAGTCGGCGACGATCAGCATGTAGCCCGCGAAACCCATGTCGCGAATCACCGGAATCTCGCGGTCGATGCGTTCCTGATATTGCGACTCGTCAACCTCGGCGCGGCGCGCGCGAATCTCGGTGAGCCGCGCCGTCAATCCTTCGCGCGCACGGGTTTCCATCTCGGCGTTGAGATCAACCCCCGGCCCCGATTTGAAAATCGGGAAATGAAACTTGCCGAACTCGAAATCGAAATCGATTCGCCGCGCGATCTCGACGCTGTTGCGCACTTCCTCTGAGTCCGCGCCGAACGCGGTCGCCATCTCGACCGGCGTCTTGACGTAAAGCTCGTCGGTATCGAAACGCCAGCGCGTCTCGTCGGCCATCGTCTTGCCGGTCTGGATGCAGAGCAGAACTTCGTGCGCCTTGGCGTCGTCGCGATGCAGGTAGTGGCAATCATTGGTCGCGACCAGCGGCAGCCCGACCTGCTTGCCGATTTCACGCAGTGCCTCGTTGTACGGCGAATGCAGCTTGTTGTCCTGCAGTTCGAGGTAGTAGCGGCCCGGGAACATCTTCGCGTACGACTCGGCGGTCTCGCGCGCCTTGTCCATGCGATCCGCCCGGAGCCATCGCGCGATCTCGCCCGACAAGCATCCCGACAGCACGATCAGCCCGTCGGACAGCTCGGCGAGGATGTCTTTGTCGATGCGCGGTTTGTAGTAGAGGCCGTCCTGGTAGGCGGTGGTGAGCAGCTTGCACAGATTGCGGTAGCCGTCGCGATTCTGCGCGAGCACGATCAGGTGAAAATTTCCGCCGCCGTCGAAATCGTCGCTGCGCGGGACCTGCGTGCGATCGGTGCGCTTGCCCGGCGCGAGATATACTTCGCAACCGATGATCGGCTTGACGCCCGCGGCTTTCGCCTTCTGATAGAACTCGACCGCGCCGAACATGTTGCCGTGGTCGGTCATCGCGATCGCTTCCATCCCCGACGCCTTGGCGTGTTCGATGAGCGGGCCGATTTTGTTGGCGCCGTCGAGGAGGCTGTACTGCGTGTGGACGTGAAGATGGACGAAACTCATAGCGGCCCCTCCTCCTGCACCGGACTCGCGACCTGCGCCGCGCGCCCGCTCCCCCTCACATCTATGTTGCTCGCGCGCGTCGCCGGTCGTTGCGACGCGCGCGAGCTAGACAGTGAAAAACTATTTCTTCTTTTCGGCGGCCTCGGGCTTCTTGGCGGAGCCCTTGTCGCCGCCTTCCTTGGCGGCCGCACCCTCGGCGGGAGCTGCTGCCGCCGCGCCCTCTGCCGGCGCAGCACCTTCGACCGCGGCGCCTTCGACGGTTTCCGCCGCCGCGACGACCGCGACTTCCGCAACCGTCGGCGGCAGCACGGTGACCACTGGATAATCGGTGTCGAAAATCGCCTTCACCTTGTCGGGGAACTTCACCGCCGACACGTGGATGACGTCGTGGATATCGACTTCGGCCACGTCAACCTCGATCAGGTCGGGAATTTCCAGCGGCAGGCATTCGACGGTCGCGGTGCGCTCGAGCGGCGCCAGGATTCCGCCGTTGGCGACGCCCTTGGCCTTGCCGGTGAACTTAAACGGCACCTCGACGCGAATCGCGCGCGTGAGATCCACCTCGTACAGGTCCGCGTGCAGGATTTCTCCCGACACCGGCGTGCGCTGCACGTCCTTGAGGATCACATGCTTGCCGTCGAGCTCCGCCGTGTTCGACTTGAGCTTGATGATGCGCGTGTGTGCGGCCGCCGAAATCCTGGCCTTGAGCTCGAGGCGATCGATCGCCAGCGCCATCGGCGATGTCGTCGGTCCGTACAGAATTGCGGGCACGCGGCCGCTGCGCCGCAGCGCGTTGTTCTGACCCTTGGGTCGGGTCGCACGTTTCTCGCAGGCTAATTCACCGGTCTCCATTGTTTCCTCGCTTGATGGTGCGCGCGCTCAGGCAAAGAGCGAGCTCACCGACTCCTCATTATGAATTCGCTTCATCGCTTCCGCCAGCAGGCTCGCGACCGACAGTGATTTTAACTTCGTCAGCTCGGTCTGCGCCTTGGCGCGCAGCGGAATCGTGTTGGTCGTGACAATTTCCGTGATGTTCGATTTGTTGAGTCGCTCGCAGGCCGGGTCCGACAGTATCGGATGCGTCGCGACGGCGATTACTTCCGTCGCGCCCGCGTTTACGACGACCTTGGCCGCCTCGGTGATCGTGCCGGCGGTGTCGATCATGTCGTCCACCAGCAGCGCGATCGAGTCCTTCACCTCGCCGACCAGTTGCATCTCGGCGACTTCGCTCGCGCGGCGGCGGCGCTTGTCGATAATCGCGAGGTTCGCGTTGAGCCGCCGCGCGTAGGCGCGCGCGCGTTCGACGCCGCCCGCGTCGGGCGACACCACCGAGACTTTCTTGCCGTCGATTCGCTTGCGCAGGTACGTGATCAGCACCGGCATCGCGTACAGGTTATCGACCGGGATATTGAAGAAGCCCTGGATCTGGCCGGCATGCAGATCAACCGTCAGCACGCGATTGACGCCCGCCGTCGTGATCAGGTCGGCGACGACCTTGGCGCTAATAGGCACGCGCGGCGCGACTTTGCGATCCTGCCGCGAGTAGCCGAAGTACGGAATCACCGCCGTGATACGCCCGGCCGACGCACGCCGGAGTGCGTCGGTGAGCAGGATCAGCTCCATCAGATTTTCGTTGGGCGGCGTGCAGATCGACTGGATGATGAAACAATCGCCGCCGCGGACGTTCTCGCGGACTTCGATCATCACTTCGCCGTCGGGAAAGCGGCCAACCTCGGCTTCACCCATCTTCACGCCGAGATGCTCGGTGACCTCGCGCGCGAGCGCGGGGTTCGAGTTCCCGGTGAAAACTTCGAGTTGGTCCTTGACCCTGTCGGACATTTCAATTCCCCCGCGTCGCGATCGTCATCTGAGTCTTCACTTGCCGCAGATCACCGTAAGCTTGGCTGGGCGGGAAGGATTCGAACCTTCGAATGCCAGGTCCAAAGCCTGGTGCCTTACCAGCTTGGCGACCGCCCAGCGCATTTGGATTCCAAAGCGGCCCGCGCCTCTCCTATCTACATCGTCAAAATTGACAGCCGGCGAAACGCCATGTGGGCGCTCAGCCGGCGAATCGAGCAATCCAAAATATTCGGACCGAACCGTCGCTAGTTTCGCGACATCCTGCCCGGACTAGAACCTTAGCAGCCGTGGTGCAGGAATTGCGATGTTATTGATGCGGTTTTTCGCTGTCAATCCGCCGCCAGCGCGATCATATATGCACAGCCCCGAGGCGCGAACTGTGGATATCAGGCGACTTCGTCGTCGGATTCGCCGTCGAGGGTCGAGGCCGCAATCACGGTGGCGAACGGCGCGCGCTTACGAATCTTAATCGCCGCGCTTTCGGCCTCGTCAGCCGAGTCAAATACGCCGAAGACCGCCCCGCCGCTGCCTGACATCTGTGCGGCGCGCGCGCCTGAATCTTCAAGTAATCCTTTAAGGCGGCGAATCTCCGGAAATTGCGCGATCGCGACCGGCGCCAGGTCGTTTACCAGGTGCTCGTTGGCGACGTTGCCGCGCACGATCGCCTCGATGTGATCGGCGGGCGCCGGTCCGCTCCACGCGCCGGCTTCGAGCGCGCGGAAAATAGCGGCGGTCGACACCTCGAACGGCGGCACGGCGATCACGATTGGGATTCGTGGCAGTCCCGCGAGCTCGACGATTCGCTCGCCGATGCCGGTGACGCGCGACGGCCGCGGATCGAGAAAAAACGGCACGTCAGCGCCGAGCGACAGCGCGATACGACGCAGCGTGCTCATCGCGGCTTCGTCGGTGAGCTGCGCCGCGGCCGCCATCATGCACAGAATCGTGGCGGCGTCGCTCGAGCCGCCGCCGAGTCCGGCGCCGAGCGGGATGTGTTTTTCGAGATCGATCGAGATGTCGGCGACCAGATCGAATTCGCTCATGAACGCGCGCGCGGCGCGTGCCGCCAGGTTGTTCTTGAGCCGGGCGAGTTCCGGGAGGTTGCAGTTGACGGTGACCGCGGGTTCGTTGGCGGCGCGGATTTCGAGGCGGATTTCGTCGGCCAGCGAGAGCGGCAGGAAGATCGAGTCAAGCTCGTGATAGCCGTCGCCACGGCGTCCGGTCACCCGCAGGAACAAATTGATCTTCGCGCACGCGCGCCCGGACAACTCCGTTGTCATTGCGGATTCTATTGCGGAGCTCGCGGCGCGCCGGGCAATCCGCGCGGAATTGGCGCGTCGTCCTCGGGGCGGCGAAAGGCGCGGCGCGAGTCCTGCTGAATGACGCTGATGAAGCCGAGCAGCGTTACGATCAACCCGAGCAGCACCATGACGCGACCGGCGAGGAATGCGGCGTGATAAAAGTCCATTCGCGCCGTTGCGTACGACGCCTGCCGCTGCTGCGCCGTGAGCGGCTCGAGCACCGCGCCGCCCGCGCCGGCGTCGAGCTCGTCGAAGCTGCGATAGTCGGTCGCCGCGGCGGGCCGTTGAAGCGCGACGATCATGCGGCTGTAGATCTGCGTCCGTTCGACACCGAGGATCCAGTTGGCGGCGCCCAGCATGATCAGCCCGAGGCCGACCACAATCTTCCAGTCGGTATATATGTCAGGAAGCTTCATTCCTTGAATCGAGACTAAGGCGCGAAGGGATGGAAAACAATGCCGCGCGCGCGATCTGTTCATTGCCGACGCGCGATGATATTTTCTTTGCGACAAGGGTTCTCATCACGACAATGATTCTCTAAGACAATCTCCCGCTTCGTCTCGCTCAATGAAGTCTCTCGATAGGGCGGTCCTCGGGCCGCGTAAGGAGATTTGTCATGACCTCTTTTTCTTCGCGTGCCTATAACGGCAGCGCGGACCTCCAGCTGCAGATTGAATTTGCACGACACGCAACCGGCGCCTGCTGGCCGCGCTCGACTTACATGAAAGCCGGCGATGTCGTCTGGGCGCTGTACGAGACGAAGCCCGGAGACGCGAACGTCCGGCTCTGGTTCGCCGGCTCTGTGATCGCCGCCTACGCCTTGTTCGAGCCACCGCTACACGTGGATTTCGACATTCGCCCCGGGCTTGAGCTGGATGATCGGATCGCGAACGAAGTCATGGATTGGGCCGAAGAGCGGCGGCGGAATCTCGGGCGCATTGGTATGGAAGCGATCCCGAAGGCGTACGCGATGCTCGGCGAGAACACGATCTCGACCAAAGCTCTCGACAGCGATCAACAGCGCATCTCGTTTTTGAAGCAGACCGGCTACGCACGCACCGACCGCTTCAGCATGTTCTATTCGCGCAGCCTGGCCGACGCTCCTATCGCTCAACCGGAACTGCCCGCCGGTTTGCGTCTGCGGCATGCGACGGACGACGATCTCGGCGCGCGCGTCGAGGTTCATCGCGACGCGTGGTCGGTGTGGGGACCGTCGAAAATTACCATTGAGAATTACCGCCGACTCCGCGCCGCGCCGCAGTACGATCCGGAACTCGATGTCGTGCTGGAAGACGCCGGCGGCAGGTTTCTCAGCTACTGCATCGGCTGGGCAGACACCACAAACGGCATCGGACATTTCGAGCCGCTGGGGTGTCGTCACGATTCAACCGGACGCGGATACGCGCGCGCCGTGACGCTCGAGGGAATGCGCCGGATGCAGATGCGTGGACTGCACACGGCGCTGGTCGCGACTGAGAGCGTCAATCAGCGGGCGCGCGTGCTGTATCCGTCGTGCGGCTTCGTCGAAGTGGATCGCGCGCACTTCTATGTGAGGCAACTCGGTTGAAAGAGCGGATCTGGGATTCTTCGCTTCGCTCTGAATGACACAAAAAAAGAGCGACCCACTTTTGTGGCGCAACCCAGCACCCTTGTATGTAGCAAATGAAGCGGATTTGAATGGAGCGGAGGAAATGCGCGCGGGAGACCGATGTCATTCGCGGAGCAAGAAAGGCCGCTTGTCAGCACGGATCCCCGCGCGCCTAAAGCGGGCGTATCAACCCGAACAGTCGCCCGGCCCGCAAGAGGCCGGATCGTGCGCAAGGAAGGGAAGGCGTCCGAGAGGGAGGAGGAGCGATGGCACAAGGTGAGGTGATGGTAGGGGTGGATGTGTCGATGGCGCGGCTGGATGTGGCGCGGTGGCCTGGTGGTGAGAGTTTCAGCCTCAGCAATGACCCGGCCGGCGTGGAACAGTTGCTCACGCGGATGCTGGAGTTGCGGCCGCAGGCGGTGGTGATAGAGGCCAGTGGCGGACCGGAAGACCTGCTGGTGAGTGAGTTGTGCGCAGCCGGGGTTCCGGTGGCAGTAGTTAATCCGCGCCAGGTGCGCGAGTTCGCCCGCAGTCTTGGTAAACTGGCCAAGACCGATCGGCTCGATGCGCTGGTGCTGGCGCAGTTCGGACACTCGGCGCGAAGCCATGGGCGGCTTACGCTGACCCAACTGCCGACCGAGGCGGAGGCCGAGCTCAAGGCCTTGGTGCGCCGGCGGCGCCAGCTAATCGTGATGTTGGTGGCGGAGACCAACCGCCGCCAGCGGGCGCGCAAGGTGGTCAAGCGCAGCATCGTGGCCAGTATCCGTGCGCTCAAGCGGAGCCTGGTCGAGCTCGAGCAGCAGGTGCGCGAGACGATCAAGAACTCTCCCGCGCATCAGCAGAAGATCGCGATGCTGCAGCAGGTTCCCGGCGTTGGCCCGCAGCTGGCGCGTACGTTGATCGCCGAAGTTCCGGAACTGGGGCAGATCGGACGACGTCAGATCGCCGCGCTGATTGGGGTCGCACCGCACGCGCACGAGAGTGGCAAGTTCAAGGGCCGGCGCATGATCTGGGGCGGCCGCGCCGGGGTCCGCAGTACGCTGTACATGGCGATGCTCAGTGCGACCCGCTGCTGGCTCCCTTTTATAGGCGTCTTGTGCAGAGCGGAAAAAGCAAAAAGCTTGCGTACATCGCCTGCGCCCGCAAACTGCTGGTCATCCTCAACGCGATGTTCCGTGACCGTACTACATGGTCCCCCAACCTTGACTTTCAACACAGTCGCTCACCTACCGGCGGCTACGCCCGCCGGTTCCTCTCTCGTGAAATAACGGGCGAGGTAAGAGTTTGACGCTTCCACCCCCAGAACCTCAGAGCGAAACGTCGTCCTCGACATTTTGCGATTCCCTATCACCGGGTGCAGGGGTCACCCCTGCCGAAGGAGGTGTGGAACCCACCGCGGGTTCCACATTCAATGAAGTGATTTCCCCTTCCCCGCTGCGCGTGATCCTTAGCCGCGCGGTCTTTTGTTGCGCCGCTTGATCGCTAGCCGCTATCATTACGGGACGACCTCGTATGCCTGCTGAATCCCGACACACTGCGGCGGCGCCCGCTGCGACCGCCGAGTCCAAAGACGCGCGGCTGGACGCACTGTTCAAGCGTTTCGACGCCGGTGAGATGCGCGCGCTGGCGCAGTTGATCACGATGGTCGAGAATCGCGCGCCGGAGTCGAGCGCGATCATCGAGCGAATTTACGCCAGGACCGGCCGCGCGCAAGTCGTTGGAATCACCGGACCGCCGGGCGCCGGGAAATCCACGCTCGTCAACCGGCTGATTGCGAAATATCGGGCGCTCGGAAAAAAAATTGCGATCCTCGCGATCGATCCGTCGAGTCCGTTTTCCGGCGGCGCCGTGCTCGGCGATCGCGTCCGCATGACCGACCATTACAAAGACGCCGGCGTGTATATCCGCAGCCTCGCCTCGCGCGGCAGCCACGGCGGACTCAGCCGCGCCGCGCGCGAAATCGTCAAACTGCTCGACGCTTACGGCTCCGACGTGATCATTATCGAGACCGTCGGCGTGGGACAGACCGAGCTGTCGATCATGGACCTCGCCGACACCACCGTGGTCGTCACCGTGCCTGAGGCGGGCGACGGCGTGCAGGTGATGAAGGCCGGGCTCAACGAAATCGCCGACGTATTCGTCGTCAACAAGGCCGACCGCGAAGGCGCCGACCGGGTCAAAGCCGAGCTCGAGCTGAGCGTGCATCTGCGCGCGGGCGAGGGATGGCGGCCGCCGGTGCTGCTGACGCAGGCCGCGATGGACAAGGGCGTCGAGGCGGTGGTCGCCGCAATCGGGAAGCATCGCGAGTACTTGCGCGAGCACGTCGATGCGGTGCGCGAGTCCGAGCGCCGCACGCGCGAGTTCGTCGAGGTGCTGTCCGCCGAGCTCGAGGAGCGCACCGCGCGCGCGGTCGCCGACGGTGGCGCGCACAGTGTGATCGGCGAAGTTCGCGCGGGCAAGCTGAATCCTTACAGCGCCGCGCGCCGCATAATTGAAGACCGCAAATCGTTGCTCGATCTGCTTCACAACGGCAGCTCGAAGCCGCGCATCGACTGACATCCTCATCATGACGGCCAAAGCCAAATCGAAAACCGAAGGACGCCTGTTCGCGATCGGCGATATCCACGGATGCCCCGACGAACTCGCCGCGATTCTGAAATCGATCGCGCCGGTCGCCGGCGACACCGTGGTCTTCGTCGGCGACTACGTCGATCGCGGCCCGTCGGCGCGCGACGTGATCGACCTCGCGCTCGATCTCGAAAAGGGCAACGCCGAGTGCGTGTTCCTGAAGGGCAATCACGAGGACATGATGATGTCGTACCTCGGGATGCCGGGAAATTACGGCGAGTCGTTCCTCTTCAACGGCGGTATCGCGACGCTCGACAGCTACGGCGTGCGCGAGGAGGACCTCGAGAACGCCTTCGAGCGCCTGCCCGACGCGCACCTCGGCTTCATGACGCGGCTCGCGACCAGCTATCTGCGCCCGCCGTATCTTTTCGTCCACGCCGGCATCATGCCGACGCGACAGCTCGAAGAGCAGCAGACCGAAGACATGCTGTGGATTCGGCAGGAGTTCATTTTCAATCCGCACAAAATCGACGCGACCGTCGTCTTCGGACACACGCCGATGCGCGGCGTCATGATCGACTTGCCGTACAAACTCGGCATCGACACCGGCCTGGTGTACGGAGGCAAACTGACCTGCGTCGAGTTCACCGAAGGCGTGCTCTACCAGGTGCAGCGCGGGCACAAGGCGGTGAAGACGCGGAGCATCCCGCTGCGCTGAAGCGCTAAGAGGAAAAGAAAGAATAATCGCCTGCGCGGCGGGCGGCATCGACACCGTCGCGGAGGGTGACCCCTGCACCCAGTGAGAAGAGCAAAGTTGGGCAGCGCGCTACTTTGCTCTGAGGGGCGGGGCTGAATGGCGGACGTACAGGTCGCGCGGTCTTTCGCGGCTCGGCGGCTCACGCTACATTTGACGATTCCCGGTGGCGACGTAGCTCAGTTGGTTAGAGCATGCGGCTCATATCCGCAGTGTCGTAGGTTCGACTCCTACCGTCGCCACCAATCTTTCCTGTCAGGACGTTCTGCCGCCGACATGCACTTTGCCGTGCGGCTTTCGTTTGCTCGGGTCGTCAGAATAAGTGTCGTAGTCAACGGTGAGCTCTTGTCCGCTACGGATGTAACGAAGGGCGTAGAACCTAAAGTGCTTGTCGATGGCGACATTGGGCTTTTTAGAATGATTCAGGTACCAAGCGGGCGTCAGCCGGTCAAAATGCCAAGGAGCACCATATCGCTTTCCTTGAATCACCGCGAAATCCTTGTACAACTTGACGATCGGGGTGGGAAGATTTTGTATCTGCCCCTCATTGATCCAACGTATACGTTGATTGTCCTCGGGGAAAATGTACGTCCCCTTTTTAATGTTCCGGATTGCGAACACACCTACACCGTGAATTTTTGAAGGTTTGAGTCGGGTATATACCCCGCTATGCGGTAACTGCGTCATGTCCGGATTCTTCTCTTGAAAATAACTTTCATCAGCCAATGCCGATTCGGTTCCGGATCTGCTTCATCAGTCAGTTCTTTGAGGTATGCGTCAAAAGAGGTCTCGTCTGTACACAAAATCCAGCGTGCATCCCGAATCCAATTCCATAGAAGGACCATAAAGAATGCGATGTACACTAAGGTTATAAGAGATTCGACAAAGAGCGGAGGGAGATACCAGAGCCCCTCGCCGACGAATCTCAGGAGATGCTCTCTGAAGTGCGCGAAAATAAGAGCTCCCATCGCCGCACCGATAAGGAGCACGCCAATATTGTACCAGAGCAAGTAATAGACATATTTCAGGACGTCTCGTTCGTCATACGCGTTAGTCGTGCCCTCTGCCGATACGGCGAAGAGAAAAAACGAAAATAGAGAACAGAGAATCTCAAAAAACTTAAGTTTCGTGTGGATGTTGTCCGCGATCGCTATGGTTATCCAGATTGCAGCAAGAGCAGCGAATATCGAGTCGAGAGTAATTTGTGCCGGGGCGCTCTTCTGCCAAGTTTTTTCTTCCATATAACCCCTCTTGTGAAGGGTGTTTAGCACGTTCCACACCCCTAAAGGGATTCAGAGTCCTGATAGATTTAGTAGTTTTCCCTGATGAGCTGCTCGACTGCGCGATGAACTGCGCTGCGTTTCTTGGAAGATGCCCGTGTCCTAGGTCTGATATAGTTTCCGGCATACCGACGGGGGGAGAGACAATCAGAAACTCAATCGGCTATCGCAGAG
>CAVWMC010000013.1:0-140877 GCA_963756005.1 uncultured delta proteobacterium
GACCGATATTCGGGCCCTCAGGCGTTTCGATCGGGCATACGCGGCCGTAATGCGTCGGATGAACGTCGCGGACCTCGAAGCCGGCGCGCTCGCGCGTCAGACCGCCGGGTCCGAGCGCGGATAGGCGGCGCTTGTGCGCGATTTCGCTGAGCGGATTGGTCTGATCCATGAACTGCGACAACTGCGACGATCCGAAAAATTCCTTGATGACCGCCGACGCCGGCTTGTAGTTGACCAGCTCCTGCGGCATCAGGGTTTCGATATCCTGCAGGCTCATCCGCTCCTTGATCGCGCGCTCCATGCGCACCAACCCGATGCGGAACTGGTTCTCGACCAGCTCGCCGACCGCGCGCACGCGGCGATTGCCAAGATGATCGATATCGTCAACCTGGCCGTTGCCGTTCTTGAGCTCCATCAGGTAGCGCACGACCTCGAGGATATCCTCGCGGCGGAGCGTGCCCTGCTCGAGCGGCACGTCAATCTTGAGCTTGTGATTCAGCTTGAGGCGGCCGACTTTCGACAGGTCGTAACGCTCGGCGTTGAAGAACAGGTTATTGAAAAAGGTAGTCGCCGTTTCCTGCGTCGGCGGATCGCCGGGGCGCAGCCGCCGGTAAATCTCGATAACCGCCTCTTCGGGCGTGCCGAGCTTGTCCTGCGCGAGCGTGAGACGCAGCGGACCGCCGCCGGGCGCGTCCTCGGTGAACAGCACTTCGATTTTCTTGACGCCATGCGCCTTCAGCTTCTCGAGCGTGTCGTCGGTTATCTCCTCGTTGGTGCCAATCAGCACCTCGCCGGTGGTGGAATCGACGATATCGTGCGCCGAGACTTTGCCGACGATTTCGTCGAGCGCAATCGGCACTTCGCTTATCTTCGCCTGCTCCATCGCGCGCACGATAGCCTTGTTGAACTTGCGGCCTTCGCGCGCGATAACCTCGCCCGACTTCGGATCCTTGACGTCGCGGCCGACGCGCGAACCCATCAGATGGTCGGCGACAAACTGCTTGGTGTACTGCTTGGGGTCGAGGTTAACGACGTCCTTGCGGTAGTAGTAGTTGAGCAGGTCTTCGGTGGTCATCCCGAGCGCGCGCAGCAGCACGGTCGCCGGGAATTTGCGGCGGCGGTCGATCCGCACGTAGAGCACGTCGCGCGGGTCGAACTCGAAATCGATCCAACTGCCGCGATACGGAATGATTCGCGCCGAGTAGAGCAGCTTGCCGGTGGAATGCGTGCGGCCCTTGTCGTGCTCGAAAAATACGCCGGGCGAACGATGCAACTGCGAGACGATGACCCGCTCGGTGCCGTTCACCATGAAGGTGCCGTTGCCGGTCATCAGCGGAATCTCGCCGAAATAAACTTCCTGCTCTTTGACGTTCTTAATCGAGCGGCGGCCGTTCTCGACGTCCCAGATGACGAGCTGAATCTTGACCTTGAGCGGCGCGGCGTAAGTCATGCCACGCTGATGGCATTCCTCGACGTCGTACTTGGGCGTGCCGAGCTCGTAGGAAACGAATTCGAGCGACGCCGTCTCGTTGAAATCCTTGATCGGAAAGACCGACTTGAAGACCGCCTGCAGACCAACGTCGGCGCGATCATCGGTCGAGACCCCGACCTGCAAGAAGTCGTCGTACGAGCGCTTCTGAATCTCGATCAGATTCGGAATCTCGATGATCTTCTTGATCTTGCCGAACGATCGGCGAATTCGGAGATTACTGGTTACGTGAACCTGAGCCATCAGCTACCTCACCGTGCGTGCGCCACATACTTCGGCGCGCCGTGAAGCAATAGAGGACGCGGGCGCAGGAGTCTCCCCCGTGCCCACGGCTTCATCGATAAAGACCGTATGAAATATCCGCGCGCGCTTGAGCGTCGCGCCGCGTGAATTTCCCGACCCTTGGTTGTGCGTCAAAAAGACTAAACCCTTCCTACTTCAGCTCCACGCTGCCGCCGGCCGCTTCGAGCTTCTTCTTGATCTCTTCGGCTTCGGCCTTGTTGACGCCTTCCTTGACCGCCTTGGGCGCGCCGTCAACCAGGTCCTTGGCCTCTTTGAGGCCGAGTCCGGTCAATTCGCGGACGACCTTGATCACCTGGATCTTCTTGTCGCCGGAGCCCGTCAGCACGACGTTGAACTCCTCTTTCTCGGGCGCGGCAGCGGCAGCGCCACCGGCCGCAGGAGCGGCAGCGACCGCGACCGGAGCGGCGGCCGACACGCCGAGCTCGGCCTCGAGTTCTTTGACGAGAGCCGCGGCGTCGATAAGGCTCAGGTTCTTCAGATAATCCTTCACCTGATCGCGGCTGAGTTGTGCTTCTGACATTTACCTTCTCTCCTTACTAATCCGGGGAGGGTGTGGGAGCGCCCCAGAATTCTTATTTTTCAATCAACGGGATCGTTTAACTTAATCATTCGCACGCGTTCCGCACGGCGAGCATCAAAATTGACTATCAACCCTCAGCCGGCGCGGCCGGAGTTTCCGGAGCGGCCGGCGCTTCGGGCGCAGGTTCCGATGAAGCCGCAGATGGAGCCGCCGGCGCCGCGGCGCCGTTCTTTTTTCCAATCGCGTCGATCACGCGTGCCAGGTACGAGCCCGGCTCGTTGAGCAATCGAACCAACTGCGTCGCCGGCGCGTTCAACAGGCCGAGCAACTGCGAGAAAATCACTTCGCGCGACGGCAACGTCGCCAGCGCCTGCACTTCGGCCGGCGTCAGCAATTTGCCGTCCATCACCGCGCCGCGCAGCTTGAGCTTGTCGCCTAGCGGCCCGAACGACGTGAACGTCTTCGCCAGCACGACGGGATCCTCGTAGCTCAGGATGAGCCCGACCTGCCCGCCGAGGTTCGAGTCGAGCGCCTCGTACCTGGTGCCCTTGATCGCATGGCGCACCAGCGTGTTCTTCGCGATACGCATCTCGCCGCGCACGGCGCGCAGCCGTTTGCGCATCTCGGTCGATTCCGCCGCCGTCATCCCGCGGTACTCCGACACGAGCGCGATACTGGCGCGGCCGAAACTATTCGACAGATCTTCAACCAGCGCGGTTTTCTCTGATTTCTTCATTATACTGATCCAGCCCTAACGAACGAAAAGCCTGTCATCTTTATGTTAAGCGGCCGCCGCGAGCGCCTTGGCCGCCGCCTGGCCGGTGTCGATACGGACGCCGGGGCCCATGGTCGAGGACAGCGCGAGGCTGCGAACGTAGTTGCCCTTGGCGCTGGCCGGCTTGGAGCGAACGATCGCCCCGAGCAGCGCGCGCACGTTGTCGAGCAGCTTCTGATCGCCGAAGCTGGTCTTGCCGACGCGCGCGTGCACGACGCCGGCCTTATCGACGCGATAATCGACTTTGCCGGCTTTGATTTCGGCGACGGCTTTCGCCACGTCGAAGGTCACGGTGCCGACTTTCGGATTGGGCATCAGGCCGCGTGGTCCGAGGATTTTGCCGATACGGCCGACCTGGCCCATCATGTCGGGCGTCGCGATGACGCGATCGAAGTCGAGCCAGTTCTCTTCCTGAATTTTTTTGATGATCTCTTCGCCGCCGACGAAATCCGCGCCCGCTTCGCGCGCCTCGCGCTCTTTCTCGCCCTTGGCGACGACCAGCACGCGCGCAGTCGAGCCGGTGCCGTGCGGCAGCACGATGGTGCCGCGCACGTTCTGATCGGCCTGACGCGGATCGACGCCGAGGCGCACCGCAATCTCGACGGTCTCGTCGAATTTGGCGACCTTGTTATCGACCACCAGCTTGACCGCCTCTTCGAGCGTGTAGCGCTTTTCGCGATCGATCTTTTTCAGCGCCTCTTTATATTTCTTGCCTGCCATTAGTCCGCTACCTCGATGCCCATGCTGCGGGCGGTGCCGGCGACTGTGTTGACGGCGGCGGCGAGGTCGGCCGCGGTCAGATCCTTGAGCTTGGTCTTGGCGATTTCCTCGACCTGCGCGCGCGTGACTTTGCCGACCTTGTTCTTGTTGGGCATCGGCGAGCCTTTTTCGATTCCCGCGGCGCGCAATAAGAGGATGGAAGCGGGCGGGCTCTTGGTGATGAAGGTGAACGAGCGGTCGGCATAGACGGTGACTATCACCGGGATGACGAGGCCCTGCATGTTCTGGGTCTGCGCGTTGAAACTCTTGCAGAACTCCATGATATTGACGCCGCGCTGCCCGAGCGCCGGCCCGACCGGCGGCGACGGGTTGGCGGCGCCGGCTGGAATCTGCAGCTTGATCGATCCGACTACTTTCTTAGCCATTTTTCAGTGAATCCGTTTTCTGCTCGTGACCGACGAAAATTTCCTTAGATGTCCGCGTTGATTAGCCCCAAGAGCGCATCTCGATGCGCACCTCGGCGAATCGATTGGTTGTCGTTAGGCCTTCTCTACCTGCACAAAGTCGAGCTCGACCGGCGTTGCGCGGCCGAAAATCGAGATCAGAACACGGACCTTGCCCTTCTCCGGCTTGACTTCCTCGACGGTGCCGTTGAAGTCCTGGAACGGGCCATCGACGACTTTGATCGCTTCGCCGACCTCGAATAGCACTTTCGGTTTCGGGCGCAGCGCGCCCTCCTCCATCTGCTGCTCGATCTCTTGAACCTCGGACATCGGCACTTCGGGCGGATTGGTCGAATGCCCGACGAAGCCGGTAATTTTGGGCGTATCTTTAATGACGTGCCAGGTCTCGTCGTCGAGCACCATCTCGACGAAGATATAGCCGGGGAAAAACTTGCGGCTCGAGACTTTGCGCGCGCCGCCCTTGCCGAGTTCCTGCACGCGCTCGATCGGGACCAGCACCTTGCCGATCTTGTCTTCCTTGTGCAGCGAGCGCACGCGCTCCTCGAGCGCGGCCTTGGCCTTGTGCTCATAGCCCGAGTAAGTGTGGACGATATACCACTTCATCGCGGGCTTGGCGGCGGTTTCGGTAATCGGTTCAGTCATCTGAGTAACAATCTCTGTCGGCGTCAGCAGTCCCCGCGTCCGTCGTTCGCTAGCCGAGCAGCATCTGAACGCCGCGCACCGCGAAAAAGTCGATCACTCCGAGCCACAAAGCCATCACAAACGTCAGACCCACAACCACAATCGTGGCCTGCATGGTTTCCTTGGGCGAGGGGTAATGGACCTTGGCAAGCTCCGTCCACGCTTCGGTGACGAAACTTACGCCCTGATTGAAGTAACTTTTCAGACTATTCATTTTTCGTGCCTAACGCAAGTTCTCTCTTTTTTCAGTGAATGGCTGCCCCGATCGTCAACTCTGTCGCACCGACTCTATAGCATCAAGCGCCCTCGATCTGCGGACGCCGCGAAAATTTTGGCGGGCCAGCCAGGGGTCGAACCTGGAACCCTCGGATTTGGAGTCCGATGCTCTGCCAATTGGAGCTACTGACCCTCGCAATCGTTCGTCACCGGGCGCGAGCCCGGTATCCTTATATATACCGTCCGGCGGACGCGCGCCGCGGCACCCTACTCGTTAAGTAACTTTGCCTTCTTTGTGTACGGTGTGGGCGCGGCATCGCGAACAGAACTTTTTGATCGCGAACTTGTCGGTCTGCGTCTTTTTATTCTTGGTGGTGGTGTAGTTGCGCGACTTGCAGGTCTCGCACGAAAGTGAAATCAGGTCTCTCATTATAATCCGCCTCGAAAAAAATTCGCTTCAGGTCAAATCCGGAAAGCCCACGACGGGATTCGAACCCGTGACCTCTTCCTTACCAAGGAAGTGCTCTACCGACTGAGCTACATGGGCATCCGTGCAAACAATCGATAAACCACACTCCCAACAAAACCGCGGCGCTCGATTCAATTCACTGAAAAAAGCGGGAAACGGGACTCGAACCCGCGACCCCGAGCTTGGAAGGCTCGCGCTCTACCAACTGAGCTATTCCCGCACTCACCATTCGAACCCATCATTATACTGGTGGAGAGGGAAGGATTCGAACCTTCGAAGGCATAAGCCGGCAGATTTACAGTCTGCTCCCTTTGTCCACTCGGGAACCTCTCCCGCCAAGGCGAAAATGCCGACCAAGCCGATGGCGAGAATCGAACTCGCAACCACCTGATTACAAATCAGGTGCTCTACCGTTGAGCTACATCGGCGAACGACGTTAAGAAGGAAAAGCTATTCGGCGGCGGAACGACTGTCAAGCTAAAGGGGGTTTGGGGTCTGCTTCTTGCATCGTGGCGAGGGGATTCGGCGCGCAATCTGGCCGCCAGCAGCGGACCGACGATCGCGAACGATCGCGGTTGACATTCGCGCTGTGAAGACTAAGCCTGAATGTTCCCCCCGTAACGCCGCGATACTTGCGGCCATCTGTCTCACCGGGAACAGTGATCGTCATGCCAAAAGCCAAACCTACCAGCAGCACCCTGATGAACCTTGAATGGGCCCGCGTTTACGCGGACCGGATCAAGCATGAGCTGAAGCTTATCGCCAAGACGTTGTTGGACCTCAACGCGCACGCTATGAATCCGGACCTGATCAAGGGGGCGGTGGCGCTGAAGGCGCAGATGAAGGAAGCGAGCCAGCAGGTCGGATCGATGAGAAAGATCGCGGACCAGTTTGAATCCAACTGGATGGACACGATCAAAAAAGCGCTGGCGCGGAAGTATCCGGGGTTCGAGCAGCGCAAATCGGCGGGCGCCAGGCCCGCGGCAAAGAAGGCGTCGAAGAAGAAGTAGCGCGCGGCGCGAAAGGGTTCCCAGCTAGACTGATAGCTTCAGGGCTTCGCGGCGGCGCGGCGGCGGGCGATTTCAAATAATGCCACCGCGGCGGCGACTGAGACGTTGAGCGAGCCGACTTTGCCGCGCATCGGGATGTCCACGACGAAGTCCGCGCCCTTCCTAACGATATCGCGGACGCCGCGGCCTTCGGAGCCGACGATGATCGCGAGCTTGCGCGAGGTGTCGAGCGCGTAGATCGACGTGTCGCCGCCGGGCGCCAGCGCCGCGGTCCAGTAGCCCGCCTCCTTAAGCTGCTCGATAGTGCGCGCGACGTTGCCGCATCGCGCGATCTTCAGATGAATCCACGCACCGGCCGACGACTTGACCGCGGCGGGCGTGATGGCGGCGGTCCGATCTTTGGCGATGACGATAGCGGAGACGCCGGCGCCTTCCGCCGAGCGCATCAGGGCGCCCAGGTTGCGTGGGTCGGTGACGCCGTCAACCAGCACAATCGGATCGGGCTGCGCGGCGAGGATGTCCTCGAGCGGCGTGTACTCGTACTCGCGCATCAGGGCGGCGATTCCCTGATGGCGGGCGGCGGATCCCGCCAGGCGCTCAAGTCCCGCTTCGTCGGCGAACTCGACGCGGCCGCCGCCGGTTCTGACGAGATCTATTTCGGCTGAGAAGCGGCGCTCGTCGCCGGATTTAACGTAGAGCACGCGAATCGAGGCGGGCGCGGCGGCGACCAGCTCGCGAATCGGCTCGACGCCGTAAACTATTTCGCGATCGTTGCCGCCGGGGCGATGAGTATCGCGCTGATTGATGTCGGCGCGCCGATACTCGCGCGCAGGAGGCGGCGTCGATGCGGGTTTGGCGGGTGACGGCGGCGAATCGCGGCGCGGCGGATGCGGCGCGTTGCGGTTGAAGCGCGGGTTGCGGCTCTTGTCGCGGAAGTCTCTCATTGTAGGCGATAGTATCAGAGCGGCGGAACGCGGGCACGGCGGCCCGCGCCACTGGAGACGAAGACGGTGCGGGGTCGCGGTTGGCGCGTGCGACCTAACCCCTAACCCCTTCCCATAGTGGGAAGGGGAACCGGTCATACCGAGTCGCGGGCGACCTAACCCCTAGCCCCTTCCCGAACGGGAAGGGGAATGAGAGATAGGAGAGATCTGTTTCCAATCGCGGGAAGGGGGACGGGTCGTGTGCGGGGAGAAAATTAAATCGCAAGTTTCAATCGTGCGCGCGGATGTCTAAACTTGAGCGCGATGAAGTTGGCGATTCCGGGATTTGCGATTATTGATCGCTACGTTGCGCGCGAGGTGCTGGCGCCGTTCGCGGTGGATGTCGGGCTGCTGACGTTCGCGCTGGTCACCGGCAAATTGCTCAAGCTGATGGACATGGTGGTCAATCATGGCGTCAGTCTGGGCGAGGTCTGCGCGATCATCGGGTACATCATGCCGGCTTTTCTGGAGCTGACGTTTCCGATGGCGGTGCTGCTGGGCGTGCTGATGGGATTCGGGCGGATGTCCACCGACCAGGAGATGACGGCGGCGCGCGCCTGCGGCATCAGCCTTTACCGGCTGGCGATTCCGGTGCTGATCGTGGCGCTTGGAGTGTACGCGGTCTCGAGCTACTTCGCGTTTTCGCTGCGGCCGTGGGCGAATTCCAATTTGCGCAACAAGCTCTACGAGCTCAGCCAGACCCGGACCAGCGCCGGGCTGAGGGAAAAAATCTTCAACAGCAATTTTCCCGGGCTGGAGGTTTACGTTGACGAGATGTCGGACACCGATTCGGGCCTGAAGGGCGTAATGATCTCGGACGCGCGCGACCCGCACAATCAGAACACGATAATCGCCAAGCGCGGCGCGATGATCCCCGACCCCAAGAACAAGACCATCACGCTCCGCCTGTACGACGGGTCGATCTTCGGGGTCGAGCCGCAGGACAACGCTACCCACGTGACCAGTTTCAAGACCTACGACTTGAGCGTCAGTCCCGAGGAGTCGATCGGCGTCGCCGACGTGGAGCCGGACGAGATGACCTACTCGGTGCTGCGCGCGGATATCGCGGCGGCGCGCGCGAAGGGCAAGCCGGACTACGATGCCGAGACCGAGATGGCGAGCAAATTTACCGTCCCGTTCGCGACGATGCTGTTCGCGCTGCTCGGCATCTCGTTCGGGCTCAAGCCGGCGCGCGGCGGGCATTCGGAGCGGTTCGGGGTGAGCGTCGCGCTGTTCTTTCTCTACTACTCTCTGATGCGGGTGGGCGAGACGCTGGCGCAGCGCGGGCGGCTGAACTCGTGGATCGCGATGAGCATCCCGGACCTGGTGTTCATGGCGCTGGCGTTCTGGTTCTTCTATCGATCGGCGTCGGACCGCGCCGACCAGGGACGCGGCCCCGGCGACGTCATCTGGGATCTGGTCGAGCGCTACGAGCGCAGCAGGCAGGCGGCATGAGACTGCGGCCGCGCCTGTCGCCGGTGATGGATCGCTTTATTGCGAGCCAGTTCTTCGGCCCGTTCATGGTGTGCCTGGCGGCCTTCACGGCGGCCTACCTGCTGGGCGACATGTTCGATCGGTTCGACGACCTGATCCGCTACGGCGGATTGGGCTTGTTGGGGCTGGAGTACTTCGCGCTGAAGCTGCCGCTGATCGTCTCGCAAGTTATGCCGGTGGCATGCCTGGCCGGCGTGCTGCTCGGCTTCGCGCTGCTGAATCGATCGGGCGAAGTGCTCGCATGCCAGCAACTCGGCATCAGCCGGCTGGAGATGGCGGTGCCGGTGTTGCTGGTCGCGGTGCTGATCTCGGGTTTTGATTTTCTGATCAGCGAGACGGTGGTGCCGGCGGCGACGCGCGAGGCGAAATATATCTACTCGGTGGAGCTCAAGAAGCGATCACTCAAGGCGGTGTTCGCCAACAAGCGCATCTGGGTGCGGGTGCGCGACGGCTTCGTGTCGGCCGACCGCTACGACAAGAAAGACGAGCAACTCAAGGGCATCACCCATTACGAACTCGACAGCGATTTCGGACTCAAAGATCTGGTGCATGCGTCGTACGCGAAGTGGGACGGTCACGTCTGGGTTGCGAGCGGACTGAGTTCGTTCGAGCTTGCCAAGGGCGGCAATGTTACGACGACTGACGCGACGCGGCTCGATCTCGGGCTGACGCCGGCGGATTTCGGGCTGCTGCGCTTTGACCCGGAGGAGTTCAGCCTGTGGGAGCTTGACCGTTACATCGCAGATTTGCGCAGCAAGGGGCTCGACCCGGGCGGCTACGTCGTCGATCGCGATTTGAAATACGCGATGCCGCTGGCGTGCGTGATAATGGTCGCGTTGGGGATGTCGCTGAGCCTCGATCCGCTGCCGCGCAACCTGAGCCTGGGACGCAGCTTCGGGCTGGCGATAGTAATCGGCTTCGCCTACTGGACCGCGCTCGGGATCACGTCGGCGCTGGGACGATCGGCGCTGTTGCCGGCGGCGGTCGCCGCGTGGATCCCGAACTTCATGTTCGCGATGATCGCGATCTCGATCTTCCTGTTCGGTGAAGAACGTTGATCTCGCGAAAACTTGAACTACGTCAGCGTCTCGTCTGACGGCGCACCCCGCGCCTGACACTATGGCTCGGCGTCGGTATCTGATTGCCGACGATCGCGTTGGTGATGTCGAAGCATCCGGTGTCGCCGTCAGGGTTGGTAAGCACCAGTGCAAACGGGCCGTTGCCCAGGCCGTACGAATCGATCCCCGCCACCTCGATGTTCACGGTCCATTCACCGCACGCAGGTGAGGCCGGCGTCGGCAGCGCGACCATCCGCGCCGAGACGGTCTCCCGCGGAATCGACTGGAAGATAGTTCCGTAGCTCTGATGATTGACGGTGTGCACCACCCACGGCTCGAGCATCAGCTCCAGTGACGCGTCGTCGAGAGCTTCGCATCTGCCCGACCTCAGCAGGACCGTGAAGCCGTTGAACGCATTGTCGCCTGCGTCGCACGACGGGAAGCCATTCTCGGTGAAAGTAAACGCCATGTTGACCTGATCCGAATACGGCGTGGTCGAACGCGCTATCTGCAAGCGTTCGCTATTCGGCGCGAGCACAAAGGGCATCGTCTGTAGTTCGAATGCGCCGGCGTCGCAGAAATCAGGATTGCCGGGATCGGGCCGGGGGTAGCCGCGCTGGTCGGTGGTCACCGGCAGCGGCGTCGGCGACGACTGGTCGGTGCAATCCGCAACCGGAATGAAATCGATCGCCTGGCTGTTCGGTTCGAGCGCGATAGTCTGCGTCGGGCCGCCATTGTTCGCCAAGCCCGCCGGGTCAAGATGGAGCGTCGTGCTGTTATTGATGCTGGTGCCGCTGAATCCGCAGCTATTGTCGTCGGAGATGTTGTAGCCCGCGTCACCAATTACGGCAACAATATCAGCGCAATTGCCGCCGGTGCTGGCCGCCAAAATCGTGCTTTTGAGGATAAGGGTACCGTCTTCGTTTTCGATCGCACCACCGACCCCCGCGCCGCCGCCGCCGGAGCCCGCGTTGGCCTTATTGCCCGAAAACGTGCTGTTCGTCACCGTGCCCGTGCCAAAATCGTTGTTAATCGCGCCGCCGACACCGTCGCCGCTGTCGGCACCATCACCGACGCCGCCGGTGGCTTGGTTCGCCGAAAACGTGCTGTTGATGACAGTCATCGCGCTGTCGTTATAGATGGCGCCGCCTTCGCCTTCGCCGCCGCCGACGCCTGTGGTGGCGCCGGCGCCCCCGGTGGCCCCGTTGCCCGAAAACGTGCTGTCGGTGACCGTCAGCGCGCCGCTGTTATAGATGGCGCCGCCCTGGCCTGGCAGGCCGTTGCCGCTGCCGCCCACGGCGGAGCCGGTCGACTGGTTATCAGAAAACGTGCAGTTGGTCACCGTCAGCGTGCCGCCCTCGTTAAAGACGGCGCCGCCCGCGCCTAGGCCTTCCTCGTTGCCTATCACGGTTCCGTGAGCCAAGGTCAGAAATCGCAAGCCGAGGGTGCCAGAGCTGATGTCGAAAATTTGAAACATGCCCGCGCCATCCACAGTGATGGCCTGTCCGCTGCCATCAATCGTCAAGCTACCCGGCGAGGTGTTCGTGATTGCTGGAAGTTCGCTGGTCAGCGTGATCGTGCCGGTCACGCTGAATTCTATCGTGTCGGTGCCGGTTCCCGCGGTGCACGCCTGAACAACTGCCTTGGTGTTTGCCGCCTTTATCGCGTCAGACAGGTTGCAGTGACCGCTGACGCTGGTGGGGCTGAGCGTATCGACGGTGATAGTGGCGGCGCGCGCCATCGCCGACATCGCCAGGAACAAAAGCGGAAACGTAACTGCTGCGAGCGTGAAACGCCGATTTCGAGCTGCCATGGACCCCTCCCACGGCGCTTGTCGCCGCGTTAGCAACCGATCACTGAATCTGTTGGGCGGACAGCCTTTCAGAACGACTATCGAACGTCAACCAACCTCGGATGAAGCCGCTCATCCACCGATTTGTTCGCGATGATCGCCGCCGCAACCTTCCTGCCCGGCGAAGAACGCTACCCGCGCTGCGTTTTCATCTTGTCGGCGCCGCGCTAAGCTTGGGCCCGCAAAGGAGACCCCATCATGCAGATGAATGTGAAACCGATCCCGACGCTCGACGCCGCGCATCAACGAGATCCGCGCGCTCACGGCGAAAATCGTCAACCAGGACATCCTGCCCAACGAAAAGAAAATGTGGGCGGGATACCGCGAGGGCGGAACCGACGAGGAGCGGCGCAACTCGCGCGAGCTGCGAGAGTCGGTCAAAGCGAAGGTGAAGCAGGCGGGCCTGTGGGCGCCTCATCTGCCGCCGGAATACGGCGGATCGGGACTCGGCTTCCTCGAGCATGCGTATATGAATGAAGTGCTGGCCTACAGCATGGGAGCGGCGGCGCTGTTCGGCGTGGTCGCCCCCAACTCGGGCAATCAGTCGATCCTGCTCAAATACGGCACCGAGGAGCAGAAGCGGAAATGGCTGGTACCGCTGACCGAGGGCAAGATGGAATCGGGCTTCTCGATGACGGAGCCGGACTCGGCGGGATCCGATCCGCGATCGATCAAGACGACGGCGGTTCGCGACGGCGACCAGTGGGTAATCAACGGCCACAAATGGTTCACCTCGAACGGCTTTCGCGCCGACTTCTTCATCGTCATGTGCCGCACCGGCGGCAGCGGCGCCGACAACGGACGCATGACGCAGATAATCGTGCCGAAGAATACGCCGGGCCTGCGCATCGTGCGCGGGGTTGAAGTCTGGGGGCATAAGAGCGATCACTGCGAGATCGTGTACGACGACGTGCGCGTGCCGCTCAGCAACCAGCTCGGCCAGACGGGCACGGGCCATCAGGCGGCGCAGGATCGGCTCGGTGCGGGACGCGTCTATCACTGTATGAACTCGATCGGGCAAATGTGGCGGGCGTTCAACCTGATGGTCGAGCGGGCGACGATGCGCGAGGTGCATGGCGGCAAGCTCGAGACCAAGCAGTTCATCCAGGGCTTCATCGCCGATTCGTACATCGACATCCAGGCGGCGCGGCTGATGACGATTCACTGCGCTGAGAAGATGGACGGCGGCGGCGACCCGCGCACGGACATCTCGGCGATCAAGGTTTTCGTGCCGGCGGCGTTCGAGCGCGTCGTGGATCGCGCGATCCAGGTATGGGGCGCAGCCGGCGTCTCGGGCGATCTGCCGCTGGCCGGCATGTACCAGGGCGCACGAACGCTGCGCCTCGCCGACGGCCCGGACGAGGTGCATCGGATCCTGATCGCGAAGAACATACTGGCGCGCTATCACAACGGCGAAAGCTGGGATTTCGGGAATTAGCGGCGTCGGCCGCGTTCGTCTCGATGACCGCGAGCTCAATTCGAGCAGCTACGTGTTAGCCAAGCGCGCCGCAGAGTTGCTCGTTGCGTTTTGTTGGATCGCTGGCACAAGCACGTCGTGGGCTCAGAGTCACACCGAAGCGTTGAAAACTTTCACGGCCCCAAGTGGCGCATTCAGCTTCAACTACTCGAACCAGCTCATTCGTTGCGCGAAGAACCCGCGAGGAGAAAACATTTGGGATCCTGCTGAGAACTGCTCTGCCGACCATCCGACGTGTGACGATGACGCGGGCCAACGCCAGACGTCGATTGCTTGCTTCGCATATCCCCGGAATAAATTCACGAATACCAGGGCTTTTGAAGCCGCGACTTTTTCGGTTGAAGTAGTTGACGATCGAACGACCGCGGAGAGCTGTCTCGCGGGACCCGAAGGAGTCGAAGATGCGGACAGGCGCGGCACCAGGAGAATCAATGAAATTTCGTTTTCGGTCTTCGTGATCGGCGAAGCAGGAAGTAACCAATCCGTCAGTGGAGATGTGTATCGCACATTCCATAAGGGAAAGTGCTACCAGCTAGGCGTCAATTTGGCGAAGGCGAATGCGGAAACCTTCGACCCGCCGCAAAGAGAGCTCACTGATAAAGACTTAGACGAGGTGAATGGCACTCTCGAACAGGCTCGCAAGTCGTTTCAGTTCCTGAAGTAGCGCTTAGGTCGGAAGCGCTGACAATCATTACCCGAGGTCGTGGGCGGCGCGCGCGCGGGCGATGATTTCCTCGACGACCGTCGTCTTGGCATCGGCGTAGTTCTGCACGTATTTCCACGTTTGTTGCGCCAGATCGCGCTTGGTGCGCTCGTAAAGTTCGCGGTCCGCATCGTTGCTGCGCAGCCAGTCGCGGAACATCAGCATCTTGTCTATCTCGGGGCATCCGAACGAATAGATGTGAAGATTGATGTTGGTGTCGGGGCCCTTGAACAGCCGATGCTGATGCCATTCGGGCTCGCGGATGTGGAGCACGTATCCGGCTGATTCCATCGCGGGCACATACGCGGGCTCGTCGGCGGAATCGGCGACCGCGAGAATCATATCGATGATGGGCTTGGCGGCGAGTCCGGGCACGGAAGTCGAGCCGACATGCTCGAGCATCAGGACGCGCGCACCGAGCGTCGCGCGCACGCGATCCGCCTCGCGAATGAAGAGCGCCGGCCACTCGGCGCGGTACTCGACTAACTGGATCGGAGCGTTATGCGCGCGCATGCCGCCAATACGCGCCGCCTGCATCTGTTCTTCAGTCGCCAAAGTTCTCGGATTTCCCCGCCAGCCGCCGATCTCGATACATGAAACCGTCTTACAACGCGAGCATAGACGGTCCTCAGCCCGTTCGTTTCGTGAACCAGCGTCTCGTGCGCCTTCCTCGCTTTTGCTCGAGGCGAATCTCTGTCAGTCGCAACACTGCGGATGATTGCGCAGACGGATCAGTATCGGTCCACTGCTCGGTGCCCAATCATTTTCGAACGGTTTCAATTGCTGTCGGGCGCGATTCCGGATTTGACCAGGTACGTCTTCACGCGTGGTAGCGCGCTGCCCCGCTATCTCGCTTTGCACGGCCTCTGATCCGTCAGCCTTCGTGGCCACGCCGGAGACGGCGATGACCGAATTCGGCCGCGCCTTCAGCCTAGCTACGAATTTCTGGAGGGCCGTCTCCGACGCTGGGCTCAATTCGGCCTCTGTCGCCGCGAAACTGAATGCTGCTCGATGTGCTCGCGAACCGCGCACAATGCTTCCGCGTCCGCGCTATACTCGACAAAGGAGCGCGTAGCGAGCCAGCCCCAGCCTACGGCGGTCAGCATCAGCAACCGCCCCAGCTGAGGAGGTGCACGACTTTCACCTTCTGTGAAAGATTTCAACGGTTGTCTTCTCAGGCTTGAGACCTACCCCATCCCGGAAGCAGCTCGAACGCCTTTGAAGATGGCTAGTGATCCCTCGCAGATGCCAATAGTATCGCTATTAGCGCCTTCGCGATGATCGCTACTATTGCGAACACTCGGGATCCATCTGGGCCCTCACAGAGAGTTTCCTTGACGAAACCGGGTGTTATCAAATTGCCCCGACTTAGAAATAGACCTCAAGCACTCTTCTTCCGGGAAACTCGCGCTAATGCGCTCGCACCTTCGCGAGGCTCGACGAGGCGCTCGACGTTGCCCCGATTTATCATGCCGCCGGAAGATATCTGACCGGCTCGACCCGATGAATCGAAACTCTACAACTGTCGCGCCAAAGTCTGTCTTAACGCGCGCAGCTCGTCAATGTTGGAAATGGGTATATTCACGGCCTTCATCGAAAGCGCTTATGGCTTCGCGCATCTCCAGGTCACAGATTCTCGCCTCGTTGACGAACGTGTGCGGCAGGTTTTCCAATCGATTTAGGTCCTTTCGGACCTCCAAACAGATTCCCGATTCGGAGCTCGATCCGAGAGTTCGATCAGCGTCTGCATAGACAGGACAACACGATGGGAGCGGCTGTAGCAGCCATTTCCCAAAATCTGAAATTTCAATGCACGCCGAGTCTTGGCAAAGGTCAATCAGATCTCTGCTATCGAGATAGATGAGCATGTTTCGTAAGCTTCAGAAGGGCCTCGTTAGCTGCTCCGCAACAGCAGAAGACCGCCGAAACCGGTTGAATTTTCAAGGAATTCGGCGTCAGCCGCCGATTTGGTACATCGAGCGGTCCTGCGTTGAGCGGCCTTCCAGCAGATGGTGTCCGGTGGGCTTTAGATCGACGGCGCGTTTGAGGATTCGCGCGACGTCGCCGATCACGTCAGACGAGTTCGAGCGCAGGGCTTTGCGGACGTCCAATTCGTCGTCGTTCAGCAGGCACAGATGGAATTTGCCGTCGGCCGTCAGGCGCATCCGGTTGCAGGTGCCGCAGTAGGGCTCGCTGACCGGACTGATGAAGCCGACTACGCCGCGCGCGCCGCGAAGATGATAGTTGCGCGATTCGTCGGCAAGGTTTTCTGACGGGAGTTCACTCAGCGGCCCTAGCGCCGATTCGATTCGGCGGCGGGTCTCGATGTTCGAGACGTAGCGCTTCATCGACAAGGTCGCGCATTCGCCACCGCCGAGCGGCATCAGCTCGATAAAGCGCACATGCCAGTCGCGCTCGAGGGTCAGGCGCGCGAGCTCGACGACGTCGGCTTCGTTGTAGCCGGCCGTCACCACCGAGTTGAGCTTGATCGGCGTGAGTCCCGCCTCTTCGGCGGCGACAATTCCGCGCCAGATTTTGTCGAAGCTGCCCCATCGCATCTGCCGCTCGACGGTCGCGGGATCGAGGCTGTCGAGATGCACGTTGATGCGATTGAGGCCCGCGCGTTTCAACGCCGGCGCGAGTTCGGTGAGCAGCAGCGCGTTGGTGGTGAGTGCGAGGCCATCGACGCCGGGAACGCGCGCGAGGCGCTCGACTATTTCGACGAGGTCGAGCCGCAGCGTCGGCTCGCCGCCGGTCAGCCGGAATTTGCGGAAGCCGATGCCGACGGCGGCGCGCGCGACGGTCTCGAATTCGGCCGGCGTCAGCAACTCGTCCTTGGGCAGGAAGCGGATGCCCTCGAGCGGCATGCAATAGACGCAGCGCAGGTTGCAGGCGTCGATCACCGAGAGCCGCAGGTAGTCTATTTCACGATTGAAGGAGTCGCGGGGCACAAGCCCATAGTTATCGGAGCAGCCCGCGCGAAACAACTTCGCTGCGCAGCGGCGTTCAATCTTGCCAATTTGCGCGCGGCGCCTATTATCATTGGTATTGTGATGAGCACTGAAGTGAAGATGATTTGTCGAATCTGCGGGAAGTTGCGATTGAGGGTGGCGCTCGCCGTCGCAATCGCCGCGATGGGAACTCTCGCGATCTCATCGTCGAGCTATGCGGCTGAAACCAACCGCGCGGAATCAGACGCGGTCGTGGCCGAGGCGGAAAAGCTGGTGATGCAGGCCGGCCAGGCCGATCCGGTCGATACGAAACTGATTCACCAGGCGATGGACAAGCTGCATACCGCGCTGAAAATCGATCCGCGCAACGACTCGGCCTACGTGGACCTCGGCTTCTGCTACGGGGTCTTGCGCGACGCCGACTCGGCGATCGATATGTACCGCACGGCGACCGACTTGAATCCGTCGGGCGCCAACTTTATCGAGCTGGCCGACATCTATATGCGGGTCGGCGATCCGCAGGACGCGCTGCTCGCGGCTAACGCCGGTATCGTCAAGGATCCGGCCAACGCGCGGCTCTACAACGCCAAGGGCCTGGCGCTGAACGATTTGCAGCGCTTCGACGAGGCCGAAGAGGCGTGGGAGAAGGCGCTGCGGCTGAATCCCAATCTGAAAGTCGCGCAGGCAAATATCGACGCGTTGAACGGCGGCCCGTCGGGGCGCGGCAGTATCAGCAAGCATCCCGCCCAAGCGCCGGCGCCCAGCCCGATGCAGTGAGAAAACGTGAGTCTTACTTCCGATTCCTGGAAATGCGATTTAGCTGCTAGCCGCCGGTGATTGGGCGCTCGGGTTCCGCGACGCAGTAGGCGCATCGGCAGAGACTTCTCAGCTGCGGCATCGTGTAGATAGTCTCGTGGCCGTCAACCCATCCGATAAACACCGCCGCCTCGCCGAGCCGCGAAAGCTGGCGCATCCGCATCGACGCGGGCGGCACGTCGCCGTTCAAGTTGCCCTTGCACGCATCGCAGGTGCATCCGCGGCGCAGATTTTCCAGCGGGAAAATACTGTCGTGGCCGTCAACCCATTGCACGCCGACGGCGTAGCGCCCCACTTCGTGCAGCCCTTTGATCTTGGGAGTCTTTGACTTTATCAACGCCATCCGTGCAGTCTCAACTTGAGTATAACCCTCGCTCCGCTTGATGTGGAGACGTATTTTTTGAAGAAGGAGATCTCGATCGATGGATGAGAAAGCAAAAAAACAATCACTGTTGATGATCCCGTACGGACTGTTCGTGCTCGGCGCCGCGCATGGCGGCAGCGCAACCGCGGCGACTGTCAACTGGGTCACCCAGGCCAGCTTTAATCCGCCGCTGGTGGTGGTCGGAATCAAGCAGGATTCGGGCTCGCATGCGATGGTGAAGGACTCGAAGAAGTTTGCGCTCTCGATGCTTGCCAACGGGCAGAAGGGAATTGCGGGCGCGTTCTTTCGTCACGTCGAGCCGAAGGACGGCAAGTTCGGCGACTTCGCGTTCGAGAACGGCGTCAACGGCGCACCGATTATCAGCGACGCACCGGCGTCGGTCGAATGCGACGTGGTCGGCTTCTACGAGCTGGGCGATCACAGCGTCGTCGTCGGCAAAGTGACCGAGGCGCACGTCAAGCGCGACGCCGACGCGCTGACGATGAAAGAAACGGGATGGAATTACGGCGGCTAATTCCGCCTGATGGATTCCACTGAAATCAGAAACGCGCTGGAGCGGCTGACTGCCAATGCCAGTCGCGAGTTGCTCGCCAAGCAACCGCATTGGGGCGACGCGATCCTGTGTGACGGGCTGCTGTATGCGGCGCGCGTGCTGAGATCCGACGCGCCCGTCGAGGCGGCGCAGCGATGGTTCGAGCCGAAGCTCGCGGCCGGTCCGCGCACCAACGGATGGTTCTGGTTCTGGGCGGCGGAGGCGCTGCCGGCGCTCGACCTGTATGCGAAGACGAACGACCCGCGCTACCTGGAATACGCGCGCGCGATTGCCGGCTTCATGGAAACGTCGGCGGCGCGAACTGCCGACGGCGCCTACGTGCCGCATCCGCCGGCGCTCGAGGTGTGGATCGACGTCTGCTACTTCACCGCGCCGGCGCTCGCGCTGCTCGGCCGGATGTCGGGCGACTCGGAGATGATCGAGCGTGCGGCGGATCAGATGATCGTTCATCGCGATCATCTGATCGATCCTGGGAGCGGGCTGTTCTGGCATGTCGCGTATGTTGAGCGGAAATCGCATTCGCAATGTTTGTGGGCGCGCGGCAATAGCTGGTTTTCGATCGCGGCGCCGCAAGTGCTCGCCGAAATCGAAGCGGCCGGCGGGACTCATCGGCTGGCGGCGAAGGTCGGCAAGATTCGCGCCGCGCTGGCGCGTCAACTCAACAAGATCGTTTCGCTGCAAGATGAATCCGGGTTGTGGCATACCGTGATCGATCGCGACGATTCGTATCTCGAGGCGTCGTCGGCCGCGGGATTCGCGCTCGCACTCGGCCGCGCGCTGCGGACGCGGCTGTCCGGCCTCGACGAGGCGCGCGCGCGCGACGCATACTCGCGTGCGCTCGACGCGATTTGCGCAAAGATAGACGTGCGCGGCGCGTTCACCGACGTCTCGCAGCAGACGCCGCCGGGCGACTTTGCCTTTTACAACTCGATTGAGGTCGGGACCGCGCCGTTCGCGACCGGCGTATGCATGATGGCGCTGAGCGAGGCAGTTGAGACATGGCAAGCAAAAAAGTCGTAGTGCTGCCGGGCGACGATGCGGCGCCGGAGGCGATGGCGGCGACGATGGACGCGCTGCGCGCCCTGAAATTGCCGATCGATTACGTCGAGTTCCCGGTCGGCGAGAAATGGGTGCGCGGCGAGACCGAAGCGGCCGCGCGCAAGGCAATCGACGCGTCCGACACGACGCTGTTCGGCTCGACCTCGGGCAAGACCACCGCGATCACGTATCTCAGATGGGGCAAGCAGACGTTCGCCAACGTGCGGCCGGTGCGCTACTCGAAGGGTTTCGCGAGTCCGCTGGCCAGGCCCGAGGGAATCGATTTCGTGATCGTGCGCGAGAATCTCGAGGACCTGTATCTCGGGCTCGAAGGGCCGCTCGAAGCGCTGGCGCCGCTCAAGCTGATGAGCAAAATACTGCGCGCGCCGCTCGACACGTCGGAACGCGGCATCTACGCGATCAAAGTGATCACCGAGCGCGCGACGCGGCAAGTCGCGGAGTTTGCGTGTCAGCTCACGATCAAGCGCAAGCGCGCCGGCGGCAAGGGCAAGCTCACGTGCACGTCGAAGTACAACATGCTGCGCGAGTCCGACGGCCTGTTTCGCAGAATCGTCGAAGAGACCGCGGCCAAGTATCCTGAAATAAAGTACGAGCAGTATATCGTCGATGACTTCGCGCGCAGGCTCGTGCAATCGCCGCACGATCTCGATGTGGTGGTGGCGCCGAATCTCTATGGCGACATCCTGTCCGACGCGGCGGCCGGAACGATTGGCGGGCTGGGGCTCGCGCCCAGCGGATGCTACGGCGCGAACTACGCGTACTTCGAATCGGTGCACGGCACGGCGCCCGATATCATGGGAATGGGGATCATCAATCCGTCGGCGACGATGTTGTCGGCGGCATTGATGCTCGACTACCTTGGCTTCAGCGCCGATGCGTCGCGCCTGGATGCGGCGGTGCGCAAGGTGTACGCCGACGGCCGCGTGCTCACGCCCGACCAGGGCGGCAGCGCCAAGACGTCGGAGTTCACGCGCTCAGTGATCGCGAATTTGTAGGCTGGTCGAATCAATGTATTGCACCAAGTGTGGCGCCCAGCTTCGACCCGATGCCTCCACCTGCCCGCGATGTGGAGCGCAGGTTCATAGTGCGCGTCAGGCGAGGCCGGCCTCGCGCGCAAAGCTCGCGGTTGGCGGAGCGGTGGCCGCGCTGCTGCTGATCGTCGCGGCGATCGCGGTGCTTAAGCGCGGCGCGCCCCAATCGTCCGCCGACAACGCCAACCTGCTCGCGGCTGCCCATACCGTGGAGCCGCACGGATGGCATCAGGCCGCCACCGGAGCACCCGCTGGCTTGTTCCTGCTGCCCAGCGCGGCCACCGGGTTTGTCGGAAGCTGGGGCGGATATGTGCATCTGCAGCCGGGGCCTCAGAATGCGAGCGCGACGATGCAAGACGTACCGATGAGCTACTACCTGGGAGAGCAGAACGGCGTGGTCTTCCTGAAGACCAGCGTGTACGGCGATCCCAAGTGGCCGGTCGTCAAAAGCGCGGTCAAGGTCCTCACTCCCACGAGCATCGAGTTCAAACTGGACTCGGAGTGCGCATCCTGCACGCCGCCGGTAAAGCAGCAGGAGGTCACGCGGCTCACATTGATCGGCAACAAGCAGTTGGAAGCAACGAGCGACAGCTACGCCGATTTCGCCGGAGCTGGACACACGCAGCTCAGCTACAAGGGCACCTTGCGGCCGATGACGCCGGATGAGCTGTCGTCGATCGACCATGCGGTCGAGCACGGCGGAAAACTGCTGACCACCATCAACAGCAAACAACCTGTTCCCTGAGAGGTAGTTGAAATGTCCACTTACACATGGCCGCAAGGCCGCTCGGTAAAGATCGCGGCGCGCGCGAATCAACCCGCGCTAAGTCTTACGGTTCATGAGACTGGCGACGGGCCGGCGGTGGTTTTCTGTCATGGGTTTCCTGAGCTGGCGTATTCGTGGCGGCATCAGTTGCCGGCGGTGGCGGCGGCGGGCTTTCGCGCGATCGCGCCCGATCAGCGCGGCTATGCGGATTCGAGTGCGCCGCCCGCGGTCACCGACTACGGACTTACCGAGCTGACGGGAGACATGGTGGGACTGCTCGACGCGCTGAAGATCGAGCGCGCGATCTTCGTCGGTCACGATTGGGGCGGCTTCGTCGCGTGGGCGATGCCGGTGCTGCATCCGGAGCGGACGGCGGGCGTCGTCGGAGTATGCACGCCGTACATGGCGATACCGCCGACCGCGGTCATGCGCGCGATGGTCAACGGCAAGGACGAGCGCATGTACATCCTGTGGTTCCAGGAACCCGGGCGCGCGGAGAGCGTGATGGATCGGCAGGCACGCTTGATTTTCGATCGCCTGATGCGCGCGCCGCTTTCGCCGGAAGAATCTGCCAAGCGCGCGATGGCGAGCGGCGAGCTGGATATGAACCCGTTCCGGCGCATCGAGGAGTTGAAGCCCGAGACCGCGACGATCGTCACCAGCGAAGAACTCGACACCTATGTGCGCGCGTACGAGAAGAGCGGGTTTCGCGGCGGTATCAACTGGTATCGGAATATCGATCGCAACTCGCGCGAGCATCCGGAAATAGGCGTCGCCAAACTGACGCTGCCATGCCTGATGATCACCGCCGAGTGGGACGGCGCGCTGCCGCCGCGGATGGCGGCCGGGATGCCGGCGCTCTGCTCGGACCTTGAGATGCACAACATCGAGCGCGCGGGGCATTGGGTGCAGCAGGAGTTTCCGGACGAGGTGAATCGGACGATTGTCGATTGGCTGCAGCGTCGGTTTAAGAAGGGGTGAGGCGTAAGACGCTGCGCGCCGTGTCCGTGTCCGCGATCTAACCTCTCCTTGTCCGAGGAGAGGTCGGCGCGAGCCGAAGGTGAGCGACGGGTGAGGTTCAACGCACGCCATCGCGACCGCGCTCGGTTGCCTTTTGCAGCATGCTGGAAAAGTGGGGTCCCGGTTTAGCGGCGTCCACCCTATCGTATAATTGTGATTAGACGAGTTGGCGTGGTGCTTCCGCAGGCGCTGCACCTCTCCCGGCGACACTGCGCTACGCGCGGCATTCGCCGACCTCTCCTCGGACAAGGAGAGGTTAGGATCGGCAGTGCCTGTCGCGGTTTGGTGGCAAGTTCTACTTGGTGTAGTCGAAGATTTCGTGCTCTTCGGTGAAGAAGATCGATGAGCGCTCGAAATCGATGAACTTCGATTCGTCTTCGAGCAGTGCGCGGGCCGCCTGGGGGCCGTCTTTGGGATCGGCGGCGGTACTGAAGTCCTCGAGACTGTCCCACCATACTTCGGTGATGCCGTCGTAGGTTTCCTTCATTTTGGGGCGGGTGGCGCGAATCGCTTTGCCCGCATCTTCCGATACGGTGTGGCTTTGCACGTATTTTTTGGCGCGCATCGATTTCGCGAAGCTGCGCACCAGCGGTCCGTGCTTCTTCAGCCAGTACTCGTGGAAATCTTTTTCGGAGATGTCAGCGCGCTTACGGATTACGTAAACCAGTTTGAACATTGCAACACCTCACATCGCACGTAGCCGATCGAGGATCGACTCGTCAAACAATTCGGCCGGCAGCACTTCGGGTCCGACGAAAGCGACTGGGGCGACATCGGGGAAACTGCCCTGCAGACGTTGTTGGTGGACTTTGCGGCGGCGATCGCGGGCATGGTCGCCGAATTCAACGCTCAGGATCGAAAATGTCGAGGCCGTCAGCCTGAGCCGGCGCATCCGCTCGCGGCGCTCGTCGGCGTAGGGTTGAAAGAGAGCCGGCGTCCAGTTGCGATTCTCGAGCATCAGGTCGCGCACGACGCGTACGTCGCGATAGCTGATCGACAGTCCCTGCCCGATGATCGGATCGTTGTGGCCGGCGGCGTCGCCGATCAGCACGACGCCCGGCACGTGCGGCACGTCGGTCCACGTGTCCTCGTTGCCGTAGGAATTGCAGGGGCCCGACGGAGTGCCATTCGCGAGGTGCTCGCTCAGGGGGACAGTGTCCAAGCGGAACGCGTCGAGGAAACGCGCCTGGTTGTCGGCGCCGGCGAAGCGGCGCTTGTCGTCGAGCGCGTAACATATATAGAGGCGCACGCGGTTGGCCGATTGCGGGAACGCGAGAAAGTTAACGCGCGCCTCAGTGCCGAAAAGCTGCAAATCCGCGGGCCATCCGGCGGTGTCGTCCACCAGCATCCCGGCCATCAGGTGATGCGTTGGGTCGCGATGCTGATCGATGCCAACTTGCGTGCGCACGACGGAGTTGCGGCCGTCGGCGCCGACGACGATGCGCGGGGTGAACTTGCGATCGACGCCGTCGTGCCTGAAGCGCACTTCGGGCGCGGCTCCGGCGATCACCTGCAAATCGGTGACGCCGCGCAGCAGTTCGGCGCCTGATTTGATCGCCTCGGCGTTGAGCAGATCGCACATATCGGGATGGCGCATGCATAGCGGCGGCTTGAAGCCGGCGTTCGCGAAGGCATTGAAATCGAGCAGCTGCGATTCGGCGGTGGCGGCATCGATGTCGTCGCCGTAGCCGATGTGGCGGCCGAGGTGATGGCCGCCGGCGGCGAGCAAGGTTTCGTAAAGACCGAGGCGCTGGGTTTCCGCGACGCCCCACGGCGCGAGCCATTCGCCGCGCACGTGATCGATGTGCACGAGCGACTTTTCGAGCAGCGTCACCGCGATGCCCGCGCGCGCGAGCACCGTCGCGAGCGCGCTGCCGCCGATTCCAGCGCCGACGATTACGACCTCGGGGTTGATGTGCTTTTCCATGTTACGCGGTGGTGGCGTCGCCGGATTCCTCGACGGCGGGCAGCTAAGGTTTCGACATCAGATCGGCTTTTCCGGTCGCCAGATCGACCGGCACCGAATCGTGCTCGTGGACGATCAGCCATTTTCCTTTGATCTTCTTGAGACAGTCAGTGGTCCGCTCGACCATCTCGAGCTTCGCGCCGCTTTTGTCGGTCATGACCATGTGGCTGACGTAATGCGCGAAGGCGAGCTTGCCGTCGGTAGTGATGTCGAGGTCGCTCATCTGGATCGTCAACGAGCCGGCCGCGGCAGTGGCGAAAAAATCCTCGTAATCTTTGCGGAAGGCGGCGGCGCCGACGTACTGGCGCGGAGGAATGGTGTCGAACACGAACAGATCGTCGCCGGGAGCATAGCACTGCATGATCTTATCGACGTCCCTGGCAGCGAACGCGGCGGTCAGTTGTTCTTCGAGCGCCTGGATTTGCGCCTTGTCGGCGGAAGCCGCGCCTGCGTTGAAGGCGAGACCGAGTATGACGATGGCGAAGGCTGCTGTTCCCGTCGCCAACAGTTTGAATGCGCGGATCGAATTCATGCGATTGCTCCCACGACCTCCCTTGGATGTTTGGGTGTTTTCCATGCGGCTCAGTTCACGGCGGTATCGAAGTGGGCGGTTTCGATTTGGTCGGCGCGTTTGAATTGCAGAAAAATCCGGTAATGGCCGGGCTTGGGGAAACCATAGGGCATCGAGAGCTGCGGCGAAATGGCTGACGCCGCATTCGGGTTCATGTCGGACATGTTCATGCCGGGCATTGAGCCGGCGGGATTGGTGCTCGCCATCATCAGCGCCGCCATCGGAACCGAGCCCGACGGATGGATATGCGCGAATACTTGCAAGTCAGCGCTCATGATCTCGGCGTGCGCGGCCATTCCCATGTACGGCTTGAGGTCGTTGGCCGGCTTGCCGTTTTGATCCTGTACTTCGAAGCGCAGGATCATCGGGACGTTGGCGCGAACGGCGGCGGGGTCGCGATGCCACACAACACGCGTGCCGTCATCGAGGACATCGACGGTCGAATCCGATGACGACGCGAGCGCGGGTGCGTGGCCGCCGCTGTTGTCGCCGCTCAGCGGCGCGCCACTTATCGCAGGCAAGTCGATCGAGCCGACCAGCGTCCACGGGAATCCGCTTTGGCCCACGATGTCGGCGAACACGGTGTAGCGGCCGGCCTCGAGCGACGGCAGTGCGACTACGAATGAGCCGTCGGGCTGGCGCGCTGGATGCAGGTGCCAGATGCGGTCGAGCGCGGGCGTGCGCACGAGGAACAGATGCATCAGATGGCCGTGGTCGGGGACGATAGAGTCCATGACTTTGAACTGCAGCCAGTCCCGGTCGGCCGGCGACGGGCGAAGCGCGAGGTGGTTGCTATCGGTAAGAGTCAGCGCCAGCTTGGGCGGCTGGAAAATCTTTGTGATCGCGGCGTAGCTCTGCGCGTCGGAGTTCCACCATGCAAACGCGAAATAAAAGATCGCGGCCGCGATGACGGACATTATCGCCATCGCACGCCATCCGCGGCGCTTGAGCTCGGGCGTGACCGGAGCGCCGGGAGCAAGGCGCGATTCGCGGGCGGCAGCGCCGACGATCGAGATCGCGCCGATCGCGAGAGCGAGCGCCAGCGTCAGCAGCAACGCGCCGAGCGCCCGCGGCATCGGGAGCATCTTGCGCGCGGCCGACGGCACCGGCACCGACATTTGCGCCGCGCCGTGCGCGCCCGCGACGTTGATCAGCACGCGCATCGAGCCGTACTCCATCAGCCACAGGCTCGAGGTGAAGAGATGCGGGTCGATTGCAGAGCGAGTCGCGACGTCGGGGACGGGAGCATACTGCGAGCCCGCGCCGGCGAGGCGTGTGACTGCGGTGGTGACCTGGCGCACGTCGCCGGAGTCGGCGCGAATCTGCACGTCGGCGACGCCGGGGATTACGGCGGGTACGTTGACGGTTACGAACAGGTGATAGGGGCCGGCGTCACCTTCGTAGAAGACGTTGGGACTGCCGACGTGCGCGTCGGCGGGACCTGCGAAGAGCAGGACGGCGACGGCGAGCATCGCGAGGCGGCGTCGCTCGATTTTGTGCGAAGGCTGGTGGTTGTCCACGCCTAATATGTAGCTCACGGAACTCATCAACATAAGGTTGAACAGTTCATTCCCTTAGCAAGGATTGCAAAAAGGACCGCTGCGCGATTTCAGAAACCGGAACCGGCTTCGCGTGCGCGAAGCTGTCCGAGATCCGTTCCTCCCGTCGCTAACGCTCCCGTCGTCAGGATGACAAACAATGCGAAGCTGTCCGAGCGGCGGGTTAGCGGCGGACGGTGCGCATCCAGTTGCCCAGCGCCATGCCGAGCGAGCAGAAGATGATCGAGATCACGAGCGCGAGCATCATTCCCTTGGCGAAGGCGGCGTGAGTCGGGTCGAGCGCGAGATGGTACGGGTTGTAGAGCAGGTTGGCGGGGTCGAAGAAGCCGAAGTAGTTGCTGCCGAAGATTGGGTTGCGCGCATACGGCGAGATCAGGAAGTCGGCGAACGGCCACTGCGCGGCGACGAAGGCCGCGATGAAAACGAAGCCGGCGGCGAGCGCGGATTTCCAGCCGCCCCACTCCGCGCCCATCCACGCTCGCAGCAGATCGAGCGCGAAGGCGGGCACGATCACCAGCACCGGGAACCATAGCGGGACCATGTGGGTGACGTTCTGATAGACCGGACCGAGCTTGGGCGCGGCGGGAAATAGCGGGAAGATCCAGAGGCCGCCGAGGAACAGCGCGGTGTAGATTGCGGCCATCGTGGTGGCCGGCCAGCGCTTCTTCGAGACGACCGAGATTGCGATGAGTCCGATGGGAAACGCGTATGATACCGCGCGATAGAATTCCGAATTGTGCATAAACTCGATCGGCGTCGATTCGAGGATGAAGATCGCGGAGCCGGACGCGACGACGCCGCCGACGACGAGCAGCAGCCAGTCGAGCTTGCGCTGATAGGCGCCCGACGCGCGGTTGAGATGGGCGCATACGAGCAGCAGCGCGCCGAGCTCGATCATCAGCTCGCCGATGCCGAGCATCGAATGCGGCAGGCTGACGATTTTGACGTCGAGGCCGTAGGCGTTATGCCACCAGTTGTCGAACGGCGCCGACGTGAGCATCGCGAAGCCGCCCCACGCCGCCATGAAGCATCCGAGCGGTCCGCGAAATCCCCATACCGAGATACTCGCGTCCCTGGCGTCCTGCGAGGAGCCGAAGGTGGTGGAGAGAATCGCGTAGCCGCTGGCGACACCGGCGAGCACGCCGGCGAGATAGATCATCATGTGCGCGGGCGTCCAGAAGGTGTCGCGGCCGATCGAGATATGCCACGAGATGTCCCAATAGCCACCGAACAAGTCGGCGGCGGTGGCAGCGGCGAGGCACCATACGTACCACGGAATCGAAGCGGTGCGCTCGGCGGCGACGCTGCGGGCGTCGGCGCGCGGGCGAAGGTCGAAGGCTGCGGCGGCGTTTCCCATGACGGATTCTCCGGCGGCGATTGTATCGCGAACGGGCGCGTGCGCCCACAGGTGCGAGCGGCGTGTCATTGACTGTTCCAATCTGAAGCTCGTTGGCGGGGACGATATTGAGCGGATTGTCTTTGCTCGGCTGGCCTCCGCTATCGGAAGGATTCAGCGAGTTCTATCCCGCATATAATGAGTGGCATCCGGCTTGCTGTTCATGGCTGTGGGGGCTTCTCCGATCAGATGGGCGGGAACGCCGGCGATAATCGTGGTGCTGGTGCTTGCGGCGGGTGTGTTGCACGCGTCGGAGTACGGAGTCGGCACCTATCGTCCGGGCCAGGTGGATCTGTTCGCGGGCACGCTGCCGCCGCCGGGCGGCGTGCTGATCAAGCAGTACTTTCTATTTCAGGACGGGAGTCTTACCGCGCAGCCCAACAATGCGCCGGTGCGAGTGCATACGCATACGATTACCTACACCGACGCGACGCTTATGATCTACACGACGCCGTGGCGGATTCTGGGCGCGAACTGGGGAATGTCGGCAATCACGCAGACGCGGATCGCCGATCAAACCTTGCGCGTCACGGCGACTGGAGGACCCACTTCGACGCAACACTCGACGGTGGGCGGATTCGGCGATCTGATCGTGTCGCCGTTGATGTTGAACTGGAACCTCGCGAAGTTTCACCTGGTCAGCGCGCTGATGTTTTACGCGCCGACGGGCAGTTACGACCGCAGCCGTATCGTCGATAACGGGCTTAATCGATGGGCGGTCGAGCCCGACTTCGGCTTCACGTGGCTGGACCAGGAAACGGGGCGTCACGCTTCGTTGTTCGCCGGCTATACGGTCAACGCTGAAAATCCTTCGACGCACTACGTCAGCGGACAGGAGTTTCACGCGGACTTCGTGCTCGCGCAGCATCTGCCGCATGGATTAGTCGCGGGAGTGGCGGGCTACGCGGTGCAGCAGACCACGCCTGACTCGGGCAGCGGAGCGGCGCTCGGCGCGTTCAAGGGGCGGGTGCTTGCGCTGGGCCCGCTGGCCGGCATCGCGGTTCCGATTTTGAAAATACCGATCAGCTTTTCTTTCAAGTACGAATTCGAATTCGCCGCACAAAATCGATCGACCGGAAACGAGCTGTGGCTCACGGCCTCGCTGCGGTTCTGAGCCATGCGCGAGATCCACGATGGCGCGAAGCACGGTCCGCTTGCGAGGAATGCCGGCGTTGACAGCTTGCCGATGGACGACACTGCAGTTGGAGATGGCGCAGTGGAAACCGAATGCGTTGAAGAGCGACTTCGCAAACAGGAGGCGTTCTACAGAAACATAATCGAAGGCGCCGCCGACGTGACCACGCTTATCACGCCCGACGGCACCATCTTATATGCGAGCGCGGCGATGGCGGAACCGAGCTCATTGGGCTACGCGCCGGCGGAGCTAGTCGGCCGGAATTCTCTCGATATCATGCATCCGGACGATCGCCGTGCGGTCGCGCAGGCGATTGCGAGTGAGCTGGCTGGCGCGCGCGCGTCAGTCGAAGCGAGAGTGCGCAGGCGGGACGGCACCTGGATGTGGGTGGAAATGAGAGGCAAGGCGATCGTTGGCCTTGATGGCAAGACAGTGATCGCCGCCTACTCGCGCGACATCACTGACCGCAAACGCCTGCAGGAACGACTGAAGCGGAGCGAGGAGTACTACAAGTCGTTGCTCCGGGGATCGTCAGACCTCGTGACGGTGATCGACGAATCGGGGAGGCTGGTTTTCGCGAGCGACTCGGTAGAGCAGATCCTCGGCTATCGCCCGGCCGAAGTGGTCGGTCGTCGGGCCTACAAGTACTTACATCAAGACGACGTGGCCCTGGCCTTGCAACGGTTCGCCCAAGCCTCTGAGTTAAACAGCCCGCTCACAGAACTCCGCGTGCGACGCAAGGACGGTACGTGGAATTCCTGTGAGGGCACCGGCAGATCTGTTGCCAGCCCTGACGGCAGAAAGCTCGTGTTGATCATCACGCGCGATATCAGCGAGCGCAGGCGACTCGATCGCGAGCACGCGCTGCTGGCGGCAATCGTCGAGTCCTCTGACGACGCGATCGTGAGCAATTCTCTGGACCAGCACATCATGACCTGGAACAAGGGCGCGGAGCGGATGTTTGGCTACACGGCGGCGGAAGCTATTGGACAAACCGCCAGCCTCTACATGCCACCGGAATGGAAGATTTGGGGCGAGCGATTCCTCGACGAGTTGAAGACCCGCATCGATAGCGCCCGAAGTCTCGAAATACCGTGCATGCGCAAGGACGGTTCGCGATTTGACGCATGGACGGTAGTGTGCGGAATCCGCGATCGGCACGGAGAACTGATTGGCATCTCGGCAATTCATCGCGATCTCAGCGGGCGCAAGCGCGCCGAACGCGAGCAAGGAGTGCTGGCTGCCATCGCCAACGCCTCGACCGACGCCATTATCGGATATTCGAAGGATCTCATGATAACCAGTTGGAACCCGGCGGCGGAGCACCTGTATGGCTATTCGGCCGCCGAAGCGATCGGGCGCGGCTTTGACTTGTTCGTGCCCGCCGATCAACTGCCGCTGGCGCTGGCGGCGGACCGGCGCGTACTCGAGACCGGCGTCCCGGTGACCTTCGAGCAGATCACGCAGCGCAAGGATGGTTCGCCGTTCATATCGCTGGTCAACATTTTTGCGATTCGCGATCTCGAAGGAAATATCGTCAGCGGCGCCGGCATCGGACGCGATATCACGGCGCTGAAGGAGACCGAGCGCGAGCTGGTGACGGCGCGCGAAGCCGCCTTGGCAGCATCGCAGGCCAAATCGGAATTCCTGTCCAGCATGTCGCATGAGATCCGTACGCCGATGACCGCGATCCTCGGGATGGCCGAGTTGCTGGCCGAAGGCGAGCTGAATGCCGAGCAGCGCCGCTACATCGAGATCCTCGGCAACAACGGTCACGCGCTGCTCGACCTGATCAACAGCGTCCTGGACCTGGCCAAGGTCGAGAGCGGCCGCTTGACGCTCGAGCGAGTCGGCTTCGACCTGCGCGAGGTGGTGGAAAAGTCGGCGCAGACGCTCGCGATCCGCGCGCACGCGAAGGGGCTGGAGCTGACCGTCAGCATCGCGCCCGGCGTTCCGACCGCGTTGTTGGGCGATCCGTTGCGCTTGAGGCAGGTGCTGATCAATCTGATCGGCAACGCGATAAAGTTTACCGAACAGGGTGAGGTGCTGGTCGCGGTCGAGCGCGATTACGCGCCGGACCAGCCGATCCGATTGAAATTCGGCGTTCGTGACACCGGGATCGGAATTGCGAAGGACAAGGTTCCGGCTTTGTTCGCCGCCTTCTCGCAGGCCGATTCCTCGACCGCGCGGAAGTACGGCGGCAGCGGGCTCGGACTCGCGATCGTCAAGCGGCTGGTCAACCTGATGCAGGGCGAGGTTTCACTTGAGAGCGAGCCGAGGATGGGCAGCGTCTTCAGCTTCACCGCGCTGTTCGAGCTGGACCCCGACGCGCCGGCATCGGCGCCGTGGCCGGACCTCGCGAAAGTGCCGATGCTGATTGTCGATGATAAACCGACCGGGCGTGCGGTGCTGCGCCAGATGCTGTCCGAGCACGGCGCGCAGGTCGTCGAAGCCGCATCATACGAGGCGGGCCGCAACGCAATCGCACGGGCGGTCGCGGCAGGACTGCCGCCGCGCCTCGTGCTGCTCGACGATCGGATCGCCGCGGCGGAAGCGGGTGGGATCGCGCGAGTGATCGCGGCGGCGTCGCAGTGTGGGGCGTCGATCATCGCGACGATCCATTGCGACAACCTGGCCGCCGACATTTCGCGGCTCAGATCCTTGAAGCTCGAGCGCTACCTCGTCAAGCCGATCGATATGCGCGAACTTGCCAAAGTGATTCGCGATGCGATGGCGGGCGAAACCGGCCAAGCGCCCCAAAATCACCACGCCGCGAACAATACACAGCCGCCGCCAGTCGTCGAGCGAGCGCTCAAAATTCTGTTCGCCGACGATTCAACCGACAACCGGACACTGATTCGCGCGTTTCTGAAGAAGACTCCCTACCATCTCGACGAAGTGGAAAACGGGCGGCAGGCGATAGACAGCTTTGTCGCGGCGGGTGACTACGACCTGGTGCTGATGGACATCCAGATGCCGGTGGTCGATGGCTACGCGGCGACGCGTGCGATTCGCAATTGGGAGCGCGGGCATAATCGCGCACGCACTCCGATAATCGCGCTGACCGCCTCGGTGTTTAACGAAGCGGTCCGCCTGACGCGCGCGGCGGGATGCGACGCGCATCTGGGCAAGCCGATCGGCAAGGCGACGCTGTTGCGCGCGATATACGACGCGGTCGGCGGGGCATAACGCCGCGTAACTTGGCGCTCGAATGCGCGCGACCAGCAATCGTGCGCGCCAGCCGCTTTCTCACGCCGGACTGCGCTGACGGATGTAACCGCCGACGTGGCTCAGATAGTCGCGCTTGCCAATGTCCACGCCGCAGTGGCGCAGGATGTCGTAGGCGGTGACGAGGTGGAAGTAGAAATGCGGGATCGCCCAGTCGCGCAAAAACTGGAGGCCGCTCATATTGAACTCGATGTTGTTTTCGGGGATCGGAATCGTGATGGCGCGATCTTCGGCGCCGTCGAATGCGCTCGCGCGCACACTCTGCAGGTAGTCGAGCGTTTGCGCGATGCGCGCCTTGAGTGCGTCGAGCGTCTCCTCATCGTTCTTGAACTGCGGCGCTTCCCCGCCGGTCAGGTGCGCCACCGAGTCGGTCAGGCCTGAGTGCAGGCGAGCTGCACTTGCTGCGCCAGCATGTACATGTCAGGCGCGAGCCGCGCCTTGACCAGCGCACTCGGATCGGACTTGCGCGCGCGTGCATGCTCGGCGCCCTTGTCGAGAATGATCGACAGCGAACGCAGCATCGGCATGAACGTTTCTGTCGCCATTGCGTAAATCGAGATCTTCACGGTGACTCCTTTCTCGTGGTGACTGAGCTGGACGCCAAACGTTTTTACACCCCCGATTGCCTCTAGCGGAAATCCCGGCTAATGAGGATGGCCGCGACGGCAAGGGTGAATGTTGGGGGGAATCCATTTTCGACGGTTCGTGGCGATACTCGCATCCGCGTGCGTTTTGGCCGCATTGGTCTGCCACCGCGCCTTTTCGCAGGACGACATGTTGAGCAGCGACGAGGCGGCGGTGGTGAAAGCGCGCGTGCAGAAGATTCGCGGGCTAACGCTGAAGCACGATGTGCCGGTGACCTATCTCAGCGTCGCGGAGACCGAAGCGCGGTTCAGGACTGAGTTCGCCAAGCAGATAAGCCAGGAAGAGATCGACACCGGCCTCGAGGAGAACAAGATGATCGGCTTGTTCCCGCCCGACCTGAAGATCGAGCGCAAGGACCTGGCCGACATGACGCTGGAGCTGGCCGGTTTCTACGACAACCATCACAAGGACATCGTCATTATCGATCGCCCGGTCACGACTGAGCTGCCGGAGCGATACCGAAATGCACTCACGGCGATGAAAAAGATCGACACGATGGGCACCCTCGGGCACGAGCTGACGCATGCGCTCCAGGATCAGCACTTCGATATCGAGGCGGCGCAGAAAAAATACAAGGGCAACAGCGATCGCGAGCTCGCCTACAAGGCGATCGTCGAAGGCGACGCGACGCTGTCGGGATTTTCGGTGGTGACCGGGCGCGTCGATGACGAGACGATCGACTACTTCGATTCGCATCTGCAGGACATCGTGCCGGTGTTCATGGGACGGATGGAGGGCAAGCCGCGCGCGATGACCTACCCGTTCATTTTTCAGTACACCGAAGGGGCGCGCTTCGTCGCCGAAGCTTACCATCGCAACAAATGGGCGGGCGTGAATGCGTTGTTCAACGGGCCGCCGCTCTCGACCCAGCAGATCATGCATCCCGAGCTTTACTTCGACCATCCGACGCCGGCCCTGACGGTCAAGCTCGCCGGCTACGAGAAGGTTCTGCACGATTGGAAAAAAATAGATGAGGACACGCTCGGCGAGCTGATGCTCAAAATAATGATCGAGCGCACGATGGGCGAGGACACGCCGTACGTCGAAGCGTCAACCAAGTGGGCGGGCGATCGAATCGTGGCGCTGCAAAAGGGCAAGTCGCTGACGATGCTGTGGATGATCGTATTCCGCAGCGCCGGCGCCGCCGACAACTTCGCGCAGCTCTACTCGGGGATACTCGACAAGGTGTTGCCCGGCACCACCGCGCGAAAGATAGACCAGCGCGGTCCGGCGGTCTTCGTGATGATCGGCGACGGCGCGATTCGCAACCACGAGTTTATCCCCGAAGTGTGGAAGCAAAGCAGCATTGACGGCGCCGCGATCGAATCCTATGAGCCTGCTGTCGGCGGCCCGCCAGCCGCTTCACCGCGAGCAACCTCACTGCAACCGCATCCAGCACCCAAACCCGCGAGCGAAGCGCCGAGAACGATAGGGGTCGATTGACATATACGGCATTGCCGTATAGTTAAGGCGTCATGTCTAAGCTTGGGACCAGGCTCATCAAGGCGGCCAAGGAAGCCCGCTCTATCGCACGGCGGGAAATCACCGATGGCTTCGTTGTGCACGTACCGGAACACGTCGATGTCAAGGCGTTGAGGAAAAGACTACATTGCTCTCAGTCGGAATTTTCGCGGCGATTCGGGCTCGCGATCGACGCCGTGCAAGATTGGGAGCAGCGTCGTAGAACGCCGGACCGAACGGCGCGCATCTATCTGACGGTGATCGCGCGTGAGCCGAAAGCGGTCAGGCGCGCGCTTGCGCGATAAATCGACTATCTCGATCTCGCTGATTGACTTGCGGGGCTAAGGCGCGGATATTTTCATCAACTCCCGGACGGGAGGTGCACATGCGATGAATAACCACTTCAAAGATCTTGCCGAATCGAATGGCGGGCGTAGCGGCCCGTCCCACTGGGCACCTCCGTTGAGCATCGGTCGCCGGTAAGCAGCCGGAAATTCCCGACATCGTAGCCACGGAGGCGGAAGCTCCCGTGGCTTTTTTGCGTCCGCTGTGCGCGGCGCGCGAGACGCGCGCGCGCGATTCGGCCGCTCGATTTCAGAAATCGCAAATGGAGGACGAAGCCAATGACGGAAATTGCGCGACAGAAAACTAAAGGTGCGCGAACGAAACTTTCAACTATCGAGGCAAGCGATGACTACTGCTTTAGAGATCGATGAAGGACTGCTCGACGCGTTCATCGGCGATGGATCGATAACCGACGTGCTGTATGTGGTTCGGAGTGGAAAAGAAGCGACTGTCTATTGCTGCCGCGGTGCGGACGCGTTCGGCGGCGGGTTGGTGGCGGCGAAATTGTATCGTCCGCTCGAGCGGCGCAATTTTCGCAACGATGCGATCTACCAGACGGGGCGCGACGCGGCGATGGAAACCCGCACCCGGCGCGCGTTGGCGAACAAGACCCGGCACGGGCGCGACGTGCAGTATGGAGCGTGGATCAACGCCGAATTTCAGACGATGCGGATGTTGCATGCGGCAGGCGCCGACGTGCCCGAGGTATTTTCGCGATCGAATGGCGCGATCCTGATGGAATACTTCGGCGACGAGCAGGCGGCGGCGCCGATGCTCAATCGGGTCTCGCTGCCGCGCGAGCAAGCCGACAAATTTCTGCGGCGGATTATCGACAACGTCACGTTGTGGCTCGCGAACCATCTGGTGCATGGCGACTTGTCGCCGTACAACCTGCTTTACTGGAACGAGCGAATCGTCGCGATCGATTTTCCGCAGGCGGTTGACCCGCGGATCAATCCGAAGGCGCGGTTGTTGCTCGGGCGCGATCTTGAAAACGTATGCGGGTATTTTGTGAAATACGGAATTCGCGCCGACGCGGCGAGGATCGCGAACGCATTGTGGGCGAACTATCAGACTGGCAGGCTCTAAGACTCTAGAGTTCAGATATGGCGAGGCAAATCGGTCCGGTTAAGGCGCGCATCGAATATACGGGGATTACCGCCGTCACGGCGGCGCTGCGCGCGATGCCGTTGGAGCGGGCGGTGCGCGCGGGCGCGCGGCTGGGCGGATGGGCGATGAATTTCGATCGGCCGAACCGGCCGATCGCGATCAAAAATCTCGAGATCGCTTTCCCCGAGATGACTCCGGCCGCGCGCCTGAATATCCTGCGCAAGATGTATCGCAGCTGGGGACGGGTGCTGGCCGAATGGACCCACTTGCCCGAGCTCAGCCGCGCCAACGTCGAGCAGGTCGCCACTTACGACGGCAAAGAAAACTGGGACGAGGCCGAGCGCCGCTCGAACGGCCGCGGCTTGTTCGTGCTGACCGGGCATTACGGGAATTTCGAGCTGATGCAGATTGCGCAATCGGTTTACGGCTATCGCCTCGCCATCGTGCATCGCGCGCTGCGCAATCCGCTGATCGACGCCGCGATTGCGACCCAGCGGGTGCGCTACGGCAACCGCATCATCGAGCGCAAGGCGGGCGGGCGCGAGATGATGCGGATGCTGCGGCAGAACTGGATGATCGCGATCGCGCTCGACCTCGACGTGCGCAAGGGCGTGTTCGTCGATTTTTTCGGGCTGCCGGCCTCGACCAGCGACGGTATCGCGCGGCTGTCGATCGCAACCGGCGCGCCGGTGATGCCGGTATTTATGGTACGCCAGGGTGACAGTGTGCATCACAAGATCACGATTCTGCCGGCCTTCTATCCCGAGAAGCGGCGCGACCGCGAGGCGGCAGTGCGCGAGTACACGCAGCAATACAGCGACACGCTCGAGCAGATGATCCGAGCGCATCCGGATCACTGGAACTGGATTCACCGGCGCTGGAAGACGCGGCCGCCGGGGGAATCGCGCTTCTACTGAAATCAAAGGGGTTGTGTCGGCAATGCTCAAGGTGCGCGGGCTAAGAAAATGCTTCGGTGAGCGAGTCGCGGTCGATGACGTCAGCTTCTCGATCGACGCGGGTGAAATCTACGGTCTGCTCGGACCCAACGGGGCCGGCAAGACCACCTCGATCTCGATGATTGCCGGAATTCTCGCGCGCGACGCGGGCGAAGTAACAATCGACGGCATCGATATCGACGCCGGGCCGCCCGCGCGCGTCCTGATTGGTATCGTCCCGCAATCGATCGCTCTGTACATGGATCTGACTGCGCGCGAGAACCTCAATTTCTGGGGACGGATGTACGATCTGAGCGGAGACCGGCTCCATCTTGCTGTGGAGAACGCCCTTGACGCTGTGGGTTTGACGCCACGCGCCGGCGACATCGCGAGTACTTTCTCGGGCGGAATGCAACGACGCCTGAACCTCGCCTGCGGAATTCTCCATCAGCCGAAACTTTTGGTACTCGACGAGCCGACCGTGGGCGTCGATCCACAGAGCCGCAGTGCGATTTTCGATCTGGTGGAGCGCTTGCGTGATAGTGGAACTGCAATTCTATACACCACCCACTATATGGAGGAGGCCGAACGGCTGTGTGCGCGTATTGGCATTATCGACGCCGGCAAAATCATCGTCGATGGTACGCGCGCGCAGTTGGTAGCCGGCCTCGGTCAGGACGCGCGGATCGAAATCGGCCTCGGTCGTGGCGAGGGGCTCACTCGCGCAGTATCGGTGGTCGATCGGCTCGAAGGCGTACGTTCCGTGCAGACGCTGGATGACCACATCATTGTGTTCGCGGACCACGGAGCGCATCGCCTGCCCGCGTTGTTGTCGGCGCTCCTGAACGCAGACCTGGTCGCGGAGAGCATCAGAGTCGTCGAGCCGAATTTGGAAGACGTCTTCCTGCGCATGACCGGGCGGGCGCTAAGGGACTGAAGCATATGCGTCACGCGTGGCTGATCTGCCTGAAGGACCTGCGCCAGCGATTGCGCGATCACACCGCCCTGATCGTCGCAGTCATCGCCCCGCTGGCGTTGACGGCGCTGATCGGTATGTCGCTGTCCGGTTCGCAAGGTTTTCGCATGCGGCTGGGAATCGCGGACCTCGACGGCTCCCCGCTATCGCATGCGTTCGTCGCGTTTGTTCAACGTCCGTGGCTCAAAGAAATAATCGAGGTGCACCAGATTGCTTCGCTGACCGCGGCTCAAGCCGCGGTCGAGCACCGCGACGTCGACTGTGCAGTCGTTATCGAGCAGGGTTTCGCCAATGCGACGGGCGACGACAAGTCCAAATCGATCGAGATTCTTGGCTCCGGTGACGCACAGTTCGCGCTGCAGGGAACGCGCGCACTCGTTCAGGACTTCCTTCAGCGCGTTGCCGCCAAACGGGTTGATCAGTTGCCCATCGCTTCGGTGACGGCGCTCTCCCCAGGCGGCTCGCTCAGAATGATCGACTTCTTCGCCGCGTCGATGACCGTACTCTTTCTGACCTTTGCGGTCCTGTCGGGCGTGCGAGCACTGCAATCGGAGGTCGATAGCCGGACTATCTTGCGGCTGATGGCATCGCCCACCGAAGCGACCGCGATACTCGCCGGAAAGTTTGCGGCGCTGATGCTGATCGGGCTCACCCAGATGAGCGTGATGATCGCGGCGACATCCATCCTGTTCGGCACCAAATGGGGCAATCCACTTCCAGTTGCCGCGCTGGTTGCGACCAGTGTGCTGATGGCAATCGGCCTGACCGCTTTCCTGATGAGCCTTGCGAAGAACGCGGAGCAGGGAACCGCGCTGGCGGCGCTGGTGATCACGCTGCTCTCCATCGTGGGCGGCCAGTTTCTTCCACCGCAGGGTCTTCCGGATGTATTTGAAACTCTCGCCCGCCTGACCCCAAACGGCCAGGCGTTCTATGGCTTCGTCGATTTGTCCGCGGCCGGGAGCAACGGCAGCATCGCAACCATCGTGCAACCGTTGGTGTTTACCCTGGTCGTTGGCGTAGCCGGTATCGCGTTCGCCACGTACAGGGCGCGGTCAGCATTGCAGCGGATAAGTTAAAATGCAGACGAGATTAAATATTCTTGCGGCCGCATCCGCGGCCAATGGCGCCAGCACCGGACGAGACCAGCGCAGGATTGGCGCGCTGTTTCTTGTGCCAGTCGCCATTATGGCGATCATTGGAATTGCGATGGGCGGCTACAGCGAACCATCATTGGTGGTGGGAGTCCTCGATCGCGCCGGGACCGGCGCCAGCCACGAGCTCATCTCCGCAATTGCAGCCAATCAGCACATGCGTGTTCACAGCTATACCGATCAGCAGAAAATGCGCATCGCGGTCTTCCGTGGCCGCCTCAATGCGGGGGTGATCGTCCCGTCGGGCTGGCGCGGCGTTGGCGATCTCGACGTCTATCTTTCCCAGGCGAGCGCTGGTTCGCCGATCATTCGCGCGGCGATCGACGCCGACCTAAGCCGCCTCGCCAACCGGACAAAACCGCTCGCGATAGCGGTTCACTATCCGGGCGGCGGCAGCGAAGGAGCACTGCCGCTCGGATTTCAATACACGGCGCCCGCGAACCTCGTCCTGTTCGTGATGATCAACGGATTGGTTTCGTCGGCTGCGATTCTGCGGCTGCGTAGCAGCGGACTCTCGCGGCGATTGCTCGCCACTCCGGCGCGAACCTGGGAACTTTTCGCGATGCTCACCGTCGGTCCGTTTCAGCAGATGCTGGCGCAATCGCTTTTTCTGATCTTCACCGCCCGTTGGTTTTTCGGCGTCCATTGGGGCGATTCGATCGGAGTGTTTCTCCTTACGACTGCGTTGATCTGTTTCGGCGTATCGCTGGTGTTCTTGATGGGAACCATTTTTCGCACCCCAGAACAGCCCGGCTCGCTCGGCCCATGGATCGGCGTATTCCTGGGCATGCTGGGCGGCTGCATGTGGCCGCTGGACGTTGTCCCGCCGTTCATGAAGAGCCTGGCATATCTCTCGCCAGCCGCGTGGGCGATGCATGGGTACCTGGCGCTCATCTCCAGCCACGCCTCCGCTGTCGCAATCCTGCCCGACGTGGCGGCGATGTTACTGTTCGCGATAGCCTGCTCTGCTGTCGGCATCGTCCGGCTTCGTCCCCAGTTTTCGCGATAACATTTGGAACTGCCGCAGCCGAAGGCGGCTCGCTACAAGGTACAGATTTCAATATTTGACTTCTGTAACCGATGCGCATACGCTCGCTCCTGTTCGGCAGTCGAAAACGATCAACACGACGCTGAAAAGGAACCAACAACATGAATGAAGCGAAGCTCGGCGGCCGGTTCACGTTCCACGGCACCTCATTGACGGTCCAGCGGTTAGGCTACGGCGCGATGCAGTTGGCCGGGCCCGGCGTGTGGGGACCGCCAAAGGATCCCGACGCGGCCGTCGCCGTCCTGCGCGAGGCCGTCGCCGCCGGCGTGAACCATATCGACACGTCCGACTACTACGGCCCGCACGTCACCAACCAGATCATTCGGCAGGCCCTGCACCCTTACCCGACGGGGCTGGTGATCGTCAGCAAGCTCGGCGGCCGCCGCCCCGCCGACGGGTCGTGGCAGAAGGCCATCTCGCCCGAGGAACTGACCGCCGGCGTGCACGACAATCTCCGCAACCTGGGCCTGGACGCGCTCGACATCGTCAACTACCGCATGATGGGTTCGGGCCATGGCACCGAGGAGGGATCGATCGCCGAACAGGTGACGGTGCTGGCCGACCTGCAGCGCAAGGGATTGATCCGCCATATCGGCCTGAGCAACGTCACGGCGACCCAGGTGGCAGAGGCGCAGGCAATCACCGAAGTCGTGTGCGTGCAGAACCTCTACAACCTGGCCTACCGCAACGACGACGTGCTGATCGACGACCTGGCTCGGCAACGCATCGCGTACGTGCCGTTCTTCCCGCTCGGCGGGTTCTCGCCGCTGCAGTCGTCCACGCTGACGACCGTCGCGCGCCGGCTCGAAGCGACGCCGCTGCAGATAGCGCTGGCGTGGCTGCTGCATCGATCGCCCAATATCCTGTTGATCCCCGGCACGTCGTCGGTCGCGCACCTCCGCGAGAACCTTGCCGCCGGTGAGTTGACGCTGTCGCCGCAGACCCTGGCGGAGTTGGATGGTATCGCGGCCGAGGCGAGTTAGGCGCCTCGGTTGGCGTCCGGTGCAGCCGACACTGCTCACTTACCTCGAACGAGGGAGTTATTTCAAAACATGAAGAGAGAATCGGCGGCGCGTCGAGGGGTACCCGCGCACCCAGTTGACACCCCGCTCACTCGCGATCGAATCGTCGCCGCGGCCGAGGACGTGCTGCGCCGGTTCGGCCCGGCCAAGGCGACGGTTGTGGACGTGGCGCGGGCGTTGGGTGTGAGTCACGCGGCCGTTTACCGTCACGTGGCGACCAAGGCTGAGCTGCGGGACCTGGTCGTCGGCCGATGGGCCGAGGCGACGATGCCCCCGCTGCGAGAGGTCGCCAGCCGATCGGGGCCAGCGCCGCAGCGGTTGCGGCGGCTGTTCGACGCACTGATCGCCGTCAAGCGCCGCCGCGCCGCTGACGACCCTGAGCTGTTCGCCGCCTATCGGACGTTGTCGGACGATGCCCAGTCCATAGTCGCCGCCCACATCGAGGAGTTGGTCGGGCTGGCCGCGACGATCATCCGCTCCGGCGTAAAGGCAGGCACATTCCGCGCCGTCGATCCGGTGGCCGCCGCGCGGGCGGTGCTGTTTGCCACGTCCCGGTTCCATCACCCGGCCCACGCCGCCGAGTGGACCGACCCTGCGATCGACGCGTCGTACAACGACGTCTGGCAACTCCTGATGAACGGGCTGCGCGTCGCGAAGAGCCGCGGTTAGAGCGCGGCGCGGATCGAGCTACAAAGTTATTTTTGGCGGAGAAGACGCGAACTCGGCTTTGAGGGCGTCGTAGCTTTTCAGATCATCCATCGTGCGGAAGTAGCCGGTGTGAACGTAGCCGCTGACGGCTTGCGCGTTGGCGACCATCGGCGCGAACAGGCCTTCCATCAGGCTCCACGGCGTTTTTGGCGGAATCAGATCGAGGATGGAGGGTTCGGCGACGATAACGCCGCAGTACATGAATGCGGAAAGCGTCGCGGCGACTCCCGCATCGAGGTTGCGAGGATAGTCGTCGTATTGGAGCGGATTGCGGCGCATCAGCAAGCGCATGCGGCGGAGCTTTTGCGCGGCATCGATCTCCAGGCGGCTGTAATAGTCGATGTTGGCGGGACGGAAGAGCGCGATGGTGGCGAGCGCCGCGCGATCGCGATGGGACGCAATCATCGCGCTGAGATCGAGATCGAGGATGGTGTCGCTGTTGGCGATCACGAAGGTATCGCCGCCAAGAAAATTGCGCAGGCCGTTGAGCGGACCGCCGGTGCCGAGCAGGACCGGCTCGGGCGCGTAGGTTATGTGCAGGCCGAGTCGCGAGCCGTCGCCGAGTCCGCGCTGAATAACACTCGCGAGATGATGAAGGTTGATGGCGACGTCGATGATACCGGCGCGGCGCAGCATCGCGATCGGATAATGGATCAGCGGATGACCGCCGAGCTCGAGCATCGGCTTTGGCGTCACCTCGGTCAGCGGACGAAGCCGCTCACCCATTCCGGCCGCAAGGATCAGAGCCTTCATGGTATCAACGCGGCGCTGAGTTTGGGGAACTCGGGACGCATCGCGGCGAGCATCCGGCGCGCCTGCGCGAGTGCATGCGGGATGTAACGGCGATAGCCTGGCTTGCCGTTGCGCTCGAACATTTCAAAGCGTCCGATCATCTTGAGCGCGTGCTGCAAAACGCAGAGACGATAGCTGAGCATGAATTCGGCGGTGTCGAGCGCGGGCGCACCGCGGCGCGCGAGTCCGGCGCAATAGAAGTCGAGGATGCGGCGCTCGATGGGGGGCGTGATGACTTCATCGGTGTCGCGCGTGGTCATGAGGACGGCGAGGTCCTGCGCCGCGACTGCCATGAGCGCGTCCTGAAAATCGATGATGCGGATTCGCGGACCGTTTTGATCCGACGGATTTTGGATGAACAGATTTTCGCGGTGATAGTCGCGATGCGAGAGCACGCGCGGGAAGCGATCGAGTCGCGCGGCGAGCGTCGCGAACTCGGGTGCAATCGAAGAATATTCCGCGCCGGGTGCGACGGCCGCGAGCCCGACCTCTGCAAATTCCTTCAGCTCCCACTCGAACAGCCGGCCGCTGTAGGCAATCTGGCTCGCGATACATCGAGCGTCGATTCGAGCGGTGCCGTCAACGTGGATACGGATGAGTTCGGCGGCAGCGAGCCGGAAGAGGTCGGCGGCGTCGGCGCCGGGACGGCGGACAGCGTCGAGCAGTGAGAGTTCGCCGACGTCCTCGACCAGCATCGCGCGGTGCGCGGGGTCGGCGGCGTAGAGCGCGGGAACGGGCGCGGCAATCGATTCGAGGAAGCGATGCAAGTTGATCCACGGCGGCTCGGTGATTGGCGACGGTAGAAGATTGAGGACGCGGACGTAGCGCGGGAGGTCGTCGGGGCCGAGATCGACGAGGATAGCGGAGGCTGGGATGGCGGCGTCGCCGCGCGTCGCGAGAGCGACGCGCCAGAAGCGGCGGGTCGAGAGATCGCCGCGGAGTGCGGCGATCTGGTCGAGGCGCGCATGCGGCCATCGCTGCGCGATGGCCGCCGCTGCCCATGATGCGAACGCGCCGCTGTCATCCATCGAAGATGGATTGTAGCGGCGCGCGGCATGCTACTCAAAGGAGTGCAATCTCTAAGAGAGAATAATCGCCTGCGCGGCGGGCGGCAGGGGTGACCCCTGCACCCGATGTGAAGCGCAAAGTTGCGCGCGGCGCGCTACTTTGCTCTCAGGGGGCGGGTGCTCGATGAAGTGCGTAACCGGTGTGCCGGCGGCTTTCATCCATCACGGTGCGATTGGGGCATGACAAACTAACCCCTTCCCTCGAGGGAAGGGGGACGGTCGAAAAAAACTAGCGCGGCCATCGAAGGCCGCGCCGGTTTTGTTTCTCAAAGCAGTCGCGCGAGGCGCGCGCGACTCCCATCATGCGAGCATCAGTCGCCGCCTACCGCGTGGCCGCCCTCCGCTGCTCGCGCCATCTGTTCCGGGGTGAACCAATCGCGATCGACCGAGCCCATGTTGATGAACCATGAGTCGCGCGACGGCGCGTTCATCGATGGGTGGTAGCAGACGGTGGAGAAGCCGCTCTGCACATTAGCGCTCGAAGAACCAACCTGGAATTCACGCTTGAACGGATAGATGGCGATTTTGGCATCCGGCTCGGCGCGATCCGCATAGTGCATCCACGACGTGTAGTTGATGAACAACTCGCCGCTGCGATCGTACATGTCGTTGGCCATTACGAAATCCGCTTCCGAATCGACGTACATAATTTCGCGGTTGTACAGCGAGTTGAAGCGGCCGGGACGCGGGCGACCCTCGATGATGTAATCATGGCGAATCTGCCAATTGTCCGGACAGTGGCTCGCGCCGCCGTCAGTCGGGCATCGAACGTCGGGCACGTGTTCGACGTTGATCGCGGCCAGCATGTTCTTTTCGCCGAGCAGTTTCCAGTTGTAGTTCTCGTTCTTGCCGCTGAAGCCTTCGTAGTGATTGGGGTCGTAGGCCTGGACCCCGGTTGCTGAATCCAGAATCGCGTAGTTGAGGCGGCGGACACGGCGCGCGCCGGGTGTCCAGGTCCACGCGGCGTCCTCAATATTCGGATCGGCGTAGCGGAACTTTATCAATCCGGTGCCCCGCGCGTCCTGCGGCGAAAGAACCGGATAGAGCAGTCCGAGAAAGTAGCGGCCGGTTTTCTTGAAGTCGGGATCGATGGGCATCGGATCGACTTCGGTGCGTCCGACTTCGTTGTAGCCGGCGTAGTGGCCAACTTCGATGTCGGTGATCTCGCGGAACGACGCGTTCTTGCCCCAGTACACGCTGTCGCAATCGAACCATCGCAGATCGTACTCGTCGCTCGAAATAGGCCGGAACGCCACGTTCCACATCACCTTGGTGCCGGCGTCGGGATCGTTTGCATCGACGATCGGAAACGGCTCGCCGGCGACGTAGCCAACCAGGCTGCGATGGTCGGGCGTCAGCCGCACCTGGCTCGAGTACTTCTCGGTCGCATCCTTATAAGGCGGCGGCCAGTCGATTCGCTCGGTCGGGGTGACCTTGATCGTCATCCCATGCAGCACACGCAGATACTGTCCCGGAGAGACGAGGTCCTTTACCTTGTTGGCATTGTCGGGCGTAATGAAATCGCCGGGCTTAACCTCGTCGGCCAGTGCAAGAGAGCTGGAAATCCCGATGATGAGCAATACGGCGAGGGCTCCGACGCACCAGCTTCCGAATCTGACTGCGCGATTCATATTGACTCCTTCTTGCGGCAGTGGCCTGCCGTTGTCTGGAATTGGTCCGCAACAATCTCCGGCTGTCTCTATTGCTGGTCATTAGTCCTACTGCTTGAAATGGTCAATAGCAATTATGTCAGAGCTATAGATGAGGCTATTTACATCATAAATTCCATGACTTGACCAAATTTGAGCAATTGGTCACAAATTTCTTCCACAAATAAGTTAGTTCAAGGCGATATGAATTACTAATACAGAAATCCGCGAGCGTCCGCGCTGAAAGTAGAGTCGGCGCGTCCCGAGCTCGAAGATCGTTTCAAAAGACGCGCTCATCGGGTATTGGTATGAAGATAAGAAGAGCTTGTAGGGCGGATCGAGAATGACTACCTGGTATCCCATCGTTGTGACGCTGCTGGTCGCGGGGCTGATTGTCGGCGTCATGTGCACGATCAACATGCTGATCGGGCCGAAGCGTCCCAGCGCGATTAAGGGCGCGGCGTTTGAATGCGGCAATCCGCCGAGCGGCTCGGCGTGGGGGCGCTTCTCGGTGCGCTTTTACCTGACGGCGATCCTGTTCCTGCTGTTCGACGTCGAGGTGATTTTTCTGTATCCGTGGGCGGTCGAGCTGCGGCATCTTGGGATGTTCGGCTTCGTCGAGGCGCTCATCTTCATAGCGATTCTCGCCGTCGGGCTGCTGTACGCGTGGCAGCGCGGGGCGCTCGATTGGGATTAGCGATCGATGCTGATAGAAAAAATCAAAGCGCGCTTCGGCGCGGAGATTCTGGGCGCGCAGAACGAGCGCGACGAGGAAACATTCACCATCGAGCGCGAGCACGCGTACGATTTCTTCCGCGCACTGCGCGACGAGCCCGATTTTCAATTTGATTTTCTGACCGACCTCACCGCCGTCGATTGGCTCGAACGCAAACCGCGCTTCGATGTCGTCTATCAACTGAACTCGCTCAACCTCGCCCATCGCATCCGCGTCAAGATTGGCGTCGATGGCGGCGAGGCGTGGGTCAACAGCGTCGTCGGCATCTGGGGCGCGGCGGACTGGCTCGAGCGCGAGTGCTTCGACATGTTCGGCATCGACTTCAAGGGCCATCCCGATTTGCGGCGCATCCTGATGTACGATTCGTTCGAGGGGCATCCGCTGCGCAAGGATTATCTCTACAACAAGCGCCAACCGATCGTCGCGGAGATCGACCCGGTCGTGAATCCGATCCGATCGTCGCGCTGACGGCACGACGAAATACAGTCATGTCATTACCTGCGCGCTGGAAAAATAAAATCGTGCCGTCGGATCCGTCCGACGAGATCATGGAATTGCAGATGGGGCCGTCGCATCCGGCGTCCCACGGCACCATCAAGTTCAACCTCAAGCTCGACGGCGAACGAATTGTCGATTGCGATGTTGAGGTCGGCTTCCTGCATCGCGGCTTCGAGAAAATGTGCGAGCAGGGGACGTGGACGCAATGTTTCCCCTACACCGACCGGCTGAACTACGCGTCGCCATGCATCAACAACGTCGGCTTTGCGCTCGCGGTCGAGCGCCTGCTCGGCCTCGAGACAACCGAGCGATGCAAGTACGTGCGGCTGATCATGAGCGAAGTCGCGCGGATCGCGGATCACCTGACTTGCCTCGGGATGGCGTCGAGCGAAGTCGGCGCGACGACGGTTGCGTTCTACATGCTGGAGGCGCGCGAGTTTCTCTACGACTTGATCGAGGCGGTCACCGGCGCGCGGCTGACGGTGACGTGGTGCCGCGTCGGCGGCATGACGCATGACCTGCCGGCGGATTTCAACGATCGGATGAAGGCGTCGTTCGCGCGGCTCGACCAGGTTCTGAGCGATTGCGACAAGCTGCTCTCGCGCAATCGCGTATTCATCGACCGCATGGCGAACGTCGGGAAATTTTCCAAGGAAGAAGCGATCTCGTACGGACTGACGGGTCCGCTGCTGCGCGCGGCGGGCGTGTCGTACGACGTGCGCAAGGCGCATCCGTACCTGGTGTACGACCGGATGGAGTTCGAGGTGCCGGTGGGCGATCGCGGCGACAACTACGATCGCTTCAACGTGCGCTTCCAAGAGATGTACCAGTCGAAGCGAATCATCGAGCAGGCGCTCGCGGCGCTGCCCGAAGGCCCCGTCACGATCACCGATCCCAAAGTCGTGCTGCCCGCGAAAGAGAAAGTGTACAACTCGATCGAAGGCCTGATGAACCACTTCAAGCTGATCATGGAGGGCATCCACGTGCCCGCGGGCGAAGTGTACCAGGCGGTCGAGGGCGCCAACGGCGAGTTGGGATTTTACATCGTGAGCGACGGCAGCGGGCGACCATATCGCGTGCGCGTGCGGCCGCCGTGCTTTCTCGGGATGGGCGCGCTCAACAAGATGCTGATCGGCCGCATGATCCCCGACATCATCACGACCTTCGGGATGATCAACATGATCGGCGGCGAGTGCGACCGCTAACGCGTCGATACCTGCTCGCCGCCAATTGCGAAAGTTTTCCTCACCAGCGTCGTCGAATCGAAAAACAGGAACGGCGTCGGCATCGTGTCAGGCGGCCGCGGCTTGATCGCGAGCTCCGGTGTATTCGGCAGGCCGTCGGTCTGGTCGATCACCGTGACGATGAACGGCGCGGGCGTTGCGAGCTTGAGGGTAAGGTCGAAGCCGGCTGCCTGCGCGTGCCAGTACCATCCGGTCCATCCGTCGGTGACGCGATCGCCCGGCGATCTGCCATCGATCGAACTGCCGAGCACGGTCACGCCCACCGGCACTGACATCCAGACGATCGACGCCTTGCGCGCCGACGCGATATGCATCTTCACCGTGCGCGTGCCGGCGATGGTCGAGTCGTCGAGCACCTTGAGTGTAGGCGGCGGCGCGTTGATGAGGGGGGCGTCGCCTTCGGTCGTGCGGCCGCGATTTAAATACGAGAAGTCGTGCGCGATTCTCGCGAGGTTGCGATCCGGCGTTTCTTTGGTCGCGAGCCCGACCAGCTTCGGCAGCCATCCGCCGAGCACGTGATGCTGGAAAAATTGCGCGGTGAAGCGATCGGGCCGCGAATCCAGACTGACCCATCGCGCACGCTCGCGATCGGTATCCTGAAAATAAAAGATGCTGTCGGGATGCGGCTGGGATGCGTCGAAGTCACTGGCGGCGTTGCCTTTGATGATCATGACGAGCGCGAGCAATCCAAGCACGCCGGGCACGATCCATCGGCGCCCGCTGGTCAGAAAATCGATGTAAGGAATGAACAGGCCGAACAGCAGTGCGAACGCGACGCCGTTGGCAATAAGAACATTGATCGTTCCATACGGAATGCTGCCCGGCACGATCATCGTAATGCCCGGAATGAGCGCGACCAACGCAAGCAGCGCGAGGCCAAGCGTTTTGCGTTGGTTAGCAGCGCGTGCACGATAGCCAATCGCAAGTGTCGCGAACAGCAGTGGCCAGATGAGAACGAAGCTGTCGCCCGCACGGCGGATGCTAGTGGCGAGCATGAGCACGGTCCAAAGCGCGAGCGCGCCCACGCCCAGGCTTTGTGGATCAAACCATTGGCCGATCAGCTCATACGCCGCCCACAAAGTGCCGAAGATCAGCGCGGCCACTGCGACCCAATAGTAGAAGCCGCCGTAGGTTGTGTGGACGGGCAGCATTCGCCAGCCGGCGAAGGTCGTCATGATCCACCACAGTCCGAAGGCTTCGAGGCCTGAGAATGCGAGCGCGGCCGTGTAAATTGCGCCGCCGGCAGCGACGCCGCCGAGACTGAAGCGTCCGCTGCGGATTCCGATCCATACAACGCCGATGACAAGCAGCGTCACCAGGATCGCAAGCGGAATCGCGAGACGCGCCGAGTAGTGAATAAGTTTTCCGCCGACGACGAAGAAGACCGCATCGTTGGTTTGCGGCGCATTCAGATCGATCGAGCCGAACTGCCCCGCCATCGACAGCGCGTACGATCCTTGGTGCTGCAGCGTGCGCGCGTCGAGCGAGTCGGCGTTGTCGAGCGCGGTGTGATAGCGGGTGATGCCGCCGGTCGCGGCGAAATTCATCCCAGCCATTCCGGCGTCGAGAAAAACGTCGAGGTCGGTCTCATTAACGGATCTGCGATACGATGACACTTCCGAGCTCCCGCGCGGAAATGGCGCCGCGACTGCAAACTGATCGACCAGCCACGAGTTGTGCGCACTGGTCTGGATCATCACTGACGGTCCGTAGTCGCCGCGCATGTCGAAGTTCAGCGTGACCTTGATGTCGCGGAGTGCCGGGTAGGTTTCGACGAAACCTTTCGCGCCGAGCAGCCCGAGTTCTTCGCCGTCGGTGAACAACACGATCAGATCGTTGCGCAGCGCGGGACCCGCTTTGAGCGCGCGCAGCGCCTCGAGGATTGCGGCGACCGACGCGGCGTCGTCACCGGCGCCCGGTCCGCTCGGGGCCGAGTCGTAATGCGCGACGATCAACACGGCGCCGGTCGGGTTGCTGCCGGGAATCTTCGCGACGACATTGTTCACCACCGCCCACGTATCCGGACCGAACCGACTGTGGCGCGCGACGGTTGCGGTCTGCACTTCGGGATTGGCGCCGAGTTCGTGCAGGCGCCCGACGAGATACTCGCGCACGCGATCGTTTTCGGCTGAGCCAAGTGGATGCGGCCGCTTTGCGATCTCGCGCACGTCGCGCATCGCGCGCGTCGCCGAGAATTCCGTCGCGGGCGCATCCGCATCGACGGCGCTCGGCGGCTGGATACTTCGGATCGCGAGGAATCCGGCCAGGATCAGCAGCGCAAGTGTGACGGGGCCGGCGAGATGCCCTGGGCGGCGAGGTTCGTCGGTCAAGTGAGGGTTTCCTTCGCCATCGCAACGCCACTTATACGCGGATGCGGCCGCCGCGAACAATTGCGCGGACGCCCTTTGCGGCGCCGGTCCGCGTCGTTATCATCGAGCGTTGGAGTTGAAGCCGGTCCCGACCAGTCTCAAAATGCCCTCTCCGGAAGCCATCGCCCCGCAAATCGCGCCGCCGCCGCGCCGCGTGTTGATCGTGCTGATGGGCGCGATCGGCGACGTGGTGCGCGCGCTGCCGCTGCTCGGACGCATGCGCAAGGCGTGGCCCGACGCGCACATCGCCTGGGCGGTTGAACCGAAGTCCAGGGCAGTGCTCGAACATCATCGCTGGCTTGACGAAATCATCGTGTACGATCGCACGCACGCGCCATGGACGTTCATGCCGTTCCTGCGCCGTGTCCGCCAGGGACATTTCGATCTGGTGATCGATCTTCAGCGTCATCTCAAGAGCGGGTTCACGTCGCGAATTTCGGGCGCGCGCGAGCGTTACGGTTTTGACGCGGCGAACACCAAGGAATTCAATCATCGGTTTTCGAATCATCACATAGAGCCGCAGCCGAACATGCGCTTGAAGCTGATGCAGTACCAGGCGTTTGGCGATGCGCTCGGACTTGCGCCGGCGCCGATCGAATTTGGACTCGCCGCCACCGACGACGAACGCGCGCGCGCAGTTGAGCTGCTGCGGGATGCGCCGCGCCCTCTTCTGGCCGTGATTCTTGGATCGTCGTGGCCGAGCCGCATCTATTTTCCCGAATCGACCGCCGCGGTGATTCGACGGCTCGCGCGCGCCGACGGCGACAGTCCCGCGCTGTTCCCCGTGTTGCTCGGCGGTCCCGACGAAACGAAGCTGGCCGGCGAAGTCATGCGTCATCTTGACGATATGCAGGCGCTCAATCTTGCCGGGCGCACATCACTGCGCGATCTGATCGCGATCTTTCCCGAATGCGCGGCGGCGTTCGGACCCGACTCCGGTCCGATGCATATCGCGGCCGCGGTGGGATGTCCGGTGGTATCGCTGTGGGGCGCCACTGCGGCCGAGCGATCGGCGCCGTGGGGATTCGCCGAGCTGGCAATCAGCGGCGCGATCCCGTGTCATCCCTGCTATCTTCGTAAATGCCCAATCGGGCGCGAATGCATGCGACGAATATCTCCAGAAGAAGTCGGCGTCACGGTGAGGCGCGCGCTGTCGATGCCCCGAGCCGGAGCGGCGCGATGAGCTGGCGGATGACGGGCTTTGACGGCGTGCCGCTGACGCGCGGGGGCTGGCGGTTTTTTCTGCCGGATTACGACGCGCGATATTCGGAAGAGCTTCGCGAGCGCCTGATCGATTCGGCATTTGCCGCGATCGACGGCACGCTGCCGACGCGAGTACGGCGATCGCGCCACGCCGAGACCTGGTTCGAGCATTTCAATCAAGTTGGAGGTCCGGCCGCGTATTTCAAAGTGCTCGATCCGATTCACGGGGTGAATCGCGCCAGACGGATATTCAAACGCGGTCGCGCGGCGCACGTTGCGTCGATCTCGGCGCATCTGCGGGCCGAAGCGGTGGGTGTGCCGGAGATTCTGCTGCTGGGCGCCGAGCGGCGCGGTGGCCGCGAGATAATCGTGACGGCGCGGGTCGAGGGCTTCAGCATTGCGCGTCATCTGCGGCGGGCGAAGCTCGAGTCGAGGCGCGGGGTGTTGCGCGCGCTGGGCGCGGAGGTCGCGCGACTGCATCGCGCGGGATACATCCACGGCGACCTGTCGCCGTTCAACATCTTCGTTACCGGACTCGAGCCGCCGCAATTTGTTTTTATCGATCATGAACGCACCCGCCGCACGATTCTGAGCCGCTTGGCGCGGCCGCGGATGCGCAATCTCGTACAGTTGGGACATCTCGAACTGTTCGGCATCACCAACACCGATCGGATGCGCGTGTGGAGCGGCTATGCGGCGGGATTTTCGCGGCGACGCCGGCGCGCGGAGCGGCGCCGTGTGGCCGCGATGCTGCGCGAGAGGATCGCGCAAGACCGCAAGGGCGGTGTCGCCGCGCGCGTCGCGGCGACACTTGGGCCGCGGCGGGAGGCGAGCGGAAGCTGATGGCGGAACGGACGAAAATTTCGGTGGTGATTCCGGTTTTCAACGAGGTCGCGACGATCGGCCGCGTAATCGAGCGCGTGCTTGATTGCGGCTTCGACCCCGAGATCATCGTGGTCGATGACGCTTCGACCGACGGCACCGCGAAATTTCTGCGCGAGTTCAGCAATCCGCAGGTGCAGTGTTTTTTTCACAGCGTCAATCGCGGCAAGGGCGCGGCGCTGCGGCTGGGCTTCGCGGCGGCAAAAAATCCTTACGTGTTCGTCCAGGACGCCGATCTCGAATACGATCCGCGAGACTACGCGGCAATGATCGGCCCGCTGATCGATGGGCGCGCCGACATGGTTTACGGATCGCGCTTTCTATCCGGACCGCATCGGGTCATGTTCTTCTGGCACTACGTCGCGAATCGCGCGGTGACGTTGCTCTCCGACATGATCAGCGATCTCAATCTGACCGATATGGAAACCGGGATGAAGGGATTCGTGCGCGAGAAATTGATGACGCTCAAGCTCAACGCCAATCGCTTCACCTTCGAGCCCGAGATAACCGCCAAGGCGGCGCGCGCGCGCTGGCGAATTTATGAAGTGCCGGTGTCGTACGCCGGGCGGACCTACGAAGAGGGCAAGAAAATCGGCATTCGCGACGCGCTGACCGCGGTCTGCGCAATCCTGTATTACAGATTTTTCGATTGATGCGACCCGAACCGCACGATGACGCAGACAGTTCAACATGACGATCGCAACCAGGTGAAGGCTGATAGCAAAACGGCTGAAGCTCAGACGATGAGCATCGCGGGCGTCGATCCCGAGCTTGGCTTCGGCGGCGGCGAGACCCAGGTGCTGGGACTGACGCTTGCGCTCGCGGCCGGAGGGCATCGCGCGGAGCTGATTTGCGATCCCGCGGGGCGGCTCTGGGAGCAGGCGACAGCCGCGGGCCTCAGATGCCATCCGATCCGCATCCGCAACGCGATCGACCTGGCGGCCGGCGTCAAGCTGCGCGCTATTCTGAAACGCGAGCGCTACGACGTTGTTCATTTTCATACGTCGCGCGCGCATTCGATGGCGCCGCTGGCGCGCGGATTCGGCAGCACGCTGGTCGTTACGCGGCGGATGGACTATCGGCCCAATCGTGTGTTCGCGCCGTACCTTTTCAATCGGGCGGTCGATAGCGTGGTCGCGATCTCGGGCGGCGTCGCCGACTCGCTGGCGGCCGCGGGCGTCGATCGTGCTCGGGTTACGGTCGTGCACAGCGGCGTCGATTGCGAGCGCTTCCGTCCGCCAACTTCGGATGAACGCGCCGATGCGCGCGGCGCGCTCGGAATAGCGGACACTGACTTCGTGATCTCGGCGGTCGGCGCGCTCGAGCAGCGCAAGGGCCATCGCTATTTGATCGAAGCGATCGGAGCGATCGCGGCAAGCGGGAAGTTCAAGTGTTTTATCGCGGGTCAGGGTTCAATTCATAAAGTGCTGCAAGGCGAGATCGCGGTCATCAGAGGCCTCGAGCGCATCAAGCTGCTCGGCAGGATCGATGACCCGCGCGAGTTGCTGTGGGCGTCGGACGTCTTTGCGATGCCGTCGCTGAAGGAAGGGCTCGGCGTGGCGGCTCTGGAAGCCATGGCGAGCGCGCTCCCAGTGGTTGCGAGCGAGGTTGGCGGCCTGCGCGAAGTGGTGGAAGATGGCCGCAGCGGAATCGTCGTGCCGCCGGCGAATGCAGGAGCGATTGCGGCGGCGATTCGGCGGCTGGCGGAATCCGCTGAGTTGCGGTCGCAAATGAGCGCGGCGGCGCGGGCGCGCGCCGTGGAAAATTACTCGATGGAGACGATGGCGGCGCGAACGCTCGCGCTCTATCGCGAGTGTGTGAGAAAAACACGGGGAGAGAGGGGCGAAGTCGCATGAAAAGCATGACCGGATTCGGCCGCGCAATCGCCGAGCAGGACGGCACGCGGGTGGTTGCCGAAGTGCGATCGCTCAACCAGAGATTTTTTGAACTCAAACTGGCGGTACCGCGCGGATGGGGCGAGTACGAGGCGGAGATTCGCAAGACGGTGCAAAGCGTGGTCGCGCGCGGGCGCGTCGAAATTTTTATCAAGTCGGTCGCGCTGAAACCGCCGCCGGTGCGGCTCGAGGTGAACGACCGGCTGGCGAACCTGTACGTCGCCGAGCTGCGGCGTCTGGGCAAGCAGCTTCATCTCAACGGCAATCCGGAAATTGGATCGATCCTGAACCGGCCGGAAATTTTTCACGTGGTCGAGGAGGAGCACGACTCGGGCGTGGCGTTCAAGCTCGGACAGAAGGCGCTGGTGCGCGCGTTGAAAGCGCTGGAAGTTGAGCGAGTGCGCGAGGGCCGCAGCCTGCACGATGATTTCACCACGCGGGTGCGCAATATCGAAGCGGCGGTGCCGAAGATCGAAAAGCTGGCGGAGCAGACGCGCGCGGAGATCATGGAGAATTTTCACAAGCGCATTCGGGATCTGCTCGAAGAGTTGCCGGTGAACGAGAAGCGGCTCTATGAGGAAGCGTCGTCGGCGTCGCAGCACGGCGATATCAGCGAAGAGATCACGCGCCTGCGGACGCATCTCGAGGGCCTGAAGACGATTCTCAAGCGCAAGGGGCAGGTCGGGAAATCGATTGAATTTCTGCTGCAGGAAATCAATCGCGAAGTGAATACGATGGGATCGAAGTCGCAGAACGCGGCGTTATCTCAAGTAACGGTTGAAGTTAAGGCCGAAGCGGAAAAGATGCGCGAGCAGGTCCAGAACGTCGAATAGGATATAGTGGAAGGGCCTTTGCAACCGGTTAATGGCTTCGATAGCGTTGAAATCAGATGATTCTATCCCGCCGCGGCGCGGCATAATTTTCATTCTTTCGGCGCCGTCGGGCGCGGGCAAGACGACGATTTATCGCGCGGCGCTCAAGGCGATCGCGGGTTTGGAATTTTCGATATCCCTGACGACGCGCGCGCGTCGAAAGAACGAGGCGGAGGGAATCGACTACAGCTTCGTGAGCGAAGAAGAATTCAAACGGAGGCAATCGTCCGGCGAGCTCGCCGAATGGGCGCGCGTATTCGAGTCGTCGTACGGCACGCCGCGCGCGCCGCTCGACGCCGCGATCGCGTCGGGCCGCGACATCCTGCTCGACATCGACATCCAGGGTGCGCGTCAGATTCGCCGCAGCTATCCCGGCGACTCGGTTTCGATTTTTGTGCTGGCGCCGACGTTCGAAGAACTGGCGGAGCGTTTGCGCGGGCGCGCTACTGAAGACGAATCCAAAATTAAACATCGGCTTCAGAAAGCGCGCGAGGAAGCGCAAGCCTATCCTGAATACGACTACCTGATCGTCAACGCCGAGATTCCCAAATCGGTCGCGCGGCTCGAGACGATCGTAAACGCGGAGCGGCTCAAGGTCAGCCGTCTGCGCGGCGAATTCGCGCCGTGGAAGAGCTAGCGCAAAGTACTGCCCCCGACGAACTCGCCGGCTTGATCGGGCGGGTGCAGGCGTACAATCCGCAGGCCGACATCGGCCTTATCCGCCGCGCGTACGACTACTCGGCGCGGATGCATGTCGATCAGAAACGCGAGTCGGGCGAGCCCTACGTCACGCATCCGCTCAACGTCGCGATGATCATCGCGCAGCTCAAGCTGGACGTGCCTTCGATCGTCACCGGCCTGCTGCACGACGTGGTCGAAGATACGCAAGCGTCGTTGGCCGAAGTGCAGACCGCGTTCGGACCCGAGGTCGCGCAGCTGGTCGATGGCGTCACAAAGGTCTCGAAGATCACGTTCCAGAGCCGCGAGGAAAAGCAGGCCGAGAATTTCCGCAAGATGATCATCGCGATGGCGAACGACATCCGCGTCGTGTTGATCAAGCTCGCCGATCGGCTGCACAACATGCGCACGCTCGACCATCTGTCGGCTGACCGGCAGCAGGAGATCGCGCGCGAGACGATGGAGATTTACGCGCCGATCGCGCATCGGCTCGGTATTTATTGGCTGAAATCGGAGCTCGAGGATCTGTCGTTTCGCTATCTGAATCCGACCGCGTACCAGTCGCTGAAGGCGTTTGTCGCGGCCAAACGCAAAGAGCGCGAGGAATACATCGCCAACGTCATCGAGATCTTGTCGCGGCGAATGTCCGACAGCGGCGTGACGGCCGAGATCACCGGCCGGCCCAAACATTTTTTTTCGATCCACTCGAAGATGCAGGAGCTGGGGCTCAGCTTCGAGGAGATTTACGACCTGGTCGCGTTCCGCATCATCGTGGACACGGTGCGCGAATGTTACGAGGCGCTCGGCGTCGTGCACGCGAACTGGAAGCCGGTGCCCGGCCGCTTCAAGGATTACATCGCGCTGCCCAAGGCCAACATGTACCAGTCGCTGCATTCCACGGTGATCGGGCCGCGCGGACAGCGGATGGAAGTGCAGATTCGCACGCGCGAGATGCACAAGGTGGCCGAGGAAGGAATCGCGGCGCACTGGAGCTACAAGGACGGCAACGCGCGCGATCTGAAGGAGAAGGATACGGAGCGCTTCGCATGGCTGCGGCGGCTGATCGAATGGCAGCAGAATCTGAAGGACCCGCAGGAATTTCTGTCAACGGTCAAGGACGATCTGTTTCCCGAGGAAGTTTTCGTTTTCACGCCGAAGGGCGACGTGTTCGATTTTCCGCTCGGCTCGACGGTGATCGACTTCGCGTATCGGATCCATTCGCAGGTCGGCAACCATCTCGCGGGCGCGCGCGTCAACGGGCGGATGGTGCCGCTGCGCTACCGGCTTCGATCGGGCGATACGGTCGAGGTGCTCACGTCCGAGAAGCAGGTGCCGGGCAAGGATTGGACGAATTACGCGGCGACGGCGCGCGCGAAATCGCGCATCCGCCAATGGCTGCGCAATCAACAAGCGGAACGCTCGCGCGACCTTGGCATCTCGCTGATCGATCACGAGCTCGAGCCGGTCAAACTGAGCGTCACCCAACTGCGGGCGAACAAGCGGCTCGACGGAGTTCTCGCGGAATTTTCACGGCGCGACGTTGACAGTCTGCTCGCGGCGGTCGGCTACGGAATAATCACGCCGGCGCAATTGCTCGCGAAACTTCTGACGCCCGACGAACTCAAGATCTATCGCCCCGAGAAACCGGCGACGCCGCTCGGACCCGCGCAACGCGAGCGCGCCGCCAAGGAAGCGCGCAAGTCGGCCAGCGGCGCGGTCGTGGTCTCGGGCGTCGGCGACATGCTGGTGCGCTTCGCGAAATGCTGCAACCCGCTCCCGGGCGAAGCGATCACCGGCTTCATCACGCGCGGACGCGGCGTCACGGTGCACGTCGCGGGATGCCCGCATGCGCTCAACACCGATCCGCAGCGGCGTGTGCCGGTGGTGTGGAAAGACGGCGAGGAAGCGCCGCGGCCGATTCGGCTCGAAGTGTTATGCGCCGATCAACCGGGCCTGCTCGCCGCGATGACCAAGGCGATCGCGTCGGCGGGCGTGAACATCTCGACCGCCGAAGTGAAAACTCACGGCGCCGACGGACGCGCGCTTGCCGTGTTCGAGGTCAGCGTGACCAGCGCGCGTCAATTGAATAATCTGATGAATTCGATCGGCTCGATCGACGGCGTGATGCGAGTGTCGCGCCTCGGCCAACACAACGGCGGTCGCTATTGATGAAAACTTCGATTCACACAAGGCAAGCACCGGCGGCGATTGGTCCGTACTCGCAGGCAGTCGAGCAAAACGGGATGGTCTTCTGCTCGGGGCAGATAGCGCTCGACCCGGCGTCGGGTACTGTGGTCGAAGGCGGGATAGAATTCGAGACGCGGCGCGTGTTGCAGAATCTCGGCGAAGTGCTTGCCGCTGCCGGCCTGGACTTTATCGATGTGGTCAAGACCACCATCTTCATGATCGATCTTTCCGAATTTGAAATCGTGAACCGCGTATACGGCGAGCATTTCGAACCGCCGTATCCGGCGCGCTCGACGGTGCAGGTGGCGGCGCTGCCGCGGAAAGCGAGAATCGAGATCGACGCAATCGCGCTGAAGCGCGACTGAATTCGCAAATCACTCCAGGTTAAGAATCGACAGCGCGGCGGCGTCGAGATATTGGCCCGACGGATCGAGCTTGCGCGCCGAGCGAAGCAGGCGCGAGGCGTTGGCGCGGCGCATAGCTGACGACACCGGCGCGTCGAGGAGGCGCGATTTGTCAAGGTCGATGATAATCACCGTGAAACTCTCCTGCGCTTGCGTCACCAGCAGGTTGTGCAGATTGAGATCGGCGTGGAAGAGACCCTTGTCATGCATCGTGTCGATCGCCGCGCGCGCCTGCGCGAGAACGTGATTGCGAACGGTGGGATCGTCGTCGGTTTTCAGGAATTCCCACAACGTCATTCCGCGCACCGCGCGCGTCAGAAAAACACCTCGATAGAGCACGGGACCGATCCACTCGATCATCGCGCCCATCGGCTCCGCTACTGGAATTTCGCGGCGCCTCGCTTCGATCGTCACAGCTAGCTCGGTCAGCGGCCGCGGCGCGATGCCGACGTAAGTGTCACTGAGAATCGATGCGATCAGTCCGCCGCGACGTCCGCGCCGCGCAAACAACTCGGCGCCCTCGTCGAGGTTCAACCGAAATGCGCTCTGCCGATTGCCCGCGCCCGCTTCCACGGCGGATGTCAGCGCGCCGAGCTGCTGCAGGATCTGTCCGGCCTGTGAAGCGAGGTCGCGGTGTATCACGAGTTCGCGGCGCCCAATCCTGAAGGTTGAGAAGTTTGGATCGGAGCGCCACTTCAGTTGAGAAGGTGGTCTCACGCCCGGTTTTCCTCCCGAGTGAGCCAGAATGCGAATACCGCGGCGAGTACCAGCAGCGACGAGAAAAAATGCGCCGAGTAGAAGAGCGCGATGTGGTTCAAATTGTTTCCGGTCGCAAGATTGAGCACCACCGAAAGCGCGAACAGCATCCACACTAGCTTCGGAGCGCTTTTGTCGGCGGCGCGATCCGTCCACAAGGCGGCGGTCAGCGCCATGTACGGCACCAGCATCGCAGCGTAGTAGCTCTTCCACGAAATCGGCGCGAACGACGGCATCAGGCAGAAGAATCCGCATAACGCGAGGCGACCGATCAAACTTCTCGATGCGCCGCTCGTCCAGTCCCAGAGCGACACTGCGGCGACGAGCACTATCTCGACTCCCATTCCGACCATCGTGGCGATCGGCGACGTTTCCGCATCGGCACCAATGCGAAGACTCATCAGGCGCGCGACCGCCGACACCGCCGACTGGTTCGTGAGCATCGTGCGGTATCGATTTGTCATCGAAGCGATCGCGGTCACGTACGCATCGGTCTGATCGACGAATCGATGCGGGCCGAAGATGACGACCGGCAGGACGAGCAGCGCAACTCCAGATGCGACGGCCCATCCGAGTGTGGCGAAATGCTTGCGAAGCGCAAGATGGATCGCGGCCAGCAGCGCGAACGGCTTGATCAGAATCGCTGCCGCGAGCATCAGGCCCGCCCACGCGTCGCGAGATTCGCCGGCATAGACGATCGCCCACACGATGAGCGCAAGCGTGGGCAAATTTATCTGGCCGTGATCGAAATTGTTGTCGATGAATCGGAATGACAGGAGCACCGGGACAATGATCAATGCCGCGGGCAGTTTCCGCGCGCGCCCGAACAGAATTACTCCGGCTCCCAGGATCAATTCGATCAGCGAGAACGCGCTGACCGCGAAGAAAACAAATTGCGCGAGATGATGCGGCAGCAGTGCGAGCGGTGCGAACGCGATCGCAAAGATTGGCGCGTAGAGGAAACGATCGGAGTCGTCAGGCGGATAGATCGCATGGCCGTGAAGCACGCGATGACCGGCGCGATAGTAAACGTTGAAGTCGCCTTGCGCGCGGAATGTCGCCGAGATGCCGAGCCCGACCAGGTAGAGGCAGATCGCGAGCCATGCGAGTTGGCGGGCGCGCGTCGCGTCGGGCGTTTTCATTTTCCGCTGCGCCAGCAGGCTGGCCGCGCGACGCGGCACGGTCACGCGATCGGTTTGGCTTCTTCGATCAGCATGATTGGAATGTCGTCGCGCACCGGATACACGAGGCGGCACGCGCTACAGACGAGACCGTCGTGCTGGTCGTTGAGATGCAAGTCGCCCTTGCATTTCGGGCACGCCAGGATGTCGAGCAATTCCTGACTCAGCGCCATCGCCGGTATCCTCCACGATCTTTGTTGCTATGCATCTGCCGCCGTCTTCGCCGTGATGCGTCCGATTATCAACTCGTCGAGCGCGCGCGCTTCGGCCGCGTCCATCGTCACTTCGAGCCTGAGAGCGTATAGCGAATCGCGCGGAAACGGAAACCGCTCGAGCTTGACGAGGTCCTTCTCGGTCGTGACGACCAGGTCGGTGTCGCGCATCGCATTCACAATAGCCTGCCAGTCGGCGTTGGTGTAGGCGTGATGGTCCGGATAGTCGAACACGGCAACGAGATCGGCGTCGAGCTCGCGCAGCATCGCCAAGAACGCGCTCGAATCCGCGAGGCCGCTGACCGCAAGCACTCGCCGTCCGGCCAGCCCCGGCGGAGTCTCGCGCCATACGCCATTGTCGATGACCAGCAACGCGCGCGGCCGCACCGTCGCGTGCAACACTTTGCGTGCGGTCAGCTTCTTCATCTGCGACGGTCGAATCGACGAAGCGTCGGTGCCGGAGTTCATCACGACGATCGCGTCGGCGCGGCCGACGGCACCGAATCGATTCGCGCATCGGTCCGGCCGGCAGCATCCAGCCATTGCCAAAGCCACGCTCGTTGCTGACCAGCACGAGATCGACGTCGCGATTCAAGCGCACGTGCTGAAAGGCGTCGTCGAGGATCACCGCGTCGAGCGGACCGAGCTTGCCGAGCAGCTCGATTCCGTCGAGGCGCCGCCGCGCAACCGCGATTGGGCCACTGAACGACTTCGCCATCATCGCCGGTTCGTCACCGGCCTCCTCAGGAGAGATTTTCAATTGGCCGCCGTCAGCAACCAATTCGGCGCGCGCCTTCGATCGCGCGCGATGATAACCGCGGCTCACGATCCCGACGCGCAAGCCGTGGCCCTGCAAGCGTCTGGCGAGAAATAACGTGAACGGAGTCTTGCCGGTGCCGCCGACTGTCAGATTGCCGACACTCACCGTCAGCATCGGAGCATCGCGCTTCATCATCCGCCAGTACAGATGACGTGCGCCGACGCCAATTCGGTAAAATCCAGCCGCGGCCGCGAGCCCGACCCAGGCCGGCAGAAGGCGCGCGGGAAGATCGCGCTGCCACAATCGCTCGATTCGCGGGCGATTCGGACTCGGCTCGTTTATCGGCATCGGTCAGCCGAGAGTAATGAGCGCTTCGAGTTGCTTCAAGGCGAACTGCGCGCCGCCTGCCCCAGTGCTGACGGCCGCGCGCGCGCTGCGGCCCGCCGCTGCTCGCGCCGCGTCGTCGCCGAGCCATTTTGAAGCCGCGCCGACGATGTCGCCCGCGTTCTTGACGATTTGCGCGCCGCCCGAGCTGACCATCGACGACACTATCTCCCGCTGATTCTCGTGATATGGACCAATCAGCACCGGCACCTCGACCAACGCGGGCTCGGCCGGATTTTGCCCGCCGCGGCCGGGCGCGAGGCTGCCGCCGACGAACGCGATCACGCCGCGACGATAGAAGTTGCGCAGCTCGCCCATAGTGTCGAGGATCAAAACCTCCGCCTCGCCCTCCTTTCTTTGCGAATTGAGTTCCGACGCCTTCACGTAATCAAGTGAGGCCGTGCGCAGCGCGCTCTCGACATCCGGCGTGCGCTCGAGATGGCGCGGAGCGATCGTCAATGCGAGCTGCGGAAACTTCTTGCGCAGCTCAAGATACGCGTCCCCGATCACGGCATCCTCGCCGGGCGCCGTCGATCCCGCGATAAAAATTTTGCGCCCGCTTGCGAACGACATCAGCTCGGGACGAATCGGCTCTTCATTCGCCGCATCGGCCTTCGCCGCTTCGATCTTGGTGTTGCCGGTGACGATTATCTTGGCCGGCAGATCGAACTTCGCATAGCGCTGCGCGTCTTCGTTGCTCTGCGCGAGGATCAGCTTTGCGCGGCCGAGCGCGTCTCGAAACAAACCGCGCGCACGCATGTACCGGCGCATCGAGCGTTCCGATATGCGGCCGTTGACCACCGCGATCGCCGCACCCGTGCGCGCCGATTCGAGAAAGTAGTTGGGCCAGATTTCAGTCTCGGTGATCAAGACCACGCTCGGCCGCACGCGCTCGAGAAAAGATCGCACCGCGCGCCGATTGTCGAGCGGCGCGAGCATCCACGCCGCCGCCCGCGGGATTCGGCGCTCCGCTGCTTCGCGTCCCGTCGCCGTCATCGTGGTGATCGCCATGATCGCGCCAGGATGGCGTTCGAGCAGGCCGTTCGCGACCGGTCGAATTGCTTCGATCTCGCCGACTGACGCCGCATGAATCCAGATTCGCGGCGCACCCGCGCTATCCGGAAAATCGCCGTGGCCCATGCGCTCGCGATAGTCCCGCAGGTTCGCCGGATGCGCGGCGACCAGCGCAAACGGCAGCGCCGGGTACCACAGCAGGTTGTAGATCGCGCTTAGCATCGGAGCCTTGTCGATCGGCGCGGCTGACAGTCGAATCTACGATCGACGATTGTCAGTTAACGAGGCCGCCGTTGCCGGCCAGATCTTCGGGCGACATGAATTGCAGATCGTAGAGCTTTCGGTATTCCTGCCCGCGCGCAAACAGTTCGTCGTGCGTGCCGTTTTCGACAATGCGGCCGTGAACGACGACGACGATCCGATCCGCGCGGCGCACGGTGGACAGGCGATGCGCGATCACCAGCGTCGTGCGATTTTCCATCAGGTGCTCGAGCGCCTCCTGCACCGAGCGTTCCGCGGCGGAGTCGAGCGACGAGGTCGCTTCGTCGAGGATCAGAATCGGCGCGTCCTTGAGCAGCGCCCGCGCGATCGCGATTCGCTGGCGCTCGCCGCCCGAGATGCGCACGCCGAGCTCGCCCACCATCGTGTCGTAGCCGTTTGGCAGCCGCGAGATGAAGTCGTGAGCGTTGGCCAGCTTGGCGGCCGCGATCACGCGATCGAGTTTCTTGTCGCTACTGCCGTACGCGATATTCGCGCGAATCGTGTCGTCGAACAGAAACGTGCTTTGCGTCACCAGACCGATCTGTGCGCGCAACGACTTGAGCTTCAGGTTGCGCACGTCGATCCCGTCAACCGCGACGCGTCCCTGCTGCACGTCGTAGAAGCGCGGGATTAGATCCGCCATCGTCGATTTGCCGCCGCCGCTCATCCCGACCAGCGCCACCACCTTGCCCGCGCCGATCTCGAGGTTGATGTCGTGCAGCACCCATTCGTCGCCGTAGCGGAAACTTACATTCTCGAACGCAACGCTGTGCGGACCGGGCTCAAGCTCGACGCCGTGGGGATCGTCGGGCACGTCGCTCGGCAAATCCATCATCTCGAACACGCGCTCGGCCGCCGCGAGGCCCTGCTGAATGCTGTTGTTGGTCTTGCCCAGCGCTTTGAACGGCCGGTACACGAGAATCATGGTCGTGAAGAATCCGGCGAATTGGCCGAGCGTGCGGGTGCCCGCCTGCAGCGATCCGACGGCCCACCAGACCACCGCGACCACCGCAACCGCGCCGAGCGCTTCGATCAGCGGTCCCGTGAAAGCCTTGATCCGCGCCACCCGCATGAAGATTCGGAACAGCCGCTTGAGTTCGCGATTGAAGCGCTCGCGTTCGTAATCTTCCATCCCGAACGCCTTCACAACGCGGTTGCCTTGAAACGTTTCGTGCAGTAGCGACTGCAAGCCGCTCAGTTGCTTCTGTTGATTCTTGGTTTCGCGCCGAACTTTTTTCGATAAGCTCGCGATCGGCAGAACGACGATCGGAAAACCGATGAACGCAATGATCGCGAGCCGCCAATCGATCCAGAAGGCGGTTATCAGCAGCGCGATCAGCGACATGCCGTCGCCGAAAATCGAAAACACGCCGTTGCTCAGACTCGACACCACCATGCCGGCGTCGCTGATAACCCGCGAAACCATCACGCCCGTCGGTGTGCGATTAAAAAAGCTCAGCGACTGGCGCTGCAGACTCTCGTTCAGGTCGCCGCGAATATCGACCACCATCTTCTGTGTGATGTAGGAGCTCAGATAGTCGTCGCCGAAGTTGGCGATCGCGCGAAGCAAAAACAGTCCCGCCAGCAACAGCGAGTATTCGCGCAGCTTCACCGCCCCGTGCGCGTCGAGCTGATGACCGACTTTCAGATTGGTGACCAGATCGACCACCAGCTTTATAATGAACGGGATTCCCGCGCTGGCCGCCGACAACACCGCCATCGCAAGACCAAGCAGCAGCACGAACGGAAACAGGTACTTGCGGATGTAGCCGAACAGCCGCCATTGCAGAGGAGTCAGCAGCTTCATGCGCTTGTCCTCGGTGTGATCATCCCGAGCGCGATCGTCGCGACGCGTCCCGCCGCGCCCGGCGATCCGAGCTTCTCGCGCAATGACTTCAGCGCCGCCACCGTTTCCGCGCGGATGGTATCGCTCAGCAGCGGCTCAGCCGCGCGCACCAGCTTCTCCACCGTCACGTCGCGCTGGATCAGTTCCGGCACGATTTGCCGGCCCGCAAGAATATTAGGCATCCCGATAAAATCCACTCCCGTGACGAGCATCCGCCCTAGGATATAGGTAAGCGGCGACACTTTGTAGGCGATGACTTCGGGGCATCCGAGCAGCGCGGTCTCGAGCGTCGCAGTCCCCGACGCAACCAGCGCGAGCTCGCTCGCCGCGACGATATTGTAGGTATCGTTCTCGACAATCGTGATTCCCGCCAGGTCAGTGCGCCCTACTTCGGCGAGCTCGGTCTGCGTGAGCGTCGGCGCGAGCGCGAGCGCGATCTCAAGATTGTGATCGCGCGCGACAATTCGCGCCGCCTTGACCATCGGATCGAGCAGGTAGCGAACCTCCGCGCGGCGGCTGCCCGGAAGAATCGAGATGATTCGCGCACGCGGCGGGAATCCGTGGCGCTTCAGCGTTTCGTCACGATTCCGCACACCGGCGACCCGATCGAGCAGCGGATGCCCAACGAATGAAACGCGCTCGCCCGCGCGATGAAACAGTTCGGCCTCGAACGGCAGCACTACCGCCAGCCGATTTGCGCGCGCGACCAGCTTATCGACGCGGCCGCGGCGCCACGCCCACACCTGCGGCGTAATATAGTAGAGGACCGGGACGCCGTTGCGCCGCGCGGTGCCGGACAGAATCAGGTTGAACTCCGCATAGTCAATCAGGATCACCAGGTCGGGCTTCTCGCGCCGGATAATTCGGCGCAGCATGCGGAAAGCGCCCACGGTGCGTCCGATCGTCGATGCCAGTTCCGCCAGCCCCAGCCCGTGGATGTCCTCCGTCTTGACGATCGCGCACACGCCGGCCGCGCGCATTTTCTCGCCCGCGATCCCAAACAGCTCGCAGGCCGGATCGCGCGCAAGAATCTCCCGCGCCAAATCGGCGCCATGCAAATCGCCCGACGCCTCGCCGGCAACGATCATGATACGGCCAGTACGCGCGGTCTCTTTCAGGCCTTCAGCAACTGGCGGCGGTGCTTCGGCGTTCAATGGCATCGAAGCGATTGTGATTGAAAACCCCGGCGCCGCAAATAGCCTCGTGCGTCCGCTTCAGTTGTCCTGCGCAAAATTCCTGCGGATCGCGTCACGTATCTGATCGACCGGCGATCCCTGCTCCGACATCCGCTTCGCCAGCAACGCCTCGCCGGTGCAGATTTCGCACGACGCGCCATGCATGCCGCGATAACAATCGAGCAGATTCTGATGACCTTCCGCCTTGTCGCATCCGCAATAGCAATGCAGTTCCGCCAGAATTTCCGGATGCTGCTCCGCGAACGTGTACGCTTCCTTGACCGGGCCGACGAACTGATTTGGATCGAGCGTCAACCGCGGCTGCGAACCTTTCGCCGCCGCCGCGTCCGCCGCCTCCGCCCGCGCCGTGCAGCAGCAATGACCCGCGATGCACATGGCTCCGCGCGTGTTGTCATTCGCCCCCGAACCGCCGAGCAGCGGCCACAGGTAGGCCAGCGCCAGTATCGCCGCAAACGAAGAGCTGTAGATTATCGCTCGTCTCATGCCGCACCGCCCTTGTTCAAAGTCTTTTTGACGTCGTCAACGATGTCCTGCGCCTTCACCACTTCGCCGTTGTATTCGCGTACCAGCCGCCCGTCAGGCCCAATCAGCATCATATCAACCAAATGCCCGACCGAACCATCGGGCTCGATCTGCCGGCTGAGCTTGAACCCCGACAGCGCCTGATCGATCTCCGCGGGCCCTCCCGTCAGAAAATACCACCCCTTCTCGTCCGCGCCCTGCTGACGCGAGTAGTCGAGCAATTGTTTGGGACCATCATGCTCGGGATCGACACTGATCGAGACGATCGTCACCTTCGAGCCGAGGTCGTTGCCCAATCGCAGCGCGACGTTTGCCAATTTCGCCGTCTCCATCAGGCACGGCCCCGGACACGACGTGTAGATGAAATCCACCACCAGCGGCTTGCCCTTGAGCGACGTGAGCGCGACCGTGTTGCCATTCTGATCGACCAGCTTGGTATCGGTTAGAACGCTGGCCGCCGCGCCGCTTTCGGAGTCGCGATGGCATCCAGCAGCCGCCAATACGCTCGACGCAATAGCAACTACCATGACCAAAGATCTGAGATTAAAGTGAGTACTCATATATATATTTCTCTTGCTAATTCTATTCCCGTTACTGGCTAAACGCACATTACTCAGTGCGGCGGCGGTGTATTAGCTAATACTACCGACCACCCGATCACTACCGCCAGCAGAGCGCATTCCACGGCCACGTTGCGAATCAGCGAAGCCCGCGCCGACGACTCCCCCACCGAACCGACCAGCCGATATCGATTGTAGCCGCCAATCAGGATGACGGTCGCCGCCGTGCCGACTTTCCACAACAGCGTACGCCCGTAGATCGAGTTCACCAGCAAGTCGAGGTGCAATCCCAGCGCGTCCCACGCCCTGATCGCGCCGGTTACTACCAGAGCGGCGACCGACCATCCCGCGATCTTCGATACTCGCTGCGTTGCCGCGCGCAGCCACTCGGCGCCGGCGTGTCCGTAGGTCGCGCCTATCAGCAGCGAGACCAGCGCCCCGATCCACAGGCCCGCAGCCGCCTGATGGGTGAAGTGAGCCGCAATCGCGAACGCGCCTTTGTCCACGGCGTGGCTCGTAACGCTCTGCAACCCAAGCAGCGCCGCCGCGACCGCGAAGATAAGCGTTGTCGCGAGCCGCCCGGGCGCGGAAATCCACGCGACTATTGCCAACAGCAGCGCCGTCGCGAGCCGCCACGTCCACACGCGGCCCGCAAAGGTTTCGCGCATTATTTGCGGCATCATCGGCATTACCTCTCGGAATGTCGAGTCCGCCATTCCCGCCGCGACCGACAACAGTCTCAACGGCGACATCACCAGTACGATCAAAGCGAGCACTCGCCAAAGCGATGCCATGCTCCGGTTCCATCCGTCGCCATCGCCGATAGTTGCCGGCGCTGCGACCAGTGCAAACGCTGCCGTTCCGAATATCAGCACCTGCGACCCAACCAGCGGCCACGCGAAAATTGGCTGCGGAATCACGATCCGTTTGCCACCGTAAACGTGTACGAACCGTTCGTGTGATGCGTGTCGATACAAACCACCGCCCACTTCACCAGGTAGTCGCCTGGCTTCAGCGTGCCCACCTTCACCGACAATCGGATTCCGTCGTCGCTGACCTGCGGCGCTCCGAGCGCCAGGTTCTGCCCGTCAGCGCCGGTCACTTCCAGCTTGGCGAACAGCTTCTCTATCGGCGCGTCGAAATCGATCACGACCTCGGCCGGAGGAGTAGCTACTTTCTGTCCCGCCGACGGCGTTTCTTTGTCTGGAAACGAATGCGCTGACGCCGCAATCGAATAGCCAGTTACAATAGCCAGTAATGCTGCCGCGGATATGCACATGCTCGATGTCGTCATTGGCCCGGTCCTCGATTGATAGTCCAGTTGCCCCACTTCGGAAAAAACGAATCGTAAAAGATATCAAGCAACCCGATTATCGTCGCATGATTTCCGGACACTGACGCGTTGTTCAGTGCGAACTGGGTGCCGATACTCAGTTCATAATGATAGCTGACGTACGCGATACCCGGCGTTGCCATGATTGTCGGAAACGTCTGCCCCGAAGGTCCTTTGATCAGCTGATCGTAGTTGAATTCGCTGAACACGAAGAGATTGCGAAAGGGCCACTTCAGCCCGATATCCTGAACGTTGTTGCTCAGGTATGGCAAAGAGTACTCGACCACCGCGTCGGCAAACAGATCGTGACTCGTCTGCCCGCCCAGCGCCGGCAAATATCCAACGTCGCCCTGGAATCCCAGCGGCCGCAGAAATTTGAGCGCCGGCCAGTTGGGAAGATCGCCCAAGCCCTTCTCCCACAGGAACTCCGGGCCGAGGCTCGTGTGGCTCTGATCGCGAATGTCCTTGTTGCCGACCGGCAAGTCAGCTATCAACGCCGTCGAAAGCAGAAACTCATGCTGCAGTGAGTAGAAGAAAGCATACTTCAGAGCCACTTCCGGATTTTCGACTCCTTCCTGGCTCGGCCCCTGGTAAGGCGAAACGTGATGCCACGCGGTGCCACCGGCAAGACTGACTATCGGCATGTCGTTCTCGTCGATCCATAGAACTTTCTCGCCTGAGAATCCGATCGAGTAGTCATTGGCGTCGCTGCTTTTGACCCACGATGGTTCCAAAATGTCCAGCTCATTCGCCGGTGTCGGATCCTCGGTAATCAGCGGCTCCAGGAACACGTAATCGCCCACAACTCCGTGCGCGTACGCCGCACTCGCCCGCAGCGCAAACGCAATTATCAAAGCTAAAAACAGACTTCTCCGCATAATCATTGATCTGGCCGGCTATGGCCGTATCCTCCTTCACATAACATCCAGGCTCGCGAGCTATCATTCAGTCGTGGCGACGTGCGCGGACAGGCTCGCAATCGAGCGTACATATACGAGCAGCGCGCCGGAGAACAACCCAGTGTCCAACACGAGTTCCAGCCACATCCTGGGTCGCGATGGCGCTCCGGTCCCGAAGCAGCCGCAGTCGAGCGTGAGACCGCGAAGCAGCGCGGACGCCAACGCCGCAAAAAATACTGCCGAGAGCAAAATGATCGCGAGCGCTCCGATCCGTCTGGTCCTCGGGCCTAGCATCAAGAGGCCGCATGCGATCTCGAATGGCGGCAGCGCAATTGCCATCAAGCTTACAATCATCGCAGGCACGATCCCGAATCCCGCGATGCTGTCGGCGAACTGCTGCGGCTCCCGGATCTTGCCGATGCCCGCGTAGATGAAAATACCACCCATAGCGAGGCTTACCACCAGCACCAATTGGCGTTGCCGCTTGTCGGTTGCGATCATTGTTTGTTCCCGGAAGATGCCGGCAGGCCCGCCGCCGACCATGCATCCCATCCTCCCGTAAAGACTCGTACATTGCTGAAGCCGAGAGTCAGCAACGCATTCGCGACCAGGCGACTGTCATGACAGTCGCCGCCGGAGCAGTACACGATAATCGGCTTGTCGTGCGCGGCCTCGAGCACGCCTGCCAGGCGCCGATAGTCTTGTGCGAAGTCGTCTCGCGCCAGGTTGAGCGCTCCCGGCACGTGTCCCCCGTCGAAGAACGACGACGGCCGGGCATCCAGGATGAGTGCACTTTTGCTCTCGACAACAGAGCGAAATTCATCGAGTCCGACGGTGGCCGCCGGCGCGATCTTGAACGGCGGCGCCGCGACCATAGTCGTCAGCTCGGCATCGAAGCGCTGCTCGGGCGTTTGATAAACGAGAGGAAGTGGCGCCGATGAAAAACGGTTTATCACAAGGCCGGCCGCGAGTGCCGCGATCGCCAGCAGGACCACACCACCGAGGTCGCGCAGAATCCGCGATCCGGGATTACCCGATTGAAATAGGTGCCCCGGGTTAGCTGTGGCGCTCGTGATTGCTGAAGTCATTCGCGTAGGTCACTGAAAGACGGTTGCTGCGACCTCAGTGCGTCGGGGCTGTGACAATCGCGAGGAACAAGCTGCGATTTCGCTCCTCCTGCGCCTCATGCTCATATTCGTTCCGCTCCTGCTCCGCGATTTGAGCGTTCTCGTGGTCCGCCCAGGCATGGCATTCCGAAATTTGCCGATCGCGCTCGTCGTTTACTTTCTGCGACTGCAATTCAACGGGAGCGTCGGGAGTTCCTGCTATACGCGCGATTGCATCACGGCTGCGCGCCAACGCTTCGTTCACGCACTGTTGTTCGCTTGCCTCGAGCGCCCGCCTTTTATTTTCCATCTGCGCGATATGAGGGTCCACGTCGCCGGTTCGGGCGTTCGAAGCAGCGCATCCGGCCATCAGAAAGATTGCGACCAACACGATCTCCTTCATTTGACGCGGCTGCACCCGAAGTTGCTCCTGGAAAGTCAGGGTTTGGCGTTAGGGTCATTTGGATTCAGCGCAGCATGCCCGCCAGAATTTTGCGGCAGCAGCGGCAGCACTGCGTCCGTCAGACTCTTCTCAGTCACCGGCGTTTGGTCGGGAGTGAACTTCGCGCGTACAATACCGTTGCCATCTACGATAACTGTCATCGGTAGAGCATCGGGCGCACCAAAATCGTCAACCGTAGCATCACTCATTATCGCCACCGGATAGCTGAGCGATTGCATCGCCTTGATCACATCCGATCGGTCGTGCGGGCGGTCCGTGCTCACGCCGATCATCTCGAGTCCGTCGCCGTGATAGCGCCGATAGAAGGCGTCGAGAGCCGGCATTTCCTTGCGGCAGGGCGGACACCAGGTGGCCCAGAAGTTAACGATCACGACTTTGCCATGCAGCGCACTCAGATCAAACGACTTACCGTTTAGTTCGGGCACGACCAGCGCCGGCGCTGCATTTCCGACAGTTACCTCGGCGAATGCCAATGCTGCGACGCAAATGATCGCGGCAACTCCCGCGCTGGCAAACAATAATGTCCTTCGCATCTGTCGCAATTGTCACCTTCCCCCGGCGTAATTCCTGCGCAGCGCATCCCGTATCTGCTCGACCGGCGAACCCTGCTCCGACAACTGCTGCGCCATAAGAGCCTCTCCGATGCAGATTTCACACTTCGAGCCGTGGTCGCCGCGATAACAATCGAGCAGATTCCGATGGCCGTAGGTCCGGTCACATCCGCAATAGCAATGCAGTTGGCTCAACAGCGCGGGATTCCTCTCCGCAACCTGGTACGCCTGCTTTGCCGGACCCATGAACTGGTTGGGATCGAGCGTTAGGCGTTCGCTCGCGCCGTAAGCGGCGACAGTCTCTGCTTGTGCCCGTCGCGCGCAGCAGCAATGACCCCCGATGCATACAGCGCCACGCAGGCCACCGTCTCCCACCGATGAGACGCCGAACGGCGACCACACATATGCCGCTGCCAGGATGGCCGCCGCCGAGGCACCAAGAATTATCGCTCTCTTCATGCAGCCATTCTCAACCGTTACTCAGAGTCTTCTTGACGTCATCGACGATGTCCTGCGCTTTCACGACCTCGCCGTTGTATTCGCGCACCAAACGTCCGTCCGGTCCGACCAGCATCATATCGACCATGTGGCCCACTGAACCGTCAGGCTGGACTTGTCGGGCGAGCTTGAAACCCGCCAGCGCTTTATCGACATCGGCGGGAACTCCGGTCAGGAAATACCATCCTTTCTCATCTGCGCCCTGCTGATGCGAGTAATCGAGCAACTGTTTGGGGCCGTCATGTTCGGGATCGACTGTGATCGAAACGAGCGTCACCTTCGAACCGAGATCGTTGCCCAGCCGCAGCGCGACGTTCGCAAACTTCGCCGTCTCCATCAGGCACGGTCCCGGGCACGAGGTGTAGATGAAATCCACGACCAGCGGCTTGCCCTTGAGCGAAGCGAGCTCAACCGTGTCGCCATTCTGATCGACCAGCTTGGTGTTTGTCAGGACGCTTGCAGCGCTGTCCGTGGTTGAGCCGTTATGGCACCCGGCAACAGTAAATAAACTCGACATCAAGGTCAGAGTGAATCCGAAAGATCTGACACTGCGATGAATACTCATATCTATCCCCTTGGTAGTTATAATTTTTGTCGTTGCCGACTAAACGTCGATACCTCGCTCTCCTTGCCTCACGATTTTTCCTCGCTTCAGAAGCTGTAGCTGAGGATAAGCTTGGTCGCGAAGGGCGCGGTCAGCTGATAGCCCCTCATGTTTTGAAAAAATGGGACCTCAATGTCTGCATAGGCACGGATAACCCCGACTTTGATCTCGCCGCCAGGAGCTACGATAAAACGGGTGTAGCCGCTGTCGCCGGGACTTGCGTTATTCCCCGTATCACGCGTCCGATCAGAAGCCAGAAAGGTGATCATCGGCGCGAGCTCGTTGAGAAAACCGACCTTGCCGAAGTCGTAGTAGGTTCCCACCGCGCCATCGACTTCCCTGCCCGGTGTGTATTGGTCCTGTTCCCACAGCGGCAAATCGTAGTTGACCTGCACGAAGTAGTTGAAGGGGCGCTCCTTGAAGGTCAGCGGCAAAGTCCCCAGCTTCTTCGGGAGTGTTCCGAGGTGGTAGGCGCCCAGCAGCAGATCGGTGCTTCCCGTGCCAATTTGCGTATCCCGATCGTAGGGTGGGTAGGTCCACTGGCCGCTCGGGACCTTGACCCCTGCCAGGAGTCCGGTCGACATATCCTCCGATAGACCCGTGTACATCCCCTGGATCCGGACATCGCCGATCGAGTCGTTCTGGAACCAATGGATGTCGGCGTTGTTGCCGTCGTAAGCACCTTTGTAATCGCGCGACCAATAGGGCACCTCGAGCATCACGCCCCAGTCCCGATTGAACATGTACTGTCCGCCGGCTTCCATGAACTCTGTTCGGATGTACTTGTCGTTATTGTAGAAAGCGGAGGCCGGCTGGGTCGCCTTAAAGTTTATATACTGATCCATGTATTCGTATTGAAACCACACTTGCCCACCTGACCCTTGAGGAAACAGTGATGCGGTTCCTACTTCGAATACACCGCATCCGCATGCACACGCCCAGACCAGGCCAGGCGTCAGACCAATCACGAAAACCGTCGCTACTAACACGCATCTGGCCGCCTTAGAGAGAGACTGGCGCCCCGATTTGTTATTCCTCCGCATAAAACTCCCATCGCTGCCGCATGAGGCCGCATCCTCTGCGTGCGAACCATGGTGGCCCGCGCGCAATCATCTATCGGCGAGAATGTGGAAACCCGTGCTAGGAAAACAGCTTGGGCGGGGGCGGATCGGGAGCTTCGGCGAATTTGCTTTTCAGACTTGGAATGAATTGAGTGACGGATTCGTGCGAAACAATCGTCGCTCCAAGCTCTGGCCGGGCCGGGCGTGCGACCAGCGCCGTGCCCGACGACGTTTCGAGCGATTGCAGCGGATGGCAGATGTCCATCGAGATACTCGGACCGGAACGATCGGCAATGACGATCACGCCAATCGACGGCAGACTCGCCATCATCATGACCAGCGCCATCGCCGCGGCAAGCTGCCGCATCGAATGCCGATCAAGCATGAGCGAGGTAGTCATCTCAGCCCTTATTCCCCGCGCGATCGATGTCATCCGCGACCGCTTCCGGGCTCACGTCGAGCGCGTTGTACTGCCGAATCTGATGGCCGTCGGGACCGAGCAGGAACGCCGCGATCGAATGAGTGATCGAGCCATTGCTCTCGCGCGTGCGGCGCAGATTGAACAGCGCCAGCACCTGGTCGATCTTCGCCGGCGGTCCGGTCAGGAAAATCCAGCCGCGCGCGTCCGCACCATAGCTCTTGGCATACTTCGCGAGTTCCGCCGGAGTGTCGTGCTCGGGATCGAGCGAGATCGACACAATCGTGACATCGGCTCCCAGAGCGGGACCTAGCTTATGCGCCACTGCCGCCATCTTCGCCGTCAGCAGCGGGCAAGTCGATGCGCACGAGGTATAGATGAAATCGATCAGCACCGGCTTGCCCTTCAGCGCCGCGAGCGAGACCTTGGCGCCATGCTGATCGATCAGACTCACGTCGGGCAGGCAATTGTTCGCGTTGGCGGCCGGATAGTCGCCCAGCGCTTCGCGATTTCCGCATGCCGGCAGCGTGAGCATCACCGCGAGACTGACTATAGCCAGAACGCGAATATAGTACTTGTTGCGAATATCAATCATTCAACTTGCTATAGTCGAATAGTCAGAAAAACGCGTGCCCCGCTTTCAAGTCCGCGGTCTTGATGCGCACGACGCCGGCATCGTCCTCGTGTTGCAGGCTGACCGGCACGCACGACGCCTTGCCTTCCGTCATGTGATCGAGTGGATAGTGGTTGCCGCACACGCGGCAAATCAATTCGCCTTTCACGATCCGGTAGCCGCGATGGAACGCAAAGCATTGACGGCACGCGTCGAATACGGATCGCACCTTGCCGTCGTCGCCGCGCGCCAGCACGAAACGCAACTGCTTGCCCGCGTCGTCCTTGTAACAATAAAGATGTGCGGTGCCGGGACGCAGCCCAAAGGCATTGATCGCGACCATGTCGTTGATGGCAGTCACCGTCGTGCAATCAGAGATCGCAGTGAAGGTGAGGAACGCGGCCCCTGCCGCCAGCGTCAAAGCGCAGACGATTTTAAACTTGCCGAATCGCATCGAGCGTCAATGCTGCCGCAGCCGCTTGCAGGCGTCAAGGCGCGACCGAATCCGTCAGCATCACTTCCTTGATTCGCTCGGTTAACTCCATCACCCGCAGCCCGTCGATAGCGCTGACGGCGGGCGTGGACCTGCTGCGAACCACATCGACGAACGCCCTGACCTCGTCGGCCAGCGGATCGCCTTCGCCAAACTCGATCTGCTCGGCCGAAATCGTGGAGAACTGCGCGCCGCGCGCCGGCGGAGTTTTGCGATACATCTGGATGCTGCGTGCTTCGTAATCGACCGAGATGTACGCGTCGGGCTGGAAAAAACGAATCTTACGCTCGCGCCGCGCCGACACGCGGCTCGAGACCAGGTTGGCGATAAGACCGCTCTGGAAGCGGACGCGCGCGTTCGCGAGATCGATTCGATCGGTCAGGATCGCGACCCCGACCGCCTCCAGCGACGCCACTTCCGACGGCGCCACCGACAGGATCACGTCGAGATCGTGCACCATCAAATCGAGCACGACGTCAACGTCGGTGCCGCGCTCAGTGAACGGCGCCAGCCGATGACATTCGACGAAGCGCGGATTTTTCACGATTGAATGAAGATGCACCACCGCCGGATTGAACCGCTCGAGATGGCCGATCTGAAGAATACGCTTGCTCGCCGACGCCAGCGCCGCCAGTTCGTGCGCCTGCACCAGCGTCTCCGCCATCGGCTTTTCCAGCAGCACGTCGATGCTCGCTTTCAGCATCGCCGACGCGATCTCATGATGCGTAACGCCGGGCGACGCGACCGTCACGAGGTCCACCTTGCCTTTGAGCGCACGGTAATCGGTCAACGGCGTCGCGCCGACCTCCGTCGCCAGAGCCAATGCACGATCCGCGTCGATATCGACGATGTGCGCGAGCTTGATGCCCGCAATCGCGGCATACTTGCGCGCGTGCAGCGTGCCCAGCCGTCCCGCGCCAATGACGGCGGCGCGCAGCTCAGACACTGGTTTCGCCATAGCCGTATATCGTCAAGTTTTTCGCGCGCGCGAGTTCGAGCGTGCGATCGCGTTCGAGAATCAGCGCGATCCCCGCTTCGACGCCGATCATCGCCGCGCCGATTTCGGCCAGCAATTCCACCGTCGCCGGGCCAATCGCCGGACGATCGAAGCGCATATCCTGTCCCGGCTTCGCCGCCTTCGCTATCACCAGGCCCGCGCCGACCAGCGCCGCCGCACGCCGCAGCGCCGCGTCGGTTCCTTCCAGCGCCTCGACCGCCGCGACCATTCCGTCACGGACCGCGACCGTCTGTCCGATGTCGTGACTGCCGAGGCGCCGCGCGACGTCGAATGCAAGATCGAGATCGCGCATCTGCGCCGCAGTGGGTTCGGGACCTGCGCCGACGCCGGCGCGCGCGAGCCAATGCTCGATCATCGGCACCGGGTCGATCATCTTGATCCCCTCGGCCTCGACTTCGCGCGCGACGCCGCGCAGCACCGCGTCGTCGCTGAAGCGCCCGATGCCCGCGAGCATCTTGAGCGCGCGCGCGTCGGGTGCGAACGAATCTTTCAGGCGCGCGCGCGAGATTCCGCCGGCCATCGCCGCTTCGGACACTCCGGCGCTTTTGAACACGTCCACGATTTTCTGCAGCTCGCCGACTTTGATCCACGTGACGTCGCCGGCGAGCGCGTCGAGCGCGCGATCGCTTTCATTGAGGTGCGCGACCGCGACGATTTTGATTCCGCGCGCATGTGCGGCGCGCGCTACTTCGAGCGGGAAGACGCCGTTGCCCGCGATGAGCCCGAGCTTATTCACGCTCGCGGCCAACGACTCCGCGCTTCGAGTTGTTTATGAAATCGATCAGCCGCCGCACCTCGGCGAACTCGCCGTTGTCCTCGAGCGTCTTCGCGATCGCTTCTTCGCGCAGCATCTTCGAGAAAAACAGCGTGCGTATCGCCGACTTCAGCGCCGCGATCGTTTCGGGCTTGAAGCCGCGCCGCTGCAAGCCGATGTCGTTGATGCCGGCCAGCCGCGCGCGTTCGGTTCCCGCCACCATCGAGTACGGCGGCACATCCTGCGCGACCTTGGCGCCGGCCGCGACAATCGCATGAGTGCCGATGCGGGTGAACTGATGGACGCCGACCTGGCCCTCGCAAATCGCGTACTCCTCGATCACGCAGTGGCCCGCGAGGCCGGTCGATGCCGCCAGGATGACGTGGTCGCCGATGATGCAGTCGTGGGCGACGTGCGCGTAGGTCATCACGAGCGTGTGACTGCCGATCTTCGTGAGCATGCCGCCGCCTTCGGTGCCGCGGTGGACGGTGGCGAACTCGCGAATCATGTTGTCGTCGCCGATTTCGACGACCGACGGCTCGCCCTTGAATTTCAAATCCTGCGGTTCCGCGCCGATCGCGGCGAACTGCCAGATGCGATTGCGCTTGCCGATGGTAGTGTTGCGCTCGATCATCGCGCACGGACCGATCACGGTGCCCGCGCCAATCTTCACGCCCGGGCCGATCACCGCGCCCGGACCGACTTCGACGCTCGTGTCGAGTTCGGCGCGCAGGTCGATGACCGCGGAAGAATGGATTCGGCCCGCTATCGAACTTGCTCCTCGACTTCCATCGCGGACAATTCCGCTTCGGCGGCCAGCTCGTCGCCGACGCGCGCCACCGCCTGCATCCGCCACAGCGGACGATGAAATTTCAGAATTTTCACTTCCATCCGCAGCTGATCGCCGGGAATCACGCGGCGCCGGAAGCGCACTTTGTCCAGACCGGTCAACATGAACAGGCGCGTCGGGTCTCCGCCCACTTCGTTCAGCGCGAGAATCGCCGCCGACTGCGCCAGCGCCTCTACGATCAGCACTCCCGGCATCACCGGATGATCCGGGAAGTGCCCGGCGAAGTACGGCTCGTTGAAGGTAACGTTCTTGATCGTCACCACGCGGCCCTTGCTCAGCTCGAGGATGCGATCGACGAGCAGGAACGGATAGCGATGAGGCAGCAGGCCCAGCACGCGCTCGAGCTCGGAGACTTTGATGTCGTGGTTATCAGGCACGGGGGATTACTACGCGCGCCTCGGCGAGCATCCTACTTGGAGATGGTCGATTTCTTGGCCGCCTGCGAGCCGAAGTCCGACGGCTCCGATGCGCCCGGCTGATCGCTCTCGGCCACGGCGGGCCTGACTCCGCCGGCGCCCTCGCCCACCGTACCGATCGCCACATGCATTGCGTTGTAGTTGCGAATCACCTGGTCGGTGATGTCGATATTCGGAGCGCCCCACAGGATCGAGCCCTTCTCGAACACCATCGTATAGTTGTCGCGCTCGCCGAGCGTGCGGATGACCTGGGCGAGGTCGTGCACGATTTTCGCGGTGACCTCCTGGTCCTTGGCCTGCAGCTCGTCCTTCGAGTCCTTGTAGTCGCGCTCGAAGTTCTTGAGCTTCTCCATGTACTGATCCTGCAAGCTCTGGCGCTGATCAGGATTCATCAGCATGCCCTTTTTTTCCATCTCATCTTTGAGCGCCTGGACCTCGTTCTGCTGCCGTTGCAGGTGACCCTCCAGCGTCGTGACCTTGCCCTGAAAATCGGCCTTGGCCCGCTTGCCGGCGTCGCATTCGTTCAGCGCGCGCTGCACGTCAACATAGGCGAACTTCATCTGGGCATGCGCGGGAACTGCCGCCATCGTCACCGCAAGGAACACACCGAATATCGCACTGATGAACAACCGTTGCCTCATACAGCCCGGAAAGCCTCCTGTTGACTACCTACGGAACGCGCAAAACAGATTCGCATCGGCATGCCGCTCGTCGCCTCGTGAAATATACACGATAGTACCTCGGCGAGCATCAAATCCAGTTGCGTACATGGTGCTCGCCGGTGGTTGATTCGAAAATCACCCGCGTCAGTTCGCGGAGCTACAATGGCGACCCGGCGCCGACTTCGAACACCGTGCTCTGGTCGGCCGGCCGCGGGTTGATCGGAAAAGCGATATCCACCGCCAGCGGCCCGAACGGCGACTTCCAACGTATGCCGAATCCGACCGACGCCTGCAGCTTGTCGATGTCGATCGAATCCTTGAGCAGGAACGCTTGCCCCGCATCGCTGAAGACCACGCCGCGGATGCCCAGGCCCGACAAGATCGGGAACGTGATCTCGTTGCTCAGCAGCAATTCCTTGCTGCCGCCGACGTCCTGCACGCTCAGCGGCGTGCCGTTGGTGCTGTAAATAGGCACCTGCGGGCCCAACGAATACAGCTGATAGCCGCGCACGTCGCCCGGTCCGCCGACACCGCCCGGGAAGAATCGCTCGTACAGCGGCAACTCGCCGCCGGTCCCGCTTTCGAGGTTGGTGCCGATGCCGAAGGTGACGCCCTGCGACACCACGAACGTGCCCAGCGTCTGACTCTTCAGGAACGGGTAGAAATATCTGAAATGCGCAACCCCTTTGATGAACGAGTTGGTGCCGCCGAGGCCGCCGAAATCCATGCTCAGAGACTCGACCGTGCCGGTGCGCGGATCGGTCGGGTTGTCCACCGTGAAGCGGCGAATGGTCGGCGTGAAATCAGAAGTCTGCGTGTAGCCCCGGTAGCGCGCGATTTGGTAAGTCGTGAACTGATTCAGCCCGGTGATGCCGATGCTCGAAAACGTGTAGCCAAGTCCGGCCGTGATGTTTTTGAGGGAGAACGGCCCGAGCTTCTTGAAGCCGAGGTCGGTCAGCGGGTACGTCGTCGTCAATGTGAAGCCCGCCGACGACTGGTCGAAGCTCAACAGGTAGGTCTTGTTGTCGAACAACTGCATCCCCACGCTGAGCGGGATGTCCAGGAACCACGGCTCGGTGTAGCTGATACTGTAGTTCTGGAACAGGAACCCGACCTGGGCGTTCGCGACGAGCGACTCGCCGCCGCCAAAGAGGTTGGTGTTGCCCAGCGTGAAATTGCCGAACAGCGATTGATAGCTGTCGAAGCCGCCCGCCACCTGGAACGACGCAGTGTTGGCCTCGGTCACGTTCACGTCGAGGTTGATCTTGTCGGGCTGCGACGCCGGCGCGGTCGTGATGCGCGTGTCGCTGAAGAATCCCAGCCGCTGCAGCCGCGTCTGCGAATCGCGGATCTCTTCGGCGCTATACGGCTCCTGCTCCTGCACCTGGATCTCGCGGCGGATTACCTTGTCCGAAGTCTTGGTATTGCCGCTGATATTGATGCGGTCGATGAGCACTTCGTGGCCGGGATTGACCACGAACACCACGTTGACCCGCTTGTTGGCATGCAGCAGCTGCGTGCGCGGATCGACGTTGACGTAAGCGTAGCCGCGGTTCGAGTAGAAATCCGACAGCGCCAGCACCTGCCGCTGCAACGACGATCCACGGAACAGTTGCCCGCTCTTCATCGTCAACTGTTTGCGCAGTTCGCTGCGCGGGAACTTCAGGTTGCCGGTGATTTCGATGCGGCCGACGCGGTACGGCGTGCCCTCTTCGATCGATATCGTGATCGTGATATTCCCGCCGCTGCGCTGCACCTGCGGCGGCGGAATCTGCACGTTCAGGTAGCCGTTGTCGTAATAGAAGGCCGTCAGCCGATCGACGTCCTCCTGCAGTTTCTTCGGGTCGAGCGCGCCCCATCCGGTAAGCCAGCTCAACAGCTTGCTGTAGGGTCGCGTCTCCATGTTGTTCTGCAGCTCGGTCGATGAAAACGCGTGGTTGCCGACGAACACGATCTTGGTGATCTCGACCTTCGGCCCTTCGACCACGTCGAATTCACCGAACGCCGTATTGTCGGGCTGCGGGATCGGCTTGAAGGTCACCTTGGCGTCGGTATAACCCTTGTCCGCGTAAACCGCCGTGATGTTGTTGATCGTCTCTTTGACGGCGACCGGATCGAGGATCACGCCCGGATGCACTTTCATCGCCGCGACAATCTTGTCGTCGTTCGATCGGATCGCTTTCATCCCGTAGAGCTTGACGTCGGTAATCTGCGGGCGCTCCTTGACGTAATACACCAGCACGCTCTGCCCGCCCTGCTGCACGACGTGCGCGCTCACATCCTGGAAGAAGCCCAGCCGGTAGATCGCCTTGCTGTCGGCATCGACCGCCGCCTGATCGAGCGGCTGGCCGACCTGCTGCGTGATATGGATGCGAATCGCGTCTTCTTCGACGCGTTGATTGCCGACGATGTCAATCTTCGAGATTATCGGCCCCGGTCCCTGCGCCCGCGCGACCGATCCCGCGATCATCGTAGCGATCAGCACCACGACCACAGCGCCGCACGCCGGCAATAATCCGCGATACAGACCGCGAAGCCCGCAAAATAAGGGCGCGCGCGGCGTGCGCGCGTTGAATTTTTCCGATGTCACTCAGACCCACCAAAAACCGCGCCCAAACTAGCCAATCGTCCCCCCGATGTAAACCGAACGCGTGTTCCGTGTCCCCCCGCCCATCCTTTTTGCGAACAGGACTTGAGCAAAACGCAGCCCGCTTCTTCTCTTAAACCTCTCCTTGTCCGAGGACAGGTCGGCGTAAGCCGCGCAGCGGTGTCGCCGGGTGAGGTGCAACGCCCGCCATCGCACCTACGCTTACCTCGATCCTGCAAAACAAAAGCTGAGGTGCCGCCAAAGACTGCACCTCTCCCCTCTCCTCGGACAAGGAGAGGGCACTGGATCGGATTCGCTCACCGGCGTTCATCGACCAGTTTTCCTTCATGCAACCTGAGCGCGCGGCCGACGCTGCGCGTCAACTGCTCGTTATGCGTGGCGATCACCAGCGTGATCCCCAGCTCGCGATTCAGCTTGTGGAAAAGATCGTGCACCTCAGCCGCCGTATGCGGATCGAGATTGCCGGTCGGCTCGTCCGCCAGCAACAGCTTGGGCCGCAGCACCACCGCGCGCGCCACCGCGACGCGTTGCTGCTCGCCGCCGGACAGTTCCGCCGGCCGGCGCTTGAGCTTGTCGCCCAGTCCCACGATTTCGAGCATCTCGGTCGCGCGGCGGGTCGCCTCGGCGTCGTCGATACGGCCGATCAGCGCCGGCATCATCACGTTTTCCAGCGCGGTGAAGTCCGCCAGCAGGTAATGGAATTGGAACACGAAGCCGAGCTTCACGTTGCGGAACTCGGCCAGCGATTTCTGATCGAGCGCGAACAAATCCTCGCCCTCGAAATAAACTTTGCCCGCGGTCGGCTCCTCGAGACTGCCGATTATGTGCAGCAAGGTGGACTTGCCGGTGCCGGATTGCCCGACGATTGCAATTTCCTCGCCTGCCTCGACTTTGAAATCGAGATTGCGCAGCACCCGAATTTCGCGATCGGCGTCGTAGAAAGTTTTGTCGAGGCCGCGCACCTCGATAAGACGCGCGGCCGCAGCTTTCGGTTTCGCTTTGGATGCCGCGGTGCGCGCCTCACTCATAGCGGATCACCTCGACCGGCGAGAGCCTTGCGGCCTGCAAAGCCGGGTAAATTGCCGCCGCCAGGCACAGCACGATCGTCGCCGCCGCAACCAGGACGAAGTTCCACGGATTAATCATCACCGGCACCGCGCTCACCATGAACATGTCGGCCGGCAGATGAATCAGGTGATACCTGCCGATGAGAAACGCGGTCACGAAGCCGGCGCCGACACCCAACACCGTACCAATCACGCCCAACGCGGCGCCCTCGCACAGAAAGATCGACGCCACCGACGCCGCCCGCGCGCCCATCGTGCGCACGATCGCAATCTCCCTGCGCCGCTCCATCACCACCATCACCAGCGTCGCGATAATGTTGAACGCCGCCACCAGCACTATCAGCAGCAACACCATGAAGTAGGTGAACTTCTCGAGCGCGAGCGCGGCGAACAGCGGCGCGTTGGCCGTCGTCCAGTCCTTCACCTCGAAATCAGGTCCCGCCATCGCCGCGATCTTGTCGCGGACCTGTGGCGCGTCGAACATATTGTGCAGCCGCAGCTCGAGCCCGCTCTCGAGCGACGCGTCGTCGGCCAGCAGCGCGCGTCCGTCCTTCAGCGCGACAAACGCCAGCGTCGAATCGAAGTCGTACATGCCCGAATGGAAAAATCCCGTCACCACGAATCGCTTGAGCCGCGGCGGCCCGATTCCTGCGCCCAGACTCGTCGGCGAAATCAGTATCACCGCGTCGCCCGGCCGCACTCCCAACTCGTACGCGAGCGACTTGCCGAGGATCGCGCCCGGCAATTGGACGACACGCCTGACGCCCTTTTCGACGATCGTCACCGGATGCGTCGTCTCGAGGTCGGCCAGCGTCCCGTTCTCGAGCGTGCTTTTCAATTCCTTCAGCACCGGATTGTCGTGCGGCTGAACCCCGCGAAGAATTCCGCCCGATACCAGTCCCGGCGCACCCGAGTCCGTGCTCGACACCGCCATCACTTGAGACGTGACGTACGGCGCCGACGCCTCTACTTCCGGCATCGCGGCGATCTTCTTTTCGAGGTCGGCGGGATTCCAGACGCCGCCGTCAGTGCGCTCGATCGTTACCTGCGGCGTGAAAGCGAGCAGCCGCGCGCGCAGATCTTTCTCGAAGCCGCTCATAACCGACAATGCGACCGACAAGGTGAAGGTTCCGATCGCTATTCCGGCCAGGGAGATGATCGCGATTATCGATACGAAGCGCTCGCGCCGTCGCGCGCGCAAATATCGGAGCCCAATCAGGAATTCGTAGCGCAAACCGTCACCATCCGAAATTGTAGCGAACCCCGCCGTGGGTTGCGCGCTTGCCTGGGCAGGGTAACCCGTGCACCCTGGCAGTTTTTCTGGTTTTCGATTGAATCAAATCGGGCCGGTGATCGTCATAGTCGCCGAGCACTGAGACATTTGCAAGAATCCGGGTTGCGCATCGCGCCGGTGGTGAAATATGCTCACGTCGCTTTGACACGAATTGCGGAGGATGCTCGCATGAGCCGTTTTTTGCTTGGGGCGCTGACCGCAGCACTGCTGTTCGGCACGTTTAGCCTTGGATCCTCCGCCACCGCCGCCGAATCCGCCGGGCTGCCTCCCCAGAACACGATTACGATGAACTTCCAGAACGTGGATATTCCCGTTCTGGCCAAATTCATTTCCGAGATCACCGGCCGCAACTTCATCATCGACGAATCGGTGCGCGGCAAGGTCACCATCATCTCGCCGAGCAAGGTCACTCCCGAGCAGGCTTACTCGATCTTCCAATCCGTGCTCCAGGTAAAGGGTTTCACCACGGTTCAGGCCGGCAAGATCATCAAGATTGAACCCGCCCGCAACGTGCGCTCGAACGCGGCGCTTACCACTTCGCAGAATCCCGCCGAGTCCAGCGGCGACGAGTACGTGACCCGGATGGTGCGGCTCAAGAATATCGACGCCGCTGCGATCATCGGCGTGATCCAGCCGATGATTTCGCACGACGGCCTGGTTGCGGCTTTTCCCGGCGACAACACGATTATCGTCACCGACGACGCGTACAACGTCGAGCGCCTGGTCCAGATAATCAGCGAGCTCGACGTGCGCGGCGAACAGGCGTCGATCGTCGTGATCCCGCTCAAGCTTGCCTTTGCCGGCGAGCTGGCGCCCGAGATCGATCAGCTGATGGGCGCCAAGAATGCGGGGACCAGTGGCAGCAGTCCGCAGATGATACGGCCGCAGATGGGCGTCGCAACGTCCGCCACCGGTCCCTCGTTGGGCTACAAAGTCATTCCCGACGAGCGCACCAATTGCCTGATCGTGATGGCGCCGCCGCTGCAGATGCGCGAGATCCAGGAAATTGTCGCCAAGCTCGACGTCAATCCGCCGCTGGCGACCTCGCGCATCCACGTTTATCGGCTCAAAAACGCGCAGGCGCTCGAGATGGTCCAGGTGCTTAACAACCTGCTCAATGGCGGCAACGGCCCGACCACCCTGTCGCCCACCACCGGCAAAGGATCGCTCGGCCGCTCCAGCTTCAATGACGCCGCCAGCGGCATGGGCGGCGGCGGCTTCGGCGGCATGGGCGGCGGCGGCGGCATGGGCGGAATGGCCAGCAGCGCAAGCTTCGGCGGCTCGATGGGTGGCATGAGCGGCGGCGGCGGCATGGGCGGCACCAACGGTTCCGGCGGCTTCGGCGGCGGCAGTGGGTTGATGAACCGCGGTTCTTCCGGCAACACCGGTCCAGCCTCCGCCAGCTCGGCCGGCAAGAGCATCGATTTCTCCTATCCGGTGAATATCACCGCCGACCCCGCGACCAACGCGATGGTAATCAGCGCGTCGCCGCAGGATTGGCAAACGCTCAAACAGATTATCGACGACCTCGACACGCCGCGCGTCCAGATTTTCGTGCAGGCCGTCATCGTCGAGGTTTCCGCCGAGCGCCAGCGCGAGATCGGAGTCAACTTCAACGCGGCGACTTCGCTCAGCAGCAACACGATCGGCGTCGGCACGCTTAATTTCGGGCAACTTGAGAATACGCTCGGCGACCCGCTCGGATTAACCGGTCTCGGCCTCGGGCTCGCCTCGAAGAGCATGTGTACGATCGCTTCGACGGCGCTGTCCGCCGCTGCCGCCGCCACCGGCACCACCACCACGAGCAGCGGCACCCTCACCGTCCCCTGCGACATCGCGCTGATGACGGCGCTTGAAACGGACACTCACGCCGACGTGCTCTCGGCGCCGACGCTGCTCACCGCGGACAATGAAGAAGCGATGATCGTCGTCGGCCAGAACCTGCCGTTCGTCGGCTCGGCGTCGGCCAACGCCGGACTGCCCGGAGAGGTCTTCAACTCGGTGGACCGGCAGAACGTCGGCATCACGCTCGACATCGTGCCGCAGGTTTCCGAGGGCGACTACGTCAAGCTCGACCTCTATGAAGAAGTTTCCAACGTCGTCAACGGCACCCAGAACGCGACCAACGGGCCGACCACGACCATCCGCTCCGCCTCGACCACCGTGCTCATCCAGAACCATCGCACCGCGGTCATCGGCGGCCTGCTCGCCAGCCAGGACCAACTCACCAATCAGGGCGTGCCGTTCATCTCGAGCATCCCGGTGATCGGTAACCTGTTCAGCGACAAATCGACCGACAAGCAGAAGGACAACCTGATCGTCTTCCTGACGCCGCACATCGTGCGGACCAAGAGCGAACTGCGCGATCTCGCGCTGGATGAACGCCAGGAGTTCGTCAACTCGCTCGGCCGCAAGGAAATTCACGATATGCCGGCCTCGCAGATTCGCCAGATCTACAAGCCGAGCTTTTCGATTCCGGTCTCGCCCGCGGCCAACCTGAACGCGCCCTACAGCGGTCCTGCGGCGCCTCCGGGACCTGAAAATCCGGGTGCCGGGTACGCGGCGCCGTCGGGCGGCAGCGCCGAGACGCCGTTCAACACTAGCGAGATCGGACCGACCTCGATGAACTCGACTACCAGCGGCGCCTCAACCTACTCGACTTCGACAACGACCGTTTCGCCGTCGCTTCCGGCGCCGCTCGGGAGAGTTAGCGACTCGACCACGTCGGCCACGATGGCGACCGCGCCGCCGTACTCGGCGTCGTCAGGACCGTATGCCGCGACTGGCGGCGGTGCGACGGTAACGCCGCTCGATCCCGGCACCGGCCGAGTCGCGGGCTCGTCGAGCGGAGTAACCCCGGGCATCTCGCCGTAGTTGGCGCGCGGCTTTCACCAGCCGGCGAAGGCCGCGACCAGGAATGCGGCGATCATCAGCAAGCCGAACTCCATGTGGAGCTGGATCGATCGGAACAACCCGAGATTCAGCTTCTTCGGATCGCTCTCGCGCGTCATGATTCGAATCTGATCGAGCGCGCGCGGGATCGTGATAAACACCGCCAGCGCAATCCACGGCATCGCATGCACGACGATCGCAACGATCGTCACCGCGTACGCCGCAACATCCAGCGCGATCAGCTCGTAGTTCGCGCCCGCGCGGCCCAGCATCGTCGCCAGCGTCCGCTTGCCGTGGCGCGCGTCGCTCTCGATGTCGCGAATATTGTTGGCGTGCAAGATTCCCGCGACCAGGAAGCCCAGCGGTATCGACGCCCAAATCGCCGACGACGAAAAATGCAGCGCCATTACGAAATACGAGCCGACGACGATCGCCGGCCCCATGAAAATGAACACCGTCAACTCGCCCAGCGCCACGTAGGCCAATGACACCGGGCTCGCGGTGTAAAAGTAGCCGGCCGCGACGCTCGGGATTCCGATCGCGAGAATCGGCCACCCACACAGGTAAACCAGCACCAGCCCCATCAGCGCGCCCAGCGCAAACGCGGCGATTCCACCGCGCCACACTTGATCGGCGCTTAGCAGGCCGCGCTGAATCACCATGCTCGGGCCGAGCGATTGCTCGCTGTCGGCGCCGCTGCGGAAGTCATAGTAGTCGTTGATAAGATTGGTGCCCGCCTGAATCGCCATCGCGCCGACCAGCGCGAGCATCATCCGCCCGAGCGAGAAAAATCCCGCGCGCGCCGCCACCGCCACTCCCAGCAGCACCGGAATCGCTGCCGCACTGAGCGAAGGCGCCCGAATCGCCTGAATCCAGATACCCACGGCGCCAGGCCGCGCTCCACCGCTGCGAGCAATCGCATCTTCCATTCTGTCAACTAATCCTTCGCGAAAACCCGCTTCGGGATTTCGCGTCTTAACCCCGGGTGCAGGGGTCACCCCCCGCGACGGTGTCGATGCCGCCCACCGCGCAGGTGATTAAATCAGGACCTTCGCTTCTCTGAGCCGCGCGATTTCCGCGGCGCTATAGCCGAGCAACTCGCCCATCAATTCATCGGTATGCTCGCCGATCATCGGCGCGCCGCGATACTCGAGATCGATCGCACTGAACTGCACTGGCAGCCCCGGCACGACGCGCTCACCGACTTCGCCATGCTTCAAATTCACCAGCATGCTCGACTGCGAGAACACGGGGTCCTTCATCAACTCCGGAGTGCTGTACACCGGTCCCGCGGCCAGCCCGCGTTCGCGCAGTCGCGTCACCAGTTGGTCGCGCGGATGCACGATCGTGCGCGCTGCGATTTCACGCTCGAGTTCCGCGACATTCGCGAGTCGCCCGAACAGCCGCGCGAACTTCGGCGCGGACGCCATCGAAGGCACGCCGAGCGCCTCGCACAAGCGCGCGAACTCGTCGTCGCTCGCAATCGCGATCGCGATCCACTGGTCGTCGCCCGCCGCCGGAAATACGCCATGCGGCGCCATCGACTCGTCGCGATTTCCAATCGCGGCCTGGTCGCGCCCGTTCATCAGAAAATCCATCATCGCCTCGGGCATCATCGTCGTCACCATCTCGGCCATCGACAGGTCGAGGTACTGCCCCTGGCCGGTGCGGTCGCGATAGTGCAGCGCCGCGAGCAGAAAAAACACCATGCCGGTTCCGACCGCGAAGTCCGGCCACGTTCCTCCTATTCCGCACGGAAAGGAATCGGGATAACCGGTGATATGACAGAGGCCGGCGAAGGCCTGCGTCGTCGGTCCGAAGCCCACCGTCCGCGCGAACGGACCGTCCTGCCCGAGCGGCGTGCCGCTCAGCATGATAATGTCGGGTTTGATTTTGACCAGATCGTCGTAGGCGAGATTGTACTTCGCCATGTTGCCGACGGTGAAATTTTCGGTGACGAAATCGCTCTGCCGGATTATCTTGCGCGCGACTTCCTGCGCCTCGGGCATCGCAAGATTCAGCGCGAGACTGCGGCGCGAGGAATTGATCGCGTGGAAGACGCCGCTGCGGTTGAAGCCGATCGAGCCGTCGGTGCCGGTCAGGAACCGCACCAGGTCGGGCGCGCCCGACGTTTCGATTCTGATCACGTCGGCTCCCAGAGCGCCCAGCCACGCGGTCGCATGCGGGACCGCGTAGATCCAGCCGAAGTCGGCGACGCGAATTCCTTCCAGCGGCCGCGTTTTCTTTTTTGACTGATTCTGGCTCGCGATGCGGTCGCCGTTTGCGACGGGCGGATTCTGAAATATTTTTTCGTTGTGCTCGCCCAGGCGCGGCGCGCCGCGGACAATTCGCCACGGCGTGCGCGAAAACTTGCACGGCGCGCCGGGCATCCGCACTTCGCGCGCCGCGGGATGCTCGAGGTCGATGAAAAATTTGCGCGCCTTGTATTGCTCGTTGCCCGCGACTTCGGCCGGCGAATGCACCGGGAAGCACGGCACGTGCTCCGCCTGCGCCCTCTCGAATGCCTCAGTTCGCGTAATCGTAGATAGCCAGTCGATTACTCCGGCTTCGATCGCGTCGATATTCCCGGCGCGCCCTAAAATTGTGCCGAACAGCTCGGTGTCCATCCACTCGGGATTGCCCATCGCCTTCTTCGCGCCGCGCCAGAAGCGGTCGGTCCCGGCGCTGAAGCTGACCCATCCGTCCTTGCACGGAAACACCCACTGCCCAGCGGTTTTGCGCCGCGTCAGGAGCCGCTGGAACGAGGCCGAATCGCGCACTTCGTGCGAGTAAAACCCGATGTTCGGGCGAATCATGCTGATCATCGAAAGCCACTGGCCGACGTCAACATGCTGCCCCGCGCCATTACTCTTTCGACTATACAGTGCGCACATCGCGGAGGCCGCCGCTGTATAGCCAGTCAAATAGTCAGATTGCCGGCCGCCGAGCTTCAACGGCGGCTGATTTTCGGGATCGGTCACCTGATGCCACGGGGTTTCGTAGCCGACCCCGCTCATGTGCGTGGCGACCAGGTCACCGCCGCGCAAGTTGCGGTAGGCCGACTCGGCGCCGAAAAACGTTATCGACACGACAATCAGGTTCGGAAATCGCGCGGTCAGCGCGCGCCAGTCGATTCCGAGCTTCTCGTTCACTTCCGGACGATTCGGATTGAAGACGATATCCGCCGACGCGAGCAGGTCGAATATCAAGTCACGTCCGCGCGGACTCTCCAGGTCGATCGTCACGCCGAGCTTGTTGGTGTTGAGAAAGAGATGCAGCCCGCCGGTTTCGGGGTCGGGCATCTCGTCGCGAAAGGGGCCGAGCGCGCGTTCCTGCCATCCGGTTCGCGGCGGCTCGACCTTGACGACCTCGGCGCCAAAATCCGCGAACGACTTCGCCGCCATCGACGCCGCCATGAACGGCATCGTGTCGAGGCACGGCAGCTCGACGACCTTGAGGCCTTCGAGCGCGCGCGGCGGCTCCTGATATTGCTCGAAACGCGCCATCGCTAGCCGGCCCGCTCCGTCTTCATATCGTCGATCAGGTCAATCAGCTCGGCCATCGTGCGAATCACGTGGTCGGGCTTGAACGTCGGATGTGTCTGCAAATATTTAAACGACGCCGCGCCGGTTGCGACCGCGACCGAAGCGCCGAAGCCTGCTCCCAGAGCCGCCATGACGTCGCGCGGCTCGTCGCCAACGTACATGCATGCGTGCGGCAGCACCGCCGCCTTCATCGCGGTCTGCTTGAGGCTCTCGGTCTTGTCGAGCGCGCGCAACGAGGTCGTGTTCTGCGTGACGACCTGGTCCAGGTACGACGCGAGCCCGACCATCGCGAGCTTCTCGACCAGCCGCTGCGAGTCGCCCGGCCGGCTCGTGATCACGCCGGTCGCGTAGCCGCGGCGCTTCAGCTCGGCGAGCGTATCCTGCACGTGCGGCAGCACTTCGAGCCGCTCGGTCTTGTCGATCTCGGCGAGGAAGTACGCGTACGCGAGCTTGGCGTACTCGGGCCGCAGATGCTCGGGCACGCCGAGCCAGACGTCATCGGCGGAAAGCGCCTCGCGAAAGCGCGCCGGCGTGAGCGAGGGCTCGTGGCCGAGTTCGTCGAGCGCGTTTTTGGCGGCGATATACAACGGCCCGTGGATATCGACCAGCGTGCCGTCGAGATCGAAAAAGACCGCCTTGAATTCGCGCGAGGCCAAATGAATTCTCCAAGCTTCCCAACCGGAGTGTGTAAAGATGCGGCGCGAACTGTCAAGCGCGCGCCAGACAACTGCGAAGTGTCCATCGCGCGTCAGAAGTATCCGTGAATAAGTTTCAGTTCCCCCTTCCCACCCTGGAAAGGGGGCGAGGGGGATAGGACGTCGCGGAATGGCCATTTCGAATCCCCTTCCCCATCCTGGGGAAGGGGCGAGGGGTTAGGGCTCTTTCCTTGTTTCAGTAGGACGGGCCGCTGCGCCCGCCCTCTCCTTTATCGACGCGCCTGATACAACAGCAGGTACTCGCGGCGGCCTCCGATCACTTTCTTGACGTACTCGCGGGTCTCTTTGTACGCGATATTTTCGACCCACTCGTCGTCGGCGCCGGGCGACTTCGCGATCCATTTCGTGACCGCGTTCTCGCCGGCGTTATACGCTGCGACCGCATGAAACGCGTCGCCGTTGAACATCGCGAACAGGTTCTTCAGATACGCCGTCCCCAACTGAACGTTCACCGACGGATCGTAAAGCGGGATTTTTTCAGTATCCATGCCTTCCTGCGACGCCATCTTGCGCGCCGTCGATGGAATCAACTGCATCAGGCCGCGCGCGTTCGAACTCGACGTGGCCTTCGGGTTGAACAGGCTCTCCTGCCGCGACAGCGCGAGCACGAGATAAGGATCGAGCACGCGCCGGGATGATGCCGACGAAAAGAGATCCCAATACGCGCGCGGATAGCGGACACGCTCGGCGACCGGATGGCTCAACTGCCCGCTTTTTTCCATGTGTGTCGCCGCGACGATGGCGTCGTACCACGCGTCGGCGCTCGCATAGCCAGCGAGCACGAAGCGGCGCATCTCGAGCGTGCCGCCGGCATGCTCTTCGAGCGCCTTCAACTCGCCGGGCTCGAGCTCCTTCAACCCCAACGCGCGCAGTGTCTGCAGCCGCGCCATGTGATACTCGGCGACACCGGCGACCGCAGGCGTTCCGGCATATTGAGGATCCGGCGCGGACGCGGCGGGAAGATCCGCGCTGCTAGCAGCGACGCGACGGCTCGCGAGCTCGGGATAGTAATTGCTGTCGGTGCTATCGGCGAGTTTCTCGAAAATCGCGCGGGCGCCGCTGGCATCACCCGCTTTTTCCAGAGAGCGCGCGCGCCAGTACTCGCACATGTCGCGATCGATCGGATCTTTGGCGCGCGCGGCGCCGCTCTGAAATCCCGCGACTGCGATTCGGTAGTTGCGCGCGAGATACAGCGTCCACGGAATGCGAAATCGCGCCTCTCCCCCGGCGTCGCTGGCGGGGTAGCGCGACGCCAGCCGCCGATATTGATCGCGGGCGGAATCGAGCTGATGCAGCTCTTCGAAAATTTTGCCGACCCGGAGCATCGCGCCCGGCGCGAGCTCGCTTGCCGGGAAATTCGCGACCAGCCGATTGAACGTCGCGCGTGCCAAATCATCCTGATCGTCATGCCAGTAAATCAGCGCCAGCGCTTCTAGCGCGGCAGCCGCGTCGGGTCCGCGCGGCGCGATTTGCAAGTACTCGACAATGGCGCGCCGCGCGCGATCGGGCTCCGGCTTGAGCGCGCGCGCCGTCACCCACACCAGCTCCGCGCGCACGGCGGGCTCGGGACTCATCGCGAGTCCCGCGTTCGCCTGCTCGTCAGCATCGGACAGCGCGCCTTCGCGCAGCAGCAACCGGGATTCGTCGCGATGGTACGCGAGCGAGTTGGTGTCGGCGACCTCGGGATGCGCCGCGAGGATCTCACGAACGAGAACGCGCGCGTCGGCATCGGAGTCCGAGCGCGGATACTTGTCGCGCAGTTCCATCAACTGCGCATAGGCCGACTTCGGATTTCCGAGCGCGACCAGCGCGCGCCCTTCTATCAAACGAGCGCCCTGCTCTATCGACGCCTCCGGTCCGCGCGCACTCAGGCGCGACGCGACCTCCGAGGCCTCCGCGCTGCGGCCGAGCTTCAATAGATTGTCCGCCAACATCAACTCGCCCGCATCGATCGTCACGCTATTCGGGTACGTCTTGACGAGACGGGCGAGCGTGTCGGCTGACGAATTCAGATCGCCCTGGTCGCGTTGCGCGCGCGCGAGGTAGTAGAGCGCGTAGTCGCCGAGCGCGGGGAAATTGTCGGCGGCGAATTTGAGATTGACGATCGCGCGCGAATCGTCGTGGTTCTGGTATGCGCGGTAGCCGTCGATGAACGCCGCTTGCCCGTCGGTGGGCGGCGCGAGCGGCGCGGCTGCGGGAGGGGCTTGGACTGATTGAGCCTGCGGCGGAGCGGTTACTGAATCCGCACGAGCCGGCGCCGAGGCGCATCCGCCAAGGGCAACGCACAACACCAGGAGCGCACCGCCGCACCACCATCTGGTTTTCATTTGATCTTGGTTAGCGCATGGATGAGGCGGCTTCAATTGGGGGGTAGCCCTATAGGGAGCGCTGCGCGATTTCAGAAACCGGAACCGGCTTCGCGTACGCGAAGCTGTCCGAGATCCGTTCCTCCCGTCGCTAACGCTCCCGTCGTCAGCGACTGTGTTGAAAGTCAAGGTTGGGGGACCATGTAGTACGGTCACGGAACATCGCGTTGAGGATGACCAGCAGTTTGCGGGCGCAGGCGATGTACGCAAGCTTTTTGCTTTTTCCGCTCTGCACAAGACGCCTATAAAAGGGAGCCAGCAGCGGGTTGCAGCGGGTCGCACTGAGCATCGCCATGTACAGCGTACTGCGGACCCCGGCGCGGCCGCCCCAGATCATGCGCCGGCCCTTGAACTTGCCACTCTCGTGCGCGTGCGGTGCGACCCCAATCAGCGCGGCGATCTGACGTCGTCCGATCTGCCCCAGTTCCGGAACTTCGGCGATCAACGTACGCGCCAGCTGCGGGCCAACGCCGGGAACCTGCTGCAGCATGGCGATCTTCTGCTGATGCGCGGGCGAGTTCTTGATCGTCTCGCGCACCTGCTGCTCGAGCTCGACCAGGCTCCGCTTGAGCGCACGGATACTGGCCACGATGCTGCGCTTGACCACCTTGCGCGCCCGCTGGCGGCGGTTGGTCTCCGCCACCAACATCACGATTAGCTGGCGCCGCCGGCGCACCAAGGCCTTGAGCTCGGCCTCCGCCTCGGTCGGCAGTTGGGTCAGCGTAAGCCGCCCATGGCTTCGCGCCGAGTGTCCGAACTGCGCCAGCACCAGCGCATCGAGCCGATCGGTCTTGGCCAGTTTACCAAGACTGCGGGCGAACTCGCGCACCTGGCGCGGATTAACTACTGCCACCGGAACCCCGGCTGCGCACAACTCACTCACCAGCAGGTCTTCCGGTCCGCCACTGGCCTCTATCACCACCGCCTGCGGCCGCAACTCCAGCATCCGCGTGAGCAACTGTTCCACGCCGGCCGGGTCATTGCTGAGGCTGAAACTCTCACCACCAGGCCACCGCGCCACATCCAGCCGCGCCATCGACACATCCACCCCTACCATCACCTCACCTTGTGCCATCGCTCCTCCTCCCTCTCGGACGCCTTCCCTTCCTTGCGCACGATCCGGCCTCTTGCGGGCCGGGCGACTGTTCGGGTTGATACGCCCGCTTTAGGCGCGCGGGGATCCGTGCTGACAAGCGGCCTTTCTTGCTCCGCGAATGACATCGGTCTCCCGCGCGCATTTCCTCCGCTCCATTCAAATCCGCTTCATTTGCTACATACAAGGATGACAGAAACTGCGCGAAGTTGTCCGAGATCCTTCCTGCCGCTCGCGTTGCGCGCTTCGTCAGCGACTGTGTTGAAAGTCAAGGTTGGGGGACCATGTAGTACGGTCACGGAACATCGCGTTGAGGATGACCAGCAGTTTGCGGGCGCAGGCGATGTACGCAAGCTTTTTGCTTTTTCCGCTCTGCACAAGACGCCTATAAAAGGGAGCCAGAGCGGGTGCAGCGGGTCGCACTGAGCATCGCCATGTACAGCGTACTGCGGACCCCGGCGCGGCCGCCCCAGATCATGCGCCGGCCCTTGAACTTGCCACTCTCGTGCGCGTGCGGTGCGACCCCAATCAGCGCGGCGATCTGACGTCGTCCGATCTGCCCCAGTTCCGGAACTTCGGCGATCAACGTACGCGCCAGCTGCGGGCCAACGCCGGGAACCTGCTGCAGCATGGCGATCTTCTGCTGATGCGCAGGCGAGTTCTTGATCGTTTCGCGCACCTGCTGCTCGAGCTCGACCAGGCTCCGCTTGAGCGCACGGATACTGGCCACGATGCTGCGCTTGACCACCTTGCGCGCCCGCTGGCGGCGGTTGGTCTCCGCCACCAACATCACGATTAGCTGGCGCCGCCGGCGCACCAAGGCCTTGAGCTCGGCCTCCGCCTCGGTCGGCAGTTGGGTCAGCGTAAGCCGCCCATGGCTTCGCGCCGAGTGTCCGAACTGCGCCAGCACCAGCGCATCGAGCCGATCGGTCTTGGCCAGTTTACCAAGACTGCGGGCGAACTCGCGCACCTGGCGCGGATTAACTACTGCCACCGGAACCCCGGCTGCGCACAACTCACTCACCAGCAGGTCTTCCGGTCCGCCACTGGCCTCTATCACCACCGCCTGCGGCCGCAACTCCAGCATCCGCGTGAGCAACTGTTCCACGCCGGCCGGGTCATTGCTGAGGCTGAAACTCTCACCACCAGGCCACCGCGCCACATCCAGCCGCGCCATCGACACATCCACCCCTACCATCACCTCACCTTGTGCCATCGCTCCTCCTCCCTCTCGGACGCCTTCCCTTCCTTGCGCACGATCCGGCCTCTTGCGGGCCGGGCGACTGTTCGGGTTGATACGCCCGCTTTAGGCGCGCGGGGATCCGTGCTGACAAGCGGCCTTTCTTGCTCCGCGAATGACATCGGTCTCCCGCGCGCATTTCCTCCGCTCCATTCAAATCCGCTTCATCTGCTACATACAAGGATGACAACGTAGCGCTTGCGAGCGACGGCGGGGTCTGGCAACAGTCGGGAACACGATGGGCGATTCTATCAAAGTGATTCTGGCGTCGGGGTCGCCGCGGCGCCGTCAATTGTTGGGGGCGGCGAAGATTGCGTTCGACGTCATCGAGAGCGGGATGCCCGAGCAGCATATCGCGGGCGAACCGGCGCGCGACTACGCGATCCGGATGGCGCGGGACAAGGCGCGCGCGGTGTCGTCGCGCTTCCCTGATGCGATTGTGATTGGCGCAGACACGATCGTCGTGTGCGAGAATCAGATTCTCGAAAAGCCCGCCGACGACGACGACGCGCGCCGGATGCTCGGGACGCTCTCCGCGCGCACGCACACCGTCATCACCGCGTTTGCACTGGCGCGCGGCGGTGAGATTCTCGAGAGTTCGCCGGTTGAGAGCCGCGTCACATTTCGCAAACTCGCCGACGCCGAAATCAACGACTACATCGCCACCGGCGAGCCGTTCGACAAGGCCGGCGCTTATGGAATCCAGGGCGTCGGCGGCGGCTTCATCGCGCACGTCGAAGGATCGCGCGACAACGTGATGGGCCTGCCGACGGAGCGCGTGGTCGCGGCGCTCGCGCGATTCGGCGTGAAGCGGGTTTAGTCAAAATGCCGATTGACCACGCCATCAAGGAGCGGCTGACGATCGTGCGCGCGCGGATCGGCGCGGCTGCTTACAAGGCGAAACGCGACGCTTCTTCGATTCGGCTCGTGCTTGCGAGCAAAACGCAACCGAGCGAGGCGATTCGCGCCGCATGGGAGGCGGGCGCGCGCGACTTCGGCGAGAACTACGTGCAGGAGGCAATCGCGAAGCGGGCGGAACTGGCGGACCTGACCGAAATTCGATGGCATCTGATCGGCCATCTGCAGACCAACAAGGCAAAGACGGCGGCGAACGCGTTCGCGCTGATTCACAGCGTCGATTCTATCCGCCTGGCTGAAGCGATCGCGCGGGCGCAACCTTCACCGCACGTGCACGCGCTTATAGAAGTGAATCTTGGTGGCGAGCTGAGCAAGACCGGCGTCGCGCCCGATGGGGTCGAAGCGATCCTCGACGCCGCGCGCGGCAAAATAGAAATCGACGGCCTGATGACGATTCCGCCGCCGGGTCCCAGCGCCGAAGCGGCGCGTCCGTACTTCGCGCGGCTGCGCGAGATGCGCGATGTCCTTGCGATACAATCGAGGCTTGCGCTAAGCGAACTCTCGATGGGCATGACGGACGATTTCGACGTGGCGATCGAAGAGGGCGCGACCATCGTGCGGATCGGACGCGCGATCTTCGGCGAGCGCAAAAAATGAAGAAGCTCGGATTCATCGGCGGCGGCAACATGGCCGAGGCGCTGGCCCACGGACTTATCCAGCACAAGGTCTTCAAGCCCGCCGACATTATCGTCTCCGACGTTGCGCCCCAGCGGCGCCGCAAACTCGCCCGATCGCTCAAAGTCGCGACCACCGACGACAACACCGAAGTTATCCGCGAGTCCGCCGCGGTGCTGCTCGCCGTCAAGCCGCAAACCATCGACGCGGTGATGGCGGAAATCGCGGCCGCGCTCGCCAAGGCCGGCAAAAAAACAACCGGCAAGGGCAAGCTGTTCATTTCGATCGCGGCCGGCATCACGATCGAGCGGCTGACGCGCGGCCTCGGCAAGCGCGCGCGCGTGATTCGCGTGATGCCGAATGCGCCCGCGATGGTCGGTCACGGGATGGCGGCAATGGTGCGTGCGCGAGGTGCGACGCCGGCCGATGAGCGATTCGCGCTGAAAATCTTCAACGCGGTCGGCGACGCCGTCGCGCTCAAGGATGAAAAGCTGCTCGACGCTGTCACCGCGCTCTCGGGCAGCGGTCCCGCTTACGTTTACCTGTTCGCCAAGGCGATGGCGGACGCGGCGATCAGCGAAAACATCCCGCGCGCGCTGGCAATCCGCATGACGCTGAAGACGATTCGCGGCGCCGAACACCTGATGCGTGAGTCCAAGCGCGAGGTCGCCGATTTGATCCGCGCCGTCGCCTCGCCCGGCGGCACCACCGAAGCCGCGCTGCGCCGATTCGCCGAGCACGGTTTTTCTGATATCGTTGCCGCCGCATTGCACGCCGCCAGCGATCGCTCGCGCGAGCTCGGCCGCGGAATCAACTAGCGGGAGCGCCTTCGCGTGTACGCCTGGACCAACCTGATTATCTTCATCGCGCAGACCCTCGACGGCCTGCTGACGCTCTACCTGTACGTCGTGATCATCGCGGCGCTGATGACGTGGATCGAACCGAATCCGTACAATCCGATCGTCCGCTTCCTCTACTCGGTGACGGAGCCGGTGTTCGAATGGTTCCGCGAGCATATCCCGGTGGTCTTTGGCGGAATCGATTTTTCGCCGTTGATAGTGATCATCGTGATCCAACTTTTTCAGCGCGTCGTGATTCCCAGCGCGGTGCACATGCTGATTCCCGCCTACGCGTGAGTCGGGGCGGAAATCCGTCCCCGTCGGACTCGCCGGCCTGGATGCGCGCGTCGATCGACGAGGTCGTAATCGAGGTCACAGCGAACGACGAGCTGATCGAGTACCTCGCGCGCGAACTACGCGTCCCCCGCTCGGCGCTGCTCATCGTCCGCGGCGAAACCTCGCGCCGCAAGACTATCCGGATCATCACGCACGAACCCGCGAGGATCGCGTCGCGCCTGCGGCAGACCATCAAGCCAAGTTAGCCATCCGCCAACGCGCGAGATAATCAATGGCCGTTGTCCACGTGCGTCGAAGATGGATTGAAGAACAGCGGACCGCCTACGGGCAACTCGGCGCAGGCTGAAGGGTCGCCCTGGCCGGCCTGCGTCACGAACGCGTTGCTGGTTTGCTCCATCGGACAAGTGCAGTCGGCCAGCGCTACGCCGTTGACGGTATCCCCGCGCTCGCACTGCCAGTTCCAGCATTGCGAGAACGAATCCTGCGAAGGACAGACCTGCATAACCGACGGCGCGACTTGCCAGGTGCCGTCGATCAGTTGCGGGAAGGAATCCGAAAACTCGAAGGTCGAGTACACAACATTCGGATCCGACGACGTGCAGCTGCCTTTCATATTGCCGCCGTTGAGGTCGGCGATATTGTCGCCCGTTATGATCGGGCACTCGCACGACACCGCTTTGTGCTTCATGCCCTGGTTGTCCCTGACGATACCGCCCGTGGCGACGCAGGTGGACGCCGCGCACAACGCAAACTCGGTATCCTGACAAATCGTGAGCTGCCGATGCGACGATTGCTTCGGCTTGGCGTCGGCGGTGGCCGCCGCGAAGAACATCGTGGCGCCGACGAGCGCCATCGCAGTTAGCTGAAGTATTCGCGTATCAGTTCGTTTCATTAGAAGTGCCTCCCGAGATTTGCGTGCGAATTGATCTGGACGTATTCAGCTATCAGCAGATGGCGTGCCAGAGCGGATTACGTGCGCAGGTTGGCGCTGACGCTCAAGGGTGCGCATGAGTTGAGAATTTGGCTCGTCGCATGTCGTTCGATGAGACATCGAGTGACACGACTGTCGCGCCGACGACGATTGGCAATCCAAAGCGGCGTCTGCCACCGAATTCGAGGCGAATCGAAGGCGAATGGTCGCGGCTTCGGTTGACTACGTTGCGTTTGGTGGTTAGCTAGAGTGTAGCGAGGCGCGATTTTCGATTAGCAGCCTCGGTTGTGCAATGCCAATCTACGAATACAAATGCAACAAATGCGGCGTGTTTGAGGCGATGCAGGGAATCAAGGAAGCGCCGCTCAAGAAATGTCCAACCTGCAAGAGCAAGGTCGAGCGCCAGATGTCGCGCGGCTCGTTCATCCTCAAGGGCAGCGGATGGTACGCGACCGACTACGCCAAGAAGAGCACGCCGAGCAGCACCGAGTCGGATTCAGCATCGGCGCCGGCGACGCCCGCGACCAACGGCAGCGCGGCATCGTCGAGCGATACGTCGTCGAAGCCGGCCAGCGAGTCGAAAGCGACGACCGAATCCAAGCCGTCGTCGTCTGAATCGAAGCCGTCGAAGTCCAAGTCGTCATCCGAAAAATCGGTGTCGGCAAAATCCGCCGACTGATTCACTTTCGACAACTAAAATAATCAAGCACATTGAGCCGTGGCGGGGCCGCGGCTTTTTTGTTTGAATCGGGCGCATGCGCGCGCTGGTATTCGATCGGAAGCTGGAGTTTCGCGGCGACTATGCCGATCCGGTCGCGGCACCGGGCGAGAGTGTCGTGCGAGTGACGGTCGCCGGCATCTGCGGTACCGACCTCGAAATCGCGCGCGGGTACATGCAATATCGCGGCGTGCCGGGACATGAATTCGCGGGGCGCGTCGTCGAGTCGCAAAACTCCGCGCTCCGCGGCAAACGCGTTGTCGGCGAGATCAACGCCGGATGCGGCCGCTGCGCGGAGTGCTTCGCGGGCGATGCGCGCCATTGTCCGAATCGCACCGTGCTCGGAATCCTCGGCCGCGATGGCGCCTTCGCGGAATTTGTTCGCCTGCCCGACCTCAACCTGATTCCGATTCCCGATTCGATCGCCGACGATGTCGCGGTGTTCGTCGAGCCGCTGGCGGCTGCGTACGAAATCTTCGAGCAGACTCACCTGGCGCGCAATCAAACGATCGTGGTGCTGGGAGACGGCCGGCTCGGCGCGATGGTCGCGCTCGCGCTCAAGGGCGAGAAGTATCTGCCGATCGTTGCGGGGCATCATCGGGAGAAGCTCGCGCGGCTGACTGCGCTCGGACTCGAAACCATCGAAGAATCTTCGCTGCGCGACAAATTTGACGTCGTGATCGAATGCAGCGGGAGCGAGTCGGGCTTTCGGCGCGCGATCGAGCTGGTGCGCGCGCGCGGAAGGATCATTCTGAAGAGCACCGCGGCCGCGGCGGCGGAAATCAATCTCGCGCCAATCGTGGTGAATGAAATCACCGTCGTCGGATCGCGATGCGGCCGGTTTCAGCCGGCGCTTGACGCGATCGTGGCCGGCAAGGTCGATCCGCGTCCGCTGATCGACGGTACCTTCGCGCTCGACGACGGCGTTGCCGCATTTGAAGCGGCAAAGAATCCTTTGAACTTCAAGATCTTGCTGAGAGCGCCGTGAAGCGGCCGATACTGGTCGGAATCGATACGGGCGGCACATTTACCGACCTCGTCGCGATCATCGGCGGCGAAATCCGCGTGCACAAAGTGCTCTCGACGCCGGCCGATCCCGCCGACGCCGTCATCCGCGGACTGCGCGAGATGCTCGCGGGCACGGCGCCGGGGTCGGTCACCTACAGCTCGACCGTCGCGACCAATGCGCTGCTCGAAAAGAAAGGCGCGCGCGTCGCGATTTTCACCAACGCGGGCTTCGAGGACCTGATCGAAATCGGCCGCCAGAACCGCGACGACCTGTATGCGCTGGCGCCGTCGCGGCCGGAACCGCTCGTCAGTCGCGCGATGCGCTTCGGCGTCGCCGAGCGCACGTTGTTCGACGGCAGTATCGCCAAGCCGCTCAGCCGCATGGAGCTCGCGCGCATTCGCCGGCTCGCCGGTCACAGCGGCGCCGACGCTTTCGCCATCTGCCTGCTTCACTCGTACGCCAATGCGAAAGGCGAGGAGTCGATCGCGCGCGCGCTCGCGCCGCTCGGCCGGCCACTGTCGGTCTCGCATCGGATTCTCGCCGAGTATCGCGAATACGAGCGCTTCTCGACGGCGGTGGTGAACGCGTACGTCGCGCCGCGGATGTCGTCGCATCTGAAAAACCTCGAGACCCGGCTCGAAGGCGCGCGGCTGCGAGTGATGCAATCCAACGGCAGCGCGATCGGCGTTGAACTGGCGCGCGCGGAGCCGGTGCGCACGATTCTCTCCGGTCCCGCGGCGGGCGTGATTGGCGCGGCGAGTCTCGCGCGCGCCTTCGGCACCAATCGCTTCATTACCTTCGACATGGGCGGGACCTCGACCGACGTGTCGCTGTTCGACCGGCGCGCGCGAATCCGCACGCTGAGCCATCCCGACGGCTACGCGGTGCGGACGCCGGTGATTGACATTCACACAGTCGGAGCGGGTGGCGGCTCGATCGCGCGGATCGACGCGGGCGGATCGCTGCGGGTGGGGCCGGACAGCGCGGGCGCCGAGCCCGGACCGGCATGCTATGGCCGCGGCGAGTTGTGCACCGTCACCGACGCCGACCTGGTGGCGGGCAGACTGGTCGCGGCGAGTTTCCTCGGCGGGCAGATGAAGCTTTATCCGGAGCGCGCGGCGCGCGTCGTGTCGCGGCTCGCGCGCGAGATTAAAACAAATCCGATTGCGGCGGCGCGCGGGATCATTCGTGTCGTCAACGCGAACATGGAGCGTGCGATTCGCGTGATCACCGTCGAGCGCGGCTACGACCCGCGCGACTTCGCGTTGCTGGCGTTCGGCGGCGCGGGCCCGATGCATGCGTGCGAGCTGGCGCTCGACCTCGGCATCCGGCGAATCGTGATGCCGCGAAATCCCGGCCTGCTGTGCGCGTGGGGAGCGTCGAGCGCTCCGCTGGGCCGCGAGTATTCGCTAACGGTGCGCGCGACGAATCCCGGTTATCGAGAGCTGGTGACGCGCGCCGCCGGACTCGTGCGCCGCGCGCGCGCCGAGCTGGCGGCCGAGGGAGCTGGCGCGATTCGTCACGAGCTGTGGGCCGACATGCGCTATCGCGGGCAATCGTACGAACTCGAAATCGCGCTCACGCCGCGCTTCATCGCCGACTTCCATTCGACCCATCGCAGGACTTTCGGACATTCCTCCGCGGATGCCGCCGTCGAAGTTGTGAATGTCCGCGTTCGCGCAACCGCGGGTGAAGCGGCCGCAACGCCGAAAAGAATCGCGCGTCAAGCCGCACGGCCGGCGCCAATCTCGAGTGGACGCGTGCTGGTCGGAGGCCGGGAACGCGCGGTGCCGATTTACGAGCGAGACTCGCTTGGTGCGGGCGCGCGCATCGGCGGACCGATCGTCGTCGTCGAGCTGAGCTCGACCGCGTACGTCGCGCCCGAATTCACTTTGCGGGTGGACGACTTCGGCAATCTGCAACTGGAGGCGGCGCGATGAAGCTCGATTCGGTCACGCTGGCCGTGATGAACAACCGCCTCGCCGCGATTGCCGACGAGATGGGCGTGGTGCTCGGGCAGACGGCGTTTTCGCCCAACATCAAGGAGCGGCACGATTTCTCGTGCGCGATTTTCGACGCGCGCGGCGAGCTGGTCGCGCAGGCCGCACACATTCCGGTGCATCTAGGATCGACGCCGCTGTCGGTGCGCGCGGCGATCGCGAATCTCGAGCTGCGTCGCGGCGACGTCGCGGCATTGAACGATCCGTTCGCCGGCGGAACGCATCTGCCGGACCTGACCGTCGTCGCGCCGGTGTTTATCGGGACCGAGCGGCGGCCGTTTGCGTACGCGGCCAACCGGGCGCATCACGCGGACATCGGCGGAATCGCGCCGGGATCGATGGCGCTGGCGACGGAAATTTACCAGGAAGGTTTTCGATTGCCGCCGGTGAAAATTGTCGCGAGCGGCGAGATTGCGCGCGACGTGATGACGCTGTTCCTCGCCAACACGCGCGTGCACGAGGAGCGCGAAGGCGACCTGCGCGCGCAGATTGCCGCGTTGTCGGTTGGTGCGGAGCGGTTGCTCGCGATCGTGAAAACGTCGGGAAGGAAAACGGTCGAAGCCGCGATGGACGGGCTCAAGGACTACGCCGAGCGCCTGATGATCGCCGCGCTTAAGGAGCTCAGGCCGGGAATTTATCGCGCCGAGGATTTTCTCGACGACGACGGCTTCGGCACGGGGCCGATTCCGATTCGCGTCGCAATCAAAGTAGGCGGCGGCAAGGCGGTCGTCGATTTCACCGGCTCGGCGCCACAGGTGCGCGGATCGGTCAACGCGAATTTCGCGATCACACTGTCGGCGACTTTCTATGCCATGAAATGCCTCGCGGCGGAGGCGGTGCCCGCCAACGAAGGCCTGATGCGTCCGATCAAACTGATCGCGCCGCCCGGATCGATCGTCAACGCGCTGGCTCCGGCAGCGGTCGCCGGCGGCAACGTCGAGACCTCGCAGCGAATCGTCGATGTGCTCTTCCGCGCACTCGCGAAGGCGGCGCCTGATCGGATTCCGGCGGCAAGCTCGGGATCGATGTCGAATTTGACGGTCGGCGGCTTCGATCAAATTCCGCGGCCGACATTTTTCTTACTATGAAACGATCGCCGGCGGTGCGGGCGCCGCGAAGGGACGGCCCGGCGCGTCCGGCATCCACACGCACATGACCAACACGCTCAACACGCCAATCGAGGCGCTCGAAGCCTACTACCCGATGCGAATCACCGAATATAGAATCCGGCGCGGCTCGGGCGGACGCGGTCAGGCGCGCGGCGGTGACGGACTGATTCGCGAACTCGAATGCCTGGTTGAATCGAACGTGAGCGTGCTGACCGAGCGGCGAACAATCGCGCCATATGGACTCGCCGGCGGAGGCGCGGGCGCCACCGGCAAAAACATTCTCGTTCGCGGCACGCGCCGCAGCAGGTTACCCGGCAAAGCGAATCTCGAGCTCAAGGCCGGCGAGCGCGTCCGCATCGAAACGCCCGGCGGTGGCGGCTGGGGCCGGCGCTAGTGTGATGTCCCGCAGATATTTTTAAGAACAGAGCCCTAACCCCTGGCCCCTTCCCCAGCGAAGGGGAAGGGGATTTGAGTAACGATTGCGCCGCGTCCTATCCCCCTCACCCCCTTCCCAAGGGTGGAAAGGGGGAACAGAACTAGATGACGCCGTCGTCGCGCAGGCGCTTGCGCGCGGCGGCGTCGATTCCAAGTTCCGCGAGCACATCGTCGGTATGCGCTCCCAGAGCGGGCGCGCCGGTTCGTATGCGGGTTGGCGTGCGCGAGAACTTCGCGGCCGGGCCGGTAATCGGCGCGAGCTTGCCGTCTTCCTGCGCGACTTCCTGCAGCATGTCGCGCTCGAGCGTATGCGGGCATCGCGCCGCCTCCGCGTAAGTTCTGACCTTGGCGCACGGGATCGCCTCCATAGCGCACTCCTCGACCGCTTCGTCAACCGTGCGCGCGGCGCACCACTTCGCAAACATCGCATTGCACTCATCGCGATTTTTCATGCGGCCGGGAATCGTCGCATAGTCGTCGTGATGCGCGAGATCGTCGCGTCCCGTCATCCGCGCCAGCACCTTCCAGTGAGTGTCGAGCAGCACGCCGGCCATCACGAGACCGTCGCGGCACTGGTAGATGTTGGTGGGAACCGAGAACGGAATTTCGTTGCCCCATCGCTTGAGATCGACGCCCATCGCGCCCAGCGTCAGGTTGCCGTTGGACTGAAACAGCATCGCGTCGAGCATCGCGACGTCAACATGCTGGCCTTCGCCGGTGCGATCGCGATGGCGCAGCGCCGCGAGCGCGCCGATCGCGCCGTGCAAGCCGCCGAGATCGTCGCAGAGCCAGGTCGGCGCCTTCATCGGCGGTCCGTCGGGACTGCCGTTGAGCGAGATGAACCCGCTCATCGCCTGCGCGAGCGGATCGTAAGCGACGCGATCGTGAATCGGGCCGAACTGCCCGTAGCCGCTGATCGAGACATAGACGATGTCCGGCTTCACGGCGCGAACATGATCGTAGCCGACGCCCCATTTGTCGAAAGTGCCGGGGCGAAAATTCTGCACGATAACGTCGGCGCGCGCCGCGAGTTTCAGAAAAATCTCGCGGCCCTCGTCGCGGCGCAGATCGAGGGTCAGGCTGCGCTTGTTGCGATTGACCGTCGCCTGCGCGTATCCGATCTGCCGCTCGTGGCCTGGCAGCCCGGGCGGGATTCGCCGCGCCACTTCGCCCTCGTGCGCCTCGACCTTGATAACGTCGGCGCCGAGATCGGCGAGAATGCACGCGCACATCGGTCCCGCCCAACTAGTGGTGGCGTCAATCACCCGAACGCCGTCCGAGCGGACCGGTCAGATCGCGCCGCGCGTCGCGATAGAACTCTGATTTTTCCATACGCACATCCTCCCCGGCGGACGCATCGTACTGCGCGCGAGCCGGTCCCGACAAACGGAGGACGTGGCGCGCCGGCGACCGGCTCGCTAGCTTGAGCACGATGGCGGAGCAGCAATTCTATGTCGGCATCCACGGCGTGATCGCCAGCCGCGGACGAATGCTCGTGCTCAAGCGCGCGCCCGCGATGAACTATCGCGCGGGGAGCTGGGATCTTCCGGGCGGACATCTTGCGCTCGGCGAGAGTTTCGAGGATTGCCTGTTGCGCGAGGTCAAGGAGGAAACCGCGCTCGACGTGGCGATCGAGCGCCTGATCGGCATGAACAGCATGATTTCAGAGCCGTATCTGCAGGCGATCTACGCGTGCCGGCTGACGGTTTTTCAGAAAGTGCAACTGCGGCCCGACGAACACGTCGAGTATCGATGGGTCACGCCGGCTGAACTCGCGGAGCTCGAGCTGATTCCGTACCTCGCGGCGATTATCCAGCGCGGGATGCTGAGTTACGTGAAGTGAGCGGCGCGCGCCGGCGCTAACGTGCGATCAAACGGCCGCGCCAGTAGCCGAAAAAATTCGCGCATTCGAGTTCGTGATAGATTGCGCGCTCGGAATCGCCGCGCAGCGCAGCCGCCGCCATCCTGACGCCGTTGCGGACCAGCTTGTCGAGGCGATTGTGGCTTGGCAGGCGGGCAAATCCGGTGCCCATGCCGAAGGCGAAACTCTTGCGGCGCAGGTACGCGACGGTCATCCGCTCTGGCGGGATCAGATGATGCACGAGCGCGCGCGGTGCAAAGCCCATCGCACCACCGCGCGCCAAAATCCGCGCGAACAGTTCGGTGTCCTCGCCTGAGATCGGATTGCCGCCGACCACGCCGAGATCCTCGCGAAAATTTCCGAAGCGCGCGAACGCAGAGCGCTTGAAGCCGACGTTGGCGCTGAAATAGTTGTCGAGCCGCTCGGCGGACGCCAATGGCGCCGCCTCGAGCGCGCGCCGATCGTGGACCGCGAGCTTGACCCACAGGCTCGGCCCGAGCCAGTCAGGTGGCGGCGACGACCAGCGCGGCATCACCATTCCGCAGGCGGCGTCGAGATCGCGGCGGCGCATCGCGTCGAGCAGTTCGACCGCCCAGTCGCGCTCGGCAATCGCGTCGTCGTCGATAAAGAAGATGTAGTCGGCAGCGGTTTCGTCCACCGCACGATTGCGGGCGAAGCTCGAACCCGGATGCGGCTCGAACACGCGGCGCATCGGAAGCGCGGCGGCGCGCGCGAAGTCATCGACGACGGCGGCAGTGTCGTCAGTGGAAGCGTTGTCGATGACGACGCAGTCGGCATCGACACCGGCGGGGAGCGCGAGCGCGGCGACGCTGGCGAGAGTGTCGCGCACTAGCGCGGCGCGATTATGGGTGGGAATCGCGATTGTGAGCTTGAGGGTCATGTGGTGGTGCGCGCGGCGAAGCCGCGCGCACCATGATGATAGCCGAACGGCGTCGCGCACCGGAGTATCCGGTGCGCGGCGCGGTGCGGCGGCGACGCGGCGATACGCCGCGTCAGTGGCTTGCCGCGCCCGCGGGCGCGGGCGCGGCCGCGGCGCTGCCCGCCGCCGCGGGCGACGCCCCCGGCGACGGCGTCGGCGTCGCCGGCTTCGGCAGCGGCGCCCCCGATTGCGTGAACACCATCGACGTCACCGTCAAGTCCGGCGTCGCCTTTTGCTGAATTTCCGGCGCCGCCGTCAGCCGAAAGCCAAAGGTGCGCGTCTCTCCCGGCACGAACGGCTGCACCGGCCGCCCGAAGTTGGTGAACTCCAGCGGCGTCGCGATCGGGGTGTGCACTTCGGTGAAAACCGCCTTCTTGTTTTTCCCCTTGCCCTCGTAATACGTGACGGTGAACTGAACTTCGTCGATCGCCTTGTCGCCCGAGTTCGTCATCTTGCCGAAAATTCCCGGCACTCGCGACGCCGACATCTTCATGTCCACGTCGCTCAGCACGATCTTCGGGATGTACGCCTGCGCGTCGGGCAGCTGCTTCTGCGCGTTCTCGATTTCCGCCAACTCGCGCCCGTACTGGAACTTGAGCCCCGCGTTGCCGGTCGCCTGCTCCTTGTCGAGCTCGTCAATAATTTTCTGATAGGCGGCGATCGCCTTGTCGTACTCGTGCTGATGGTAGAGATCGACCGCGTCCTTGTGCTCCTTGATGATATTTTCCTTGAACGGGAAATCGACCAGCAGCCGCCATTCGCCGCCCTGCTGCACCATCACCATATCGTCGTCGTAGGTGACCTTGGGGTAGGTGCCTTCGGTGAGATTCTTTTGCGCGAGCGAGTCGGGAGTCTGATCGCCGCTGAGTCCGGCGTCCACCGTCCGCTCCCACAGCGCGAGATCGGGCCGCGTCACTTTGACCGTCACGATCGCCTTGTCGCCGTCGATCTTCGTGTCGCCGACCTTGTAGTCGTAAGTGCGCAAGATGCCCTTGAACCAGTCCTTGCTCACATCCGGCGCCATCGGAATTTCGGTGAGGAATTGATCCATCGTGCGATCCACCTGGTCCTGATGCGACAGCGCCTGGTAGATGGCCGGATAGTTGTAGAATTTGAGGTTGCTCAGATAGGTATCGGCCGCGGCCTGCGGCGAATGACCCTGGCATCCCGCCAGCAGAAGCCCGCATACCGCCGCTGCCGCAAGCATCACGCCTTTGGCTTGAATCCTGATTGTCATCATCGTCGAAATCCCTCTTCACGCGAGCCGCAAACGGATCGATTCTAATGTCGCTTCCACCAAAAACAAGTCGGCGCAATGCGGCCCGTTGGCCCCAACACCCGGAGCGACAGTCCTGCTTACCAGAAAAAAGGCGCGCTATGCGACCAGCCGCGGCACCCGTCCGTCACGGCGCGGCCGGCATCTGCTTGAGCTCGACCACGTTGCCCTCAGGATCGCGCACGTAAATCGAAAGCCCCGCGCCATGCGCCCCGTAGCGCATCGCCGGCTCGCCCATCACTTCGACCGACTGCGCGCGCAGGTAGCGCACGACCTCGTTCAAGTCGGCGGCCTCGATTCCGATGCATACGTGATCGACGTTGAGTCCCGCCTCGACGCGTGCGCCGCCGGCCGGGACGAGGTCGATCATGCTGCGGCCCGCGCGCAACTGGATCAGGCCGATTTGCGCTATACGGCGCTCCTCGACGAGACCGAGGATGCGCGTGTAGAAGTCGTACGCGCGATCCTGATCGAGGCATCGCAGCACGACGTGATCGAGTTCCGCGACTTTGAGTGGAATCTCCATGGCGATTCTCCGCGGCTACGGCTGCGTTCCTGAAGCTCTGGCCGCGGCGGCTTTCGCGCGCGGCGGAAACCAGAAGCGCTCGACTTCGGTGGCGCGGACCGCGTCGTCGATCATCCGCGGAATATCGAAGCGTGACTCCGCCTGCTCGACTTCCTCGATTCGCGCGCGGGTCTCCGGATGCGCCGGGACGAACAGCGTGCAGCAATCCTCGTCGGGGATTATCGACGTCTCGAACGTGCGCAGCCGGCGCGCCTGATCGATAATCTCGTTCTTGTCCATCCCGACCAGCGGCCGCATGACCGGGAACGACGCCGCTTTTTCGATCACCGCCATGTTCTCGAGCGTCTGCGACGCGACCTGGCCGAGGCTCTCGCCGGTTACCAGCACCGTGGCCCCGGAACGCTCCGCCAGCGCGCTCGCGATCCGCAGCATGAAGCGGCGGTACAGCACGACGCGCAGCGGCCGCAGAGTGTTCGCGACTATTTCGCGCTGCAAATTTCCGAACGGCACCAGCATCAGCGTCGAGCGCACCTGCCATCGCGTCAGATGCGCCGCCAGCTCGGCCGCCTTCTCGCGGCTCGCCGCCGACACCAGCGGATGCGCGTGGAAATGCACGAAGTCCAGCCGCAGCCCGCGACGCATCATGCGATACGCCGCGACCGGCGAGTCGATTCCGCCCGACAGCAGCGCCATCCCGCGCCCCGTGACGCCCACGGGCAGCCCGCCCGCGCCCGCCATCTTGCCCGCCGACACGTACGCGGCGTCGTTCATTATCTCGATCGAAATCGTGAGCTCGGGCGCGCTCAGATCCACCTCGAAGCCGAGCGCCTCCTGCACTTCGCCGCCAACCGCGCGATCGATTTCCACTGAGTTCATCGCGAACCGCTTATCCTCACGCTTGGTCCGCACCGCAAAGGTTCGTGCCTTGCTGCCCGTCGCGCGCTTGATCGCTTCACGTGAGATCGACTCGATATCGCGCGGCGTCGAGTAGCTGAGCGAGAAATTCTGCAAGCCGAAAATCAAAGCCGCGCGCTCGGCCGCAACTTCGTCGCTCAGATCGTCGGGGAGCGGCACCAGCAGACGCGGCCCGACGCTGCGCATATTGCCGAGCCGGTAGTCGCCGAAGATGTCGCGCAGATTCTGCTTGACCTGATCGACAAAGCGCCATTGGTTGCGCCCCTTGAGCGCGATCTCGTGGTACCTGCCGATGAGATATCGCATACTTTCAAATCGCCCGTATGACTCTTGTCCCTCTCCCTGTGGGGAAAACTTTTCACAGCCCGGCCCGCACTTCTTCCCCTCTCCCTGTTAGGGAGAGGATCGAAGGTGAGGGTCCGATTCGCAGCGCGCGATCTTTTCGCGCGCGATTCAAGATTCTGCCTCTTCGAGCTGTTATGCAAACTTCTCGCGTTCGATCTTCCTGCGCGCTTGCAACCACGCCCATACGCGCGATTATCTGTAGCGATGACTGCTGACGCAACGTTCAACCGCCAGGTCGAAACCATCCGGCGCAAACTCGCGACCGTCACGCCGCCGCCGCGTGAGGCGCTCGCGAACAAATCCAACGCCGCCGCGGTGCTGATTCCGCTGTTCGAGCGTCGCGGCGAACTTCACATCATATATATCCGCCGATCCGACCACGTCGCGAGTCATCGCGGCCAGGTCGCGTTCCCCGGCGGACGCGTCGATGCGGTCGATGCGACCCTGCTCGACGCCGCGCTGCGCGAGGCGCACGAGGAAGTCGGCATCCATCCTTCGACCGTCGAGGTCGTAGGCGCCTTCGCGACGATGCAAACGACGACCAGCGGAATTGTCGTCGCGCCATTCGTCGGCGTCATCCCGTCCGACACGCAGCTCAAGCCGCAACTGTCCGAAGTCGCGCAAATCTTCGACGTGCCGCTGACCGCACTGCGCGATCCCAAATATCGCGGCGACTACGAATGGAAGAGCGAAGGCCCCGCCACCCGCTCCTCGAAGTTCCCCGCAATCCTCTACGGCGGCCAAACAATCTGGGGCCTGACTCTCCGCATCACGCTGAACCTGCTCGAACTGCTCGATCCCGCAAAGACCTGAGCACGTCTCCCAACTCTGGTTCCCCTTCCCGCGCGGGAAGGGGTTAGGGGTTAGGTTCTTGAGACTCCGCAAACGCGCTGTACCATCCATCCTAACCTCCCCTTGTCCGAGGGGAGGTCGCCGCGCGCCGTAGGAGCGCGGCGGGAGGGGTACAGCGCACGCCATCGCAGTACACCGACTCGGTTAATCACTTTCTCGTGACGCAAAGGTATGAACTATTCAGCCTTATCGAGTCTTCCTTTCCATGCTAACTATTAGTCATGATCACTATTCCCAAACCTCCTCTCACATTCACCACCGATCCGCCGAAAAAACGCGAATTTGACGGAACGAAGCTACCGATAGGGGTCTGATACCAGACGACTACCACATATGGTGTTCATCCCTCTTCTTCCGCCTTGTAATTGCACTATGAATGTAATAACTTTCGGCGCCTGATGGCTCAACTCGCACACATCGACGGTCGGCTTGCACGATCCGCGCGCACGCGGCATGCGGTGGTCGATGCGCTGCTCGATCTTCTCAACGAAGGCGACCTGCGCCCGACCGCAGCACGCATCGCCGAACGGGCCGGTGTCTCGCTGCGGATCGTGTTTCATCATTTCGACGATCTCGAGGCGATCTATAGCGAGCTCGCCGACCGCCAGGCGGAGCGCGTCAAACCGCTCACCGCTCCAATCTCCGTCGCGCTGCCATTCGCGCGGCGGGTCGAGAAATTCGCGGCGCAGCGCGGGCGGTTGCTCGAGACGTTGTCGCCGGTGCGCCGATCCGCCGTTTTGATGGAGCCGTTTCGACCTGCTTTGGCAAAGCGGCTGAAGCATGCGCGCGATCTGATGCGCGCTGCGGCGATTGCAGCGTTCGCGCCGGAGCTATCGAAGGTCGCCACCGATGAAAAGCGCGCGACCATCGCGGCGCTCGACGTTGCCACGTCGTGGGTCGCGTGGGAGCAGATGCGGCGGCATCAAGGGCTTTCCGAAACCGAGGCGCGCACCGTAATGGCGACGACTATCCGCGCGCTGCTCGCAAAATAAAAGTTCCAGAGGAGTCGAAGATGGGACGCAACATCCTTTTTATCACTACCGATCAGCAGCGCTACGACGCGCTCGGATGCAACGGCGGCAAGATCGCGCAGACCCCGGTCGCCGACAAGCTCGCCGCCGGCGGCATCAACTATCGGCGCGCGCACAATCAGAATGTGGTCTGTATGCCGGCGCGCTCGACCATGATCACCGGCCAGTACGTGCGCACCCACGGCGTCGTCGCCAACGGCGTCGCGCTGCCGCCCGATGCGCCGAGCGTGGCCGCCTATCTTCACGAGAAGGCCGGCTACCGCACCGCGCTGCTGGGCAAGGCGCATTTCGAGCCCGCGTTCGATTTGCAGGGGCGATGGTTCGAGAACTCGATGGCGCGCAAAGACTCGACCGGACCGTATCGCGGCTTCGATCGGATGGAACTCGCGATGCATGTCCCGGTCGGCGGATGGCATTATTCGCTGTGGATGATGAAGAACCATCCCGACGAACTCGGCGGCTTCGCACCGCTGCTGAGCGCCGCTCCCGGCGGTGACACCGGCGCGCCCGAAGTGAAGTACAATCCCATCCCGCGCGAGCACTACCACACCGACTGGGTCGCCGCGCGCACCATCGCATACCTCGACTCGCTCGATCCCGACGACAACTGGTTCGTCTGGATGAGCTTCCCCGACCCGCATCATCCGTGGGATCCGCCGCAGGACGAGGCGCGGCGAATCAACTGGCGCGATCTCGATTTGCCCGCCGGCTATCCCGGCTCGCGCGAAAAAATCGAAAAGATTCTGGGCGGCAAGCCGCGCCATTGGCTCGATTGGTACGAAGGCCGCTTCGGCAATTTCGAGGGCGGTCCCGGCACCTTCGTCCCGTGCAAGCTCACCGAGGATCAGATCCGCGAGGTCAACGCGCTCACTCACGTCGAGAACGAATTGATCGACCAGGCATGCGGGCGCGTGCTCGCGCGTATCGCCGAGCGCGGATGGGAGTCGCGCACCGACGTAATCTTCACCACCGACCACGGCGAGCTGCAAGGCGACTTCGGCCTGCTCTACAAAGGCCCGTATCACGTTGACGCGCTGATGCGACTGCCGATGATCTGGCGGCCGGCGCCGTCGGCCAAGGTCGCGCCGAGCGAAGTTTCGGAGCCGGTCGGGCAACTCGATCTCGCGCCGACGTTCTGCCAAATCGCGGGCGTCCCGGTGCCCGACTGGATGCAGGGCAAGCCGCTGCCGGTTGCGCCGGGCTCGGGCCGCGAGCGCGTTATCACCGAATGGGACAGCCAGTTCGCCGCGATCGGGATGCATCTGCGGAGTATCTACCGCGACGGCTACACGCTGACGGTGTATGAGAAATCGACACGCGACTACGGCTTCGACCTCGCGAACGTGCCGCCGGCGCTGGCGCCGCGCGGCGGAATCTTCGACATCCGCTACGACGGCACCGAAGGCGAGCTCTACAACCTGCGCGAAGACCCGATGCAATGGCGCAATCTGTGGGACGATCCGGCGTACGCAAAGGTAAAATCAGATCTGCGCGCGGATTTGTACGACAATCTGCCGCCCGAACGAAACCCCAAGCTACCCGTCGAAGCACCCGCATGAGTTCGTGCCATTCAGAGCGAAGCGAAGAATCCCGGCTCTTTCCTCACCTCGCCCTTCGGTTGAAAAAAAAGGGAGATTCGTGATGACAACATTGAAACTGGTGGGCGGGTTCGGGTCGCCCTACTCACGCAAAATGCGCGCAGTGCTGCGCTTTCGGCGGATTCCGTTCACCTGGATTGGGCGCGGGTCGCCTGACGACGTCGGGATTCCGGAGGTGCCGGTTGCGCTGATTCCGGTGCTTGTGTTTCCGGGTGAAGGCGGGCGCGCCGACGAGGCGATGATCGATTCGACCTTTCAGATCAAACGGCTCGAGAAGATGTTCGCCGCGCGATCGATCATCCCGGACGATCCGGCGATCGCGTTCCTCGACGCGCTGCTCGAAGACTATGCCGACGAATGGCTCACCAAGCCGATGTTCCACTATCGATGGAAGTACGCCGCCGACATCCACAAGGCGTCGCACGTGCTCGCGCTCGATCGCAATCCGATCATGAGTCGTGAAATTTTGGCGAAGATGTCGAGCTACATCGCGGAGCGTCAGATCGAGCGGCTGCGCGTGGTCGGATCGAACGAGGTGACGACGCCCGTGATCGAGGCGAGCTATCGGCGGCTGCTCGGCCTGCTCGATTCGCATCTCGTCAGCGGGCATCGATTCCTGATGGGCGCGCGGCCGGGCGCCAGCGACTTCGCGTTCTTCGGCCAGTTGAGCCAGCTCGCGCATTTCGATCCCACGCCCGCCGCAATCGCGGCCGCCGAGACGCCGCGCGTGGTCTCGTGGGTCTCGCATCTCGACGATCTTTCGTCGCTCGACGTCGATAACGTTCCGTGGCCGTCGCGCGAGGACGCGGTCGAAGTGCTGCGCCCGTTCTTCGTCGAGGTCGGCCGCGTTTACGCGCCGTTCCTGATCGCCAATGCTCGCGCGCTGGCGAACGGCGCGAGCGAAGTGCGATGCGAGATCGACGGCCTGCCGTGGGTGCAGCAGCCGTTTCCCTACCAGGGCAAATGCCTGAAGTGGATGCGCGACTCGCGCGCAGCTCTTAGCCCCGCCGATCGCGCGTTCGTGGATAGCGCCCTGAAAGCCACCGGCGCCGACGCGATCTTCAGCGCTCCCGCCTGAAGCATTCACGCAAGAGTGGAGAGTCCTGCCGCTCAGCCGGCGGCCACGAGCGTCAATTTTTGGGCTACGAGTCCCTTTTTCCGTTAAAAACTAACAGTAGCATAACTATAGACAAGAGTTATGATGATGTACTATGTTGAACATCCACATGACATCCGTAAAGACAACTGAACTAAAAATTTCATGCTTGAAGGGCACGCGGCCGCTTTCATATTTCGATTGGGGAGGATCGGGGCCGATGGCCTCGTTCGAGGACGCCAAGAAATCTGGGACCCCGGACTGTCAAACCGGCGGGCAAATTGCTCAAGACGAGATTTTCGACGAGTTTTGCGCCGACCACGAAACTATCGCGGCGCTGGGAGTGACCGCGATCGAGCTCCGGGAATTGTCGCGCGCGTCTCTGCTGGGAACTTTGACCTGCAAGGAAGACGTGCTGTTCATGCTGCATCAGATTCGCGAAGCCCTGAAACCGGCGGAGCAGCAATCAAACCAACCGTCGATTGCCCACATGAATATGCTGGCCGAGAAAATACGCAACGAGGCCCTGCTCAAACTTGAAGAGCTGGAGCTGAAGGCTGCGCAACGCCGCGAGTCGGCCCGGGGACGCTTCGACGCGGCCTGCGAGCGCTTCATGATGGTGCTGGACCGTGCGCAATCATTCATCACGCGGCTATCGTACAAGCTCGACCGCCGCTCCGTTGGTTCGCGATCAACCTGACGCCCTGGCGCTCGCGATCAGCGAAGTCGTGAACCGTCGATCGGTGACGGCGCGATGTCAGCGTTTCGCGAGCATCTCGAAGTACGACACGTCGATCAGATCGGACGGCGCTACGCCGAGCGCGGCGAGGATTTCATCGACGGCGCCGCGGCTATGCTCGGGATCGTCGCCGTCGGCGATCACGGCTTCGACTTCGCCGAAGTCTCCGAGCCGCGCGACCTGGTCGAGATGCAGCCGGACGTTGTCGCGCATCATGAGGGTTCGCACTTTCTCGACCACCGCGATCGGGCCGAGCGCATCGGCGAGAATTCTCAGCGTCCGTGGCGGATCGGCGACTTTCACAATCTCGTAGTTGCTCAGCATCAGCGGACCGCTTTCGTCGCGATGGTAGTAGATGAGAACCGCGCTGCCGTTTTCCTCGCGCAGCTTGAGCTTGCCGTGCGCGACGCGGAAGAAAGTGTCGCGCTGATGGAGCACCGCGCGCCGCGTGTAGCCGAGCGCCGCCGCGCGCGCCTCGGCCGCGGCGTGATTCGACAAACGGAACTTTGCTTCAAGATTTTTCATGCTTTGTTGATCGAGGCCGCCCCGGCGTGAAAAACTTGACAGTTCGCGAAGCGCGCGCATAGGCTCCCACGACTTCGGACGGCATCACTTGAGTAAATCATCGGAAATAAATCCGGACGACAGCAAACTGATCGAGGCAGGCTTCGATCCCGCGCTCGCGCCCGCCGACGCGATCGCGAAACTGCGCGAGCTAAGAGGCAATCCGGGCATTACGGACCTCGCAATCGCGCGCGCGCTTGGCGCGATCGCCGACGCCGGCGCTGCCGCGATGCTCGTCGCAATGGAAGCCGGCGCCACTGGCGCGATTCGTCGTGAGGTTCGTCGCGCGCTGTACAAGATGAAGCAACACGGAATCGACGCGCCCGCGTCAAATCCGCCAGCGGTCGGCGCCGTTCACGACGACGCTGAGAAAACCGAAATCGCCGCGATGCTGTCGCCGATCGACGGCGAGGGCGCGCGTATCGTGTGGATCGTCAAGCCGCGCATGCAAGGCGGGCTGATCCGGATGTGGGCGCTGATTTCCGAGCACGACGGCCTCGTCGGCGCGCAGAATACCCGGCTCTCGCGGCGCGAGTTGAAGTCCGAACGCGACGAACTCGAGCGTCGCGCGCAGGTCAGGCTGGTCGATGGCGACTGGCGAGTCGCCGACTTCATCGCGTGCGAGGCATGGCGCAACACGCCCGAGTCGCGCCGTGGCCAGGTCGGGAACTTCCTCGCATTGCGATCCGAATTGATCGCGTCGCCGCCGCCGACCGAACTGGCGCATCCGGTTTACGCCGAGCTTGCCGCCGAAGCCGCCGCCGAGCCGTCAGTCGAGCTGCTCAAAGAGCCTGAACTACTCGAATGGCGGCTGCCCGACGCGCAGCTCAAAGCCTACGTCGATGAAATCAATCAGGCCGGCGAGAGCGTGATCGTGTTGAGTCCGATGCACAAGCAGGAGCGCGTGAATGCGGTCATCGATCGCGCGACTAAAGAACTATTGACGGGCGACAACGGCACGGCGAATCCAGCGACGGCTCGAAGATATCGCGTACTACCTCGCGCGAGTCGGACGACGCGCACCAGCCGGATGGGCCGCGGCCGCGGCGGCGCGTCTGCGCGACGGAATCGATGTGACGAAGGCACTTTTCTTTCAGGCCTTCATCCGAACTCAGCTAGGCACCGTCGCAGCGGCCGAGCAGCAGAAGGCCGAGGAGGAGCCGCGCCTGATAATGACCCCCGCCGAAGCAATGCGCGCCCGCGAAGCGAGCCAAGCGAGGACGCGGCGCAGATAATCGCCTGCGCGGCGGGCGGCAGGGGTGACCCCTGCACCCAGTGTTAACGTGAAAAACGCAAAGTCGCGCGCGACGCGCTACTTTGCTCTCAGGGGACGGTGACTCGATCCAGATGCGCGCATCGCGGATAATGCGGGCGACCTTACCCCTTCCCGTAGTGGGAAGGGGAACCGGATTGTTGGGAGTAATATCGATGATCGATCAACAGCCGTTGCGCGGGGTTCGGGTGCTGGACTTGACGCGGGTTTTGGCGGGGCCGTTCTGCACGATGAACCTGGCGGACCTGGGCGCCGAGGTGATCAAGATTGAAGATGCCGGGGCGCGGCGACGACTCGCGGAGTTTTGCGCCGATGATGCCGTCGGGCGACTCGGGATATTTCTATAGCGTCAATCGCGGCAAGCGGAGCGTCACGCTCGACCTGCGGATCGAAGACGGCGCCCGGGTCTTTCTCGAGTTGGCGGCGAAATCTGATGTAGTGGTTGAGAATTTCTCGCCGGGCACGATGGATCGTTTCAAAGTTGGATACGCGGAGCTCAAGGCCGCCAATCCGAAAATAATTCTGTGCTCGATTTCCGGATTCGGGCAGACCGGGCCGAAAACTTCGGCGCCCGCTTACGACATCGTGGCGCAGGCGCTCGGCGGCACGATGAGTATCACCGGCAATCCGGGCGGCGAGCCGGTGCGATGCGGCGTGTCGGTCGGCGACTTGTCGGCGGCGCTCTACGGCGTGATCGCGATCATCTCGGCGCTGCGCGTGCGCGACCGCGACGGCGTCGGCAATCACGTCGATATCGCGATGCTCGATTGCCAGGTCGCGATGCTCGAGGACGCGCTCGCGCGCTACTCGGTATCGGGCAAGATCCCCGGCCGGCTCGGCACGCGGCATCCGTCGATCACGCCGTTCCAGCAGTTCCGCGCGGCCGACGACTACTTCGTGATGGGCGCGGGCAACGAGGCTATCTGGCGCCGCTTCTGCGACGCGATGTCGATGCCCGAGCTGAAGGACGACCCGCGATTTCTGACTAACGCCGAGCGGACAGCGAACCATCCGGAGCTCGAGGCGATCCTCGCGCGTATCTTCGCGACGCGGCCGCGCGATCACTGGCTGCGAATCCTCACCGACGCGTCGGTGCCGTGCGCGCCGATCGCCAATGTCGAGGAAGTGACGCGCGACGAGCAGCTGGCGGCGCGCAACATGATCCTGCACGCGGAGCATCCGGAGTTCGACGGGCTGATCGTGCCGGGGTCGCCGCTCAAGAGCGCCGGTGACACGGATATCCCATCGACGCGATCGCCGCGGCTGGGCGAGAGCACGGACGAAGTGCTGTCGAGCGTTCTCGGCTACGATTCTTCGCGGCTATCGGAATTGCGCCGGCGGAGTATCATATAGCGCTAACGGTCGGCCGCGCGCGCTCATGATGGTGCGGCGCCGTATTAAGGAGAACATCGTCGAGCAGGTATGAACTTCCGGCAACAAGGGCTGCGCCTATTGGCGGTCGTGGTCTCGCTGGCGTTGATCGCGGGCGCGTTCTTCAACTTCAACTTCAGCTTTCTCTGGCATGAAGAGCCCAAGCCGCTGCTGCGGCTCGACACGCCGCAAGCGGCCGCGTCGCAGGTGGATGACGGCGTGAATTTCAGCGCACCGGGCCTCGACGGCAAGGACATCGAGCTAAGCCATTACCGCGGCCATCCGGTGATAGTCGATTTCTGGGCGACCTGGTGCGGCCCTTGCCGCAAGCAGATTCCCGAGCTGGTCGGGCTCTACAAGAAGTACAACAAGTCGCGCGGGCTGGTGATAATCGGCGTCTCATGCGACCTGATCCAGGGCGACGGGGTGAAGGCCGTCGCACCGTTCGTCGAGGAATTCCGGATAAACTACCCAATCGCGATGGCCGACGAGCGGCTGGTCGATAGCATGGGCGTCGAGGCGATACCGACGACGCTATTCGTCGGCCCCGACGGCAAGCTGGTCTCGCGAATCGTGGGCGCGGGCCACGCCGGCGAAATCACCAACAGCACCAAGCAATTGCTCGACGGCGTCAAAGGGCCAGCCTCGCCCGGCAAGCCGGACATCAACCGCCACGTCGTGGATATTTCGGTTACCAATTAATCTGGAACCCGGCGTGGGTTCCGCAGCTCGCGCCAGCCGGTATTCGTATTGGTCCGGCGGGCGCGGGCGGTCATCCCCAGCGATGCCGGTGGATTCAGGTCCGCGATGCGGGTTAAGATGCCGGTTCAGTGATGGACCCCAGGGAAATCGAGACTATGATCGCGCGCGGGATTCCCGACGCGCAGGTCGAGGTGCGCGACTATACCGGCGGCGGAGATCATTTCGAGGCGCTGGTCGTGAGCTCGAGTTTCGAGGGCAAGGGGCTGATCGAACGGCATCAACTGGTGTATAAGGCGCTCGGCGACGCGATGCGGGTGCAGGTGCATGCGCTCACGCTGAAGACCTTGACGCCGGCGCAATATCAGAACCGCAGATAAGAGGAAGAAAAATGGCGGACATAATCGAAAAAATTGAAGCGGCGGTCAAAGAAAACAAGATCATGATCTTCATGAAGGGCAACCGCAGCTTTCCGCAGTGCGGATTCTCGGCGGCGACCGTCGCTATTTTCGACGAGATCGGCGAGCCCTACGCGACCGCCGACGTGCTCAGCGATCCGGAGCTGCGCGACGCGATCAAGCAATTCAGCAACTGGCCGACGATCCCGCAGGTGTATATCGACGGCAAATTCGTCGGCGGCTGCGACATCATTCGCGAGATGCACGAGTCGGGCGAGCTCGAGCCGCTGGTGAAGGCCGCAGTCGGCGCGTCGGCGCAGCAGTAAAGGAGTCACGATCATGCTGACTGAACAGGAACGTTCTTTCCTCGAGGCGATGGCCAAGGCGCCGATTCCCACCGACGTGAAGGGGCTGCGCGCGGCGATGGATACTTTCGCGCCGATGATGAACTCGAATCTGCCCGAGATTGGCGCGTTTCACGAAGCGGTCGAGCTTCGACCCGGACTCACCGCGGACGTCTCGGTGCCCAAAGGCAACGGACCGCATCCGGTGGTCGTGTATCTGCATGGCGGCGGATGGATCGGCGGCAGTCCCAAGACCCATCGCAAGCTCGGGATGCAATTCGCGGAAGCGGGATACCTGACGATCAACGTCGATTACCGGCTCGCGCCGGAGCATCCGTTTCCCGCGGGTCTCGACGACTGCGTGCATGCGGTGAAATGGACCGGCGAGAACGCGAAGCGATGGAATGGCGACGCGTCGCGGCTGGCGGTCGGCGGCGATTCCGCCGGCGGCAATCTTACCGCGGCGACCGTCACGTCGCTGGCGGCGGAGAAATACGCAGGTCCGGCGAAGCCAAAGGCGGCGCTGCTGATTTATGGGGTGTTCGATTTCCCCGCGGTTATCAAGCGGGAGAAGGATACCGCCGCATTCGATGGAATGGTCAGGGCCTACGCCGGCGCGGGCTATCCCGCGATTCTCGAGGATCCTCGCGTCAGTCCGCTGCGCGCGGTGAAGCCGGGGGCATTGCCGCCGAGCTTCATCATTTGCGGCGCCGCGGACACGCTGCTGCCGGAGACGCATTCGATGGCGGAAGCGCTCAAGCGCGCCGACATCCGGCACGAAGTGGCAATCTTCGACGAGATGCCGCACGGCTTTCTGCAGATGGACGTGCTGTCGGGATGCAAGCAGGGACTCGACAAGATTTTCGATTTTCTGCGGCGCACGATTTAGCGCGCAGCCCGGCTCAGGTCGATGTCGCGCGCGCCGGGTTCACGCACGCTCCTGACCAGTTGATCGGTGACCTGCTCGACGATCCATTGCGGTTTCCATTTGCCGCCCTCGCGATACCAGTTGGCGACGGTGAAGGCGGCGCGCAGGATCACGAAGGTCATGAGTTTAGGATTGCCCGCGACGAAAACTCCCTGGTCGATTCCCCGGCGCACGATATTCGCGAACATCTGCTCGTAACGCCTGCCCAGCGTTCGGATGCGCTTTTGATTCTCAGGGCTGAGCGATACCGGGTCGGGTAATGCGCGCTCGTAACGCCCCTCGTCCTCGAAAATTCTGGCGATCGCGACCGCAGTCGCCTTGCGCAAGGCCAATTCCGGATCTTTGGCCGCCAGCGGCGCGATGGCCGCCATTCTTTCAATCAAGCGCTTTACCAGCTCAATTCGGATCTCGGTGAAGATTTCCTCCTTGCTGCGGAAGTAATGATAGATGTGCCCCTTGGCCAATCCGCACTCGTGTGCGATCTGATCCATGTTGGTGGCATCGTAACCGCCGTATGCGAACGCGCGCGCCGCGCCCAGCAGGATTTCGCGGCGGCGTTCCGCTGCCCGGGCGACATCGCGGACCCGGTAGCCGCGGACACCGAGCGGCCGCGCCTTCGCCGCCGCTGCGCGATCGATTTTTGATTTGTCCGAGGCCATCAGATCGCCACTCCGAAAAACCTACTTCTTGACCGGACTACTTGTTTTAGAATATCTGTTTCAAGAGGCCGAAAGCAACGGAGCTGTAGTCATGGATCGAACGTATGTTGTCACCGGCGCCGCGTCCGGAATCGGAGAATCCACGGCACGGTACCTTCGGGAACGAGGAGCCCGGGTCATTGCTTCCGATCTTCACGATGCGGATGTGATTGCGAACCTGGCCACCATCGAAGGACGCGCGGCGTTGGTCGAAGGCGTGACGCGCCTGTCCGGCGGCAGGATCGACGCGATCATCGCCAATGCCGGCGGCGGTCCGGCCGAGACGATGCTCTCGTTGAACTTCTTCGGCACAGTGGCGACGCTCGAAGGGTTGCGCCCACTCCTCAATGCCAGTCCCGCACCTCGGGCCGTGATGGTATCGTCGATAGCGTCGTTGAGCCCTGCTGATCCACGAATTATCGAGACCTGTCTTAACATGGACGAACCCGCGGCAATCGCCGCCGGCATGAACGCGATCGCGGCGGGCAAGGGGCCTTTGGATCTGTACGGCAGCGCCAAGCATGCGTTGAACTGCTGGTGCCGAACAGTAGCGGTCAAAGCGGATTGGGCCGGCGCCGACATCCCGCTGAATGTGGTTGCACCCGGTTTTATCGACACGCCGGCCGCCGCGTTTATCCTCTCGGATCCTGAGCGGAGAGCAATGGCGGGGCAGATGGTGCCGATGCGCGGATCGTATCCCGCTCGTCCTGAGCAGATGGCCGCAATCCTTGCGTGGTGCGTGAGCCCGGAGAATTCTCTGATGACGGGACAAATCCTCTTCGCCGATGCCGGTTTCGAGTGTACGGCGCGCAAAGAGCGCTGGTGAGCTATGGAACAATCAACCTCAGACCGTCCGCCGCTCACACTGTGGACCAATATTCTGTACGGCGTCGGATCGATCGCCTTCGGGGTGCATCTGGCCGTGCTCACTTCCGCGCTCCTGCTGTTCTACAACCAGGTGGTCGGACTGCCCGCGGCATGGGTCGGGGGCGCGATGGCGCTGACGCTGATCTTCGACGCGATCTGCGATCCGTTGATTGGCGAATGGTCGGATCACACGCGATCGCGATGGGGCCGGCGTCATCCGTTCATGTACGCCTCTGCGCTTCCGACCGCGGTCGCATTCTACTTCCTGTTCGATCCCCCGATCGGATGGACGCAGGGCCATTTGCTTATCTACATGGCGGTGATGCTGATGACGGTGCGAGTGCTGCTGAGCCTGTATGAAATTCCGAGCTCGGCGCTGGGACCTGAACTCACGCTGGACTACGACCAGCGTACGAGCCTGATGGGTTCGCGCTTCTTCTTCGGAACCCTGGGCGGCGCGGCGATCACGGTGCTCGCGCTGCAGGTCTTCCTGCGCAAGGACGCGACTCATCCGCTGGGCCTGCTTAATCGTGCGGGGTACCAGCAAACCGCGTTGGTCGCGAGCGTCGTGATCTTCCTGTCGATCATTATCTCGTGCGTGGGCACGCAGCGCTTCATCGGGAGCCTGGTCCAGGCGCCGAGAATACGGGGCACATGGCGGGAGAAGTTCGCAGAGGTCAGCGGCACGGTGACGAATCGATCGTTTCTGGCGCTGACGATCTCGGGCATAGTCGGCGCCGTTTCCGCGGGCTTGAGGCAGGGACTCGACTTCTACATCTCGGCGTATTTCTTCGAGCTCACGCCGGCGCAGATGTCGTATCTTGCGGCGGCCGCGCTGTTCGCCGCCTTTGCCGGGGTTGCGCTGGCGCCGGCAGTCTCGCGGCGATTCGGAAAGAAGAATTCCATGATCGGAGTCTTTTTCGCCTCGCTGTTTGCGTCAGTCGCGCCGATTGCGATGCGCTTGATCGGATTCCTGCCGCCCAACGGCACCGAGTCATTGTTCGCGATCGTGTTCGTCTTCAATTTCTTCGCCGCGACCCTCGGCCTCTGCGGATTCATCATCGTGAGCTCGATGATGGCGGACGTGGTCGAAGATGCGGCGGTCTCGACCGGACAACGATCGGAAGGGCTGCTGTTCGCCGCCAACGGCCTCATATCCAAATGCGTCACGGGAGTTGGCACCTTCTTTTCCGGACTCATGCTCGCGTGGGTCAGCTTTCCGCAGCATGCGACCCCAGGCCAGGTTGACCCGGCGATCCTGCATCGCCTCGGCATGGTCTTCGTTCCGATAGTCACGATGTTCAGCGCGATTGCGATCGCGGTCCTGTTTTTTTACGACATCGACCGCTCGACGCATCAGAGAAATGTTAAGCAGCTGGAAAACGCGGACAAGCCCGGCGCGGAGGCCGGCGCCGAAGTGAACGTGGTTGATGAGCGCGTGCCGGCATCGGCGCGCGTTTCGTAAAACGGCTCGGGCTAGTCGATGACCAACCAATCGCCGTCCCCATCCGCACCCGCTGGCGGCTTCGACCGCAGCGCAGCGCTTAAGTCGATCGGGCAGAGCCTGGCGATCAACGCACTTTGCCCCTTTCTGCTGTATCGGATTTTGGAGCCGCACTTTCCGCTAAACAGCCTGATGCCGCTGCTATATGCGACGATCTTTCCCGTCATCGGCCTGACCCTCAGCCTGGTTCGCAAGCGCACTGTTGACGCGATCGGGATCATTGTGATGGTGGGACTCGCACTCCACATCGTCGTCACGCTGCTCGCGCCCAACGTCGGCGTCGCGCTGGTTATCCGATCGCTCGACGGCGCCGTCATCGGGCTCGCGCTCGTCATCTCGGCGTTGATTGGCCGCCCTATTCTGCTGCTCGTCGCGAAGCAGGTCGTGGCCGGCGCAAATTCCGAACGCGCGGCGTCATTCAACAGGATGAACGACAAAGAGCGGGTGCGTGGGTTCTCCACGATCACGCTGGTGTGGGGCATCGGCCTGATGGCGATGAGCGGGCTGCACCTCGTGCTGGCGCTGAAGCTGGCGCCAGCGGAATTCCTGCTGGTATCGCCGGTGGTTGGCCTCGTGACGATTGTGGCGCTGCTTGTCTGGACCGGGCGTTATCTGGCGGCGCGCAGGCACGCGATTCAGACGCCGGCGATCCGCACGATCTGAGGAGAAAGGAACCATGAACAGAAGAGCATTCCTCAAAGCAATCGGAATGGCCTCGCTCATCCCGATTTTGCCGCGCCGGTTGTGGGCCGCGGTTACGAATTTCAGCCGGCGCCGTCCCTCCGACGCGGCATGGCCGTCGCCGGCGGCGTGGAAGCAACTCAACGAGGCAGTCGGCGGAAATTTGATTCCGGTAAACTTTCCGCTTTCGGCATCTGATCCGGCAGCCGCCGCGGCCACGCTTACTTCGAAGAATCTGAAGAATCCCTATTACATCGGCGACCAACCCGGGCTCACGGAGACCTTGGGATGGGTCGATGCGTGGGCCACCAAGCCCAGCGTTTACGCGGTCGCGGCGAGGAATGCGCAAGACATTGCCGCGGCGGTGAATTTTGCCCGCGAAAATAACTTGCGCCTGGCAGTCAAAGGCGGCGGCCACAGCTACCAGGGCACGTCCAATGCGCCCGACTCGCTGCTGATCTGGACGCGCCACATGCACGATATCGAGATGCACACGGCATTCGTCCCGCAAGGATGCGAGCATACGATGCAACCGCAGCCGGCGGTGACGATGGGTGCCGGAACAATCGACATTCAGGCGTACGAAGCGGTTACCACCAAAGGCGGGAGATATGTTCAGGGCGGCGGATGCCTGACCGTAGGCCTGGCAGGTCTGGTTCAGGGTGGCGGCTTTGGAAGTCTCTCGAAGCACTATGGTTCGGCGTCGGGAAATTTGCTCGAAGCCGAAGTAGTCACTGCCGACGGCCAGATTCGCATCGCGAATGCATGCACCAACTCCGACCTGTTCTGGGCGCTGAAAGGCGGCGGCGGTGGCAGCTTCGGCGTGGTGAGCAAGATGACGCTGCGTACCCACGATCTTCCCGAGTTTTTCGGCTCCGCCAACTTCACAGTCAAAGCGGCGTCGGATGATGACTATCGCCGCCTGATCCGCGAGTTCGTGAGTTTCTACAAGGACCATCTGTTCAACGACCATTGGGGGGAGCAGATCGAATTTAACCCCCGCAACACGCTGGAAATCAAAATGCTCTCTCAAGGATTGAGCGCGGAGCAGCCGAAACAGATCTTTCAGCCGTTTCTGGACTGGGTGGCGCGATCGCCCGATGCGTATTCGCTTGAAGGGCGGGCGCCTTTCGCGAGCATACCGGCGCGACACTTCTGGGACCCGCAGTGGTGGAAAGAACATTGGCCGGAAGCCGCTTTCCCTCGAAACGGCAGTATCCTGCGCGCCCTGCTTGACGATGTCCTGGTAAAAGTGATCCCGCAGCCCATATTGGACTTCGACGATCGGCCCGGCGCGGGACCCAACGACGCATGGTGGAAGGGAAACATGGGCGAGGCCGGCTGGTTCATTTGGGGATACGAGTCGCTGTGGATTCCCGCATCGCTGCTCGAGAAGGACGCGCAGCAGCGTCTCGCCGACGCGTTGTTTGCAAGCTCGCGGGTTTCAGATGTCAGTCTGCATCTCAATAAAGGGCTGGCCGGAGCGCCCCCCGACGCGATCGCGGGGGCCACGGACACCGCGATGAATCCGGCAGTGCTGACCGCGTTCGCTCTGGCGATCGTAGCCGACGGCCAGGACCACGCATATCCGGGAATTCCGGGGCATGAGCCGTCGGTGGCGGAAGGGAGGCAGGCCGCGAAGCGCATTGATCAATGCGTGAATCAACTTCGAGCCGTCACGGGGGAAACGGGAGCGTACTGGGCCGAGAGCAATTATTTCGAGAAGGGATTCCAACAAGCGTACTGGGGGAGCAACCACCCGCGGCTCGCCGAAATCAAAAAGAAGTACGATCCGGACGGGCTGTTCTTCGTGCACAACGGCGTTGGTTCGGAACAGTGGAGTCCGGACGGCTTCACGAAGCTGTGAGCCGCGTCCGATTCGCGTTGAAACTTTGTCTATCGTCGGTGCCTTCGTGGCTCGGCAGGATGCTTCGATTGACGCATCGATGCCGGAATGCCATATCGATGCGCACGGAGGGTTGCAACAATGGCGAGATCAGCCAGCCTTTTGATGATAGCAATGTTGTCCGTATGTTTGAGTTCGCCTTCGGCTGTCGCCGGCGGGAGTTGCCAGGCCAAGCTGGTGGGCAAATCTTTCGCTTGCAACCTCAAGTTCTCAAACGGACCGGCGACGACCGACTGCTTCGAATTCAATGCAATGGGAATCTCTCAGCATTTCAGTTTCTTCGATGATACGATCGGTAACTTCGGCTGCGCGTGCGACACGACAGGTCCCTTCAAGTCGCCTAAGTACGATAGTTCTCCGAATTCCTTCGAATGCGTCGATGACTCCGGAACTCAAATCAACGGAAAGGTAAAGGGCGATAAGATCAGCGGCCAAGGAACCGATATAGATGGCAACTCGCTCACCTATACCTGCAAGGTTGGCCTATCGTGCGGCTGATCGTGAGTTCTCCGTAGCTTTCAGGTTTCGGATCCGCGCAACCTAAAGGCGCATTCTCGGCTGAAAGAATGTGCGATAGGGTCCCGGACCAGGACCAATCTCGAAACAGAATTTTACCAGAAGCGGACGCGGCCGGTGTCGACGTGGACGAAATTGCTCTTCGGGTAGTAGCCGACGCCGCCTGATTGCTGCGCCAGCGCGGCGCCGCGAAGCTGCGCGAGGCTGCGGCCGGGCACGCAAATGTCGATCGCCTTGCCGTCTATGTGCAGGCTGTGCACCGCGACGCCTTCGCTGTTCGCATGGAGCATTGCGTTGGTCAGGGGCGAACGGTATCCGGAAATCACCTGGAACGGCTCGTTGGTGCCGAGCCGATAATGAATGCGCGTCAGCAAATCCAGCAGCGTGGGATCGATTGGCTTCACTTCGTTGGCGCGGAAGTCACGCAGGATGTAGTTGACGCGGTCGAGCTCGCCGGGAATGTAGCTGCCGTTCTCCCAGTAAGTCGTGGTCAGGCTTTCGCCGGTGTGCAGCGCGTAGAACTTGAGCGAGCGGCGTCGAAGCTGGACTGTCGTGCGCGCCATCGCGACCGCGGGCACGACGAGTTGTGCCGCGGCAATCGCGCTAATGCGGAGGAACCGCCGCCGCGATAAGTCCGCGGGACGCGTGGATTGCGACTGTGACTGCTCCCTCAACTTTCGTCGCCGCAATAGTACCTGCGGGCGTTCCCCCTGCGCGCTCGGTCGAGGCCGTTACGTCGCGCGCGATTCCATCCTGGTCGTTTACAACTTCCCCAGCACGATTCCAGTCGATTAGATTATCAATCCCATCGGCCTGCGCAAGAGCCCTTACCGCATCGATTCCGCCGGTACCTTTTCGGTAAATGTCCTTCTCGCTCTCGACAAAAACGCGGCCATCGTCGAGCTTCGCCAGCATCAGTGGGTAATAAACGATCACGCCGCGATCATTCAGATCGACATCGTTGAACAGCGCCTCGATATCGTCGGGATGCAGGCGCACGCATCCGTGGGTCCGATAGCTGTACACGCTGATGGGATGGTTGGTGCCGTGAATCCCGATCACCGGGAAACTCAGCCCAATCCAGTATTTGCCGAGCGGATTGTCGGGCCCGGGGTCGATCTCATCGATCACGTCCCTGCCCTGCTCTTCTTCTTCGCGCTGGATCGAAGCGGGTACGCGCCAGGTCGGATTTTCGCGCATCTGGATCACCGTGAACGCACCGGTCGGCGTCTGCCACTGTTTGCCGGGCTGCCCGATCGCGACCGGATAAGCCCCGCTCAGGCGCCCGTCTTCGAAGTGAAAAAGCATCCGCTGCGGCAGGTTGACCTCGATCAGGTCGGTACCTTCGATGGGCACGATGTGGCGATTGTCGATGTGAATGGTGTCGCCGGCATGCAGCCGATCCGTGACCTGCATCCCGTTCTCGCGCGCCAGAACCTTGGGACTCTCGCCGAATCGCGATCCGATGCTGGTGAAGGTGCTGCCTTCCCAGACGATGAAATCGAATTCACCGCCCGCGAGCCGATGCGAAATCGGCGGCAGCGGCGCTTCGGGAGATTCGGCGATCGCCGCAGGATGGACCGGACACAGCTTTGCGTCCGATGAAGGAGCAGGCGTGACGGCGGGAGTCGCGTCGGATGCGATGGAGACAGTGGCAGTGATCACGGATACAAGGAGTGCAGCGAAGAAAGCGTAGCTCAGCTTTGAAATCCAACTCGTCACACTTCAATTGTGACGCCTTTTGGAAATCGACACGAATCAGTTCGTCCGGAAGGGGTCTTGGCGGGACGCCAATGTCGAATATATGTCGCGGTCAGACTCTCGAGCGCCCTACTTTCTGATTTTCTTGAGCGCCTGTTCGACCCCGGGCATCCGCTTGGGCAGCTCCTTGCCCTGCATCCTCTGGAGAATCCCGCCCATGCCGAGCACCATGTGATGCGAGTGGGCGTTGCGAATCGAGGTGCTGAAGCCCATCGCGTCCTGCGCGGAATTGACCGCCCACTTGAGCATCCGGAGGGTAAAGCGGTCGCTCTCCGCAATTCGATTCGCCAGCGCCATCGTTTCGCTCTCGAGCTGCGCGCGCGGCACGACCATGTTGACGAAGCCGAGGCGTGCGGCTTCTTCGGCATCGACGAAGCGGCTCTGGAAAAGAATTTCCTTGGCCTTGCGCGGCGGCATGTCCCACGGAATCGAAAAGTACTGCAGCAGCGAGGGCAGGAATTTGGCGTCGTCGGATGCAACGACCAGATCCATCGCGGCCGCGAACATCCAGCCGCCGAAGATGCAGAGACCCTGCACCTGCGCGATAGTAGGCTTGTCGAGATCGCGCCATCGCAGCGTGTTGTCGAGGAACATCTCGCGCGAGCGGGCATACTCGCCGCGCACGCCTTTGGGAAACGGGCGGCGCGCCTGGTCTTCTTTTTCCTCGGGCGTGCCGAGGTCATGGCCGGAGCAAAAATTCTCGCCGGCGCCGGCGAGAATGATCACGCGAACGTCGTCGTCGGCGTTGGCCGCGGCAAAGGCGGCGTCCATTTCCTCGAGCAGCCGCCGCGATTGCGCGTTCTTGTAGCGCGGCCGGTTGAGGATGACCTTGGCGATGCGGTCGTGCTTTTCGTAAAGAACGGTTTTGTCTTCCATGGCCATTTCATCCTGACAGAGCGTGTCGAGATTGATTGCGACCTAACCCTTTCCATAGTGGGAAGGGGAACAAAAGACCAGCGCGCATCGCCGCGGTGGGGTTGATTGAAGTTCGGCGCGTTGGCTACGGTCGGAAGCATCTTACGGAAGGCGGTGCGAATTCATGGCGCTGTGGAAACCCGATCAGACTTTCTACCCGTCGGCGCGGATGGCGATGCAGGCGCCGCGCGAGCAGCTCGGCTACGTCGTCACGTTCAATCCGACTCCGGCCAACGGCAAGCATGACGCGCTGTGCGTGCTCGATCTCGATTCCGAATCGAAGACCTACTCGCAAGTGGTCGGCCGCACTGAAGTTCCTAACGCCGGCGACGAGCTGCATCACTTTGGCTGGAACGCATGCAGCGCCGCACTGTGCCCGTATGCGCCGCATCCTCATATAGAGCGCCGGTATCTGCTGGTGCCGGGCCTGCGCTCGTCGCGGATTTACGTTTTCGACACCAAGCCCGACGCGCGAAATCCCAAGCTGGTGAAGACGATCGAGGCCGAGGAGATCGCGTCGCGCACGGGCTACAGTCGGCCGCATACGATCCATTGTGGACCCGACGCGATCTACGTCAGCGCGCTGGGCGCCCCCAACGGCGACGGCCCCGGCGGCATCTTCCTGCTCGATCACGAAAGCTTCGACGTGCTGGGGCGATGGGAAGTCGATCGCGGGCCGCAGCGGTTCGCGTACGATTTCTGGTGGCATCTGGGCTGGGACGTCGCCGTGACCAGCGAATGGGGCACGCCGAACATGATCGAAAACGGCGTGGTGCCCGAGTTGCTGCTCGGAAATAAATACGGACACGCGATTCACATCTGGAATCTGCGCAACCGGCGCCATCTGAAGTCGCTCGACCTGGGCGCCGAGAATCAAATGGCGCTCGAGCTGCGGCCGTCGCACGACCCGACCAAGACTTTTGGATTTGTCGGCGTGGTGATCTCGACCAAGGATTTGTCGGCGTCGATTTGGCTGTGGCATCGCGATGGCGGCGACTGGAAAATTCGCAAGGTGATCGAAATTCCGGCCGAGCCGGCCGACGAAAGCGCGCTGCCGCCGGCGCTCAAGCCGTTCAAGGCGGTGCCGCCGCTGATTACCGACATCAACCTGAGCCTCGACGACAAATTTCTGTACGTTGCGTGTTTCGGCACCGGCGACTTGAAGCAATACGACGTGAGCGACCCTTTCAAGCCGCGCGAGACCGGCAGCGTGCGGCTCGGCGGTATCGTGTCGCACGGGAAGCATCCGAAGAGCGGGCCGCTCAACGGCGCGTCGCAGATGATCGAGCTGAGCCGCGACGGCCGCCGCGTGTACATGTCGAACTCGCTGTACGGTGCGTGGGATGCGCAATTCTATCCTGAGGGCGTGCGCGGATGGGTCGCGAAGATCGATTGCGCGCCGGCGGGCGGTATGACGGTCGATCCGAATTTCTTCACTACCTTCGACGGCGAGCGCGCGCATCAGATTCGCCTCGAAGGCGGCGACTCGTCGTCCGACTCGTTCTGCTATCCGTGACGCCGGCGTGGCCCTGGATAGCGGTCGCGGCGCTCGGCGCGTATCACGGAATCGATCCGTCGATGGGCTGGCTGTTCGCGGTGGCGCTGGGCCTGCAGGAGCGGCGGCGCTCGAAGGTGATATGGGCGCTCGGTCCAATCGCGTTGGGACATCTGGTGTCGATCGCGGCCGTCGTCGCGATCATCGGCGGCCTGCGGTTGTTCTTCGCGATCGATTTGCTGCGACCAATCGGCGCGGCGGCGCTGATCCTCTTCGGCCTGTTTCGTTTTATCTGGCCGCGCGCGCATCCGCGCTGGGTCGCGATGCGGGTGAATGCGCCGGAGCTGGCGCTGTGGTCGTTCCTGATGGCGTCGGCGCACGGCGCGGGCTTGATGCTGTTCCCGATTTTGATCGGCATGACACCAAATTCCCCGCATGCTCATCACATGGCCGCCGGCCACGCACACACGGTCGCGCAGGCAATCGCGGTAGTGCTGGTGCACACCGGCGCAATGATCGCAGTGACCGGCGCAATCGCGATTGCGGTCTATGAGTGGGTCGGCCTGGCAATCCTGCGCAGCGCATGGATCAACCTCGACACAATCTGGGCCAGCGCCCTGATAGCCGCCGGAGTCCTGTCACTGGCAATCTGACGAAGCCGGCGTGCCGCTTTTTTTGATCGCGGCGGCGTGGCAGCATCGGGGGGTATGAGCGCGCTGCGGATTTTGCTGATCGAGGACGAGGCCAAGTTGGCCAACGCGGTCAAGCAGGGGCTGGTCGAAGACGGCTTTGCGGTCGAAATCGCGGGCAGCGCGGAGGCGGCCGAGCCGATAATCGCGCGCGGCATGCTCGACCTGATCGTGCTCGATGTCGGATTGCCGGGAAAGGGCGGGCTCGAGCTGCTGCGCGAGATGCGCGCGGCTGGCAATCAAACTCCCGTGTTGATCCTGACGGCGCGCGGGGCGCTGGAAGAACGCGTCGCCGGGCTCGACACCGGTGGCGACGACTACCTGGTCAAGCCGTTTGCGTTTGCCGAGCTGGTGGCCAGAATCAAGGCGCTGGCGCGGCGTCCGCGAACGCCGGCCTCGCCGATCCTCAAGGTCGGCGACCTCGAGTTCGACACCGTCAAGCGGCGCGCGAAAATCGGCGAGCACAATCTGAACCTGTCGCCCAAGGAAAAGATGCTGCTCGAATTGCTGATGCGAAACGCCGGGCAGGTGGTGACGCGCGATATGATCGCGGAGACGGTGTGGGACTCCAACTACAGCTCGCTCACCAATCTGATTGAAGTGTTCGTCAATCGGCTGCGGCAGAAGATCGATCCGCGCGCCGATCGCTCGCTGATAGTCACCGTGCGCGGAGTTGGATACACGATGCGCGCGGAATGACGCCGCCCGCGGCGCGCGATCGCCAGTCATGACGATCAGACTCAGGCTAACTATCTATTGGGCCGCGGTGCTCGCCGCGATCCTGCTGATTGCGGCGGTCACCGCAGTCAGGTTCTTTGCCCGCCAGCAATGGAGCGCACTCGACGCGGCGCTGCTGGAGGAGGCCGAGAATACCGCCGACCAGATTCAACGCAGCGGCGCCGCGAGCGCGCCCGGAATCCTGCAGCGGATGAGCCTCGAGACGGACATCGGGGCGGGGCGCCGTGCCCGAATCGTGACCGCGCATGGCGAGGTTTTAGATTACGGCCACGTCCACACCGTCCCGCCGCCGTTCGATCCATCGCTCCCCACGCATCCCGCGATTGTCGGCGATCACGCCATCAGGTTCGCGGTCGTTCCGATGATGTACAAAGGCGAGCTCGCCTACCTGCAAAGCGGGGTGCGGGTGACGCTGGTGCAGGCATCGGTTGACAGCCTGCGCAACCTGCTGCTGTTGATGATGCCGATCGTGCTGCTGCTATGCGTCGGCGGCGGATATTTGCTGGCCGGCCGCGCGCTGCGCCCGATTGAATCGGTCACCGCGGAGCTCGACGCGATCGGACCGGCGAATCTCAGCTCGCGGCTGACGGTGCCGCCGGTGGCCGATGAAGTCGCGCGACTCACCACCGAAATCAACTCGCTGCTGGAGCGGCTGGAGCGCGCGTCGGCGACCGAGCGCAGGTTCGCGTCGGACGCGGCGCACGAGCTGCGGACGCCGCTGGCAGTGCTGCGCACCGGGCTCGAGGTATCGCTCGCGCGCGATCGCACGCCTGACGAAAACCGCGCGGCCCTGGGCGCGGCGCATCGCGAGGTGCTGTCGCTGTGCCGCATCGCCGACGAGCTGCTGATGCTGTCGCGGCTCAACGGCGAGGTGATGGTCGATCGGCATCGGCTGAACCTTCGCGCGCTGCTGAGCGAAATTGCGGGAACGGTCGGACCGCTGGCGCAGGCGCGCGAGATTAAACTGTCGGTTAACGCGCCCGAGGACGTCTTCGTCAATGGCAACGAGGGGCATCTGCGCCGCCTGATCGTCAACCTGCTCGACAACGCGCTCAAGTTCACGCCGGCCGGCGGCTCGATCGAAGTTGGGCTCAAGAGCGACGCGAACCGCGCGATACTGCGCGTCGCCGACACTGGCGAGGGAATTCATCCGGCGGAGCTGCCCCATATTTTCGATCGATTTTTTCGCGGCGCCGGCTCGCCCGGCGAAGGCAGCGGGCTCGGCCTCAGCCTCTGCCGGGAAATTGCGCGAGCGCATGGCGGTGAGATCGAGGCCGCGAATCTTCCGTCGGGCGGAACCGCATTCGTCGTGACGCTGGCGCTGCATCGCGAAGATCCGAATCGAGCGACGGTACCGCTGCGCTAGCCGCCGCGTCTCAAAATCAGCTTAATGTCCATTAATTTGGCCGGTTGGCGGGCCGCTGTTAGAATTTTCACAATGGAGCGACCTTGCCGCCACCTGACTGCGGCCGTGCTTGCTGGCGCGATCCTGGCGTGGGCGCCGGTGGCATCCGCCGCGAGCATCACTCTGTCCGACGCGATCGAGCGCGCGCTGCACGTTGCACCTTCGGTCGATATGGCGGCGGCGGCGAGCGATATGAGCGTCGCGCATTTACGGGAGCAGCGCGCGCCGCTGTTTCCAACCGTCGGTGCGGGCGCGGAGTACTACCAGGCGCCGGGCTACAACCAAATCATTACCAATCGCGGTCTTTCGGCCGGGATGCTGACGCTCGACTACACGGCGTGGGACTGGGGACGGCGCCGGGCGCTGGTGCGCGCCGCCGAGTACGTGAACGAGGCATCGCGGCTCGGCGTGGCGGCGGCGCGCGCGCAAATTGTTTTCGATACTTCGATCGCGTACTTCGATCTGCTGCGCGCGCGCGCAACCCAACAGGCGCTGCAGGCCAGCCTCGGGCGGATGACGCGCTACGTCACCACGATCCAGGCGCTCGAGAAAAGCGGGCGCGTGATCACCAACGACGTGCTGAAATTCCGCACCGCGCGCGACAGTAGCGAACTGGCGCTCGACGCGGCGCGCAGCAACAGCGAGCGCGCAAACGCAACCCTCGGCATTCTGATCGGCGAGCCCAATCCGCAGGATCTCGACATCGCGGACATTACTGGGCCGCTGCCGAAGCCGACCGGCGATCTCGCGCAGAGCCCGGTGATGCAGGCGGCGCAGCGCGCGATCGCGTCGGCGAACTCGCAAATCGTCGCGGCGAAAGACGAGCGGCTGCCGACCTTCCAGGTCGCACTGACCACCGGCTTCGTCGGCATCGATCCACCGGCGACGATCGCGCACAACTTCGGCGGATCGTACGACGGCGTCATGTCGGTGCCGGTCTTCGACGGCGGGCTGATCGCGTCGCACATCGATCAGGCAAAGGCGAAAGCGCATTCGGCGACCGCGCAGGCGCGTCAGGCCGAGTACATTCTCAGGCGGCGCGTGGCCGACGCGTCGCTGCGCTACGACGAGGCTCAGCGGCAGCTCGAGATCCTGTCGCGCGCGCAGCCGACCGCGGACGACAACTTCGGCTTGACCTGGACCCGCTTCCTTGGCGGCGGCGCGGCGACGATGCTCGAGGTGCTCGACGCCTATCAGCAGGCCGAGCAGCTGCGGCTTCAGCATTTCGACCAGGAATTCAACGCGCGCGAAGCGGTGGCGGAGACCAACCTGCTTTTCGGCCGCGTCCAGTGATGCAGCGCGCACGACTGAACGCGCGCGTCGGCGCGATCTTGGCCGGGGTGTTGGCGGCGGCGCTGCTGGCGGGCTGCGGCGGCGAGAAAACATCCGGTGACAACGACGCGACGCCGTCCAATCCGGTGCTGCTGGTGTCCGCGGCGCGGGCCGAAATTCATCCGATGACCAGCGAGCTGCGGCTGCTCGGCAAGACGGTCGCGATGCGACACGTGATCGTGCGCGCACCGACTGCGGGACGCGTGATCGGCATGAAACTCGTCAGCGGCGATTCGGTGCGCAAGGGCCAGGTCGTCGCCCACGTGATCAATCGCGAGATCGAAGCGGCTGAGGCCGGGCTCGCGGTCGCCCGCCGGATCGATCCGCAGGACGCGGCGGCGCTAGGCGCGTCGGTCGGGCGCTATAATCACAGTGTCGGAATACCAGTGGTCGCGCCGGAATCGGGCATCGTCTCGCAACCGCCGGTCACCAGCGGCCAGATGGTTGCCGACCTCGATACGATTGTCGATCTGATCGATCCAGCGAGTCTCTATATCGATACCTCGGTTCCGCTAAGCCAGCTGTCGCTGGTGCGGCCCGGGATGGCGGCCACGGTGACGACGCCGTTCCGGCCCGGGGTTGAGTTTCCGGCGCGCGTCGATGCGATCCTGCCGAGCTTCGACGCGGCGAGCGCGAGCTCGTCAGTGCGGACGGACTTCACCGGCGCCGAGCGAATCGCGGAAGCGGGCGCGCCGGTTGAGGTGCGCGTCGAGACAGCCAGCGTGCCGGACGCGATCGCGGTTCCGGCCAGCGCGCTGTTCCAGGACGAGGGCGTGGACAAATACCACGTGTTCGTAATCGCCGCCGACGGCCGCGCGCATCGCACAGACATCAAGGTCGGACTGCGCGCGGGCGATCGGGTGCAGGTGACCGCCGGGATCAAGGCCGGCGACCTGGTTGTGACTTCGGGCGGCTACGCGCTGTCCGACGGCCTTGGCGTTCGGGTTGCGCAGGGCAATCAATGACGCGCAGCAGCTCCACGCTGGCGGTGCTGTCGGTGCTGGCGGCGAGCGTGCTGGGAGTGATCCTGGCGCGCACAATTCCGAGCGCGGTCTTTCCCGAGATCATTTTTCGCCGCGCGACGATTCTCGCCGACAGCGGCGACCTGCCGGCCGAACAGATGCTCGCGTCGGTGACGCGGCCGCTCGAGGAAAGCGCGTACGGCGCGGTCGGCGTGACGATGGTTCGCTCGACGACCACGCGCGGCAGCGCCGAGATCGACGTCACCTTCGGCGAGGACTCCGATCCGCAAATCAGCTTCCAGATGCTGAGCGCGGCGGTCGCGCACACGCGCGCGCAGTTGCCGACCGATACCACCGTTGACGCCGTGCTGCTGACGACCGGGACGTTTCCGATCGTCGATATCAGCCTGAGCTCGAAGATTCGCAGCCTGCCGGAAATCACCGACCTCGTGAACTACGATCTCGTTCCGAGCCTCCATCGAATCGACGGCACCTACCGCGTCGGCGTGATCGGCGGCAAGTATCGGGAGTTCGTGGTGCGGCTCGATCCGCCGCGGATGCTGCAGCATGACCTGTCGCCGGGCGACGTCGTTGCGGGGCTGGCGAAGAACAATGTGGTCGCGTCGGCCGGCCGGATGAACGAGTCGCATCGGATGCTGCTGACGGTGGTGACCACCGACTTGCACGAAGCCGGCCAGATTGCCGCGGTGCCGCTCGCGGCGACCGGCGGCCAACCGGTGCGCGTCAGCGATGTGGGATCGGTCGAACTTGGGATCCAGGAAGACTACGTCCGCGCGGCGTCCGAGAACGGGCCGTCGCTGCTGGTGGGAATCTCGCGGCGGCCGAGCGGCAGCACTGAGGCGGTCGCGGCCGAGGCGCGGCAGATACTGGCGCAGTTTCGCCAGCGCTATCCGGACGTTCAATTTTCGATTTCGTACGATCAGTCGGCGCTGGTCGCCGAATCGCTCAAGAGCGTGCGCGACGCGATCATGCTCGGCCTCGCGCTGTCGGTGCTGGTGGTGCTCGCCTTCACGATGAGTCCGCTGAGCGCGCTGGTCGCGGCCATCGTGGTGCCGTGCACGGTCGCGATCACGTTCATCGTGATGAAGGCCGCGGGCCTGACGTTCAACATGATGACGCTGGGCGGACTGGCGGCGGGGATCGGACTTTTCATCGACGACGCGATCGTGATGATCGAGGCGATTCATCGCGAGCTGGCGGGCGGCAAGTCCGCCGCCGAAGCGGTAGCCGCGGCCCTCAAGAGTCTTCGGCGTCCGCTAATCGCCTCGACGATGACGGTGATCGTGGTGTTCGGGCCGCTGGTCTTCACTTCGGGCATCACCGGCATTTTCTTCCGGTCGCTGGCGGCGACGCTCGGCGGCGGACTGGCGATTTCGCTGGTCCTCGCGATCTACTTCACACCCGCCGTGGAGCTGGCGATTGCGCGGTTTCGAGGGCGTGCGCGCGAAGCGGGACGAATCTATCACGGCGTTCAGGCGGCGTTTCTGAGCGCGGTGCGGCCCTTCATCCGAATTCCGGCGCTGGCAATTCCGGTCGCGATCATTTCAATGGTGGTGGCGTACTTCGTTTACAACAATATCGGCACCGACTATCTGCCGCCGCTCGACGAAGGCGCGTTTATTCTCGATTACATCACGCCGCCGCCGAGCACGATGGCCGACACCACGGCGCTGCTCGAGTCGATTCAGTCGATTCTGAAATCGACGCCCGAAGTCGCAGCCTTCAGCCGCCGCACCGGCACTCAACTTGGTTTTTTTCTGACCGAATCCAATCGCGGCGACATGTCGGTGAGGCTGAAACCGGACCGCAAGCGCAGTATCGACGAGGTCATCGATTCGGTCCGCGAGCGCATCCTGAATTCAGTGCCGGGCGTGCGCGTCGAATTCTCGCAAGTGTTGCAGGATCTGATCGGCGATCTGTCGGGCGTGCCGGAGCCGATCGAGGTAAAGGTGTTCGGGCCCGATCAGAAAACGATTGAAGCGACCGCGCGACAGGTGGCCGACAAGATGCGCACGATCCACGGCCTGGTGGACGTCAACAACGGCATCGTCGAGAGCATTCCGGAGCAGGCGGTCGTTGTCGACAATACTTCGGCGGCGCACTACGGCTTGAGCGCCGAGGATGTCCGCAGCGCGCTCGATTCGGTGATTCAAGGCACCGTCGCCACCAGCGTGTTGTCGGGCGACCGGCTGGTCGCGGTACGCGTGCGCTATCCGGACGTATTCCACGAGGATCTCGGCACGCTGTCGGAGGTCATCCTCAAGTCGAGCACCAATGCGCACGTTCCGCTCGCGTCAGTTACGAAGATCAACTTTCTCGGCGCGACCAACGAAATCGATCGCGAGCGCCAGCGTCCGGTCGTGCACGTCACCGGGCGCCTCGAAGGCATCGACCTCGGCGCCGGCATTAACGCGGTGAAACAGAGCCTCGCGAAGATGCCGCTGGCGGCGGGAGTATCGCTCGAATACGGTGGGCTCTACGCGCAGCAACAACAGGCGTTTCACGAGCTCGCGCTGGTGCTGGTGGCGGGAACGATCATGATGTTCCTGATTCTGATCTGGGAGTTCGCGCGAGTTGCGCCCGCAATCGCGTGCCTGATCGCCGCGATGTCGTGTCTGGCCGGCAGTTTCATCGCGCTCGACTTAACCGGCATGACGCTCAACATTTCATCGTTCATGGGAATCATCATGGTCGCCGGCATCACCGCCAAGAACGGCATCCTGCTGCTCGACCATGCCGAGCGCGAAGTCGGCGCGGGCACGTAAACCGGGCGCGGCGCTGTTCGACGCAGCAACCGTGCGACTGCGGCCGATCATGATGACCACGCTCGCCACTGCGGCCGGCCTGCTTTCCGCTCGCGCTCGGCTACGGTGCGGGCGCCAAGGTGCAGCAGCCGTTGGCAATCGCAGTGATCGGCGGACTGGCGTTCGCGATGTTTCTCTCGACTCCGCTGGCGGGTGGGATCTACCTGATGGGCACACGCGCGCGCGGCCGCGATGAAGCGCGATCGTCGCAGAATCAGATGCCCTAGACCACGCCGGGAAACAGTCTATACGGAACCATACTGACGTAGCGGCGGTAGTCGGGGTCCGCGGTCAAATGCGCTTCTTCCTGATTGATTCGACAGACCATGAAGGGGAGCGTCGCCACGATCAGTAGGACGTTGCGCTCGCTCGCAAATGACATCGCGTAGCCGATCGAAAGTATCAGCCATCCGAAGTATATCGGATGACGAATCCATCGAAATGGACCTTTCGACACGATTCCGCGGTTAGCCGGCAAGATACCGAAGCTCCGGCCCATATAGACGCGCGCGACTTGGGTGATCACGATGCCGAGCAATTCGAAAATAAGTCCGACAGTTGCGAGCGCGCCGCTCGATGGTGCGATCGGACGCATCAGGCACGGAAGGATCAGCATGCCGCCGGAGGCAGCCAGCGTCCGCAGATTCACCGACACGCTGCGCGGAGCAAATCGCGCAAACGACATGACCGCCATGATCGCCGCGCCGGTCAGCCAGACCGCATTCGCGACTCCCGCGAGTGTAAAGTTGATTTCGCGGCCGGCCGGCAGCATCGCGAGCATGAAGGACGCTGCGAGCACGCAATCGCCAAGCGCGCGCCTCAATCCCGCGACCGTTACGTAGGATTGTGGAACCGCGGCCGGCGCCGGAATGCGAGCGGCGATTGCGTCCATGAATACATAGTGCGCTCGCTACATTATACTAAGCAAACCGACTGGATATAAAGTGAGAATCGCACTTGATACTCACTTCTATAGTCAGTGATGACTATCCGGATGCTGCGAGCGTTGTCGTCAATTGGCTACTCAGTCCACTGGGTCGCGCAGCGTCGGAAAAGGCGATGTCGGCGGCATTCGGCCGCCATTGCCGCCCGCGCCACCTTTGCCTAAGATGACCGGTCTGACGCTTCCCGAGTGCCGAGGTGGCGGAATGGCAGACGCAGAGGACTCAAAATCCTC
>CAVWMC010000014.1:0-48609 GCA_963756005.1 uncultured delta proteobacterium
AAATAATTCGACTGGTCGAGATGAGCTGTTTGGCGGCGGCTGCGGATTGCAGTAGCTTGGAGTACTGAGCGCCTGCGCGATTGACAATCGTCAAAATGTTTTTGCAATACCGCTGCGAGGTCTCGATATGTTTGAGGACGAAACGGTAGATATTGCGTGCCCGAAATGCGGCTTCCAGAACTCAATTTTGTGCGGGAAATTGAGCGGCACGCGGAAACTCACATCGTGTGCCAGGGCTGCAAGGTCGGCGTGAAGGTCGAGGCCTCGGAATTTCAGCATCGGCTGAACGAGATCAACGACGAGGTCGAAGCGATGCAGGTGGAAGCCCGGCAGAAGAGCCCCAAACCGCGCAAAGGCGATTTTCAGATCTGAGGTTCCGAACCTCTTGCTCTATAGACATCGTCGCGAAAAAATCGACGCCGATTCATTTGTCGCTGACTTCAAAACTTGAAAGGAGACCTTCGCGATGAAGAAAACCAGGATAGCAGGGGCGATGCTCGCGACCGCGGTCGCATTGGCTTTCACCGGCAGCGTTGTGAATGCCGCTGACGCGCCGGGTGCGTCCCCCGGCGCAAATCAAGTGCCTCGGCGGGAACGCGTGCAAGGGGCAGAGCGCCTGCAAGACCGCGACTTCCTCCAACGATTGCAAGGGCAAAAATTCGTGCAAGGGTAAAGGCTACGTCATCACCGCCGACGCCAAATCGTGCGAAGCCGTGGGTGGTCACGTCGGCAAGAAGGCCCCGATGCCGGGGATGTAGCCGGCCGCTTAGTCAATCCGAACCTTCCGGATGCCGCCGTCACCTCTGCGGCATCAGCTTGAGGAAGTTTCGCGCGATGAAAGAGTCGCTAACGAAATTCCTGCGTACGGGCATCAGCCTGATCGCGGCGCTCACCGTGCTCTTGCTGTTGGTCGCGCCCGCCGCCGCCGACATGGACGGCGTAATGATGCACGACGGAAAAATGATGATGATGAAAGCAGGACATCCGGCGACCGCGATGGATCACGAAGTTACGATGTCGGACGGCACGATGGTCGAGGTCGATGGCACGGTCAAATCGAAAGACGGCAAGACATTTCATCTGCAAGAAGGCGAAATGATCATGATGGACGGGCATCTGATGAAGGGCGGCAAGGCCGCCCCGATGAGCCCGCGGGAACCTTGACGCGCGCGAAACGGTTGAAGATTCACGATGGACGCACGTCCGGCAAAGGATCGAAAGGTCGCAAGAATCACCACGCCGCTTCGATTCTCGCCGCCGTGGAGTGAGCCCGCCGTATCGCCGCCTGCTGAAAATCCACGCAAGCGACGGCGCGCGCAGCCGGCTGCGATTCGGCTGGCGCATTGGATCAACATTCCGCTGCTCGTGATCATGGCCGGCAGCGGCCTGCAGATTCTCGCCGCGTATCCGGCGCTGGGACCGCGCGGCGCGCAATATAAATGGTATCCGTTTCAGAACGACGCGCCGCCGTCGTGGCTGCGCTTCGGCGGATGGCTGGCGGGCGCGCGTCATTGGCATTTCGCGATCGCGTGGTTCCTTATCCTCAACGGCCTGATCTACCTAATCTATATGATCGCGAGTGGCGAATGGCGCCGCCGCGTTTTCATTCCGACGCGCGACACCTCGAACGCGATCGCGATGTTCGCGTACTACTTGCGCATCCGTAAAACTCCGCCGCCCGAAGACTTCTACAACGGCTTGCAGCGCATGGCGTACACGTCGGCGATTCTGTTCGGCATCGTCGTAGTTTTCTCGGGACTGGCGATATACAAACCGGTGCAGTTGTATTGGATCACGGCGGCATTCGGCGGCTACGACGTCGCGCGCGTCGTGCATCTGAGCTGTCTCGTGCTGCTCGCGCTATTTACCGTGATGCACCTGGTGCTCGTCGCGCTGCATCCGCGAACGATCGTGACGATGGTGAGCGGTGGGCAGCGTGGCTAGCTTGATCACGCGACGCAAACTCCTGCTCGGCCTGGCCGCGAGCATCACACTCGCCGGATGCGACAGCCGCGCGGCGTCTACGTTCCTCGCGGGGATGGGACGCTGGAACGATAGCGTCAGTGCGTTGTTGTTCTCGGAGAATCGGCTCGCGCCCGAGCCGCCCGCGTCCGAGCTAACGCCCGAGTCCGCCTTTCCCAGCTACTTCATTTCTGACGAGATGCCGTTCGCGCCGGACAATTGGACGCTCAAGGTCGGCGGCATTGTCGCGCGTCCGTCGGTCTTCACGCTCGACCAGCTGAAGCGGATGCCGCAAACGGCGATGCGCATTCGCCATCATTGCGTCGAGGGCTGGTCGGCGGTGGCGGGGTGGAATGGCGTGCAATTGCGCGAGGTCGCGAAGATGGTCGGCGCGAGCGGCGACGCACAGTACGTCGAGTTCAAATCATTCGACAACGGCTACTATTCGACGTGGGACATCGAGAGCTCGATGCATCCGCAGACGATCCTCGCTTACGGCATGAACGGGCGCCCGCTGTATCCGGATCACGGCGCGCCGCTGCGCCTCTACTCGCCGGTCAAGCTCGGCTACAAGAACGTGAAGTATCTGACCGAGGTAAACTTCCTGCCGACGCGCGCCGGCGGATATTGGGAAGATCAAGGCTACGACTGGTACGGCGGCGTTTAGGAGAACGCGATGCTCCAATACCGCAGCTTCGCAGAAATAAAAGATCACCCGGGTTTGCGCATCGTGATGGTCAAAGGCGTGCCCAGCCCGTGGGGACAAGCCGCCAAGACCATTTTTGAAATCAAAGGCCTCGACTATGTCGCCGCGCCATGGCTGGGTGGCGAACCCAACGACGAGATCTCGGCTTGGAGTGGCGCGACCAGCGCACCCATCGTTGCGTGGGCCAAGGAGAAACCCGTCAATCGGTGGACCGATATTCTTTACCTGGCCGAACGGATCGCGCCCGCGCCTAAGCTGATTCCCGCGGACGCCACGCAGCGCGCGCTGATGATCGGTCTGTCGCACGAAATTTGCGGAGAGATGGGTATTGGCTGGAATCGGCGTCTCCAACTCTTTGCTCCGGCCTTCGCCTCCGGAACTCCGTCAGCGGGAATCAGCCGGATGGGCGACAAATATGGATACAATGAAGGCGACGTCAAAGCCGCCGGCGAACGCACCGCCGCGTCTCTCGACGCGCTCGCGACGCAACTCAAATCGCAGTACGCGCGCGGCGTGAAGTATTTTGTCGGCGACGCTTTGAGCGCGCTCGACATTTACTGGACGGCCTTCGCCAATCTGCTCGACCCCTTGCCCAAGGAGCAGAACCCGATGCCCGAAGGCCTGCGCCGGGGCTTCACCGCGAATGACCCGGTCGTCAAGGCGGCGCTGGCCCCGTTGCTATTGGAACATCGCTCGCGGATCTTTCGCGATCACTTCCGCAATCCAATGGAGCTGTAAAGCGTTCTAGTCGATCGCGAGGCTGGCGAATGACACCGCCGACTCGCTCTGCGGTTCCATCGCGATTCCGTATTTGAGCAGGCGCGCGCTGCGGCCGCGCAGCAGCTCGAGTTGCGTGTACATCGGGGACAGGCCGCAGATTCGGCGCGCGTCGCGATCCTTGAGGATGTCGGCGAAGAAGGCGTCGGGGTCGCCGCGCTTGATGCTTTCGATGAGTTGAAGATCTTCGCGCTGGACGCGCTCGGCCACGGTACTATCGGCGGCGAAATCGTCGCCGAATTTTTTGCCGACGTGCGCGAAATCGACGCCCGCCAGTATCAGCACGCGGCGATTGTCGGCGTCGAGCTCGGCTCGCAGCGCCGCAAGGAACGATTCGACGCGCGAATCGCGCGCCGGCGTGACTCCGCTCGCCACCATTTCGTGAAACGAGCTGACGAGGATCGGCACGACCTGGTAGCCGCGCACTCCGAGCGCGTAGGCGAGGAACAGCGCCTGGAATTCGATCGAATGCTCGCCGCGATGCAGCATCTCGTCGGCGAACAGATCACCTTGATAACGCGCCGCGAGTCGATCGATAAACGCCGCGTCGGTCGTCACCGGGCCGAACGGCGTCGCGTAGTTCTTCCGCGTCGCGCTGAACAGTTCGGGGCCGGCGCCGTAGTGCGAGGTCCCAAGGATCACGACCAGCTCGGGCAATTCGTGCGACATCAGCTCGTGGTACGCGTGCGCATAAGCGGCGGCGCCCCGGCGCGGATCAATATGAGGCGCGATCAGGCCCGCGAGCGGCGCGGGATTCTTGCTCGAGGCGACGCGGCCGGGTCCTTCCGGCGGATCGAAGAACGCCGCCAGCTCGAGCCGCAACTTTGCGGGATCTTTCTCGTAGCAGAGGCCGGCCAGCGCGGCCGGACGGTCGGGACTCGCGAGAAATTCCTCGCGTACGCGGCGCTCGCGTTCGTGAAATGCGGGCGAGTCGAGAAAGTACGCGCGATCCAGCGCCGCGATAAGCTCGTCGAGCTTTTCGAGCGGGATCATCTCGCCGAAACGCTTTGAAAACGCGGCCTGGATGTCCTTCAGCGACATCCGGCCGTCGAAAAGTGTGACGATAAAATACGCGCCCATCCCGAGCATGATCGGCTCGGGAGCGAGCCCGCTCGGATCGCGCAAACAGATCAGCGTCTGATCCTGCTGCTCGACCGGGAAAGCTTCGACGGCGCGAATCTTTGGATTTTCCATCGCGTTTACAGATGCTATGGGCTTTGACAAAATCCGGCAAGCTGACGAAAATTTCGCGCACACAAATCCACCAACAAAGAATGTCCGACGAGCAACATCGACGCCGCGCCGCTCTGACCGGATCGCACGCACGCCGCAAAAGCACGCCCGCGCGCGCGCGCTACAAAGTTGCGCGTGCCGATTCGCTCAAACCAGGCGAGTCGCTGAAGTTCATGCTGCCGATTCGCGGCGCCGACGAGGAATGTTTTCTGGTCAACTTCGGCGGCGAGTTCCACGCCTACGTCAATCGATGCCGCCACGTGCCGATGGCGATGGACTGGGTCGATAATCAATTCTTCGCCGAGGACGGCCGCTACCTGATGTGCCAGACGCACAACGCCTACTACGAGCCGGCGAGTGGCGAATGTATCGCGGGGCCGCCGACCGCATGCGGCAAGTATCTTTATCGAGTGCTGACCGAAATCGACGACGGAGTTGTGTACGCGCGGCCGCCGCAGGAAGAATTCGAAGACTGAGAGAGAGAGAAACGCTACGGCTTATTCGTATTCGTCGCCGAAGTGGGCGCGCACGATTCGCGCCTTGAGGTACTCGAGCGTGCCGAGATCCTCGACGATGTCGCCGCCGGTGTCGTAGAAGAACAGCTCGCCGTTCTTCGTGCGGCCGACCGCGATGATCCATTCGAGGTCGTCCCGGTCCTCAAGCAAATAATTAATCGTCTGCGCGACCCCGCGGCCCGGGATAATCGTAATCTTCGGCCTCGGGAGCTTTTCCTTTTCCTGCTTGGGCATCTTTTTGATCAACCCTCTGGCGGGAGGATGCGGGAATCGACCACTCAATTACTCTAAGAATGCCCGGCGATCTAAGTCAATAGCGCGTGCACCGCGATCTCCACATGATGCGTGTTGGGGAAAAAATCGAACGCGCGCACGCGGTTGATCTTGTATCGCGCGTCCGCTAGCACCCGCAGATCGCGCGCCAGTGTGGTCACGTCGCAAGATACATAAATGACGCTCGGCGCGCGCAGCTTGACGATCGGTTCCATCATATCGAGCGCGCCAGTGCGCGGCGGATCGAGAATTACGACGTCGGGACGATAGCGCGCGCGATGGAGAAAATCAGCGGTCGCCGACGCCTTCATCGCGATGAATTGCGCGTCCCGGCAATTCAGGCGCGCCGCATTGCGCGACGCCGCCGCGATCGCGCCCGCATCGTCATCGACGCCCGTCACCCGCGCGCCGCGTCGCGACGCGGGCAGGCTGAAGTTGCCGGCGCCGCAAAACAAGTCGAGCACCGCCGACGCTTCGTGAATCGCCGCCATCTCCATCACGCTCGCGACCAGCTTCTGATTCTGCGCGCGATTCACCTGGCTGAAGAGATCCGCGTCCACCTCGAGCGAGAGTCCCGGCTCCAGCTCGATCGCGATTGCAGTGTCGCCAACAGTCGCGCGATGCGTGCCCGAACGCAGCACAATTCCCGCAATCTCGCCGTCCGACTCGAGCACGTTGCGTGCGCGTCTTAAGTCCTCGTCGGTTGCCGGCTTCTTCAGATGCGCGACCTGCACTTCGCGCGCGCCGTCGCGCACCACTTCGATCTCTTCGACGCGCTTGCCGAGCGAGCGCGCCAGGTGAAGCGGCATCCGAAGGCCGGCCTCGGCGACCATGCATGAATCGATCTCGACGATCGTGTTGCTGCCGGCCTCGTAAAATCCAAGCGCGCCTTTGGCGCCGACCCGCAGCCGGATTCTCGACCGATAACCGAACTCGGCGGGCGCCGGCTCGACGAGTCCCGCCGGATCAATCTCGATGTTCAGCGCGTGGCTCAGCTCGCGCGCGACGACTTCGCCCTTGAAGCGCACCTGCGCGGCGTAGCCGATATGCTGCCAGTCGCATCCGCCGCATCGCGGGAGAAACGGGCACGGCGCCACGCGGCGCTCGGCGCTCGCGCGGATGACCTCGCGAATCTTTGCGACCGCGTAATCGCGGCGCTCCGAAACGATCTCGACATCCACGATGTCGCCCGCCACCGCGCCCGCAACCATCACGGCCTTGCCGTCATGACGGCCGACGCCGAACGGCCCGAACGTCATCGCATTGATTTCAATTTCCGGCATTCGCGCCCAAGTCTATCCCCCCTACGAAATCTGCGCGATGCGACTTATAATGATGCTCGCGCGAGCGGTCGCGCCATTCTACCTGCGCTCTAACCGGTGAAACCTTGGCGATCGAGACCGAACTCCGCGATTTAATCGACAGGAACCTTCCCGCCGACTCCGCCCAGCGCGTATCCGCCTTCGCCGAGCGGCTGTTCGCGCGCGCCTCGGCCGACAATCGCGATCGCGTCCCGGCCAAGCGGCGTCTGGCGCTGGTGCAGTCGGCGTTCGAGTTCTTTTCCGTCCGCGCCGAGCCGGTGATCGCGCGCGTAGAATCCGTTACCGGTGACGACAACGATACGCTCGCCGTGGTCGAGACCGTGACCACCGATTGCCCGTTCATCGTGGACAGCCTGCTCGAATATTTCCATCATCTCGGCGCCACCGTTCGCACGATTCTCCATCCGATCTTCAAGATCGCGCGCGATAAGCAAGGGCGGATCGCGTCGTTCGAGCAGTCGTCGTCGGCCGAGCGCGGCGAGTCGTTCGTGCACGCCGAACTCGAGCTCGCGCCCACGATCGAGCAGGCGCGACAAATCGAGCGCGATGTTATCGCGATTCTCACCGAGGTCCGCGCCGCCACCGGCGATTTCGATCGGATGACCGCACTGGCGTTGCAGATTTGCGAAGACACGGCGTCGAACCGCGAACTGATCGAAGTCCGCGATCTCCTCCGCTGGCTCATCCACGGCGGCTTTGTATTTCTCGGCTATCGCCGTTTTCTGGTCACCGGCGGCGACGGTTCCAGCAAATTCGAGCTTGATCCGGGCACGGAACTCGGCGTCATGCGGGCGCACGACGAGTCGCGCTTTCGCAGCTCCGTGATGCTCGGCGAACTTCCACCCGCGCGCCGCAAGCTGTTCTTCGAAGGGCCGCCGCTGGTGATTGGCAAGACTCGCGCCGAGTCGCACGTACATCGAAGGCGCCCGATGGACAGCGTCTCGATTCGCCGCACCGACGCCGCGGGCCGTGTCGTCGCGTTCGACAATTTCGTCGGGCTGTTCACCTCGAAGGCCTACGCCGAAGAGGCGCAACACATTCCGGTGCTGCGCGCGAAGTTGCGCGAAGTGCTGGATCACGAAGCCGCCGCGCCCGGCTCGCACGACTACAAGGAAATCGTTTCCGCCTTCAACAGCTTCCCCAAGGACGAGCTGTTTCGCGCGCCGGTCGCCGAATTGCGCGCGCAGTTGCGCCTGATCCTCGACGTCAAGAGCGCGGCCGCAGTGCGCCTCTTCATTGCGCCCGACCTGCGGCACGGCAACGTGATCGCGCTGGTGGTGATGCCGCGCGAGGCCGGTTCCGCCGAGCTCAGCCGCCGCATCCAGGACGCGTTGGCAACCGCGCTTCACGGCACCCTGGTCTATTTTTATCCCGCGATCGGCGAAGGCTACACGGCGCGCCTTCATTTTTGTTTCGTCGCCAGTCCTCCGAAAGTTTCGGTGATTCGCGGACTCGAGGCCTCGATCGCCGAACTGGCCAGGCGCTGGGACGATCGGTTGCAGGAGCGGTTGCTCGAAAAACTCGGACCCAAGCGCGGACGCGCGCTCGCCGCGCGATGGACCGGCGCGTTCAGCGCCGATTACCAGGCTGCGATCGACGTCGCGCGCGCGGTCGGCGACATCGAAGACGTCGAAACGCTGCTTGCCAGCGGCCGCGATTTCATCGTCGAGGCCGGACCGCATACGATCGATGGCCACCTCGACCAGGCGCATAGCGATATTCGAATCATCGGGCTGGGCGACGCGCCGATGCTCTCCGACCTGATGCCCACCCTGCAGAACTTCTCCATCGAGGTGCTGGCCGAGGACGCTCACGAACTTCGCCCTCGCACCGACGGCAAGCTGACGCGCGCGTACCTGCAGGTTTTTTCCGTGAATGGACCCAAGGCCCAGCCGTTCGCGACGTTTGCCGGCGCGGCGCTGATTGCCGACGCGATCGCCGCCGTGCGCGATGGTCTCGCTTCCGACGATTCCCTCAACGCGCTTACTCTCACTGCGGGCCTCTCGTGGCGCGAGGTCGCCCTGCTGCGCGCATATCTGGTCGCCGCGTTCCAGATGCGCCTGGCGCCGGCGCGCCTCGCGCTGCAGCGGGTTCTGTTGATGTATCCAGACCTCACCAGATCGCTGTTCGAGCTGTTCGCCGCGCGCCTCTCGTTCGACGATCCCGCCACGCTGGAGAAAATCGCGGATCTGCGCGAGGCGTATCTCGCTCGTCTCGGCTCGATCGACAATATTGTGGACGATCGCATTGCGCGCGCGCTGCTCTCAATTGTCGAGGCGACGGTGCGCACCAATTTTTTCTGCGCGACGCCGTCGCCCGACCCGTACATCGCGCTCAAGTTCGAGAGCGCGCGCATCACCAGGCTGCCCGATACCGCGCCGCTTTACGAAATTCACGTCAACAGCCCGCGCATGGAAGGATGCCATCTGCGGCACGGACGCCTCGCGCGCGGCGGCATCCGCTTCAGCGACCGGGCCGACGATTACCGCACCGAGATCCTCGATCTGATGAAGACGCAGACCGTGAAGAACGCGATCATCGTGCCGCGCGGCGCCAAGGGCGGCTTCATCGTCAAGCCGCGCCCGCGCCATCAGCCGGACCCGCGCGACGGCGTCGAAGCGTACAAGACGCTGATGAACGCGATGCTCGATCTCACCGACAATCTCAGCGACGACGGCCCGGTGCATCCGAAGCGAGTCAGGGTGCTCGACAATGACGGCCCGTATCTGGTCGTGGCGGCCGACAAAGGCACCGCGAGTTTCTCGGACATCGCCAATGGCATCGCAATCGAGCGCGGCTTCTGGCTGGGCGACGCGTTCGCGTCGGGCGGCGAGCACGGCTACGACCACAAGAAGCTCGGGATCACGGCGCGCGGCGCGTGGGAATCGGCGCGGCAGCACCTGCGCGAGATGGGCCGCGAGCCCGACCGCGGCGCGCCGATCACGATGATCGGCATCGGCGACATGTCGGGCGACGTGTTCGGCAACGGCCTCCTGCGCTCGCGCAACGTCAAGCTCGTCGCCGCCTTCGACCATCGCCACATCTTCATCGACCCCGATCCCGACCCCGGCGCGAGTTTCGATGAGCGCAAGCGGCTCTACGAGCTGCCGCGCTCGAGTTGGGCCGACTACGACACCGCGCTCATCAGTGCCGGCGGCGGCGTCTTCCGCCGCGGCCAGAAACGAATCGAGCTGACTCCGCAAGCACGCGCCGCGCTCGGATGCGATTCCGACGCGCTCGACGGCGAGTCCTTGATCCAATGCATTCTGCGCGCGCCGGTCGATCTGTTTTACAACGGCGGCATTGGCACCTACGTTCGCGCGACGACCGAGACCGACGCTGAAGTCGCCGATCACGCCAACGACGCATGCCGAATCGCCGCGCCCGAGCTTCGCGCGAAGATTGTCGTCGAGGGCGGCAACCTCGGTTTCACCCAGGCGGCGCGCATCGAGTACGCGCTCGCCGGCGGGCGCATCAACACCGACGCGATCGACAACTCGGCCGGCGTCGATATGTCGGATCACGAGGTCAATCTTAAAATCCTGCTCGAGCCCGCCGTTGCTCGCGGCGATCTTACCTTCGACGCGCGCAATCGCGCGCTCGCCGCATGCGCCGACGAAGTCGCCGACCGCGTCATCGCCGACAATCGCGACCAGGTGCTGTCGCTCAGCCTCGAACAGCTGCGCAGCCGCACGCACCTGATCGAGTTTCGCGACCATCTCCAGGCCATCGCCGATCGCGGCATCCTGACCGGGATGGACGCCGCGATGCCGCCGCGCGACGCGATGCACGAGCGCCATGCGCGCTACCCCGGCCTGACCCGGCCCGAACTTGCTCTGGCGACGGCCTACACCAAGATCGATCTGATCCAGCGCCTTGAAGCCACGGTGCTGGTTGACGATTCGTACCTGGTCGGACGTTTCCTGCAACCGTACTTCCCGCCGTCGCTCGCCGCGCACGCCGACGTCGGCGCGCATCGGCTCCGCCACGAATTGATCGCAACCCGGGCCGTCAACGAGCTGGTCGATCTGGTTGGTTCCACTTTCGTCTTCAGCTATGTGCGCGACCGCGGCGTCGCGGCTGAAGACGTGGTGCGGGCATGGGTTATCGCGGCCGACGTGCTTTCAATTCACGAACGCGCCGCCGACCTGAAGCGCAACGCCGCGGCGATCGCGGCCGAATCGGAGTTGGGCGCATTTCTCGCGCTCGAACGCGCATGCCGATGCGCCACCGGATGGGCGCTCGGCGAACTCGAGCCCGCCACTTCGATCGGCGCCGCGGTGACCCGTTTCAAGCCCGCATTCGAGAAGCTGTCCGGCGAGTTCGAGACGATGCTGACGGGCGGCGAGCGCGACCGCTTCGAGCGCCTGTATCGCGAGCTGCGCAATGACATGATCGACGGCGAACTCGCGCATGGGCTGGTGCGCCTGGCCTTCGCCGATCACCTTCTGAGCGTGCTGAGTTTGAGTTTCGCTCGCGAAATCGAACCGGCCAAAGCGGCGCACGCCTACTTCCAACTAAGCGCGCCCCTCAACTTCGCAATCCTCGAAGAAGCGCTTCAATCGATTGGCGACGAAGACCGCTGGGAGCGGCGCGCCGCCAACGAACTCGCCGGCGAACTTCGCGCCGCGCGCATCGCGCTATCGTGCGCGCTGCTCGACGCCATCGCCGACGATCCCGATCTGAATGTCGATGAATCGATCGAACAATTGAAGCGCGTTCGCGCCAACCGATTCGCGGAAGTCGCGCGCCTCTTCGACGAATTGAAAACCCTCGCGCCGCCGAGCCTCTCCGCAATCCACGTCACAATCCGCGCGCTCTCACGGCTGGCGGCCGGGGAAGGGTAAATCACTTCATTAGATGTGAAACCCGCGGTGGGTTTCACGCTTCCTTCGGCAGGGGGTGACCCCTGCACCCAGCGAAAAGAAATCGCGAAATGTCGAGGACGACATTTCGCTCGGAGGTTCTTTTGGGGAAGGCGCGGGGGGAATTACCTCGCCCGTTGTTTTACGGGATGGCGGCCGGCGGGCGTAGCCGCCGGCAGGTGAGGGTTCTGCGATTCAAGCTGCACGCTCGCTCACAAGTGTTACAGCGCGGCGTGCGGGAGTTGAGCCGTCGGCTGCATCGCGGATTGGGGCGCAACATCAACGCGATCGCCTTCCCGCGGCTCCCTCAAATCCTGGTACAACCTTAATCCCGCCGCGACCAGGAATGCGGTGGTCGCAAAATTGACGCCTATTTCGGCGAGACCGACCAGGAAGATCGTCGTGCCGAGGAAGCCCGTCACCACTCCCACCGGGCCGAACAGCAGGCTCACCACTACGAACGCGCCCGCCGCCCAGGTGTTGTAGCCCGACCATACCGCGAGAAATACCACGATCCGCGTCGCCGCTTTGAAGAAGCGCTTGCGCATCAGGTCGCGGCTGAATAGCAGCGCGTGCCAGCTATGCTTGCCGTCGAAGATCAGCGCGTATTGCGCGAAGTACAACCAGGTATAAATCAACGCGCCCAGCATGATCATCAGCACCAGCGCGATGTACGCCCACACGCCGATCGAGCCAGGCATCAGACTCGACGCCTCCTGGAACAGAAACAGCCCCAAGGCCGGCGCGAGCAGTTGCAGGATCGTCACCCAGACGAATGCGGGCGCAAGCGTAATCGAGCGGCGGTAAACTTCGATCACTTCGTGAATGATCGTCGGCTCGCGGATCCCCGCCTGGATCCGCTTGAGCGAACACAGCGTAACCAGCGTCACCAGCAGCGTGAGCAGCCCGAAGATCAGATGCAGCGCCTTGGTCACCCACGGTGAGAATGGTTGCGGCTCCTGCAGCGGCGGGGGTTTGGCCGGCGCGTCGGCGCTATCCACCTGCGTGTAGCTGATATTTTGCGATCCCGGCTCGAACGTCGTGGCGAGGCGGTATTGCAGATTCAACGCGTCCGGCAGCAGGCACAGCGCCGACGCGAGCAGCAACGGCGCCAGCACGATGCCGAGCACCGACCAATTGCCGCGCAGATCGTTTACCGCGTTAGCGAGATATATGAAGCTGCTTTTGAGGCGAACGGGGCTCACGGCGCCTTGGCAGGATGTTGAAAAATTCGAATCAATTGTCGTTTCGACTTCAAGTGCTTTCAACGTCCTGCGTAAAAGCTGTCCGCTTACCTTCAACATCTCCCCCTTTGGGGGAGACAGGAGAGAGGGCGCCGGCGTTGAAAATTACCTTTTCAACAGTCGGCTAGAGGTTGGCATCCCCGTTCAGCCGAGACAAGTCCGCGCAATTCCTCATGATCGCTCGCTGCTATGTTGATATGATCAGGCTGACAACTACCCCACAGGGAGACCGCACTCATGGCCGACGACGACCGCGCATCGAAAATCGAAATCGAGCATGAGAACAAAATGATTCGCCGCCTGCGCATCCTGGTTGACCTCACCTTCGCCGTCATCGCGCAGGACAACGACATGACGCTCGAACTGGGATGGGAGCACGTGCTCGCGCTCAAAGGCGCCGCGGTTGCGATGTTCCCGGGCAAGGAAGAGACCTTCGACCTGATCTACCTGCCGCGCTTCTCGCGCCTGCTGGCGGAGCGCTTCGGCGCGAATTGAAGCTGTCAGGCCTTATCGCGAAGCCCGACGGTTCGATCGTTCGCGGGCAAATCACGTTCGCTGACACGATCGCCGCGCTCGAGTCGGCGTCGAGCGGCGGCGACGATTACATATTGCCCGGGTTCGTCGATCTGCAAGTTAACGGCTCGCACGGTATCGACGTGATGAACGCGTCTGGCGACGCGATCGCCAATCTGAGCCGCCATCTCGCGCGCGAAGGCACCACCTCGTGGATGCCGACCGCGGTCACGGCGCCGATTGAAAAGATCGCGCAGGTGCACGAGTCTGTTGCGAGCGCGTTTGAAAATTCGCAGCGCGATAGCTTCGCCGATGCGTCCGCGATTCTCGGGATGCATCTCGAAGGTCCGTTCATTTCGCCGCATCGCCTCGGCGCGCATCCTGCGCTCAACCTTGAGCCGCGTGGCGACGCCTTCGAGCGAGTGCTTGCGATGCGCGCGCTTAGATTGATCACGCTCGCGCCCGAGCTGCCGGGCGCGGTCGACGCGATTCGGCGCCTCATCGCGCGCGGAGTCGTCGTCTCCATCGGCCATACCAACGCGACCCTCGACGAGGCCAACGCCGGCATCGACGCCGGCGCGCGGATGTTCACGCATCTGTTCAACGCGATGCGCCCGTTGAGTCATCGCGATCCCGGCGTCATCGCCGCCGCGCTCGCCGAGTCGCGCGCAATCCCCGCAATCATCCCCGACGGCGTCCACCTGCATCCCGCGATGCTGCGACTCGCCTTCAACGCGCGCGGCAAGGACGGACTCATTCTCGTGACCGACAAAGTGGCGCTCGCGGGAATCAGCAACACTGAGAAAATTGTCGGACGCGCTCGCGCGACGATTCGCGACGGCGCCGCGCGCCTCGATGACGGCACACTTGCCGGCAGCGTCATCTCAATGCTCGACGGCGTCCGCATCATGGTAGAAAGAGCGGGCGTCAGCATCGGCGACGCGGCCGTGATGGCTGCGACTAATCCCGCCAATCTCGTCGGCGCCAACGACCGCGGCCGCATCGAGGTCGGCGCGCGCGCCGATTTAATCCTGCTCAGCCCAGCGCTAGAGTTGAAATCCGTATTCATCGGCGGCCGCGAGCTGAAATAGAATTCCGTTCGCCGGAATGTCGAAGTTATCATCAATCGGAGCCAATCGATGCCACTGAACACTGCTTGCGTGGGCCGCGAATATCCGCCCGTCACGATCAACGTCACTCTCGACGCGCTTCAGAAGTACGCGCGCGCCTACAACGACGACAATCCCGCGTTCTTCGACGCGAGCCGCGCCGGCGGCATCGTCGCGCCGCCGATGTTCGGGGTCACCGTCACGTGGGACGCACTGATGAAAGCGATGATGGATCCCGACCTGCACGTTGACCTGTTGCGCCTCGTTCACGGCGAGCAGGACATGGAATTTCCAAATCCGATTCGCCCCGGCGACGTCATCACCGCGACCGCGAAAGTTCTTTCGATTGAGGCCAAGAGCACCGGCGAGACCATGACCGTCGAGCTGAAGGCCGCCAACCAGAAAGGGCAGCCGGTTCAGAAAACGCACTTCATTATTTTTATTCGAGGTGCTCGCAACCGCGACGCCGCCGCCGCGGAGCCGCGCCCGGTCGAGCCCGATCGCGGCGCGCCGCTGTTCACAGTGGCGCAGACCATCGACAAGGATCAGACCTTCCGCTACGCCGAGGCATCGGGCGATCCCAATCCGATCCACGTCGATGAAAACATCGCGAAGATGGCCGGCCTGCCGGGAATCATCGTGCACGGGCTCTGCACGATGGCGTTTACGTCGAAGGTGGCGATCGAAAGACTCTGCGGCGGCGAGCCGACGCGACTCAAACGCCTGCGCGTGCGCTTCTCACGTCCCGTGCTGCCCGGCCAGACCATCACCACCAAAGTCTGGGCCGACGGCGAGCGCAACGGCCGCAAAGTTTTCGCCTACGAGACTTTCAATCCCGACGGCCACGCCGTCATCAAAGGCGGCGTCGCCGAAGTCGCATCCTGACGTTGTGAAAATCACCATCGGCCTCTCGCTCTCAATTACCGGCGAATACTCGCCGATGGGCAGGCAGGCCGAACTCGCGATTCGATTGTTCGTCGCCGACGCCAACGCCAGCAGCGCGCTGCGCGTCGGCGGCGAGCGATGTGAGTTCGCGCTCGAATGCCACGACGACGCGAGCGAGCCCGTGCGATGCGCCGAAATCTATCGATCGCTATGCGCCGATCGGCGCGCGGACATAATCTTCGGTCCCTATTCCAATCGCCTGGCTCGGGTCGCCGCGCCGATCGTCGAGCAGTCGGGCCGCGTCTTCGTCAATCATGGCGGCGCGGGCGATGAACTATACGAGCAGGGTTACAAGCTAATCGTCGGAATACTCAGTCCCGCAAGTGACTATTTGCGCGGCTTCGTCCGACTACTCACTCAACTGAAGTTGTGGCGCAAGCGGATCGCGATCGTTGCGTCGAAAACTCCGTTCGCTCGCGCGGTCGCGTCGGGCTTCGAGCGCGCGGCCGATGAACGTGCCGCCCGCCGCCGCGGCGTCCGCGTCCGCGTAAAATGGAACGGCGCGTTCGACCCGGCCTCGACGCCCGCGCGACTCTTCCCCGCGCTCACTCGCAACCGCGTCAACGCGCTCGCCAGCGCCGGCAGCTATGAGCATGACGTTGCCGTGATGCGCGCGGTCGCGGAATCGCGTCTCAATATCCCGGTGCTCGGATGCGTCGCCGCGGGCGTCGCGCGCTTCGCATCGGACCTCGGCGAACTGGCGGACGGAATCGTGGGTCCATCGCAATGGGAGGATTCCCTCGAGATCGAGCCCGCGCTCGGCCCGACGCCCGCCGAATTTTCGCGCCGGATGCGCACGGCGGGCGCCACCGATTCTCCCGACTATCCCAGTGCGCAGATTTATGCCGCCGGCCTCCTGACTGCCGCCGCGCTCGCGGGCGCCGGCGGTCTCGACGACGCGATGCTTCGCGCGGCGTTCTCCGATCTGCGCACCACCACGATGTTTGGCGATTTTGCGATCGATCGCGTCACCGGCCGCCAGCTCGGACATCAGATGTTGCTCGTGCAATGGCATCGCGGGCGCAAGGTGATCATCATTCCCGAGTCGCATGACGATTCCGGCTCGCTCGATGTTCCCGCCGGATGGCGTCTGATACTTGCGGGATTCGAGGCGCTTCGTTTAAGTCGTCCTGACGATTTGGACGGCGACGAAAACGATCCTGACAATCCGGAGTCGGACAAAGATGAGCGCGATCACAATTAGACTCGAACGCGGCAAGGTCCTCGCTATCGGCCTGATGTCGGGGACTTCGCATGACGGCGTGAGCGCCGTTGTGGTCGAGATCGACGAGCGTTCGCGCCCGCCGGCGCGCGTGATCGCGTTTCACACCTTTCCGTACCCCGCGAGCTTTCGCAAAGAATTGCTGGCTGCTTCCGTCGATGAAAAAATCGGCGCCGCCGCGATTTCCACGCTCAACTTCGCACTCGGTCGCGCGCTCGCCCACGCCGCGATCGAGATCGCCAAACGGGCGCGCGTCGCGATGTCCGATATCGCCTTCATCGGATCGCATGGCCATACATTTTTCCACCTGCCGCCGCGCCGTGCCGCCCGCGGACAGATCGCCTCGACGATGCAACTTGGCGAGTCCGCCGTCGTCGCCGCGGCTACCGGCGTTGCCGTCGTCTCCGACTTTCGCACGATGGACCTCGCGCTCGGCGGCGAGGGCGCGCCGCTCGCCCCGCTCGCCCATGTCTGGCTATTCGCCGATCCAAAACGCGGACGCGTGGTGCAGAACATCGGCGGGATCGGCAACGCGACCTACATCCCGCCGGGCGCGCGCGTTGGCGACCCCAACCTGATCGCGTTCGACACCGGCCCCGGCAACGGCATGATCGACGCGCTCGCGTCGCGAATCTCCGGGGGCCGCTTGCGGATGGATCGCGACGGACGCATCGCGGCGCGCGGCCACGTCAACGAGCTGCTGCTCGACAAGCTAATGCGCAATCCTTACTTCGCGCGGCGCCCGCCAAAGTCCACCGGCCGCGAGGAGTTCGGACCGCATCTGCTCGATCGCATCGTCGCCGACGCCCGCCGCATGAAAGTTGTTGACTACGATCTGGCCGCGACGGTCACCGCGCTGACCGCTCGATCGATCGCCGACGCATGCCGCCGCTTCATACTCGCGCGCGGTCGCGTCGATCAGATGATCGTCACCGGCGGCGGCGCGAGGAATCCAACATTGATGCGGATGCTCGCCGCCGAGCTGCCGAATATCGAAGTGATCACCGCAGCGGAGGTCGGCGTTGACGGCGACGCGCTCGAGGCCGTCAGTTTCGCCATCCTCGGCTACCAGATGCTGCGCGGCCGCCAGGGCAACATCCCGAACGTCACCGGCGCGCGCGCCCCGGCAATCCTGGGCAAACTCACAGTGCCGCCGGCGCCACTGGCATGATCGCATTCGAGCGCAACGATCGGTCACATCGTAAACAAAACGATCTGAGCTGACTTTTTCCGGCCAACGAGATTTTCCGCTCGCACCGAAGAAAGAAAGCCGTAGCTTATCAAGGCTTGACGCAAGCAAGCCCCTGTGAAAGTCTCCGTCGCCTTTGACACAGGCGCTGACTCTCGCGGCCTGATTAGTCATGGAGGATCGATGACAAGCCGGAAACTGAGCACTGTGATCGCGACCGCGATGCTGGCTTTCGCCGTTTTCATCTCGTCCGCCGAGACCCGCGCCGGCGACGATTCAGAAGTCGGTTCAGTGCCCAGCGCGACGATCACGCTTTCGAATTTTCAGGCGGCCGCGGTGGTCATCGGGCAGGCCGATTTCTCTGGAAGCATGGTCAACCAGGGGAGCGACAATGCTGCCGCTGATACCATCTGTAATGGTTATGGGGCTGCTGCTGTTGGGCCGACGGGCGTGCTCTATCTTAGCGATGAGTGCAATCAGCGGGTGCTTGGCTTCAATGCAATTCCGTCGGCAAATGACGCCGACGCGGACTTCGTGCTCGGCCAGCCGAATTTGACGTCGAGTGGCCGGGCCAACGGCGCGAACCAGTTCGGAGGTCCTCAGTCGCCCGTTATCTCCGGCAAGGAGCTGCTGGTCTCCGACTGGTACAACAGCCGCGTCCTCATATGGAAAAAGGCTCCGACCATTACTCAAGCTCCAGCGAACTTCGTGGTGGGTCAGGCCAAATTCGGGCCAGTCAACGGTACCTGCAGCGCCAAAGGCTTTGATGCTCCCGAAACCATCTCGGTCGGCGCAGGAAAACTGGTGGTGGCCGATTCGGATAATGCGCGCGTGCTCATCTTCAAGAAAATTCCAAAGAAGAACGGCCAAAAAGCGGATATCGTGCTGGGCCAGAATAACTTCAAGACCTGCGTCACACTAAACAACGGGACAGGAACTTCGGGTGCGCCAAGCGCCGCCAACTTCAGCTATCCGGCGGGAGTGTGGACCGACGGGAAGAGGATCGTCGTCACTGATGAGGATGAAAGTCGGGTTCTGATTTGGAGCAAGTTCCCGAAGAAGAATTTTCAGGCAGCCGACATCGTACTCGGCCAGCCCGACTTCACTTCAGACGTCGAAAATAACAACGGCTCGGGCGGTTCAGGACCGCCGAGCGCAAAGAACATGAACATGCCGTATGACGGTGTGTTCAGTAACGGCACTCAACTCTTCGTTGACGATCAGATGAACAACCGCATCCTGGTATGGGACACGTTTCCAACCGCGAGCTTTACGCCCGCCGATGTCGTGATTGGCCAGCCGAACTTCACCTGCGGGGTGGCAAACAACGACGGCACCGGATGTACCGCAGGCACGGCATCCGCCAGCAATCTCAGCCAGCCAACCGGAGTCTTTCAAACCGGCAACCAGCTGATCGTGACCGACGGCAATAGCCGGTACCTGATTTACAACGGCATGTAGTCGAATTTCACGCGCTGCGCTTGTCTGCGGGCGCCTCGACGCCCGCTCTGGCGGCAGATTCGACGACGGCCGAGCGGAAGATTCCGTGCGCCATCGTCGATTCCTCGCGATCGGCGCGTGCGGCATAGACTCGCATCCGCACCTCATGCGCCGACTTGTCGTCCGGCGCCGCGGCCACGGCCCAATCCGCCAGATGACATGCGAGCGCGATTTCACCTGCGGCCAGTTTTTCATTCGCGCGCGCGATCACCGGCGCGACGCCGCCTGCCAGCGCTGCGATTTCGCGCGCGCGCTCGGCGTCGGTCGCCGGTTTCAGATTCGACGGCGTGCCGTCGTACCATCCACCCTCGAGGCGCCAGATGTTGCGCACGATAAACTCGGGCTCGTCGTAAACGGCCTGCAGCCACGGCTTCTCCGCGAGATTAGCGGGCGCCTTCACGGCGTGAATCACCTCGTCGAGCGGCGCGCCGGCATTCATCAGTGCGATAGTCTGATCGTACAAACTTTGCAGATAGTTCGCGGTGTCGTTCAGCACCGCGCGCACGCGAATCGCGCCGAACACCGGGTAGCCGTGCCCCGGCACCAGCACTTCCGCGCCGAGCCGCGCCATCACGCGCAGCGCCTCGGCCCACTCGCGCGCATAGCGCTGCGCCTTCTGCGGATTGCCCGCGTTGGGTGCCGCCCAGATAATCAAATCCCCGGTGCACAACACTTTGCGCTGCGGGATATAGACCCAGCAGTGGTCGTCGGTCTCGCCGCGCGCATGATGGCATTCGAACTTGTCGTCGCCCGCAACTACATTCAACTGACTATCGAAGTAGGTATCCGGATATACATAGTCAGTCGGCCACGCCGCCGGCCGGTTGAACTGCCGCGAATTGACTACTGTGTTATAGCCAGCGGTGCGCTTGTAGCGATCGAAGCGCGCTGCAATCGCGCGATGCCCCACGACGCGCGGCCGCGCGACCTTGTTCTTCTGCGCGTCCGCGACGATCGCCGGCATCCCGCACGCGTGATCGACGTGACCATGCGTGTAGATTGCAGTGTTCACCCGATCCGGCGAGAACTGCCGAATCAGTTTCACCGTCGCGTCCTGGTTGAAGTAGCCGCCGGTGTCGATCAGCACGAGCCCCTCGCGCGTTTTGGCCGCCGTCACGTTCGCAAACCAGCGGTAGAACATCACGCCGTCGGCAATTTCCTCGTACTCGCCGGTCGGCAACAGCGGATGGAACTGGCGAGTAGTGATCGCGCCAGTGAACATCTTTTCCGACTGCTCTCTAATCACGCCCATGACTCGATCTTCCTCTCAATCAATCCGATGCAGCTCACTGATATGCCGAATCCTGGCGTGATCGACCCACGTGTACCGACGATGCTGATCGATCAGACGCGCTTCGATTCCCGCCGCGCGCGCACCTTCGACGTCGATCGAATAGATGTCGCCGGTGAATTTCACTTCGTCAGGACCGAAGCCGAGCCGCTCGAGCGCGATCTGAAAAATTCGCGGGTCGGGTTTCGCGACGCCGACGATGTGCGAGTCGATTATCACGTCGAAGTACTTCGCCAGCCCGAATCGTTTCGCATCGGCTTCGACCTGCCCTTCCGCATTCGAGACGATCGCGAGTTTGTAGCCCGCCGACTTGAACGCCTCGAGCGCCTCGAAGATTCCCGGGCGCACGACGCGCCACAGCGTCGCCTCGCGATGGAGCGCGCCGAACCTCGCCGCGCACTCCTGAAATTCCTCTTCGGGAATTCCCGCCGCCGTCATCCAGCCGCGAAAAAAATGCTCGTACCCCGCCGCCGTCGCCCGGCTGTTGCCCTCGCTCATCAGATGCCGATCGATCGCCGCGCGCCCCGCATATTCCGCGTGCTCGAGCGCGAGCGCGTCCAGCTTGCGTCCCTCGCGCGAGAATTCGCGCGCCAGCAAATCGTAATCCAGGAAGGCGAGCGTGCCGCCAAAGTCAAACAGCAACGCCTTCAGCTTCTTTTCTTTCTTCGCGCCCATAGCGCTCACTTTAGCAGGGCCATCCCGATTCATCTTCATATTGTTGCGCACCCGTCTCCCAAAAAGATATGATTTTTCTGGAGATTTCTCCCCGCCTGATTCAGCGCCTAACAGGAGTAGTGATGTTCACCGGTATCATCGAAGATCTCGGCACCGTCGAAAGCCTCAAGCCGACCGACCAGGGCGCGGTGATTTCCGTGCACACGTCGATTCCGGTTGCCGAGATCACTATCGGCGATTCGATCACCGTCAACGGCGCGTGCCTGACCGTGATCTCGAAGAGCCCCGGACGTTTCGCGATGGATGTTTCCGCCGAGACGCTTCGATGCACCGGCCTTGGCGATCTGAAACCGGGCGCCCGCGTGAATCTCGAGCGATGCCTCACGCTGGGCAAGCTGCTCGGCGGGCATCTCGTCTCCGGCCACGTTGACGGCGTCGGGCGCGTCGTGTCGGTCAAGCCGGAGGGCGACTCGAAACTTTTCACGTTCGAGGTCGCAGCGGCGCAGGCGCGCTACCTGGTCGAGAAAGGCTCGGTCGGCATCGACGGCATCAGCCTCACGATTTTTTCGATCAAGGACAACAGCTTTGCGGTCGAGGTGATTCCACACACGCTGCGATCGACAACGCTGGGCTCCAAGCAGCCCGGCGACAGCGTCAACATCGAGAACGACATGCTGGTCAAGTACGTCGAGAAGATTCTCGCCGTGCGGGCCGCCGCAACTCCCGCGTAGATACCGAAAAATGAGCTTGATGCAGATACCGCGCAAGATCGAGTACGCACTGCGTGCGATGATCTATCTCGCCGATCATCCGGCGGGTGTGGCGCGCGGCACCGAGATAGCCACTCGCGAGCACATCCCGAAGTACTATCTCGAGAAAGTGATTCGCGATCTGATGCGTCGCGGACTCGTGCATGCGCGCCGCGGTCCCGGCGGCGGCTACCAGCTCGCGCGCAAGGCCGACACCGTTACGTTCCGCGATATTATCGAAGCGGTCGAGGGTCCGATCACGCTCAACGTATGCACCGACGGCAGCAGCTCATGCGCCTTGCAGCCGACCTGCCGCATGTATCGCGTGTGGGAGAAGGGCCAGCGCGTGTTGCTCGAAGTTTTCTCGGACACCTCGCTCGCCGAAATTGCGGCGTCGCGGCCGTCGCCGCCGGTCTGTCCGCCGGACGAAATCTCGCCGGCCAAGTCCCAGCCCGCGTAGCCTGAATTGAAGACGCTCCTGACTGCGACTGCGCATCCAAGGCCGTGAGCGACTTCGGTGCTATCGGTCTCGACGAGTTCGCCGGCAAAGCGCGCCGCGGCGCCCCGAACTTCACCGAGAAAACCTTTTATCTCGAAGAATTCTACGGCAAGAGCCTGCTGTTCGCGCTGATTCCTCCGGCGGGACAGCGGATCTCCGACTTCGATTCGCTGGTACTGACGCTCCGCGAATTGCGCCGCAATCAAACGCGATGCGTCGTTATCGTTTCGCCGAGCGCGCTGCCAAAGCTGATACGACGGCTCGGCCGCCTTGCGCCCAACGAGCCGCCGCCGGTCTTCAATCCATCCGAAGGACTGCGCTCGCGGCCGTATCCGCCGGATTCCGCGGTCGCCGAGATCTGGGCGCGGCTGCGCGCGGGCTCGATCGTGGTCGCCTCGATGAGCCGCGACGACGCCGACGATCTCACCGTCTTCGCGCGCGAGCTCGCCAGCCGGCTGCGGGTGTTCAAGCTGCTGATGCTCGATCGGCGCGGCGGGCTCGACGACAAGGACGGCAACCGATTGTCGTTTGTCGAGGAAAAACGCATCGGCCGCATGATGCGCAACATCCGCTCGCGCGCTCGCAAAGCCATCGTGCGCGCCGCGCTCGACGCGCTCGAAGACGGCGTCGGCTCCGTCAACCTGGTCGCGCCGGGCGACGTTTACGAGGAGCTGTTCAGCTTCATCGGCGCCGGAACGCTGTTCACCGAGATGCAATACGGCTTCGTGCGTCCGGTTTCGATCGACGACTTCGAAGAGGTCGAAGCGCTGATCGTGCGCGGTCAGACCGAAGGCTACCTGCTGCCGCGCAGCCCCGAGCAGATCGCACAAATCCTGCCGTCATGCTTCGGCTATCGAATCGGCGATGAGCATCTCGCGGGAATCTGCTCACTGCTGACCGAGCCTTACCGGCGCGATCGATGCGGCGAGATCACCGCGATGTACACCCTGACGCGGTTCCAGGGCGAGGGCGTGGCCGCGGTGCTGGTGCGCGAGATCCTCAAGGAAGCCGCGGCGCGACGATTGAAATACGTGTTCGCCTGCACCAGCGACGATCGCGTCGCCGGCCTCTTCGCGCGGCTCGGCTTCAAACGGGTGAGTGCCCGGCGACGTTTCCTCGGCGAAATGGCGCGGCTACGACACCGCACGCATAGACAGCCTTAGTATATTGCGCTCCAACCTCGACTGACTATTCGACTGAGTATTGATGCCCGCTAAACTTCCAGCCGTTGCCGCGATCCTGGCGATCACTCTCGTCATCGCAGTGCTGACAATTCATCGACTCGGCGCGGGCGACGTGTGCACCGGCAACGAGGCCGTCGAGGGCGTCTTCGTGCAGCAGATGGTTGAGCACGGTCATCTGATGTTCCCGCTCGAGAACGGCAACGTGCCGATGTACAAGCCGCCGCTGTTTCATTGGACCGCGGCCGCGATCGATCGCATTGCGGGGATCCGCAAAGTGACCGCCGCGAACCTGCGCCTGCCGTCCGCACTTTACGCGATCGCCGGCGCGCTGCTGACGATGCTGTTCGCGTACGAGATCCTCGGCCTCGACGCCGCCATCCTCGCCGGACTTGCCCTCGCCGCGTCGTACCAGTACATCAGCCAGGGTCGTTTCGGCCGCGTCGATATGACGCTGTGCTTCTTCGAAACCCTCTCGCTGTTGGCTTTTCTGAGGTGGCTGCCGCGCGACGCCACGTTGTCAGGGCGCGAGGCGCGACTCGAATCGAATCTGCCCGCGCTTTACTCGCTGGCTGTGGGGCTCGGTCTCGGCGTGCTCGCGAAAGGCCCGGTCGGCGCGATTCTGCCCGCCGCCTCGATCGTCATCTTCATGATCGTCGAGCGTCGTGGCCGCCAGATTCTCACGATGCTCGATCCCGGCGCGATCATCGTCGGCGCGGCGATCGCATCGAGCTGGTATCTCGCATGCTACTTCGGCGGGCGCTTTGCTTTTCTCAATCGCCAGCTCGACACTGAGAACGTCGGCCGTTTCTTCGGATCTCTGGGCGCAATGGCGCCATGGTACTACCTCAAACCCGTCCTGCTCAATTCCGCGCCGCTGAGTCTTTTGGTGCCAATAGTGGCCGCTTACGCATTACTCAGTCCAATAGTCACTTCAGACAGCGGCGATTCTACTTCTCCTTCGGCGAAGGGACGCGCCGCCGTGCGGCTGTTCGCGATCTTCTACTTCGCCACCGTCATCTTCTTCAGCATCGCCGCCTACAAACGCCGATCGTATTTGCTGCCGGTATGGCCGGCGACCGCCGTGATCCTCGCGTGGTGGATAGTCAGTATCCCGCCGCCGGCGTACCGCCGCGCCGCGCGCCGGACATTCGCCGCGCTCTGCGCCGGGCTGGTCGTATTCAACTTCATCTATATCCCGCGCGCGGAAGTGCGCGCGTGTATCGACGATTCATTTCAACCCGCCGCCGAGGAGATCGCGCGCGTCGTCGCTCCCGCCGACCCGCTTTATCTTTATGGATTCCACGAGGAAGTCGCGCCGCTCCTGTTCTACCTCGATCGCGACGCGCCGATTCTCGACGGCCGCCTCGGCGACGCGCCCCCCGGCTTCATCATCCTGCCCGCCCAGGTCTGGAAGAAACATCAGAGCGAGGCGCTGGAGTTCGAGCCCGTCCTGACCTCCGACCACGGCAACCGCCATCTGGTCTTGATAAAACGCGGCAAATCATACGCGTCAGCGCCGCTTCATTTCCTTGCCGACCGCATCACGGCTCTATACCTCGCGCAATCGAGCATGTGATCGTTGACCATCCCGGTCGCTTGCATCATCGCGTAGCAGATTGTCGAGCCGACGAACTTGAATCCGTGCGCGATCAGATCCTTGCTCATCGCGTCGGACTCGAGCGTGCGCGCGGGCACCTGTTTCAGCGCGCGCCATTGGTTGATTCGCGGACGGCCGTCAACGAATCGCCAGATGTAGCCGTCGAAGCTGCCGAACTCTTTTTGCACGGCGAGAAAGGCTTTCGCGTTGCCGATCGCGGAATTGACTTTCAGCCGATTGCGAACGATGCCCGCGTCGGCGAGCAGTCTGGTCACGTCGCGATCGCCGAACTTTGCGACGCGCGCGGGATCGAAGTCCTTGAATGCGACCCGATAAGCGTCGCGCTTGCGTAGAATAGTGTCCCAGCTCAGTCCGGCCTGGGCGCCTTCGAGCGTGATGAACTCGAACCATCGGCGGTCGTCATGCACCGGGACGCCCCACTCTTCATCGTGGTAGCGAATCGCCAACTCATTGCGCGCCCATCCGCATCGCATAATGTCTTTGACACTGGGTGCAGGGGTCACCCCCCGCGACGGTGTCGATGCCCAAGGAGGTGTGGAACCCACGGTGGGTTCCACATTTGATTAAGTGATTTACCCTTCCCCTCACGCGCCGCTGGCGCTTTTCCGTTCCGGCTCCTGGTCCGCTTTCTCTGCCGACTTTTCCGCGCATCGGCGTTTCATCTCGGCGAATGCGTCATCGACGAACGCCTTCATCAGCGCGACGTCAGGCATCACGCGCGGGTCCGCCATCATTCCGAAGTATAAACTCTTATAGTAACTGAGTATTGCGACTGCATACCCCATCGTGGCGCCGAGCGGCACTAGCGGTACCATGTCCAGGCATACGTGACCGTTTATATATTGCGGCACCTGCACGCCGGGGACGTTGGTCGCGATGAAATTTATCCCGAACGCGGGCAGGCCGAAGCCACCGGGCCGCGGCTTCCAGTCCGTCCACTTCGCCATCCGCGCGGCGACGTCCAACATCGTGGTGGCGGCGCGCGCGGCCGGCCCGATCATGCTCGGCGGAATCGCGTCGCCGAGCCCCATGATGGCTTCCAGAGCCTGCGCAGAGCCGGCGGCCTTGATGCGCTCGGTCTCTTCGTTGATCAGTTTGAGGCGTTCGATAATATCCATCGGCGCCGCCGGGGCGGTCGGGAACATCATCGAGACGCGATTCCCCAGCGAACTTTTTTCGCTCTTGTGGCGCACGTTGACCGGACAGCCGATGCACAGTTGCTGTCCTTCGACGGCGTAGCCGTGATGCTGCAAGTAGCGTGCGGCGCCCTCGGTCAACATAGCCAGTACTACATCATTGACCGAGCCGCCGAACGCCGATCTGATCGCGCGAAAGTCGGCGAACGATTGACGCGTCCATGCGACGACGCGATCCTGCGTGACCGGTGTCGAGTTCCACGGCGTCGCCACGATGCGCCGCGTCGCCAGCTCGGACATCACGCGCGAGGCCTCGCCCATCTGTCGCGCGCGTTCCGCCACCGACGCCGGGTCCTCGATCGCTTCGACGGCGGCGTTGATGGTCGAGTTGACCGCGCCTTGAATCTGATCGCGCATGGCGTCGGCGAATCGCCGGACCATGCTCGACGGCTTGGCCGCGACCCACGGCTCCGACGGCTGTGGAATGTCGTCAGGCTCGGCGCGAAAGTCGTACATCACCTTCAGCAGCTCGACGCCCGACACGCCATCGACCAGGCAATGATGCACCTTCCACATCAGCGCGGTGCGATTGCCTTCGAGGTTGTGAAACGTGTGCAGTTCCCACAGCGGATGCTTGCGATCGAGCGGCTTCTTATAGATGCGCATCATTTCAGCCAGCGCATCGCCTTCGCTCATCGCGTCGGGCAGCTCATGCAGATGGACATGGTTCTCGAGCGCGAACTCCGGATCGTCCTCCATCATCGCGTGCGAGAAATTCAGCGGAACTTCGATCAGCCGCTGCCGGTAGCGCGGCACCAGATGCATCCGCTCCTCGAAATGGCCGAGCAGCGCGTTGAAATCGACGCGGCCTTCGAACAGACCGATCGAGCCTATATGCAGCGGACCGCTTTGCGATTCGCCGTAGATGAAAGTCGCGTCCTGCGTCGATAGCCGATAGCTCGACGAGGATGGAAAGTTTGAATTTTCGGCCATTCGAGCCTCACCTCCGAGCCGGATTCCCCTCGGGCCTGGGCCACGGCTCGGTGCCCCGTCCAAGCCGAGAAAATCCTGGAAATGACAATGCCGTAGAGAGCAAAGTTTGGCAGGCATCGTCTGCGAAGTGCAAGCTGAATTTTGTTGAGGCTGCGCTTGCCGGACGGACCGCGCTGATCAAGGATAGCGCTCGCGCAGGGTTTAGAGCGCCTTACGAGTGTTCTCGACGGCAGAGCATGCCCACAGTAGTTGCGCCGGAGGTTTCGATGGCCGAGCAGATCAAGACTAATCGCCCATATCCAATTCAACTTAAACTGCGCGACGGTCATAGCGCCGCCATCCGCGTGATGGAGCCCGACGATCTCGACCGGATTATCGATTTCGCCCGCAGCCTGCCCGCCGACGATTTGCTCTTCTTGCGCACCGACATCACCGACCGTCACGTCGTCCAGCAATGGGTCGATAACATCAGGAACGGACATACCATCACGCTGCTGGCCGAAGTTGACGGAGAGCTGGCGGCCTATGCGAGCGTCCACCTTGATCAGGCGCGATGGACGCGGCGGGTCGGCGAAATCCGCATCATCACTTCGTCGCGTTACCGCGGCGCGGGACTCGGGCGGCGCCTGGCCGCCGAAGTATTCGACCTGGCGCGATCGCTCGGGCTCAAGAAAATCACTGCCCAGATGACCACCGATCAAACCGCCGCGCGCGCAGCTTTCGAGCACCTGGGATTTCAGGTGGAAGCGATACTCTCGGACTGGGTCGAGGATCGTCGCGGCCGCGCGCGCGATCTACTGATCATGACCTACGACGTCGCCGGCTTCTCCGACCGCATCGTCGCCTGACTTTCTTAAATTCGGTCCCCCTTCCCGCGCGCGAAGGGGTTAGGGGTCAGGTTCCTACTGCGTCACCACCAATATCCTGAAGGTGCCGGGAACGGGCACCGGCCGCGGATGTGCGGGGTTGAAGCCGCCCGGGAACGTCAGGTCCGCCGTCGGCAGATAAATCATCACGCCGCTGGGATCGACCGCCATCGTGCGCGCGCCCAGCTCCGTCTTCAGCACCTGCGCGACCTCGAACTTGTCCGCCGAAACTTCGCGGATGATCGTGAGCGTGCCGTCGCCACAGCTTGCGAAGGCCAGGCCGCCGCGAAACGCGGTCGCGTCAACGAACGCGCCGATTGGAAAGTCCGCGACGATCTTGCCGTCGTCGGCGTTCATCACGATCAGCTTCTTGTTTCGACATCCGATAAACAGGCGTCGCGTCGCACGATCCATCGACATCCCGGTCGGCCGCTGACCCGGCGCGGTCGGCCATCGCGCGATGACCTTCATCTGTTTGGTATCGATGACCGCGACCTCGTCCTTGTCCGCGATATTGACGTACACTTTGCCGTTCTCGTCGGAGACCGCGAACTCGGGCGAGCCGCCGAGGTCCACGGTGGCCGAAGGCTTGCCGCCATTCGGATTCACGTCCGGCGCGATCGCGACCATCTGATGCGCGTCGCCGCACATCACCAGCACGCGATTGCTGGCGCGATCGTAGATGATACCGTCGGCGTCGGCCGCGGCGGTCACTTTGCCGAGCGTCTCATGCGTCTTCAGATCGAAGATCAAGACTGAGCCGCTGCCGCCGTCGCTGATAAATCCGCGCCGCGCCTCGTGCACGATCGCCACGCCATGAGATCGATTCTGGCCGGCGATATCCGCGACGACTTTCCCGGTCGCCACGTCGATCTCCATCGTATGCGTGGTGCGGGTGACGTATAGGCGGCCCTCGCTGAGCGTCGCGTAGTCCCATCCACCATCGCCGCCAATCTTATAGGTCGCGGCCATCGCGTAAGGAGGCGAGTCGGCTTGCGCGGCGATCGCCAAGTGGCCAGATGTCGCAAGCAATACGGCCAAAATCGCAACCCCGGAATATCGAACGAGATTTTTCATGCGCTCTTCTCTCAATTGCGAGTGCAGCGGTCACTCGTGCCGAAACGATCCATCCGCGTCACACGGCAGCGCGGCCACTCGCACTACCGCATCGACATTCAACTCTCCATATAGATGAGGAAACAAATCGCCCGCCGATTCACGATGCTGCATCGCTGACGCCTCATACTTCAACTCAGCCTTAAGCCGCGACTCTTCGATCCATAGCACGACGAGGTCGTTCTGCCCGCGATAAAAGCGATTGGCAGTATCGAGCAACTGCGCAGGCGTCGAGCAATGGATAAATCCCTCGGCGCGCAAGACTATCGGGCGCATAGGTCCCGCTCGCGAGAGCGAGATCCCACTCATCGCGCCTGACGATATGTACGATCATTCCCGTGCTCTTTGCGGAAAATATCTCGTTGCATTATTCAGGCGTCTTCGTTTTGGCCCGCAGTTCGACCAAGCTCGGCAGATCGTATTGCGGCAGGTGGTCGGTAATTTCGTACCACGGCGACTTTAACTCTACGAAGATGTGCTTGTCGGGTTTCATCGCGGGATCGTCGTCGAGCAGGCCCGCTGGAACTTCGAGCGTCCCCGACCGCCCGCGAGTCCGTTGCGGTTGCGGATCAGGATTCGGCACCGGTGAGCCGCATCGGCTGCAAAACGATACGCGATAAGCGGGAGGCGAGCGCAATATCGGCGCCTCGTAGGTGGTGATCAGATCTTTGCCCTCAAGCAGGCGGAAATCTTCGATGCGGACATAGAGTCCTGAAAAAAATGCGGAGCCGGTGACTTTGCGGCATCGCGTGCAATGGCAGAGCTCGAAGGGGCCGGCGGGTTTGGAGAATTCGAAGCGGATGGCGCCGCAGAGACAGCTTCCGTGGATCATTTTTGTACTACCGTTGAGATGGAAAGCGGTGCGGTTGATAGGAATGCGAGTGATTTGCGCTCATTTTGTGAGCAATTCGGAGTCAGCGAACGATCCGAAATTGGGCGAGACACTATATGTTGTGGTTTTGAGATCGCGGTGTACCATCGGTAGCTTCGTTCCGTCAAATGTTGTTTTCGCGGAGAGGGGCATCTGCGCCGATGCGGCCGCGTGGTTGCGAGTTTATTTTTGGTGCGCAATGGCTGGTGGTAATTGACGGTTGGCATGCGGGTCCACTTTAGCACGCATGGGCCTGTGCTTATCAGGCTGAAAAGTTCAGGGGTCGTTTGATCGTGAAAGAGACGATCGAACAATACGGCTTGAAGTTCGACGCACGCGAGATGCAGCAGGGGTCCTGTGGTCATCCGCGATTAAATCTCTGTCTCGGGATGAGCAATCGGCGAATCCAGATACATCGGGGTAGGACGAACAGAGAGAAAAACGTGGAGCAGCCGATGGCAAGACCTTACCCGGGGGGGTGGGAGGGTACCCTACCCGGAGACTTAGTGATATATATTCGAAACGCTAGAGAGTATCTGGTTCGCAGCGCGGGGAATTATAATGGCCGATCGGAAGCAATTTCAAAATGTTGGCGCACCGGACCCCGAGTTGATTCGCCTTCTAGATGCTTCCCGCGACCGGACTGTAACGGAAGACGAATTGCGGGAGCAGCGAGTCAGTTTCGCCTTTGGAAATGCACCCGCTTCGGCGAACATCACGAAGGAAAGCATGCGGCTTGCATCAAAGCACATCCGTCTTCTGAGCTGAACGGGGCGCTTTCCGCGGCCCTGCTCTGATGTCCGTCCGAGAAAAAGACGACCCCGAGCTCTACACAAAAATTCAAGAGCAGAACCTCTTGCGACAGTACGATCTGCTGTCCAATTGCATTGAAATAGGCCTGAAGAAGGGCATCGAGTCCTTCGATAAGTATACGCTGTGGGCCCTGAATTATGCGGCTGTCTCGAACATTTCCCAGTTTGGCGGTCGTTATCGCGAGGATCCGATCACTGTGGGGAATCACCTTCCACCTCACTTCAAGGAAGTTCCCAATCTAATGGATCGATGTTTTTCGATCGTTCACGAAAACTGGACGATTTTGGATCATCCGACGATGCTTCCCGCGTACGCGCTCTGGAGACTTAATTGGATTCATCCGTTTGTTGAGGGAAACGGTAGAACGGCAAGAGCCGCCTGCTACTATTTGATTTGCCTGAAGCAGGGCCGTCTGTTGCCCGGGAAAAAGACCGTCCCTGAGCGGATTAGAGAGAATCGGGTGCCGTACTATGGTGCTCTGCGAGCCGCGGACTTAGCGTGGGAACAAGGTCAACTCGATGTTTCATCGTTGGCTGACTACATTGGCGCCCTGCTCATGGCTCAACTCGCCGAAGTGAGCTGATCGCGTAGTCGGCGTGCAGGCTTAGGCAGCCGACGCATAACGAGGCACAGTACGCCAACTAGTGTTACCCATGTCCCCGCGCACCTGTCACCCACGTCTCTAGCACAGACGGGGCAACCGGGAGAGGGGAAGATCACGGAGCTTTGCAATTTTCCTAAACGATTGGTATGTGATGAGGGTCTCACCGAATCTCAACCATGCGGGTTGCGGCAACCCGGTCTCACGGAGGATCTCCGGATGAAAGTTGGTGGCGCTGTTATTTTTCAGAATCCGCACAATGTGCGATCGGACCGCGACGTTTACACTGAAGACCTGCATATCGGCGACCTCTACGAGCCGCTTGGATTCGATTCCATCTGGAGCGTCGAGCATCATTTCGACGACTACACGATGTGCCCCGACGTGCTGCAGTTCCTGACCTACTACGCCGGGCGCACCAAGCGGGTTCAGCTTGGATCGATGGTGGTCGTGATGCCGTGGCATGATCCGATGCGCGTCGCCGAGCAGGTATCGGTGGTCGATCACATGTCGAACGGCCGCATGATCCTTGGCCTCGGGCGTGGGCTGGCGCGAATCGAGTTCGAGGGCTTTCGCGTGCCGCTCGGCGAATCGCGCGAGCGCTTTATCGAATCGGCCGAGATGCTGCTCCAAGGACTCGAGAAGGGCTACTGCGAATACGACGGCAAGTACATCAAGCAGCCGCGCCGCGACATCCGGCCCAAGCCGTTCAAGTCGTTCAAGGGGCGCACTTACGCGGCCGCGGTCTCGCCCGAGTCCGCGCGCATCATGGCCAAGCTCGGCATCGGCATTTTGATCATTCCGCAGAAGCCGTGGGAAGCGGTCGCACAGGAACTCGGCGAGTATCGCACTATCTACAAGCAGGTGAACGGCGGCGAGCCGCTGCCGACGATCGCGGCGGGCTGGACCTTCTGCGACAAGAGCGCCGACCGCGCGCGCGAGATGGCGGTGAAATATATCGGCGGCTACTGGGACACCGCGTTGCGGCATTACGAGATGGCGAGCGAGAATTTCGGCAAGGCCAAGGGTTACGAATACTACGAGCAGATGGCGAAAGCGTTGAAGGGCAACACCAGCGCGTCGATCGAGTACTTCCTGAGCCTGCAGGTGTGGGGCACGCCCGAGATGTGCTTCAACAAGATTGATGAGATTCGGCAGAAGGTCGGCGCCGATCACTATACCGGCGTGTTCAGCTACGCGGGCATGCCGATCGAGGACGCGGAGAAGAGTCTGCGGCTGTTCGCGGCCGAGGTGATGCCGGAGTTGAAGAAACTCAACGGCGCGAAGGCCGAGGCGGCGTAAGCGGCAGGCGAGTAAGTCACTTTATTAAATGTGAAACCCTCCGTGGGTTTCACACTTCCTTGGGCAGGGGTGACCCCTGCACCCAGTGAGAAGAAAATCGCGAAATGTCGAGGACGACATTTCGCTCCGAGGTTTTGAGAAAAGAGAGCTACCTCCCCTTGCGCGCGCGCCGGCAATAGCTACTTGCAGAGGAATTTGCCGGGGCGGCGTTCGGCGACTGCTTTTACGCCTTCGCGGTGGTCTTCGGTTTTGAAGAGCCAGGATTGTTCCTTGAACTCGTGATCGGTCTGCGCTTTGACGGCGTCGGCGAGGCCCTGGCGCATCGTCGCTCGGGTCGATACCAGCGCGAGCGGAGCGGCTTCGGCGATTTCCTCCGCGAGGGTGAGCGCGGAATCGCGGAGATCGTCCGGCTCCGCGATTGAATCGCAGAGGCCCCACGCCAGCGCCACTTTACCGTCGATACGGCGCCCCGTGTAGAACATCAGGCTGGCTTTCTGCGCACCGATCAAACGCGGGAGCGTGTAGGTCAGGCCGAAGCCGGGATGAATGCCGATCTTGACGAAGTTGGCGGCGAAGCGAGCCTCGACGGTCGCGACGCGGAAGTCGGCGACCAGCGCAAGTCCGAGTCCGCCGCCGATTGCGGCGCCCTGAATCGCGGCGACGACCGGCTTTTTGCATCGGAACAATCGCACGCCCTCGACGTACAGCGGATTTTCGCCAGTCCGCGCGGGCGCCTCGCCGCTGCTGGCGTCGCGATTGGCAAAGTTGGCGCCCGCACAAAATGACTTGCCCTCGGAACAGAGCATCAGCGCGCGGCATTCGGGCTCATCGTCGAGCGCCTCGAACGCGTTGGCCAGATCGCGAATCAAATTGAAGTCGAAGAAGTTGTGCGGCGGCCGATGAATCTCGAGCGTCGCTACATTGCAGTCGAGTGCCACGGATACGTCGCCATATTTTGGTTCGAACATCGCCAGCTCCTTCGCCGTCAGGATTCGGTCCCAGAATAAGTTCTCGCCGAGCGAATGTGCAATGGCAACAATCAATCGTTGAACGATCGTTTAATTTTCGCCGGTTGAACGCTTGCGCGATCATACACAGATGCGCGATTCTTCAGGTGGGAGAACGAAACGATGCACGATCTGGTAATTCGTAACGGCAAAATTGTGGATGGCAGCGGAACGACCGCATTCGACGGCGACGTCGCGATCGACGGCGGCGTGATCACCAGCGTCGGCGCGAAAGCCGGCGCAGCACGGCGCGAGATTGACGCGGGCGGCCTCGTCGTCACGCCGGGATGGGTCGATATCCACACGCACTACGACGGCCAGGTTACGTGGGATCCGTACCTCAGCCCCTCGAGCTGGCACGGCGTTACGACGATCGTGATGGGCAACTGCGGCGTCGGTTTTGCGCCGGTCCAACCGGGCCAGCAGGAATTCCTGATCGGCCTGATGGAAGGCGTCGAGGACATTCCGGGCAGTGCGCTGTCCGAAGGAATCAAGTGGGGCTGGGAATCGTTTCCCGAGTACATGAACGCGATCGAGAAGATGCCGCGCGTGCTCGACGTCGGCGCGCAGATGCCGCACGGCTCGCTGCGCACCTACGTGATGGGCGAGCGCGGCGCGCGCAACGAGGAAGCGACGCCGGACGACATCGCGAAGATGGCGGCGCTGGTGCGCGATTCGCTCCGGGCCGGCGCGCTTGGATTCACCACCTCGCGCACGATGCTGCATCGCGCGAAGAACAAGGATCTGGTGCCGGGAACTTTCGCGAGCGAGGCCGAGCTGCTCGGCATCGGGCGCGCCATGGGCGACGTTGGGCATGGCGTGTTCGAGATGGCGTCGGACATGGTCGGCGCCGACGCGACGATGGAGTGGATGATCAAGCTTTCGACCGAGACCGGCTTGCCGATCACGTTCGCGATGGCGCAGGTCGATAGTAATCCCACCGGCTTCCGCCACATGCTCGAGCGCGTGCGCAGCTACAACGCCAATGGCGCGCACCTGGTGCCGCAGATTCCCGGACGGCCGACCGGGATGCTGATGGGCTTGCAAAGCTCGCTGCATCCGTTCATCGCGCATCCGAGCTACCACGCGATTGCGCATCTGCCGATCGATGAGCGCGTCGCCAGGATGCGCGAGCCGCAGGTCCGCGCGCGAATCCTCGCCGATGAGCCGGCCGCGAAGGATCCAGTGACGCGCTACCTGCTGACCAACTTCGCCAAGTACTTTGCGCTCGGCGATCCGCCCAACTACGAGCCCGCGCGCGAGACCAGCGTCGCTGCGCGCGCCGAGCGCGAGGGTAAAACGCCGGCGGAATTGACCTACGACCTGATGCTCGAGCGCGACGGACGCGAACTGCTCTACATGCCGTTCGCCAATTATTCGGATTACAACTTCGACGCGCTGCGCGAGATGCTGCTGAATCCTGCGACCGCGCTCGGACTGAGCGACGGCGGCGCGCATTGCGGATTGATCTGCGACGCCAGCATGCCGACCTACATGCTCACGCATTGGGTGCGCGATCGAAGCCGCGGCGAGCGCCTGCCGATCGAGATGATGGTGAAGCGGCAGACCAGCGACACGGCGAAGTTCTACGGACTGTGGGATCGCGGCGTGCTCGCGCCCGGAATGAAGGGCGACGTTAACGTGATCGACATGGACGCGCTGCGATTGCATCCGCCGCAGATGGTGTTCGATCTTCCCGCGGGCGGGCGCCGATTGATCCAGCGCGCCGACGGTTACAAATATACGGTGGTGAGCGGCGAGGTCACGTTCGTCGATGGCAAGGCGACCGACGCGATGCCCGGCAAGCTGATTCGCGGGCCTCAACCGGCGCCGCGCGCGACGGCCTGACCAGGCCTATAGCTCTTAAGCGCGGAAGCTGCTACATAATAGAGGCTCGATCTCGCAGGAAGAACACCAACGATGAATCCGAATAGCGAAAGGGCCCGGGGAAGCTCCCGTGGTGGTGTGTCTGCGACGTTCGGTCATCATTGACTCGATAGCATAATAAGAACGCGAAAGACGGCCACGGGTGCAAGCACTCCGTGGCCGTTTTGTATTTTGGGGACGCAACGCACGCGCGCTAAAGGCAGGTAATTCGATGCTGGTAGAAGTGGAAAATTTGAGCAAGACTTTCGACGACTTTCGGGCCGTCGATGACGTGAGTTTCGGGATCGAGCGCGGCGAGATCATCGGGATGCTGGGGCCGAATGGCGCGGGCAAGACGACGACGATCCACATGATCCTCGGGCTGATCACGCCGACTTCGGGACGTATCAGCATTTTCGGCAAGTCGATGGCGACGCATCGCGGCGAGATCCTCGAGAAGATGAACTTCACGTCGCCGTACGTCGCGTTTCCGTTCCGGCTGACGGTGCTCGAGAACCTGAACGTGTTCGCGCGCATCTACAACCTGAAAAAGCCGCGCGCGCGAATCGACGAGCTGCTCGAGCGGTTCGGAATCACCAAGCTGCGCGACAAGGCGATCGCGCGGCTGTCGTCGGGCGAGAATACGCGGGTCGGGCTGTGCAAGGCGTTCATGAACGATCCGGAACTGCTGCTGCTCGACGAGCCGACGGCGTATCTCGATCCGGAGGTATCGTGGCAGGTGAAGAATGCGCTGCTCGAAGCGCAGCGCGATAAGGGGACGACGATTCTGTACACCTCGCACAACATGGCCGAGGTCGAGCGGATGTGTAAGCGGATCGTTTTTCTGCATCACGGGAAAGTGATCGCGGTGGGCAGTCCGATCGAAATCACGCAGGCGCTGCTGGAAGAAGAGCGCGAAGAACCGGCGCTGGAGGAAGTGTTCCTGCGCGTGGTCAAGGGTAAAGCGGCATGAAATTACATCGCATCAACGCCGTCATCGTGCGGCACGTATATGAGTCGCGGCGCAATTTCGATCGCGTCGTCGATATGATCTGGTGGCCGGTGCTCGACATCGTCATGTGGGGCTTCTTCACGGTTTACCTGGCGCACAGCAACCGGCTGCAGCCGAACGTGGTGAGCTGTCTGCTCGGCGGGATAATTCTGTGGGGGACGTTCTACAGCTTTCAGCGCGACATGGCGGTTGGATTCATCGACGAGCTCTGGTGCCGCAACCTTATCAACCTGTTCTCGACGCCGTTGACGCTGGCTGAATACATGGCCGGGCTTCTGACGGTGTGCCTGATGAAGGTGATGGTCGGACTGACGGCGGCATCGGCGATCGCATGGGCGGCGTATTCATTCGACATCATCCCGTGGCTGCCGAAGTTCATTCCCTACATGGCGAACCTGTTGCTCTTCGCGCTGGCGCTGGGAATAGCGATCACGGGAATGATTTTTCGCTACACGACGAAAGTACAGGCGCTGGCGTGGGGCTTCGCGGGACTGCTGATGCCGGTGTCGTGCGTGATGTATCCGATATCGTCGCTGCCCAAGTGGCTGCAGGATATCGCGTGGGCGATGCCGACGGCGCATTCGTTCGAGGGGATGCGCGGCCTTCTGAACGGCGGAAAATTCTCGCCGATGCATTTCTGGTGGGGCCTGGGGTTGAACCTCGTGTACTTCGCGATCGCGATTGCATTCTTCGCCTGGATTTACGAGAAGGCGCGTAACCGCGGCTTGCTGGTCAAGCAGGAGTAGATCAGCGCAACTAATCGCCTGCGCGGCGGGCGGCATCGACACCGTCGCGGGGGGTGACCGGTGCACCCAGTGAGAAGCGCAAGTTCGCGCGACGCGCTACTTTGCTCTCAGGGGCGGGGGCTCGATGGAGCGCATAAAGGTGTGATGTTCGGCTTTCATCCATCAGGGTGCACGCAGCGCGTGATTGCATATCGATGAGATTTGCATTGAACGGCACGATGCAATTTGAAATGTCGCAATACAGATTGATGCGAAAAGCTATATAAAACCGGCGTTTCTCCATTGGCACGCGTGGTGCTGTTAGTGCTGTCGGCAGAGAGCCGACGGAGGCTGGCAGTTCCAATGAAACAGACTACAAAAGCGGCGATGCCCCACATGTTTGCGATCAAAGCACTCGACAAACTTCCGGGACTCTTCAAGCCGCGGCGGTACCTGTATCACTGCGCGCGCTGCAAGTGGTCGTTCGTCGTTAACGACGGACGCCGCGGTGCGCTCAGGCCGATTTCCGAGGACGGATCGCCGCTCACGCGCGATGAAGTCGTCGCCCGCGCGGAAACATTTGCGGCGGGTCCATGTCCCGCGATGCGGGTGGTGGCAGAGGCGCACCTGCACAGCAACGGATCGAACGGCCGCGTCCATACTTCAACCGAAGAGGTCAGTCGTCCGGAACTGCGTCCGCACTGACTATTACTGAACTACATTTCACAGTCTGGAGATTGGTATGTGGGATTTGTTTTCAATTCTCAGCAGCATCGCCTTCTTCGCGATCGCGATAGCCTATGTGCGGGGGTGTGACTATCTATGAGTCCGGTTGAAACAGTACTTGGCGGAGTATGCGCGCTCTTACTGGGTATCTACTTGATATACGCATTGCTGCGGCCCGAACGCTTCTAAGTTAGTAGCCGGTTAATACCTAACATGCTATCCAATTCGATTATTCAGCTGGCCGTTTACTCACTGCTCGTCACGGCGATCAGCGTGCCGCTTGGGCTGTACATGGCGCGAGTGTTCTCGAACGAGCGCACCTTTCTTGATCCGGTGATCGCGCCAATCGAGCGGCTGATCTACAAGATTAGCGGGATCAACCCCGGGGTCGAGATGGGCTGGGCGGGATACGCGATCTCGATGCTCGCGTTCAGCCTGATCTCGATGATCTTCCTGTATGCGCTGCAACGCTTGCAATGGTACCTGCCGCTTAATCCGCAGGGACTCGCCGGCGTGCCGGCGGGACTCGCGTTCAACACTGCGGCGAGCTTCACGACCAACACCAACTGGCAGGCCTATTCGGGCGAACAGACGCTGAGCTACCTGACGCAGATGGTCGGCCTCACGTCGCACAACTTTCTCTCGGCAGCGGCGGGAATCGCGATGGCGGCGGCGGTGATTCGCGGGTTCGCGCGGCGCAGCGCCAAGACGATCGGTAATTTCTGGGTCGATCTCACGCGCACGACGCTGTGGGTGCTGCTGCCGATCTCGCTTATTTTCGCGCTGGTGCTGGTTTGGCAGGGGGTGCCGGACAACTTCAGTCCGTATGTGAATGCGACGACGCTCGAGGGTGCTCCGCAATCGATCGCCGAGGGACCAGTCGCGTCACAGGAAATAATCAAGGAGCTTGGCACCAACGGCGGCGGTTTCATGAACTCCAACTCGTCGCATCCGTACGAGAATCCGACGCCGCTGTCGAACCTGATAGAGATGCTCGCGATCTTTGCGATCGGCGCGGGCCTGACGCACACGTTCGGCAAGATGGTCGGCGATCGCAAACAGGGATGGGCGCTGTTCGCGGTGATGGCGATTCTATTTCTCGCCGGGGCCGCGCCCGCAATCTGGGCTGAGCAACACGGCAATCCGCAATTCGCCAGGATGGGGATCGATCAGCATGCCTCGGCGACGCAGAGCGGCGGCAATATGGAGGGCAAGGAGACCCGTTTCGGAATCGTCGAGTCCGCGATGTGGGCGACGGCCACCACCGACACTTCGTGCGGCGCCGTCAACTCGATGCACGACAGCTACACGCCGCTCGGCGGGCTGGTGCCGCTGATCAACATGCAACTCGGCGAGGTGATCTTCGGCGGCGTGGGCTCGGGATTGTACGGGATCATCGTGATGGCGGTGCTGGCGGTGTTCATCGCGGGCCTGATGGTGGGGCGGACGCCCGAGTATCTCGGCAAAAAAATCGAAGCGCGCGAGATGAAGCTCGCGATGCTCTACGTGCTGATCTTCCCCGCCGTCATACTGATTCCGGCAGCGATCGGCGGCGTCATACCAGCGGGCCTCTCGAGCATTTCCAATCCCGGGCCGCACGGCTTCTCGCAAATCCTGTACGCGTTCACGGAAGCCGGCGCGAACAACGGGTCCGCCTTCGCCGGCCTGAACGCCAACGTGCCCTTCTACAACGTGACGATGGCGTTCGTGATGTTGCTCGGCCGGTTCATGATGGCGATTCCGGCGCTCGCGATAGCGGGATCGGTCGCGGCCAAGAAGACCACTGCCGCCAGCGCCGGTACGTTCCCGACCGACGGCATCCCGTTCGTGTTCCTGCTGATTGGCGTAATCATAATCGTCGGCGCGTTGACCTTCTTCTGCGCCGACGCGCTCGGACCGATCGTCGAGCAACTGCTGATGATGTCCGGGAAACTTTTCTAGGTTTGGTGTTTCAATCATGAGTGACCGCAAAGCTCCCGCACTTTGGAATCGCGAAATCGTCTCGCGCGCGTCGATCGATTCGTTCGTCAAGCTCGACCCGCGCGTGATGATCAAAAATCCAGTGATGTTCGTGGTCGAAGTCACCAGCGTGCTGGTGATGTTCACGCTGTTTCGCGACCTGCTGGCGCACAAGCTGGCGCTGGCGGGATTCGAATTTCAGATCGCGCTGTGGCTGTGGTTCACCGTGCTGTTCGCAAACTTCGCCGAGGCGATGGCGGAAGGCCGCGGCAAGGCGCAGGCCGAGAATCTGCGCAAGACGCGCACCGAAACGCAGGCCAAGCTGATCACCGCCGGTGGCGAGACCAAGCTGGTGCCGGCCGCGCAGTTGCGGCGCGACGATGTGGTGATGGTCGCCGCCGGCGACGTGATTCCCGGCGACGGCGAAGTGATCGAGGGTATCGCGGCGGTCAACGAAGCCGCGATCACCGGCGAATCCGCACCAGTGATTCGCGAAAGCGGCGGCGACCGCAGCGGCGTGACCGGCGGCACCACCGTCATCTCCGACTGGATCAAGGTGAAGATCACCGCGAATCCGGGCGAGACGTTCCTCGATCGCATGATCGCGCTGGTCGAGGGCGCGCAGCGGCAGAAGACGCCGAACGAAATCGCGCTAAGCATTTTGCTCTCGGGCCTGACGATCGTGTTCCTGCTGGTGGTCGTCACGCTCTACCCGTTCGGGCTGTATGGCGGCACCAAGCTCGCGCTGCCGGTGCTGGTGGCGCTGCTGGTGTGCCTGATCCCGACGACGATTGGCGGATTGCTCTCGGCGATCGGAATCGCCGGGATGGATCGCCTGGTGCAGCACAACGTGCTCGCGATGTCGGGCCGTTCGGTCGAAGCGGCCGGCGACGTCGATACGCTGCTGCTCGACAAGACCGGAACGATCACGCTGGGAAACAGAATGGCGGCGGAGTTCATCCCGGTGGCGGGCGTGGAGCCGCTCGAATTGGCCGAGGCGGCGCAACTTTCGTCCCTGGCCGACGAGACGCCGGAGGGGCGATCGATCGTGGTGCTGGCCAAGCGCGAGTTCAACTTACGCGGACGCGAGCTCGGCGAAGACGGCGCCACCTTCATCCCGTTTTCCGCGCAGACGCGCATGAGCGGCGTTGACATCGGCGGGCGTCGAATCCGCAAAGGCGCAGCCGAGCAGGTCGTAAATTTCGTCAAGGAAAATCGCGGCGCAGCGCCGACCGACTTGCAGGCGATCGTCGAACGGATCGCGCGCAGCGGCGGAACTCCGCTGGTGGTCGCCGACGAATCGAAAGCGCTCGGCGTGATCTATCTGAAAGACATGGTCAAGGAGGGAATCCGCGAGCGCTTCGAGCGCCTGCGCGCCATGGGTTTGCGCACCGTCATGATTACCGGCGACAACCCGCTGACGGCGGCCGCGATCGCCAAGGAATCGGGCGTCGATGACTTCCTGGCCGAGGCGACCCCCGAGACCAAGCTGCGCCTGATTCGCGAAGAGCAGAACCAGGGCAAGCTGGTCGCGATGATCGGCGACGGCACCAACGACGCGCCCGCGCTGGCGCAGGCCGACGTCGGAATCGCGATGAACGCGGGCACGCAGGCCGCGCGCGAGGCCGGCAACATGATCGACCTCGACTCGAATCCGACCAAGGTGATGGAGGTGGTCGAGATCGGCAAGCAACTGCTGATGACGCGCGGCGCGCTGACGACGTTCTCGATCGCCAACGACGTCGCCAAGTACTTCGCGATCATCCCGGCGCTGTTCATCGTCGAGTATCCCGAGTTGCAGCGGCTCAACGTGATGCATCTGGCGACGCCGCAGAGCGCGATTCTGTCGGCGGTAATTTTCAACGCGCTGATAATCATCGCGCTGATTCCGCTGGCGCTGCGCGGGGTGCAATACCGTCCGGTCGGCGCGGCGGCGATTCTGACGCGCAATCTTTTTATCTACGGCTTCGGCGGCGTGATCATTCCGTTCATCGGCATCAAGGCCATCGACATCGCGATCGCCGCGCTGCATCTCGCGTGAGGTTTTTCCAGTGAAGCTATTCAAGACCGCTCTCATGGCTACCGCGGTGCTCACCGTCCTCACCGGCATCGTCTATCCGATCGCGGTCTGGGGCATCGCGCAAATGATTTTCCCGCGCCAGGCCGGCGGCAGCATCGTCGTCGCGGGCGACAAGGTCGCCGGCTCGAGCCTCATCGGGCAGAATTTTTCGTCATCGCGCTATTTCCAGAGCCGTCCTTCAGCCGCCGGCGACAAGGGCTATGCGGCCGATAATTCGGGCGGATCGAATCTAGGCCCGACCAACAAAGCGCTGATCGACGCGGTCAAGCTGCGGCTGAAAAACATCGTCGAGAGCAATCCCGGCACCGACCCGCACCAGGTTCCGATCGACCTGGTGACGGCCTCGGCCAGTGGGCTCGATCCCGAGATAAGTCCGGCGGCGGCAGAGCTGCAGGTGGCACGGGTTGCTCATGCGCGCGGTCTGAGCGAAGATCAGGTGCGGCAGTTGATTGCCGAGAACACGCGGCAACGATCGGCGGGGATCTTTGGCGAGCCAGGCGTTAACGTCCTGATGCTGAACCTGGCGCTCGATCGCGCCGCCGGAAGCCATAGTGCTCGCGCGGCTGGAAGTCATGGCGGAACGCCCGGGACTTGAATGAGCGATGACAAACGACTCGAGCCCGAAGCTTTTCTCGACCTCGTGCCCCAGACTCAACGGGGCCGTCTCAAGGTTTATATCGGCGCCGCCGCGGGCGTAGGCAAGACCTACCGGATGCTCGAGGAGGCGCATCAGCTCCGCGATCGGGGAGTGGATGTCGTGCTGGGCTTCGTCGAAACGCATCGCCGGCGCGAGACCGAGGAGCGGATTGGCGACCTCGAGATCGTGCCGCGGCGTAAGATCCAGTACCGCGACGTCGAGCTCGAAGAGATGGACGTCGACGGGATCGTGGCGCGCAAACCCGACGTGGTCGTGGTCGATGAACTGGCGCATAGCAACGCGCCCGGATCGCGCCACCCGAAGCGGTACCAGGACGTCGAGGAGATCGTCGGCACCGGCATCAACGTGATCACCGCGATCAACATCCAGCACGTCGAAAGCCTGAACGCGTTGATGAAGCGCGTCACCGGCATCGACGTGCGCGAGACCGTGCCCGATTCGTTCCTCGCGCGCGCCGATCAGATCGTCAATATCGACGTGCCGGTCGAAGCGCTGCGCGAGCGGCTGCGCGAGGGCAAGATTTATCCGCGCGAGCAGATCGAAAACGCGCTGAAGAATTTCTTCAAGCCGAGCAATCTCGCTTCGCTGCGTGAACTGGCGCTGCGCGAGGTCGCGCGCAGCCTGGACCGGCAGCGGCTGGATCGCGAGTCGATCAAGCGCGAAGGCGGCCACCGCGCGAACGTGATCGATCGGATCATGGTCGGACTTTCGTCCAACGGCGCCGACACCGGACAATTGTTGCGCAAGGCTTCGCGCATCGCCGGTCAGCTCAACGCCGAATGGTTCGCCGTGCACATCGAGACGCCCAACGAATCGGTGAAAAATATCGGCACCCGCGACTTCGTCGCGCTGCTCGACAATATCAACGTCGCCAGCGACCTCGGCGCCGAGACCGTGTGGCTCAAGTCCGACGACGTGGTCAAGGCCTTGATCGATTTCGCGCACGACAAGGGCGTGACCAAGGTAATCGTCGGCCGCACGCATCAACCGCGATGGCGCCGCTTGCTCAGGGGTGACGTGGTGGCGCGGCTGGTGGCGGACGCAACCGACCTCGACGTGGAAATCGTCGCGACCGACGAACGGGAGGATTCGCGATGAGCGCACCTTCGCTGCAACGCCGAATCCGCAACGGCACTTTGCTGATGCTGGCGTTGGTCGTTCTGCTCGGGCTCTACACGCTGCCGCGGGTCTATGCGCTGGGCAGCGCAATCCGCGCGACGCTCTACCGCAACTACGTCAGTATCGAAGCCGCACAGAACATGCACGCCGCGCTCAACACGCTTCAGGTGGCGATGCATGACGGACGGGCCAAGGACGTTCTACCCGGCGCGCGGAGCAATTTTCTGCAGTGGAACGATGTCGAGGATCACAATTTCACTGAAGTTGGCGAGCCCGAACTCGCCGGCGACATCACCAGGCGTGCCACCAAATTGTTCGCCGATGTCGCCGCGGCGCCGCCCGGCACTTATCACGATCTCGAATTCGCCGAATTACACGGCCGCCTCGACGACCTGATCGCGATGAACAAGGCCGCCATGTTCCGCGCGGACAGCCGCTCGGTAAGGCTGGGCAAGCACCTTGCCTATGAATTCGCGGGCGGTCTCGTGTTGGTGCTGCTGGTGGGCGCGGCGGTCTCGTGGGGACTCGGATGGCGGCTCTCAAAGCCGCTGACAGAGCTGGCCGAGCGTTTGCGCGGGATCAGTCAGCGCAAGTCGCAGGTGCGGCTGGGCCCGCAGCCGCTGGCCGAGCTCGAAGCGGTCGCGCGCGAATTCAACCAGATGGCCGAGCGCCTGGAGCAGTACGACAAGCTGAACGTGGAGCGCTTGGTTTACGAAAAGAGCAAGACCGAGGCAATAATCGAAAGCCTCGAAGACGGCGTTGTGCTGATCGACAGTGACGGAATCGTCGCGCACATCAATGAGATCGCGTCGCTGATCCTCGGCGTCGATCTGCAGGACGCGCTCGGCAGTCCGTTCGACGATCTCAGCAGCAACCATCCGCACTACTTGCGCGTGCGCGACGCGCTGCGCACGCTGCAGCGGGCCGGCACAGGGGGGACCAACGGCCATCGCACCGAGATCGATCTTCACGTTCGCGGCCGCGACCATTCTTACGTGCTGAAGCCGGTCCCGCTTCATCACACCGTCGGCAAGTCGCTCGGCACGCTGCTGATTCTGCAGGACGTGACCTACATTCGCGATCAGGATCGCGCGCGCACCAACCTGGTCGCGACGCTGTCGCACGAACTCAGGACGCCGCTCACTTCGCTGGCGCTGTCGGCGGAGTTGTTGAGCCGCGAGGATGCGCCGGTGACAAATCCGAAGAGCGGCGAGTTGCTGCAAGTGATCCTCGAGGAATGCTCGCGGATGCGCCAGCTCACCGACAACCTGCTCAACCTCGCGCGCGGTGAGATTCCCGCGATCGCCGTCCAGCAGAAGCGGCTCGATCTTGCACGGTTGGCGTCCGACGTGACGCGCCGCTTCGCGATCCAGGCGCGTGAGAAGCACGTCGAGATCGAGGAGCACATCGGCTCGGTGCCCGAGATTATCGGCGACCCGGTCAAGCTCTCGTGGGTGATCTCCAACCTGCTCGGCAACGCGCTGCGCTATACGCCGGCCGGCGGAACGATCCAGGTCTCGGCGCGCGGCACCGAGCACGCGACGCGGCTCGAAGTCACCGACTCGGGCCCCGGGATTCCGGCCGATATGAAAGACTACATTTTCGAGCGCTTCGTGCAGTACGGTTCCGACGGCTTCGAAAAGGGATCCGCGGGGCTGGGGCTGTCGATTGTCAAAGAGATCGTCGAGGCTCACGGCGGCAGGATATTCGTCGAGAGCGCCAATTCTCACGGCGCGCGATTCATCGTCGAGATTCCCGCCGCGCAGGAGATTTGATGGCCAGGCTGCTCATAGTTGACGACGAGCGCAACATCCGCCGCAGCCTCACCACGTTCTTCGAGTCGCTCGGCCACGAGGTTCGCGGCGCGGAGAACGGCGCGCAGGCGGTCGCGCTCCTCGCCGAGACGCAATTCGATCTGGTGTTGACCGACTACAAGATGGCCGAGATGAGCGGGCTCGAATTGCTGCGCGATATCAAGCGGCGCGCGCCCGAATGCCTCGTGATCCTGATGACCGCCTACGCGACCGTCGAAAATGCAGTCGAGGCAATGAAATCCGGCGCTTACGATTACGTCACCAAGCCGTTCTCGCTCGAGCAGATTCAGCACACCGTCGATCGCGCGCTGCATGTCGGGCTGCTGACCGCGGAAAATCGTGCGCTGCGCAGCGCGATCGACGAGGAGCCGCTGCTCGACTCGAAGAGCCTCGCGATGCAACGCCTGCTCGAAACCGCGCGCCAGGCCGCCGCCAGCGACGCCACGATTTTGCTCACCGGAGAAAGCGGCACCGGCAAAAACGTCATCGCGCGGCAGATCCATCGATGGAGCCGGCGGCAGAGCAAGCCGTTCGTCGTCGTCAATTGCACCACGCTGTCCGAGGAACTGCTCGAGAGCGAGCTGTTCGGGCACGTGCGCGGCGCGTTCACCGGCGCAGTCAAGGACAAGCCGGGCAGGCTCGAAGCGGCGAACGGCGGCACGGTTTTTCTCGACGAGATCGCCGACTTGACGCCGACGCTGCAGACCAAGTTTCTGCGCTTTCTGCAGGATCAGAACTTCGAGCGCGTCGGCGGCGAGCGCACGATCCATGTCGATGCGCGAATAATCGCCGCGTCCAATCGGGACCTCGAGTCCGAAGTCGCCGCGCATCACTTTCGCGAGGATCTATATTACCGCCTCAACGTGATCACGTTGCGCGTGCCGCCGCTGCGCGAACGCCGCGAGGATATTCTGCCGCTGGCGCAGTGGCTGCTGAATATCGCGGCCGTGCGCAATTCGCATCCCGGCCTCGCGCTGTCACCCGGCGCGACCGCGGCGCTCGCACGCTATCGATGGCCCGGCAACGTCCGCGAACTGCGCAACGCGATCGAGCGCGGCACCGTCCTGATGCGCGGCGAGTCGATCGCGCCCGACGACTTGCCCGATTCGCTGTTTCACGATTCAACCGAAGCGCTGGCCGGCATCCCGAACGCCGCCAGCCTGGACGAAGTCGAGCGCGAGCACATCGCCCGCGTGCTCGGCGCCAGCGCGACGCTGGAAGAAGCCGCCGACACTCTCGGCATCAACGTAACGACGTTGTGGCGCAAGCGCCGCCGCTACGGGATCGAATAGCTGTTCCTTATCGCGAAGGCGCCGCCGAATGCTGGCGCACCGGATCGCCCGACATCAACTGCTGCGCTTTGCGCAGCGCCGCTTCGGTCTCGCGCAGCAAGTCCGCGAACACTTCGGCCGCCGGCTTGATCTCGTGAATCAGTCCGGCGCCCTGCCCGGTCGGCATGAAGGTGCGATTCGGATCGACGTCGCCGCCGCCGCGTCCGGTGTAGTTCATGACGCCGTTGCGCGTTGAGGTCTGCGCCTGCATCGGGAACGGCTGAATCTTCGACGGGTCCTTCTCCCACTCGAGCGCGTACTCGGTGCGGATGACGCGGCAGGTCTTGCCGGTGTACGCGCGCGTGCGGATGGTCGAATCCTCGTGCGCCTTCACGATCGCTTCGCGATAACCTTGCGCCGCTTGCGCCTCGGGCGTCGCGATAAAGCGCGTGCCGACTACGACGCCCTGCGCACCGACCGTGAGCGCCGCCGCGATCTGCCGTCCGTCGGCGATTCCGCCGGCGGCGAGCACCGGCAGTTTGACCGCGTCGATCATCTGCGGCACCAGCGAGAGCATCCCGATCTCGCCGGTATGCCCGCCCGCCTCGGTGCCCTGCGCGACGACCACGTCGGCGCCCGCATCCTGCGACTTGATGCCGTGATGCACCTTGCCGCACATCACGACGATCTTCATCCCGGCATCGTGCATCACCTTGACGAATTCCTGCGGCACCGAAAGTCCGGCGACGAACACCTTGATCCGCTCCTCGATCATTACGGGCACGTGCGGGCGCATCATGTCGGGAATCGGCGCGAGCAGATCGACGGCGAACGGCTTGTCGGTCAGCTCGCGAGTCTTGCGGATTTCGGTGCGCAGGTCGTCGGGGCTGAGCGACGCGGCGCCGATCACGCCGAGTCCGCCGGCGTTGGAAACCGCGGCGACCAGCTTGTGCATCGCAACTCCGCCCATTCCGGCGAGCAGGATCGGATACTTGATTCCAAAGTAATCGCAAATCGGCGTATGCAGCATCGCAATGTTCTCCACTAGTGAGCCGCCTGTGCGGCTGGCTCCTCCTTGACTTCTTAGTTGGCGGATCGGTCGCAATCAAGCGCGCCCGGTTTGCGCCCAGTCTGATCAGCCAGCTCAGAGAGGAGAGTTTGCGAACTGGCCCCGCGTAGGCGCGTGATGCATAATCGCATTCGCGCGCGGAGAGGTGGCCGAGCCCGGCTTAAGGCGCACGCCTGGAACGCGTGTAGGCTCGAAAGGGTCTCGGGGGTTCGAA
>CAVWMC010000015.1:0-10671 GCA_963756005.1 uncultured delta proteobacterium
GGTGATCCTAACCTCTCCTTGTCCGAGGAGAGGTCGGCGCCTGCCGAAGGTGGCGCCGGGAGAGGTATAACGCCCGCTATTGCAGTTAAGCTTGGCTGACGACGCGATCCGTAGGGGTCGCATCGGGCGTGGAACCTCTCCCTAACCCTCTCCTTGGACAAGGAGAGGTCGGCGAAGGGTACAGACCGGCAGGATCGGTAACAGAATAGACCGGGAGGATGGGTAACAGATTGAATGCTGCGGCAGGAGGTACGAGACGATGCCGTGGCGGGAGGTCTGTTCGATGGACGAAAGGATGCGGTTGATGGCGGCGCTGGCGGCCGAAGAGGAAAGCGTGACAGAGCTGTGCGCGGACTTCGGCATCAGCCGCAAGACGGCGTACAAGTGGTGGGCGCGCTACGTTGAGTACGGACGAGCGGGACTGCGCGAGCGATCGCATGCGCCTGCGGTGGTGCCGTGGGCGATAACCCAGGCTCAGGGCGAAGCCATCATAGGACTGCGCCGAGCGCATCCGAGCTGGGGGCCGAAGAAGCTGCGGGCCAAGCTCGAGCAAAGCGCGCCCAGCCAGAGTTGGCCGGCGCCGAGCACGATTGGCGAGTTGCTGCGCCGCCAACAACTCAGTCAGCCGCGCAAACGGCGGCGCAGCGCGCGCCCGTCGCCGCTGCCGCTTGGCGCGGCGCTTGGGCCCAACGATATCTGGTGCACCGACTTCAAAGGCCCGTTCCATACCCAAGACGGCGCGCGCTGCGATCCGCTGACCGTGACCGACGCCTACAGCCGCTATCTGTTGTGCGTCAAGGCAGTCAACAAAGCTGGCTACGACGACTGCCGCAGCGAGCTGGAGCGGGTGTTTAGAGAGTACGGCCTGCCGCGCGCTATGCGCTCGGACAACGGCGCGCCGTTCGCCGCCAGCGGGGTGACCGGACTGAGTCGGCTGTCGGTATGGTGGTTGAAGCTCGGCATCATGCCGGAGCGGATCGAGCCGGGCAGGCCCGAACAGAACGGGCGGCATGAACGGATGCACAAGACGCTCAAGGCCGAATGCGCCAGTCCGCCGCAAGCCGATCGCGTATCGCAGCAGCACCGCTTCGACCAGTTCCGCGACGAGTTCAACCAGCAGCGGCCACACGAGGCGCTGGGCCAGACCGCGCCGGCGATGCACTACACGCCGTCGCCGCGCAGCTATCCGGCCAGACTCGAGGATCCCGCCTATCCGACCGACTATCAGGAGCGTCGCGTACGCCACACGGGCGATATCAAATGGCAGGGCGAAGCGGTCTTCCTGAGCGAGACTTTGAGCAATGAGATAGTAGGAATAGTTGAAACCGAGGAGGGAGACGCGCAGGCCTACTTCGGACCGCTGCTACTCGGGCTCATCGACGGCGTCAGTTTAAAACTCCGCCGTCATAAGCCCGCCGGCACCTCCACGGTCGGGCGAGAGGGGCAGCCCCCCTCGCGCTCCTCCCCCTCAAACTCAGAAAATGTGTTACCTATCATCCCGGTCTAAACTGTTACCGATCATCCCGGTCGCTCAATTTGTCATGCCAGGAAGCGGCGGTCGTTCAACTCCAGCGCGCGGACAGGATGTCGCCGGCGCGGTCGGCGACTGCCATGATCGTGCCGACTGGATGCCCCACTACGATCGTCGGACTTAGCGACGCGTCCACCACCGCCACGTTGGTCGTGCCGCGCACGATCAGCGTCTTCGGATTGACGCCGCCGGGACCGTCGCTGAGCGCCGCCGTGCCGCCGAAGTGGTTGATGATCAGCCGGTTGAAAAATACGCCGCCCACCGGCTGCGGCCCGGTCACGTAGGTGCGGATGTCGGCGAGGTTGTTGGGATCGAGATTGGGATGACTCGAGCTGCCCGGACCGAACACTATCTCCAGGTTCGGATTCTGCGCGAAGAGCTGGATCATGTCGAATACGGCCTGCGCCATCAGGGTCGTATCGTCCGCGCCGTCGGTGGTGTCGGGCAGATAGATGTTCGGGAAATTCACGTTGTTGTTGGTGTCGAGCGTGATCAGCCCGCGCGCCTTGGGATTGAGCAGCATACAGAACGCCGAAAACGTGCGCGGTCCATAGAAGGTTCCGCCCGGCGTGCCCGCGCCGTTCGGATTGAGAAAGATCTCGACGTTGGGCGTCGTCGTCCCCAGCCCGTAGTGCAGAATCGACACCGGCTGGTATTGCGCATACGGTCCGCTGCCGTTCGCGAGGTACGCCGCGATTCCCGCCGCGTTGCCGGCGAAGTCGCCGTAGTTGTACGCCTGGTACGGCACCGTGCCGTCGTAGCTGTAGGTGATCATCGACATCACGTGGTCGTACACGCCGACGCCGACCTGCGGATTGTCGATCGTAAATTGTGGCACCGACGTGCGGCCCGGAAAAAACTCTTCCTCGCGGCCGCGCGGCCCGACTCCGCTCAAGAGCAACAGCCGCGGCGTGACCAGCGCTCCCGCCGCCATCACGATCACTCCGCCGGGAGCAAGACGGGCGACGCCCTTGGTGCCGGGCAGTGACTGGTCGAGACCGGCACGCTTGGAGTAGCTCACCGCCACTGCGGTGCTATCGGCGTTGAAATGGATTCGCTCGCACTTGGCGAACGGCAGGATTTCGAGTCCCGTCGCGGGCACGCCGCCCGGATCGACCGCCTCGAAATATCCGCTGATCGGGCCCGCGCGCCGGCCGCCGGTCGCCGCGACATACGGCCGGCTGTAGAGACCGCCCGGACCGTTGATCGGCATGCTGGTATCGCCTTCCATCCATCCGTTGGCGGCGTAAAGCGGGTGGATAATGTCGGCCGGGCCGGTGTTCTGCGGGACACCGTCGGTCGAGGGCGTGTTGGTCACCGGGATGTTCCCGCGGACGCGCTGGAAGTAGGGCGCCAGGTCGGCCGAATGCCATCCGGTCGGCCAATCATTGTCGAAAACTTCCGACGGGTTGGTCTGAAACAGCATCCCGTTGTACATGGCGTTGCCGCCAAGACCGATTCCCTGCCATGTGAACAGCGTCTCGGTGAGCTGGTACGGCGCGCCGAGCGGCTGGAACGCCAGCAGCGAGTACTCGCCGGGCACGTCGTGAATCGTCAGGTCGGTGCGATTTGGCGGCAGCCACATCGGGAAGTCGGTGCCGCCGATCGCCGCGCTGGTCGGGCCGCCGGCTTCGATGATCAGGATGCGCTTGCGGCCGCCGCTGGCGATTTGCAGCTTGGCCGCGACGATTGCACCCGCGGCGCCGCCGCCGACAACGATCGCGTCGTAGCCGCCGGGCGTCTCGGCGACGAGGTTTGCACTGCCGCCACTGCATCCCGCGATCGCAACCAGATGCGATCCCAGGCCCAATCCCAGTCCGGCTTGACCGGCTTTGCGCAGAAACTCGCGGCGGCTGATTCGCGGCGCTCTCATCAATTCCTCATTGGATATTCACCGCACCCGAAGTTGCGATTTTCAGTTTCCAGTTTGCGATCTCCGGATACTGGCTCGTGTTCAACTGATTCGTGAAGGTGATCAGGCGCGCAGTGTCGGGACCGTGCCCTTCCTCGGATCGCTGGCGCAAGTAGTAGGGCGGGATGCTCTGATAGTACAGCGTCGCATTCACCGCCGCGGCATTCGCCGGCAGCGGTATTTCGTAGCGCACCATACTGCAGCCGCATCCGCGCTGATACGCCGGATCGTCGCCGGTGCCTACCGGCGCGGTGATGCCGGCGTTGGGACCGTTGAACGATCTTCCCTGCGGCTGGATGCGATTGTCTTTGACCTTGTGATCGAGGCTCAAAAAACTGGTCGTCAGCATGCCTTGAGGATCGGTCGCCAGTTCTTCGTAGATCTCGACCTGGCTGTCGCTCGTGATCGGATTGTCGGTCCAGAAATGCGGCTGATAGGCCTGCTGCGTCGAGCTGAAGAACTCGGTCGTCAGTGGATTGCCCGCGTTATCGACGATGACGCCGTCGGAATTGGTATTGCCCGAGGCCCAGAGCACCTTGCCCGCGCCGTCGAGCACCTGGAAATTCAGGAACGCGCGCCGAAAGCTCACGCCCGACGGAAAGTTATGGCCCGCGAGATTGTCCACTTCGACGTCGGCTTGCAGCGTCCCGCCGGACTTGGTCGCCGACGTGATCATGACGTTGGCAGTGGCGGTCTGAGCCTGCGTCACCGCCTCCGCCACCGCGGTCTTCTGGCTGAAGATCTGCCTGGCCAGAGGACCAGGCAGATTGGGATCGAATTTGAAAAGGCCCAGCTCGGCGCGGAACTGATCGAACATCTCGAGCGCGAACAGGTTGATCCCAAGCAGCTGATGACGCCGATAAGGCGTGCGCGCTTCCATGATCAGGTCGGCGTCCGGCAGGCGCGTCGAGGGCCCGCTATCCGGTATGGCCGGGAACGTGCTGTCCTCGATATTCGCGATTTTGAACTGCAGCGGATTGCCCTGGTAGCTGTCGGGCATGTGGCATTGCTGGCATGGAATCGTAATGAAACCGCTGTTCAGCCATTCGAAAAACGTGGTCTGCTCGTACTCGAATTTCGGCTCGCCGTCTTCAATCACCTGTTTGCCATCGGCATCGAACACCGGCAGCAAAATTGTGTGGCACGACGCGCACAGGTTGGCCTGCTGGATATGGAGACCCTGCGTCGGCGTAATCCCCTCGCTGTTCTGCATCGGTAGCGGGATAACACTGTCGCCGCTCTTTGCGCCCGTCGAATCCGGATCGGATGGAAACGGTCCGTAAACCTCGCTCGCGGGACCGGTCTTGAACAGGCCAGTGTCTGTCGATGGGTCGCCAAGCAGGTCGTTCGTCATGTGATGGCATACCGCGCATGAAATGCCGTCACGCGCGAGCGCACCGTACTTCGATTTGGGATCCTGCAACACCGCTCGCGTGAGCAAGGTGTTCGGTCCGTTTCCTTTGTCGATATGAAATTGACGCTGGCCCATCACGCCGTGGCATCGAAGACAGAAGTCCTGCACGAACGCGGCGCCGTCGGCATGGCCCGCCAGATGCCCATGCAGCGTCGATTCAGTGTCGAGCTGCGCGAAAAAGATCGGGTCGCGTCCCGAGAGCCCCATCATCGAGTAGCGCCATTCGCCATATTGCGACAGGTTGACCGGCGTCGGACCCGGCGCGCCAACAATCATGTTGGGGATCAAGTCGGCGATTGTGCCGGTCGCGTCGTGGCAGCTCGCGCATTGATCGGAAGTGAGGAACTCCTCCGGCCCGCCTTTGGACTGCGCGGCTGGAACCACGTGATCAAGCGCCTGCGAGACCATGCAGGGCGCCGCCGGCGAGGGCAACGACCTGAGATTGGCGAAGACGGAATTCGGCACGCGGCGGACGAACATCGGCGCCCGCGCGGCCTCCAACGCGTCTGCCGACGGTCGCGCCGCCAGATTGTGCATGCCGTCGATCACCGCTGACAAATCCGCGAACGGACCGGCCGCAGTGGCACTCGGCGGGTTCAGGTACGCGGTACTCGAATAGGTCCCAGCATTCGCGATCGCCGACGCGTGACAATTCAGACAGTACAATCCCGCGCCGTTGAAATGGACCTGCGGCTCGGCGCATCCACCGTCCGGCAGCGGCGTCGGCGCCGCGTTCGGATTCCGCGGCGTGGGGCTCGTCAGGTCGGCCCAGTACCATCCATCCCACGACAGGTTCGCGTCTTTGACCATCACGGTCCACCCGAACATCGGATCGGCCGGGCCTTGATACTGTTCCTTCACGACCATCGCGCCGTTGGGCACTGGCCCGACGCGGTTCTTGACGGTGATCCAATTGAACAGCGAGGGCGAGTACCAGACTCTGACGTAAGGATGAACGCCGTCGCTGGTGCGCACTTGCGCGTCATGCTGCCAGTTCTGTTTCTGGTAACAGAGGTGGTTCATGAAGGGCGTCAGGTGAACCAGAAAATCGGGCTCGGCGGCGGGCGGCAGTGGCGCGCACGCGCCGGTTTCCGCGGAGCTGCTCGAAGGCGCGGAACTGCTGCCGTTGCCGCACGCGCCAAGAATCGTCATCGCAAAAAAAATGACGCCCATGCGTAGGTGCGTCAGAAAATCGCGGCGGCTCATTCGTGGCATCGTTACGGGTCCAACGCAGAATGCTTGGTATGACGCGGCGCGTCAATTGCCGCTCTGTCGGGTCGGCGGATGCTTATCTGAACAAGAATGTTGCGTGGAGAACAAAAAGTTTCACGAATTCTGATTGCTTTCGTTTGACTTAAGGCATGCAGGAGATTTCACGCCGTTATGCTACGATAGGCAGCATAGGTGATGGCATGCCGACAAATTCCGTGATTCCCTCCCCGATTTTCGAAACCCTCAGAGACTCCGAAGACACCCTCCGCACCACGCTCGCCGAGCTGGCCGAGGACAAACGCAAACAGCGCCCGAATATCTCCGAGCGCAAGCTCGCCGAATACCTGGCCGATCAGATGGGCTATCGCGGCGCCAAAAACGTCGAGGCGCTGGTAGCCTCGCGCGAACGAATCGCGAAATCCCGCCAGGCCGTTGGCTTAAGCAAATAGTTTCCCCTCAGCAGTGCGTTGAAAATGTAATTTTCAACGGCCGCATCCCTCTCTCTTGTCTCTCCCAACGTGGGAGATGTTGTCGTCTGGAAGACAGCTACTGCGCTGGCTGTTGCCTGCTAATGCCCGAGGTGGCGGCCGAAGAACGCTTGGATTCGCTTCCAACTGTCTTCGGCGGCCTCGGGATTGTACTCGGCCTTCATCGGCCCGACTTTTCCGATCCACGGTAGAAATCCGCTGTTGCGACTCATGAAGCTGTGGCCCGCGTCCTCGTAAACTTTGACGTCGTGCACGACGCCCATCTCGGTCAGCAGCGTTTCGAGCCGTCGCCCCTGCGCCGCGAACATCCGGTCCCTGTCGCCGTAGCCGCCGAGCACCGGGCAAACGCCGCGCAACTGGTCGGTGGACTTCGGCACGTCGCCATAAAACGTAGCGGCGACGCCGATCGGAGCCCGCGCCGCGAACATCAGCGCGAATCCGCCGCCCATGCAGAACCCGATCACTCCGATGCGCCCCGAATCGACGCCGGGCTGCTGTTGTAGAAATTTCCGCGCCGCGTCGAGGTCCTTGAACGCATCGCCCTCGCCGCGATTCAGCGTCATCAGCGTGCGCGCGATACAGATGAGCCGCGCGCCGTCGCGATCGTAGAGGTCGGGCGCGAGCGCCGCATAGCCAAGCTCGGCAACCCTCCCGGTGATTCGCCGGATGTCATCGTTGAGCCCGAAAATTTCGTGAATAACGATAACGCCCGGCCGCTTCTCAGCGCCGTCCGGCGCGGCGTAAGCCGCCCGCATCGGCCGCCCATCGTGCGCGGGAAACGTAATGTCAGTGGTGGTCATCGATTCTCCTCATTCTTGAATTGCCTCTCGCTATCAGGGAGAGGCCGCGCCTCCGGCGCGGGTGAGGGTCCATATTCCTGGTTTCCGGAAAGGCGCGGAAGGGCATCTTTATAACTGGACCCTCACCCGCCGCTCAAGGTCTCGCGTCGACCTCTCTCTGATAGAGAGAGGCTAAGATCAGTTTCAATAAATTAAGTTTTCCTTTTACCTTCTTTCTTCTTGCCACGATTCTTCGAGCGCGGCCCCGATCCGTAATCTCCAAATGGATCGTCGCGCTCCCGCACCGCTTGCCGAAATCCTGCCGCTTGCGCGCGGGCGACGAAATCGAGGCCTTCCTGCGTATGCCGCGCGATTCCGTCGAACAGTGATCCCACCAGCCGCGACGTCGCCAACCCCATGTTCTCCGCGGTGTGATTGCACAGCAGCTTGAGCATCGCGAGTTGAGTCACCGGCACTTGCGCCATCCGCTCGGCCAGCGCAGTCGCGCGCGCGTCGAGTTCGGCGTCAGGCACCGTCTCGAGAATCAGTCCGATGCGCGCGGCTTCCGGCGCCGCGATCTCATCGCCCGTCAGCAGGTAGCGCTTGGCGCGTTCGAGCCCCATCCGATAGACCCACATCGCGGTGGTCGGCGTGCCCCACACCCGCGACGGCGGATAGCCGAACGACGCGGACTCGGCCGCGATTATCAGGTCGGCGCATAGCACCATGTCGGTGCCGCCGCCGATACACCATCCATGAACCGCCGCGATAGTCGGCTTCTTCGCGTACCACAGCTTCATGTACACGTTGACGTATTGCGAGATCATCCCGTAGTCGGCGACCGAGTCCCACACACGTTGGCGCGAACCTTCACCGGCTTGCGCGCGCGTCGATCCTTCGAGAGCGTAGCCCGCGCAAAACGCAGGCCCCTCGGCGCGCATCAGGATTACGTGCACCTCGTGGTCGGCGTCGGCGCGATCGATCGCGGCGGCAAGCTCGTCGCGCAATTCGGGCGTGATCGTATTGTACTCGGCAGCGCGCGTGAGCGTGATAATGCCGACGCCATTGCGAGTTTCAGTCCGAAGCGTCTTCATGGCAATCGCATATAGCAGCAGACAGCACTGTCGGAACAGCGACTTCCTCCAACGTCCGTGGTTCCCTCCTCCATCGTTGGAGGAGGGTTAGGATGGAGGACAACTGTGCGGCGATTATCTCTTTCGCCGCACATTCCGATACGACGCGAGGGCCATCCAGAAATTCAGCAAATCAAGGTCCTCCACCCGCCGCGTGCGGACGCGCGTCGGCCTCCCCCAACGACGGGGGAGGCTCAATCGATCGTCGCCGTTGGCGAGACTACTGCTGGTTCCCTCCTCCACCGTTGGAGGAGGGTTAGGGTGGAGGACAACTGTGCGGCAATTTTCTGTTTCGCCGCACATTCCGATGCGACGTCAGCAGCATCCAGGAATTCAGCAAATCAAGGTCCTCCACCCGCCGCGTGCGGACACGCGTCGGCCTCCCCCAACGACGGGGGAGGCTCAATCGATCGTCGCCGTTGGCGAGACTACTGCTGGTTCCCTCCTCCACCGTTGGAGGAGGGTTAGGGTGGAGGACAACTGTGCGGCAATTTTCTGTTTCGCCGCACATTCCGATGCGACGTCAGCAGCATCCAGGAATTCAGCAAATCAAGGTCCTCCACCCGCCGCGTGCGGACGCGCGTCGGCCTCCCCCAACGACGGGGGAGGCGAGGATCGATCGTCGCCGTTGGCGAGACTACTACGCGGCTTTGACTTTCTTCTGCACCGGCGGCGTCGTCTCGCTCATTCGGCGCGACACTTCCTCGTCACTCATCGTCCAGATGCGATCGTCGGCCGGGTAGTCCATCAGCGGCTTCGACGGATCCGGCTTCGGCTGCGCGACCTTGCCGCCTTTCGATTCGAACGCCGCCGGATGCTTGTACTTCTCGACTTCGTCCGCGCTGATTCCCGCCAGCGCCTGCACTTCGGGATCGATCCACGCTTCCGCATCGATCGATCCGCCATCCGAGGTCGAGAACTCGAGCATGATTCCCTCGGGCGCCGCCAGGTAGATCGACTTGCAGAATCCGTGATCGAGCGGGCCCATCACCCAATGCCCATGCGCGCGCACGCGATCCCGAATCGCCAGCAGGTCGCCGTAGCTATCGACGTTCAGCGCCAGATGCTGCATCGCGCCCGCCGCGACGTTCTGCGTCGTATGCCCCGCGTGCGAGACGCCCTTGATCGGCTGAATCTTCGCGACATCGGGATGCTGCACGAACGCGATCGACGAGCTGTCGCTCAGCTTCATGAAGCCGTGGAAGGTGTTATCGACGCCGTGCATCCAGTAGAGCGCGACCAACTCCATCCCGACGACCTGCGAGAAATAATCGATCTGCTTCTTGATGTCCTTGGTGCAGATAGCGAGGTGATGAACTCCATTGGGCAAACCCATGACGCCAACCTCCGCGGGTGAATGATCCTGTTGTGGCACAATGTCGAGGCGCGGACCAGAGACCGAAATCCCGTCATCCTGACGAAGCAAGCACCGCGAGCGCGTGTGTCATCCTGACGGAGCAAGCAGCGCGAGCGGCTGGAAGGATCTCGGACGGCTTCGCGCAGTTCTTGTCATCCTGACGACGGGAGCGTTAGCGACGGGAGGAACGGATCTCGGACAGCTTCGCGCCAGCGAAGCCGGTTCCGGTCTCTGAAAATCGCGCAGCGCTCCAAACTTGTCATCCTGACGGAGCGAGCATCGCGAGCGGCTGGAAGGATCTCGGACAGCTTCGCGCCAGCGAAGCCGGTTCCGGTCTCTGAAAATCGCGCAGCGCTCAAATTTGTCATCCTGACGGAGCGAGCATCGCGAGCGGCTGGAAGGATCTCGGACAGCTTCGCGCCAGCGAAGCCGGTTCCGGTCTCTGAAAATCGCGCAGCGCTCAAATTTGTCATCCTGACGGAGCGAGCATCGCGAGCGGCTGGAAGGATCTCGGACAGCTTCGCGCCAGCGAAGCCGGTTCCGGTTTCCGAAAATCGCGCAGCGCTCCTTTCAGCTACCCAATAATCTTATTCAGCGGGAACTCCACGATCCCCACCGCTCCCGCCTCCAGCAGCTTCGGGAACAGCTCGCGCACCGTCTGCTCCGCGATCACCGTCTCGACCGCCAGCCATTCGACGCCCTTCAGCGCCTTCGACGGGTAGAGATGCGAGATGGTCGGCGCCGTGATCGACGGCAGCAGCGCGATCACTTTCTCGAGATTCTCCTTCGCGACGTTCATCTTGATACCGACCCGATTCTCCGCGTCCAGCGCGCCGCGAATCAGG
>CAVWMC010000016.1:0-79536 GCA_963756005.1 uncultured delta proteobacterium
CGAACCCTCGGTACCGGTTACCCAGTACGCCAGATTAGCAATCTGGTGCCTTCGACCACTCGGCCACCTCTCCGCGCGAGTGTGAAGAACGCGATTGTTCAATATCAGTCGCTGGCGCGCAAGCCGGTGGGAGAGTTGCGCCGGGGCGCGGCGCCGAAGTAAAGCACAGCGATGGCGTCGAGCAAGACTGCTGAAACTTTCCTGGTCGAGCATGACGGGCCGGTCACGACTCTTAGTTTCAATCGGCCCGAGCGGCGAAATTGTCTCGACGAGGGCGTCATCCTGGAGTTCGAGCGTCATCTGCATGCGGTCCGCGACGATCGCGAGTGCCGCGTGCTGATCGTGACGGGAAAAGGCACCGCGTTTTGCGCCGGCGCCGATTCGGCGATGTTCAAGGTTCCGGCCGGCGGCGCGATCGATCCCGCCGAGCGGCGCCGACGGATGGGCGAGTTCGGCAAGCGATGGCCGCGGCTGATTGGCCGCGCGTTCGACGTATTGGCGCATCTCGATCAGATCACGATTGGCGCGATCAACGGCTATGCGGTCGGCGGCGGATGGTCGTTCGTGCTCGGCTTCGATTTTGCAATCGCGGTCGAAGGCGCGGAGTTCTGGGTGCCCGAAGTCGATCTCGACGTGCCGTATCGGGGCGCTCCGGCCAGCGTGCTGGCCGCGCGGCTCGGGCCGTGGCGCGCGAAGGAAGCGATCCTGATGTGCCGGCATTACAAGGCCGCGGAGTTGCTCGCGATGGGCGCGCTCAACCGCGTCGTCAAGCCGGATGAGTTGATGCCGGCGGCGCGGGCGCTCGCGAAAACGATGGCGGCGAAGTCACGCGACGCGCTCGCGGCGTCGAAGCGCGATATCAACGCGGTGTTCTTCGGCAATCGCCTGTTCTAGAGGTTCACTCGAGGCAGGCGACGACAGCGAGTTTTGCGGCGCTCGCGTCGATGTAGAATTGGCGCAGCTTGCGGAACGCGTCCATCAGCCACTGTTCGTCGTCGGAATCGAATTGCGCCGGATAGATGCCGAGCGTCATCATTTTGTCCGGATCCCATCGCGCGGCCATCTCGGCTTCGAGATTGGGCCGGCTCAGCTCGCGCGCAATTGCGGCGACCTCGTCGGCGCTGAAATACCGCGCGGGTCCGTAGCCGAGATCGTCGCCGACGTCAGTCCCGCCCATCACGACCTGGCTCACGAGATCGGTTCCGGGTTGATCCTTGCCGCACAACAGGTAGTGTACGCCGTGCCACGCCTTTTCGATCGAGAGGTCGGCGCCTTTTCCCGACGCCTGCGGGTTGCTGCCTGATGCCGGCGGATCATTGGACAAGCCGGCGGCCTTCGCCAGTACTCGGCCCCGCTCGGCCATCAACTTTGCCAGCGCCTCAATGCCTTCGCCGCGCGCGAGGCCGTCGATGTCAACGCCGGCGGCTTTTAACGCCTGCTCCGTTCTCTCCCTCATCGCGGGGTCCATCGTCTTGAGCGACGCCGCGATCATCGGAGCGCGTTTCTGTAACATGCCCCGTATTACTTCCAACGTCTTAGGAGCGGCTGGCGCGACTGGCGCCGCGGCGAGAAATGCTTCGACGCTGGAAGGATCTGCGAGAATCTGTTGCAAGCGGTCGGGCGACACCTGCACAAAACGGCCCATCATCGACATGTCGGTTCCTCCGACGCCCGATTGTAGGGTTTTGCGCCGCGCCAAGCTAACGCGTCCGTTCGCGTTGGCGCCGCGCTTTCCTTGTTTGAGACTCGCGTATCGGCTAAGTCCAGATCACTCAAACAGATTCTCGCAGTGAGGTATTTCGATGGCGGAACTGAAAAATCGGCAATGGCTGCTGGCGGCGCGGCCGCATGGAATAATCAAGGAAAGCGATTTCCGCTGGAATGAGACTGTCGTTCCGGCGCTGAAGGACGGGCAGGTGCTGGTGCGCAACCTCGCGTTCTCGTTCGATCCGACGCAGCGCGGCTGGATGTCGATGGACACCTACATGCCGGCGATTCCGCTCGGCCAGACGATGAAGGCGGGCACGGTGGGACAGGTGGTCGAGTCGAAACGTCCGGGATTCGCCAAGGGCGATCTGGTGCAGGGACTTTTCGGATGGGAGGACTACACGGTCAACGGCGGCGAAGGCCTGATGGGCTTGCAGAAGCTGCCGGCCGGCACCGATCCGATCCTCGCACTGTCGCTGCTGGGGACGACGGGACTGACCGCATACTTCGGCACGCTCGCAGTCGGCGCGGTGAAGGCCGGCGAGACGTTCGTAGTTTCAGGCGCGGCGGGCGCGACCGGTTCCGTGTCGGGGATGATCGCGAAGATCAAGGGATGCCGCGTAGTTGGAATCGCGGGCGGCCGCGAGAAGTGCGACTGGCTATTGAAGGAGGCGGGCTTCGACGCGGCGATTGACTATAAGAGTGAGAATGTCGGTGAGGCGCTGAGCAAGCACTGCCCCAACGGCATCAACGTCTATTTCGACAACGTCGGCGGCGAGATCCTCGATGACGCGCTCGCGCGACTGACTAATGGTGCGCGGATCGTGCTCTGCGGAGCGATTTCGCAGTACAACAATCTCGGCGAGAGAAATCCGGTCGGACCCAAGAATTATTTCAACCTGATTCTGTTCGGCGCGCGGATGGAGGGCTTCCTGGTGTTCCATTTCCTTCAGCGCTACCCGGAGGCGATCGCGGAAATGTCGAAGTGGTACGCCGAGGGCAAGATCAAGAACCAGATCGATTTGCAGCGCGGGCTCGAGAACGCGCCGAAGACGATCATCCGGCTGTTCACCGGCGCGAACTTCGGCAAGCAGTTGCTGAAGCTGGGCGACGCGCAATAGCGCGGGGGGGAATCTCAATCAGGGAATAATCGCCTGCGCGGCGGGCGGCAGGGGGTGACCCCTGCACCCAGTGAGAGGCGCAAAGTTGCGCGCGGCGCGCTACTTCACGCTCAGCAGATCGACCTCGAAAATCAGCGTCGCGCCCGGCGGGATGTCGGCGCCGGCGCCGCTCGCGCCATAGCCCAGAGTCCGGCGGAATGATCAGCGTGCGCTTGCCGCCGACATGCATAGTGGCGAGGCCTTCGTCCCAGCCCTTGATGACCTGGCCCTGGCCGAGCGTGAAAGAAAACGGCTGGTTCCGGTCGAGCGAGCTGTCGAATTTCTTGCCCTTCTTGCCGTCAACGTACAGCCATCCGGTGTAATTGACCGTCACGGTCTGGCCGGCCTGCGGCACGGGTCCGGTCCCCGGCTTGACGTCGATGATGCGCAGGCCGTCGGGCGTGGTGACCTCGGCGGCCAGTGCGGATCGAACAGACAGAGGCGCTGCGGCGAGCGCCAGGAGGATTGCTAACACGAAGAAACGCGAGTGGGACATGAGGCCTCGTGAACTGAATGACAGGATTTCAACGGCCGGCATCCGCCGGCCCCGATAGCGCCAGACAGTAGCATCCGTCGGGGCCGGTGCGCGAGAGGAAACGACGCTTTGACCCGTGTGACCAGGTGCATCGGAGGAGCGAACGCCATGAACATCGACCAAGTGATTTCCACGTTGTGGTGATGCGAGCGCTACACCTCTCCCGCCGCGCTCCTGCGGCGCGCGGCGACCTCCCCTCGGACAAGGGGAGGTTAGGACGGATCCGCGCCCTTTTGCGCGGAGCCTTGGGGCGGAGTCTTGAGGAAGTCGTCGGCTTTTTGCGATTCGAGCACTGGGCGGAAGCCGTTGCGCGCAAGGTCGGGGCGCACCACTTCGATTGGGTCGCGGGTGTCATCGACGTAGCCGAGCGCGTAGGCGCCGAGGCGGTAGCCCATCAGCCTGAGCAGATCGACGGGCAGCGTGCGCGCGATTTCGAGCGGCACCGAGAGATACTGATTTTCTTCCTGCCGGAGCCACGAGACGTTGTAGGTGATGTTGATGCCGGTGCGAATGGCCTTCGACCGGTTCGCGCCGCCGCCGTGGTAGATGCTGCCGGTGTAGAACAGCACTGAGCCTTTCGACATCGCGGCCGGTTCGGTGTCGGCCTCGGCGAAGTGCAGCTTGTCGTCGAAGTGGTTGCTGCCGGGAATGACGCGCGTCGCGCCGTTTTCTTCGGTGAAATCGGTCATCGCCCAGATGGTGTTGCACTGGACTTCGTAGCCCTTGGGGAACGGAAAAAAATCGAACGCCCACTGGTCGCGATGAATCGTCTGCGCGGGCTCGTTCGGGCCGATCGAGATTATCTGCGTGAGGTGGAGCTGAAAGCTGGTCGCATGACCGAGCATCTTGCCGACCGCGCCGAGGACGGTCGGATTCATCACGAGCTCGCGGGATTTCGGAGAACGCGCGATGAGGCCGCCGGTGCGGCGCGTGCGCTTGCCGCTGAAATCGTCGGCGCCGAACGCGGTGGCGTCGGCGAAGGGACGCAGCTCGGCGGCGACTTCGTCCATGACCTGGGGACGCACGACGTTATCGACGACGACGCATCCGTCTTCGACGAGGATTGCGCAAATCTCGTCGGCCGTGCTCGATGCGGGTAGGTGTTTAATCATGATTGATGCTCCGCGGGGAATTCTATCTCGCATCATTCGCTAAATCGACGCGATGCGCTAGGTTTTCAAAATCGAATGGAGGACTGGGCAAATGGCTGATCTAATCGTTGAAAAAACCAATCACATCGGAATTTTGAAGCTCAATCGGCCCGACCGGATGAATGCGATCAGCGTCGAGATGCTAAATAATCTCGGTGAGGCGCTCAAGGAATTCGACGCCGATCCAAAAGTGCGCGCGATCATCCTGACCGGCGAGGGACGCGGCTTTTGCAGCGGACTCGATCTCAAGGACACCGTCGCCGGCAAAGGTATCGGCGCCGGACTGGGCGCGCCGGGCGCCTCGCACGTCAGCACGCGCGAGCTGCCGACGGTGACGCTGAATCGAATCGACCTGCCCGTCATCTGCGCGATCAACGGCGCCGCGGCAGGCTACGGATTCGATCTCGCACTCGGATGCGACCTGCGGCTGATAAGCGATCGCGCCAAGCTGGTGCCGGCGTTCGCCAAACGCGGCATCGTGCCCGAGAGCGGCGGCACGTGGTACCTGCCGCGGCTGGTGGGATGGGCGCGCGCGTGCGAAATCGGATTCATCGCGGACGATATCGCGCCGGCGCGCGCGGTCGAGTTGGGACTGGCGAACAAGGTCGTGCCGCACGAGGAACTGATGGAAGAGGCGATCGCGATGGGCGTCGAAGATCGCGGCGAACGCGCCGCTGGCGATTCGCGCGATGAAGCGGCTCTTCCGGCATGGGCTGAGCGAGGATTTCGAATCGCATACGCATCATGTGTTGATGCAGTTGCTGGTGCTGTTCAGATCGGGTGATTTCAAGGAGGGGCTCGAAGCGTTCATGGCCAAGCGCGAGCCGAATTTCAGCGGGCGGTGACGATGACGAAGAGAGCGACAGCGAGCGGTTTTCTGTCATCTTGACGAAGCGAGCGACAGCGAGCGGAGTTCTGTCATCCTTGTATGTAGCAGATGAAGCGGATTTGAATGGAGCGGAGGAAATGCGCGCGGGAGACCGATGTCATTCGCGGAGCAAGAAAGGCCGCTTGTCAGCACGGATCCCCGCGCGCCTAAAGCGGGCGTATCAACCCGAACAGTCGCCCGGCCCGCAAGAGGCCGGATCGTGCGCAAGGAAGGGAAGGCGTCCGAGAGGGAGGAGGAGCGATGGCACAAGGTGAGGTGATGGTAGGGGTGGATGTGTCGATGGCGCGGCTGGATGTGGCGCGGTGGCCTGGTGGTGAGAGTTTCAGCCTCAGCAATGACCCGGCCGGCGTGGAACAGTTGCTCACGCGGATGCTGGAGTTGCGGCCGCAGGCGGTGGTGATAGAGGCCAGTGGCGGACCGGAAGACCTGCTGGTGAGTGAGTTGTGCGCAGCCGGGGTTCCGGTGGCAGTAGTTAATCCGCGCCAGGTGCGCGAGTTCGCCCGCAGTCTTGGTAAACTGGCCAAGACCGATCGGCTCGATGCGCTGGTGCTGGCGCAGTTCGGACACTCGGCGCGAAGCCATGGGCGGCTTACGCTGACCCAACTGCCGACCGAGGCGGAGGCCGAGCTCAAGGCCTTGGTGCGCCGGCGGCGCCAGCTAATCGTGATGTTGGTGGCGGAGACCAACCGCCGCCAGCGGGCGCGCAAGGTGGTCAAGCGCAGCATCGTGGCCAGTATCCGTGCGCTCAAGCGGAGCCTGGTCGAGCTCGAGCAGCAGGTGCGCGAGACGATCAAGAACTCGCCCGCGCATCAGCAGAAGATCGCCATGCTGCAGCAGGTTCCCGGCGTTGGCCCGCAGCTGGCGCGTACGTTGATCGCCGAAGTTCCGGAACTGGGGCAGATCGGACGACGTCAGATCGCCGCGCTGATTGGGGTCGCACCGCACGCGCACGAGAGTGGCAAGTTCAAGGGCCGGCGCATGATCTGGGGCGGCCGCGCCGGGGTCCGCAGTACGCTGTACATGGCGATGCTCAGTGCGACCCGCTGCAACCCGCTGCTGGCTCCCTTTTATAGGCGTCTTGTGCAGAGCGGAAAAAGCAAAAAGCTTGCGTACATCGCCTGCGCCCGCAAACTGCTGGTCATCCTCAACGCGATGTTCCGTGACCGTACTACATGGTCCCCCAACCTTGACTTTCAACACAGTCGCTGACGACGGGAGCGTTAGCGACGGGAGGAACGGATCTCGGACAGCTTCGCGCAAGCGAAGCCGGTTCCGGTTTTGAAATCGCGTAGCGCTCCTTTAGTCTCGTAGGTGCGATTGCCACTTCGATGGGGCCAGTCGCCCGGGAGGGATTTCGAGCAATGGATTTCCTGCTCTACTGCGGCGTCGCTACTCAGATCATTTTCGTGGTCGTGGTGTTCGGCGGTGGCAGTATCGCCGGCCTCTGCCTCGTAAGATGGCTGGTTCCGCTCGACCGGCTGCAAAAGAATCACGAGGTAGCGGGAGTGACGTTCGGCGTACTGGGCGCCTTTTACGGCCTGGTCCTTGCCTTCGTGATCGTCGCCGCCTGGGAGCGCTTCAACGACGCCAATGCCTATGCGCTCACCGAAGCGACGGCGCTCGAGAGCCTCTACAAACTCGGTGAGGCGTTCTCCGAACCGATGCGCTCGCAGCTCGATTCGGTTGTCCTCGAATACTCACACCGGGTCGTCGAAAAGGAATGGCCGGAGATGGCCCACAACACCTTTCAAGGCGGAAAAGTCGGCGCTCACGAACTCTGGTCCACGGTGCTCGCGGATCACCCCACGGATAGCCGCGAGCAAATGTTGATGGACAAATCGATCGACCAGCTCAACCTTATCAGCCAGGCGCGCGCCGAGCGGTTTAACTTTTACGAAGAAGATCTTCCATCGGTGGTGTGGACCGTGATCTATCTTGGATGCCTGATGACGATCGGTTTCAGCTATTTCTTCGGCAGCAACGTTTTTCGCGCGCAAGTGCTGATGTGCGGATTCTTTTCGATCCTGCTCGGCATGACGATTCTCGCGATCCTGGAACTGGCGCATCCTTACCAGGGTGTCGTCACAATCTCGAACGAGCCCTACCGCTACGCGCTCGCGCGAATGGAAGAGGCGAGCGGATATAAGATGGCTACGGCGAAGGCATCGCCCCCGGCGGTCAAACAACGCGTCAGATCGATAAGAGGTGGCAAAGACCATGGCAGAACAACATCCACTTCGGTTCGGAATACTCGGCGCGGCGCGAATTGCGCCGGATGCTCTGATCAAGGCGGCGCAAAATGTGCCTGACGCCGTAGTCGTCGCGGTCGCGGCGCGCGATCCGAAACGTGCGCGGCGAGTTCGCCGACGCCCACAAAATCCCGCGCGTGCTCGCGACCTATGACGACCTCGTCAACGATTCCGCGCTCGACGTGATCTACAATCCGCTGCCCAACTCGCTGCATTGCGAATGGACTTTAGCGGCGCTGCGCGCGGGCAAGCACGTGCTATGCGAGAAGCCGCTCGCGTCCAACGCCGCCGAGGCCGAGCGGATGACGCAGGCGGCCGCCGCGAGCGGCAAGATTCTCGGCGAAGCGTTTCACTACCGCTACCATCCGCTCGCGGATCGAATCCGCGCGCTCATGACCGACGGGACGCTTGGCCGCCTGGTTCACGTCGAGGGTCACTTTTCGGTGCCGATTCCGGAAACCAACATCCGCTTCGATTGGAGCCTCGCCGGCGGCGCCACGATGGACCTCGGATGCTACCCGCTCCACATGATCCGCTATTTTTCCGGCCTGACGCCGCGCGTGATCAGCGCCAAGGCGGAGACCGGTCCGAAAAACATCGACATCGCGATGGAGGTTGATCTCGATCTCGCCGGCGGCGCGACGGCGAAGATGACCTGCGCGATGAAAAAGGATTCCGTGATCAACGCGACCTTCATGGCGCGCGGCGAACGCGGAGAAATCCGCGTGATAAATCCTATTGCGCCCCAGCGCGGTCATCAGCTCATCGTGAAGACGGGCGCCGGCGAAAAGACCGAAACGGTGCCCGGCGACACGACGTTCACGCATCAACTGCGCGCATTCGTCAAGGCCGTGCGCGGCGAGGCCAAATTTCCCACCGACGGCGCCGAGGGAATCATCAACATGCGCGTGATCGACGACGTTTACCGAGCGGCAGGGCTGCCGCCGCGCGCGACGTGACACTCAGTGGCAGAGAATTAGGAACATTTGAGCACAATAGTCATTTCAAGGTTATCCAAAACTTGACATAACTAGACGCATTAGTTAAGGACTTGGCGCAGTCTTTAATATTTTTGCCAGCTAGGATGGGAGGGATAGAGATGAATTTAGCAAAGACACTTGCAGTAGCTGCCTGTGCAGCTCTGCTCTCGACCGGGGTACTCAGTTCGGCGCATCGCGCGTACGCGCAGAATGCGGACGACAGTCTTCCCGACACGGGTTCCTGGGGTGCACCCGGTGCCAGCGCTGCGGACGAAGCTGCCAGTCCTGACTCCAAAGGACCCCCAATCGACATTGAGGGTTGCTGGGACGGCGACGTATCAGACAAGGTCGATGGAATCGGCGACGCCTTTTTCGGATTCACACAGGACGGAAAAAAGATCGTGGGGATGGGCGACAGCGGCATGGATCTGGACTGGCCCGATTCATCCTTCGCGGATTCACCGATACAGGGTACGGTGAGTTCAAAGGGAATCGAATTCAAGGGCCAAGCTGGTAAGGGTTGTCCGTTCCATGGAACTGGCAAGGGCGACGCCTCGGAGCTGTCGGGAAAAATCACGTTTGGGGGAAAATGCGCTAAGTTTTTCAAACACGTGAGGTTTTCAATTTCGCCGGGACCCTGCTGACCCCCGCTCGTCAGAAATTTCGCTGAAATAGGTGAGGGACCCGTCGCGCTTTATGCGCGGCGGGTCCATCGCTTTTTTGGGATTTCGTGGATCCGGTCGGCATGAGGCTGGTTCTTCGCCTGAAATCGAGTATTTGCACGTCATAATTGGTTAAAACTGCGCAAGACTTGCATCGCTGAAACATAATGGCTACAAATTCTACTTGGTTATTGATGCTCTCTATAGCCAAAGAGGAAAACCGGTTGATGAAATTAGCGAAGATGCTTGTAGCCATGTCTTGTGCAAGCCTGCTGTCGGTCGGCATGCTCGGCGCAACGCGCTATGCGTACGCGCAGGACGGCGGCGAACCTGACGGGAACGTCGGCGCATGGAACGCACCAGACGCCGACAGCGCGCAATCGAGTCCCGACGCCAAAGCGCACCCGCTCGACATTAAGGGATGTTGGGCGGGCGATGTGGTCGATGACGGCGATGGTTCGGGGGCCGCCACTTTCGAATTCCATCAGAATTCGAATCATAAGAAACTCATCATTGGCAGTACTTTTGAGTTCCAATGGCCGGATTCTGCGATGGCGCGCGGACCGATGAAGGGCACCGTAAGCGCGACCGGATTCAAATTCAAAGGTAACGCGGGCGTCGGCTGTTTGGTCAGCGGAAGCGGAGTCGGCAATGCCACCGGGCTGACAGGGACAGTTGAGTTCGTCGGTGCCTGCGCGACGATATTCCAGGACGTGACCTTTTCAATCACGCCGGGTTGCCCATAGCCGCCGGCGCGAATCTTTCAATTCCGGCCGCAGACGATTGCCCGCCATTTCGTGATATAGCCGTCGCTGTAACCCCGCGTATCGATGACGGAGGGAATATGGCGAGCGAACAACTGAACAAGGTAATCGAGCGGATTAAATCGCAGCCGCAGAATCCGAGCGCGTCGATGGAACAGCGGCGCGCCGGGATGGAAAAGATCAGCGAGCGCGTCCCGGCCGACGTGACCTGCGAGAAGGTCAGCGCGGGCGGCGTCAACGCGGAATGGATCGCGGCGCCCGGCGCGGCGGCGGATCGAGTCATCCTGTATCTGCACGGCGGCGGCTACGTCGTCGGCTCGATCAATACGCATCGCGCGATGGTCTCGAGAATCGCGCGCGCGTCGAACGCACGCGCGCTGGCGATTGATTATCGGCTCGCGCCCGAGCATCCGTTTCCTGCGGCAGTCGAGGACACGATCGCGGCGTACAAATGGCTGCTCGCGCAGGGTTACAAGCCCGGCAAAATCGTTATCTCCGGCGATTCCGCGGGCGGCGGACTCACGCTTGCGGCGCTGCTTGCGATTCGCGACGCGAAGCTGCCGATGCCCGCATGCGCAGTTCCTATTTCACCGTGGACGGACCTCGAAGGCACCGGAGAATCGGTGCGCACGCGAGCCGCGCGGGACGTGATGGTGACGCAGGACAATCTGGCGCACTCGGCCAAGCAGTATTACGGCGCGCACGACCCCAAGGATCCGCTGGTGTCGCCGGTGCATGCGAACTTTCGCGGCCTGCCGCCGATGCTGATCCAGGTCGGCGACGCGGAAATTCTGCTCGACGATTCAACCCGCGTCACGAAGAGCGCAAAAGCGGCCGGCGTCGAAGTCGATCTCGAAGTCTGGGACGATATGCCCCACGTCTGGCACGTATTTGCGAAGCTGCTGCCGGAGGGTCAGCAGGCGATCGACAAGATCGGCAAATTCGTGATCGCGCGCACGTCGTAAGCGTCGGCGCGAGATCAATCGCTCACAACGCGTAGTGCACGTTGGTGAGCTGCTCGGATATTTCCCACAGCCGCGACGCCGCCGCGCCGTCCTGCGCCGCCGCACTGCGGCCGACGCGTGCCGGATGCCCCCACATCTCGGCCATCCCGTCGGGCCCGATGTAATCGTTGCCGTGAACGTCAGGCGCGACGGCCGCATACTCGGTCGGCAGCGCGCCCATCGCGGCGCTTTGAGCGAACACGCTGTTCGCAACTGAGAAGACAGATTCGAGCATCGACGATCCCGACATCCGCGGTCCCGCCGCTTGCAGATTGGTGGCCGCGTAGCCGGGATGGCATGCGACGCACAGTAATTTCTTGCCGGCCGCATCCACTTTGCGTTGCAACTCGAGCGTGAACAGCAGGTTGGCGAGCTTGCTCTGCCCGTAGGCCATCCACTTGCGGTAGCCATTTTTCCATTGCAGATCGTCGAAGCGAATTTTGCCCATGCGATGGGCGCCGCTGGCGACGTTGACCACGCGCGCGCCCTCGGTGGCGATCAGGCGATCGAGCAGCAGGCCGGTCAGCGCGAAGTGCCCGAGATGATTGGTGCCGAATTGCATCTCGAAGCCGTCGGCCGTTTGCCGATACGGAATCGCCATGACGCCGGCATTGTTGCACAGCACATGGAGCGCCTGATGCTCCAAATGAAACGCGTCGGAGAAGCCGCGCACCGACGCGAGGTTCGAGAGGTCGAGCTCCATGACCTCGACCTTGGCTCCTGGCGCCGACGCTGTGATCTGCGCGGCCGCGGTGCGCGCTTTGCCGAGGTCGCGGCAGGCCAGGATCACGTCGGCCTGCTTGCGCGCGAACTCCAGCGCGGCTTCGTAGCCGATACCGCTGTTGCCGCCGGTGACGACGATCGTCTTGCCGGAAAGATCGGGTATGTCGTCGGCGGTCCAGGCTTTCTTGTCGGGCATGTGGGGCGTTCCTCCTCGTCAGTCTCACGAAGGCTATCACACGGTTGCCGACTTCAGAGAAATGCCGGCGAGCGCCGCGATTCGGGATAAGTCCACGCAATCCTCGAGCGCATCGGCGATTCGATCGAAGGCGGCGGTGCGATTCGCGTCGGCGTCACTCCGCTCAGAGGATTCGAGCGGCGCGAGTCCTTTCGAAATTCGTACCTCGTCGAGGAAGTGTCGTCGAAAGCCGGCGGAATCGAACACGCCGTGAATCGAAGTGCCGATCACTCGTCCATCGTCTGTTCGGATGCCTTCGAATTCATTCACGGCGGTGGTGTCTCGATGAGTCAATCTGAACAGCGCGCGGGACTCCGCGATACCTGCGATACGTCCAGAGTGAATCTCGTAGCCGGAAATCGGCAGGTTCGTCGGCAGATGGGTCGCACGAATTCGATCCGTGATCTTTTCAGTCTCAAAGGTGGTTTCAACTTCGAGCAGTCCCAACCCGATCGTTTCACGCACAGCGCTCTCGACGCCGCCGGTATCAACGATGCGCCGCCCAAGCATCTGGTACCCGCCGCATATTCCCACCACCCATCCACCACCGCGACGGTGCCGCGCGAGGAAGTCCTCCCAGCCGGCCGTGCGCAGCCATTTCAAATCGGCGACCGTGCTCTTCGTTCCCGGAATGATCAAAACGTCAAGGCGTGGCGCCATCCCCGGATCGGTCAAGTAGTGAAGAGCGACGTCCGGCTCGTCTTCGAACGCCTGGAAATCCGTATAGTTAGAAATGCACGGCAGGTGTATCACTCCAATAGTCAGTGGCTTGTGCCCGCCACGGCTCGGCATCGCGGCGAGCATCGCGGCGTCCTCTTGCGGCAAACCGAGGTTCTCCTGCCATCGCAGCACGCCGATTATCGCAATACCGGTGCGCGCTTCGAGGAAGCGCAGGCCCGGCTCCAGCAGCGTCAAATCGCCGCGGAACTTGTTGATCAGTACTCCCCTGACGCGACGGCGTTCCTCCGGCGCGAGCAGTTCAATCGTGCCGACGATCGAGGCAAACACTCCGCCCTTGTCGATATCCGCGACCAAAATCACGGCTGCGTCGGCCAGCTCGGCGATTTTCCAGTTGACGAGGTCGCGATGCCGCAGGTTGATCTCTGCCGCGCCACCCGCGCCTTCGATTACTATGAGCTCGAATTCTTGCGCGAGATTGGTATAGCTACTGACTATCTCAGGCCAGGCCTCAGTTCGATACCGCTCATAGTCATTCACGCCCATCCGAAATCGCGCGCGGCCTCGAATGACTACCTGACAAGTCATGTCGGATTCCGTCTTCAACAGAACCGGATTCATGTCGATGCTCGGTTCGAGCCCGCACGCCTCGGCCTGCACCGCCTGCGCGCGTCCAATCTCGCCGCCGCCCGCACAGACCGCGGAGTTGTTCGACATGTTTTGCGATTTGAACGGAGCCACGCGGACGCCGGCGCGCGCGAATGCCCGGCACAGCGCGGTGACGATCACGCTCTTGCCGACGTCCGACGCGGTGCCCATTACCATAAGGCTCCTGGCGCTCATATTCAGTTCCTTTCGGCGCGACTTTGCAGAAGCCATAACATCCGCGATGCGATAGACTGTTTCAATACGGGTCCGGTTCAACAAGGAGCAAACTACGATGCAAATGGGAATGGTTGGCCTCGGCCGAATGGGTGCGAACATGGTGCGGCGTCTGATTAACGGCGGTCACGAATGCGTGGTGTTCGACGTCAGCGCGGATGCGGTCAAGGAATTGGCAAAAGAGAAGGGCGTCATCGGCGCGTCGTCGCTCGACGACTTCGCCGCCAAGCTCAAACTGCCGCGGGTCGCGTGGATGATGGTGCCGGCAGCGGTGGTCGAGCAGACGGTCGCGGACCTGTCGAGCCGCTTCCAGCGCGACGACATCATCGTCGATGGCGGCAATTCGTATTACATCGACGACATCCGGCGCGCCGAAGCGCTCGCGGCGAAGGGGATTCACTACGTCGATTCGGGCACCAGCGGCGGTGTTTTCGGACTCGAGCGTGGATTTTGCCAGATGATCGGCGGCGAGCCGCCAGTGATCAAGCATCTCGATTCGATTTTCGCGACGCTCGCGCCGCCGATGGATTCGGCCCCGCGCACGCCCGGCCGCGAGAAGGTCAAGGGCAGCACCGCCGAGCACGGCTACCTGCATTGCGGACCGAACGGCGCCGGCCATTTCGTGAAGATGGTTCACAACGGAATCGAGTACGGGATGATGGCGGCGTACGCGGAAGGGCTGAACATTCTGCGGCACGCCAACATCGGCAAGCAGAAGCAAACGGATGATGCGGAGACCACGCCGCTGCGCAATCCCAAGCTCTACCAGTACGATTTCAATCTCACCGACATCACCGAGGTCTGGCGCCGCGGCAGCGTGATCGCGTCGTGGCTGCTCGATCTGACGGCGGACGCGCTGCTCGGCGATCCGGAGCTGAAGAAATTTGCCGGCCGCGTATCGGACTCGGGCGAGGGCCGCTGGACGATCGACGCGGCGATCGACGAAGGCGTCCCCGCGCACGTGCTGACCGCGGCGCTCTACGAGCGCTTCGATTCGCGCGGCGCCGCCGACTTTGCCGACAAGCTGCTGTCCGCGATGCGTTACGAATTCGGCGGACACGTCGAGAAGAAAAGCTAGGCGGGCACTCGCGATGCCGAATCCAGAACCAAACAACACATCGGCGCACGGACGCCCCGGCGATCCGTGCGTGTTCGTCATCTTCGGCGCGACCGGCGACCTGACCAAGCGGCTGTTGATGCCGTCGCTGTACAACCTGCTCGCCAACAAACTGCTGCCGGACAAGTTCGCAATCGTCGGCGTCAGCAACGTGCAGATGAGCTCCGAAGATTTCCGCAAACAGCTCGGCGAAGAGATCAAGCAATTCGCGACGACCAAGGTCAGCGACGATCTCTGGAAATTCTTCGACCAGCGCATCTCGTACATGGCGGGCGACTTCAAGGATCCGGCGACGTACACGAAACTCAAGTCAGCGCTCGAGACGGCTGACAAGGCGCACGGCACGCCCGGAAACTACCTGTTCTATACCGCGGTGTCGCCGAGTTTCTTCGGCGAGATCGTCAAGCAACTGGCCGGCGCGGGGCTCACCAAAGAAACCGACGGGCATTGGCGCAGAGTGATCATCGAGAAGCCGTTCGGCCACGATTTGGAATCGGCCAACGCGCTCAATCGCGAAATCGGCGCCTGCATCCACGAGAACCAGACCTTCCGCATCGATCACTATCTCGGCAAGGAAACCGTCCAGAACATCATGGCGTTTCGCTTCGGCAACGGCTTCTTCGAACCGCTGTGGAACAACAGTTACATCGATCACGTGCAAATCACCGACGCGGAAACCGTCGGCGTCGAGCAGCGCGGCACGTTCTACGAGGCGACCGGCGCACTGCGCGACATGGTGCCGAATCACATCATGGCGCTGGTCTCGCTGGTCGCGATGGAGCCGCCCAATTCGTTCGAGTCCGAGCCGGTGCGCGACGAGAAGACCAAAGTGCTGCGCGCAATCCGTCCGCTCAAGCCCGAAGACGTTCCCCGTTGGGCGGTGCGCGGCCAGTATGGACCCGGCACGCTCGAAGGCAAGCCGGTGCCGGGCTATCGCGCGGAGCCGCAGGTAAATCCGAAATCGGGCACCGAAACTTACGTCGCGCTGAAGCTCGCGATCGACAATTGGCGATGGGCGGGCGTGCCGATCTACCTGCGCACGGGAAAGCGGATGGCGAAACGCGTCACCGAAATCGCGATCAAGTTCAAGGCGCCGCCGGCGCTGCTGTTCCGCCAGACCGGCGTCAAGCACCTCGAGCAGAACGAGCTGGTTCTGCACATTCAACCCGACGAAGGCATCTCGCTCAGCTTCAGCGCCAAGATTCCCGGGCCGGTGGTCAAGCTCGGCGGCGTCGATATGAATTTCAAGTACGCGGACTACTTCGGCTCGGCGCCGAGCACGGGTTACGAGACGCTGCTGCTCGATTGCATGCTCGGCGATCCTGCGCTGTTTCAGCGCGCTGACACGGTCGATGCGGGATGGCGCGTCGTCGATCCGATCCTGGACGCATGGAAACAGACTCCGGCGGCCGACTTCCCGAACTATGCAGCCGGCTCAGCCGGACCGAGCGCGGCCGACGAGTTGCTCAAACGCGACGGCCGCAAATGGAGAAACATCTGAGGATGATATCGCTGCGTGAAGTGTTGATGCGGGCGGAGGCCGACAAAGTCGCCGTCGGCCATTTTAATTTTTCGGATCTCGTCTCGTTCAACGCAATCGTCGCCGCCGCGCGCGACAGGAAATTGCCCGTGATGGTTGGCGTGTCCGAGGGCGAGCGCGAGTTCACCGGCGTTGCCCAGGCCGCCGCGCTGGTGAAGGCGGTTCGCGACGAGTTCGGCTATCCGGTTTTTCTCAACGCCGACCACACTCATTCGATCGCGCATGCCGAGACGGCGGCAAGAGCGGGCTTCGACGAAATCATCTTCGACGGCTCGGCGCTCTCCTTCGACGAAAACATCAAGCAGACGAAAAAAGCGATCGAGGCGATCAAATCGATCAATCCGTCGATCCTGGTCGAGGGCGAGATCGGATGGATCGGCGCGTCGTCGGCCGTGATCGACAAGGTTCCCGAGGGCGTCGGAATCCTCACCACTCCTGACGAAGCGAAACAATTCGTCGAGGCCACCAAAGTTGACGTGCTGGCGCCCGCGGTCGGCAACATGCACGGAATGCTCGCAAGCATGGTGCACGGCAACGTTCAGAAGCGGTTGAATATCGAGCGGATCGCGGAGATTAAGGCGGCGGCGAAAATTTTCATGACACTGCACGGCGGCTCGGGCACCAACGACGACGATTTCAAGCGCGCGATCAAGGCCGGCATGACGATCGTCCACGTCAACACCGAAATCCGCATCGCATGGCGGCGCGGCGTCGAAGCGGGATTGGCGGCGGACCCGAACGAAGTGGCGCCGTACAAGATTTTGAAGCCGGCCGTCGAGGCTGTGCGGAAAGTGGTGAGCGAGCGGCTCGAGCTGTTCAGCTCGAAGTAGCGATTACTTCGCCCAGCCCTTTTCGTACGGCGCGGACATTCTGCCGATCGCGCGCAGATGCGCGAACTTCCACTCGCCGTTGAGCTTGACGTAGTCGTCCTCGTAGCGCGCGCCGAGCCACATCGCGCGATTTCCACTGCGCATCGTGAACGGGCCGATGAAGTACCAGATGCCGGTCGCGCGATCGCCGCTGACCTCGATGATCGGATTCATCACGTTGTGCTGCGAGAAGCTGATCCGTTCCTGGAAACCCTGGAACAGTTTGCGGATCGCGTCGTGCCCCTGATGACGCCCGACGCCGGCGCCTTCCCAGATGCCGTCGGGCGCGAACAGCGTCGTGATTTTCGCCGGATTGTGATCGTCGTCGCAAATCGCGCAGTAGCGCGCCTTGAGTTTCTTGATCGCCTCGATGTCTTCGAGCACGGTGATCCGTTTTTCGAGGTCGCTGAGATCCATCGCTATTTGTCCGTCGGCAGATTCACAAATACCGCGGCGGTGACGACTGTCGTCCACAGGCCGTCGCGATCGCCGATTGCGGACTGCGTGATGTTGCGCGTCTGCACGATTTTATCCGACAACTTCCACACGTCCTTGCGCTCGTCGTAGCTGACGTTGGGATCGAAATCGACGCCGAGCGCCGTCGCCAGCATCGTCGCCGCGAGATCCTCGGCGTAGTCGCCGGCCTTCTCATCGGTCTGCCCGAAACTCTTATGCTCGGACAGGTAGCCGTATTGATCCTTGTCCGCCGGAATCGCGAGGCCGACCGACGTCGCCATCAGGCGATGCGGCTCGTCGGTCGAGTTGTCGTACATGACGGTGTAAACGATCTGGCCGGGAGTCAGCGTCTTCAATCCGTCCTGGATCGAGATGACTCTGCACCCGGGCGGAAAAATCGAGCTGACGCGAACGAGGTTGAACTCGGCGATCCGCGCGTCGCGCAGCGCGAGCTCGAACGAGGTGAGTTTCTCGCGATGCCTGCCGACGCCCTTGGTCAGAAAAATAGCTTTGCCTGTTGGCCCCATCTAATTTTGTCCCTCAACTCGATCTCGTCATTTACATAGAGCAAGCGCAAGTGTTTTGCGAGGTTACGATTCGATGATCAATCCAGGCCGTTGCGCGCGACAAAGATTGCCCAGCCCAGATAGCGCCCATCGAGTTCCAGGTTGCGGCGCATGGCGGTGGCGTCGTTGAGTCTGCCTGCGTCGGGATGGCCTGGATTTTCGAGTGCCCAATCCAGGCCTGCCTGCCAATGCAACGAATGATAGCGATGCCAGTCGTCAGTTGAGGCTTCGACGAGCCCGCGCAGCGGCATACCGTGCGCGCGCATCGTCTCGACCGTCGTCCACAACGATCGGTCGGGGTAATCGGTGTCCGCGCGAGAGCCGAGCGACACCTCCGGCGGATAAGGCAGTTCCATCGCGAACACCTCGCCGAGCGCGATCGCCCCGCCACGCTTTGCCGCCCGGCCCATCCAGTCGAGCGCGGGCTCGAAGCCGCCGAGCGCGAACGACGCGCCGATGCACATCACCACGTCGAAGCTTTCCGGCTCCGGATGAAACTCGAGCGCGGGTCCTTCCACGATCTGGATTCGTTCGGTGAGATTTTCCTCTGCCGCGAGACGGCGCGCCTCGGCCGCGAACATCCGATTGATCTCGAGGCCGGTCGCATGAATGTCGAACTGCTTCGCGATCCGGCGCAGCAACCATCCCTTGCCGCTTCCGACGTCGAGGATGCGCATGCCGTCTTGCACGCCGCAGTAGCGGATCGCGAGATCCAACTTCTCCTCAGAGGTCGGATTCTGGATTGTGTGATAACGCTCGAGCGTTGCGTGGAATTCAAAAATGTTCAATTTCGTCGCTCCCGTATGTCGCTGAGTTGACTTGTGTGATATCGCTCGATCGTTGCGAAAAATTCAAAAATGTTCAATTTCGTCGCTCCGTTATGCCGCGAAGTTAAAATCTGCCGCGGGAAGTTCCCGCACGAATACGAGCGCATATCCGCGGCGCGCAAAGATGCCTGGCGAAACGCTCTGCCGATCTGAAATGACGCGAATTGTTTAGCGGCAGCGAGAGGGCAGGTGCGTTTCGCGGACTTCGGGCGCAAGTGGCTTATTCATAAAACGCACCTCCTTTGGAAGGGTGACGCTAATACGTAGCTGAGATTCGTCGGGGTTACAATCCGCACGCTTCGCGGTAGGATGATCGCTCAAATGAAATTTCGGTGAGGTGACGTCGTGATCGAAACGAGTCCATTCGGAAAAACCGGGCATCAGAGTACGCGCATTCTTTTCGGCGCTGCCGCGCTTGGCGGGATGAAGCAGGACAAGGCTGACGGCGTGCTCGAAGTGCTGCTCGAATACGGCATCAATCATATCGACACGGCGGCGTCGTACGGCGAGTCGGAATTGCGCATCGGGCCGTGGATGCGCGAGCATCGCAAGCGCTTCTTTCTCGCCACCAAGACCGGCGACCGCACCTATCAGGGCGCGCGCGACAGTCTCCATCGCTCGCTCGAGCGGCTGCGCGTCGATCAGGTCGATCTGATTCAGATGCACAACCTCGTCGCGGAAAATGAGTGGGCGACGGCTCTGGGAGCGGGCGGCGCGCTCGAGGCGCTGGTCGAGGCGCACGCGCAGGGCTTGGTGCGATTTATCGGCGTCACCGGTCACGGCTCGCAGGTCGCCGCGATGCATCGCCGCAGCCTCGAGCGGTTCGCGTTCGACTCGGTGCTGTTCCCGTACAATTTCACGATGCTGGAAATCAAATCCTACGAAGAAGACGTCGAGGCGTTGCTGAAAGTTTGCCGTGAGCGCGGCGTAGCGACGCAGACGATCAAGTCGGTGGCGCGACGGCGATGGCAAAATGGCGACGGCCGGAAATTCAGCTGGTACGAACCGCTGCGCGATCGCGACGCTATCCGCCGCGGCGTTCATTTCGTGCTCAGCCAGCCCGGCCTGTTCCTGAATTCATCGAGCGACGCGACTCTGCTGCGCGACATCCTTGATGCTGCGAGTATGAAAGCGACGCCGCCGGCCCGCGCCGAGATGGAAGCCGACGTCGATCACTACGCGATGGAACCGCTGTTTATCCCGGGCGTGTCGGACACTATCTAGTAGAGGCCCGGAATCATCTTCAGACGACTTTGCGGAAGGCCAGCGCGGGAGGAAGCCGCACTGCTTCAATGATCGGTACGACGCCGCTCAGGATGCTAACTACTAATGCGGCGATTAGTGCATTAAGGGTTTGTGCCGGCGTTACCCACAGCGCGCCGTTACCGCCGAGCGCAGCACCGAGTGTTATGCCGCCGGAAAACATCCAGAGCGCGGGAACAGCGCCTATGATGCCGCCTAAGAGTCCTATCGCACCGCATTCACCAAATAGCAGCACTGCTACGACGCTGCGGCTGAAGCCTAGCGCGCGCATCACGGCTACGTCGCTGATCTGTTCGCGCACCATCATAACTGTCGAGTTAGCGGCTATCAGTAGGACTGTTAGCAGCACTACCAGGCATAGCGCGAAGACTATAGCCCTGATGTTGCCGATAGCTGATAGGCCCGACGACAGTGCGTCGCTCTCGGTCATGGTGCGCGTTTCGGCGTCGGAGTTGGCGAAGTGATCGTCGATCATTTTCGCGAGCGGCGCCATCGCGTCGTTGCTGGTCGCGCGCACTATTATGTTCCACGCGATGTCTTCATCCGGCAGTCCGTGCGCCTTGCGCGCCGCCATCAGGTAGTCGCGCCGCATCAGAAAGGTGTTCGGATAACGTTTCGACTTCATCGTGCCGGTAATCAGAAAGGTCATCTCCATGTGGTCCGCGTCGGTGCTGCGCAGGGTCACCGTGTCGCCAACCTTCCAGCCATATTTGTGCATGAGAATTTCGCCGACCACGGCCGACCGCTTTTCTCTGAAGGTCGCCGCGCGCTGCTCCGCGGTCAGCGCGTAATCGGGAAACACGTCGCCAATCTCGGGGCCCGCGCCGACGCCGAAGACCGGCTCGCTGGGATCGCGCCAGGTCGCCGGCCATCCCGTGATCGCGACGCATGCGGCGACGCCCGGCATCTTGTTGATGTCGTCGCAGTAGCGCGCCGGCAGATCCTCCCACGGCGCGGTCTTGTTGTTGATGATGAGGCGCAGCGTGCCCGACGCGTCCTTGACGACGCGATCCATCGACGCCGGCACCGAGACCAGGACGGTGTAGATGAAAGTGGCGAGCGCGATGGTGAGGATCGTCAGAATCGTGCGGCGCAGATTCCGCCGCATGTTGCGTTCGATCAATTTGATCCAGTTGAACACATGACCTCCGCTCAGACCGAGCGCAGCGATTCCAGCAGACTGATGCGCGAGGCGCGCCACGCCGGCAGCAATCCACCAAGCGCGCCGATTACGATTGCCGCGATCATTCCCGACACGAACGCGCCGGCCGTCAGGCGAAATCTGAAAATGAACTCGCCGACGTTCATCAGCTGGCTGCCAAGACCGGTCGAGTACGCGACCAGCACGCCGAGGATCTCGCCAAGCACGCCGCCCGCCAGCGCGAGCACGATGCTCTCGATTACGAAGCTCGTGAGCACGTTGAAGCGGCTGAAGCCGAGCACCCGCAACACGCCGATTTCGCTGGTGCGGCGCGCGACCGCGGAATACATCGTGTTCATCGCGCCGAAAACTGATCCGACAGCGAGAATCAGTGCGACAATCAGGCCGAGCGCGCGCAATTGATCGACGAACTGGGTCTGCTTCGCGTAAAAGTCCTGTTCCGACATCGTATCGACTCTGACGCGCGAGTCGGTCGTGAGCGATTTGGCGAAGTCGTCGTGCGTGCCGGGCTTGAGCACGACGTGCAGCACCTCGAAGCCGTTGGCGACGTGGACTTCCTGGGTCAGCACGCCCAGATCGGTCAGCATTTCCGATTCGCGCGCGCTGTCCTGATCGGAAAAAACCCCGACTATTTTGAAAGTGCGCGGTCCGAATTTGAAATCGCTGCCGACCGCGAGGTTCGGATAGCGCGCCGCGAGTTTGCGCCCGACCACCATCTCGGCCGCGCCGCCATTGGGCCAACGCCCGCTCTCCAGGCGCATCCCGCGATGGACCTTGTAGCCGATCGGATAGACCCCGCGAAGCAGCGTGAACATTACGCCGGAGGTTACAGGTGCGGCGGGATCAGGATTGAAACCGGTGATCACTTCGGGCGAGATTAGCGCAGTGCCGTCGGCGGTCGTCGCGATTTGCGGGCGGCTCTTGATGATCTCGTATTGCTCGTGCGTGATGAAGCTGCCGCCTTCGTCAGTGGTGCCGCGGCTCAGCACGATCCAGTTGTCGGGCGACGCGTTCTGCATCACGGTCGCGCGCAAGCCGGCGACGAATCCCGACAGGATGAACAGCAGCATCACCACCAGCGCGACCACCGACGCTGTCATCGCGGCGGTGGCGCGTCGAACCATCAGGCTGCGCAAGTTGTAGCGAATCGGGATCACTCTGCCCTCCCGCGAAATCGTGCCGGGTGGAAACGGACGCGTGCACAAGTTGGAAAGGGATGGATTCTAGACTGTCGCCGCGCGCGATCCTAGCGGGTGCCGCAGTTCGGAAACTGCGCTTGGCGGCGGCGCGCCTCCGAGACTAAGCTTCGAGAAAAGTCGGAGGCCAAAGCGATGCCACAGAGCAAGTCGGAGGCGCAACGGATTCGCGCGAGTCTCAAGCATCCGGTAATAGACGCTGACGGGCATTGGCTCGAGTTCGGGCCGATCATCGTCGAGCAGTTGGAGCGATTCGGCGGCGCGCGCGCAGTCGAAGGATTTCGCGCGTTCAACGGACGCGTGTCGAAGCAACTGACCTCCACACAAGATGACCGCAAGCGCACCCGGCGCGCGCAGGAAGCATTCTGGGCGTTGCCGACCAAGAACACGCGCGATCGCGCCACCGAAATTTTGCCGCGCCTGCTCTACCAGCGCCTCGACGAATTCGGAATGGATTTCACCGTGCTCTATCCGACCGCCGGCCTCGGCATCCCGTTTCATCCCAACGACGAAACGCGGCGCGCGACCTGCCGCGCCTTCAACCGGTTCATCGCGGAATTTTTCGGCGAATTCTCGGACCGCATGGCACCCGCGGCGGTCATCCCGATGCATACTCCCGACGAGGCGTGTGCGGAGCTCGAGTACGTGACCAGGGAACTCGGGCTCAAAGTCGTGATGATGGCGAGCATGGTGCGGCGGCATATTGCGGCGTCGGCAACCACGCCCGGCGCGCCGCGTTCCGCGACCTGGTTCGACATGCTCGGACTCGACAGCGAGTACAACTACGATCCGGTGTGGGCGAAATGCGTCGAGCTGGGAATCTCGCCGACGTTTCATTCCGGTTCGCGCGGCGTCGGACTGCGCAACTCGCCGACCAATTTCGTTTACAACCACATCGGGCACTTCGCCGCCGCGAGCGAGGCGGTCTGCAAGGCGATTTTCTTGGGCGGCGTGACGCGCCGCTTTCCGCAACTCAAGATGGGCTTCCTCGAGGGCGGCGTCGGATGGGCGTGCGGGCTCTATTGCGACCTGATCGGACATTGGAAAAAGCGCAATCGCGAGGCGCTCGAGGAAACCAATCCCGCCAATCTCAATCGCGAGATGCTGACGCAACTCATCCGCGAGTACGGCGGCAAGTGGATCGAGGGCAAGCTCGAGCAGAAGGCCGGCGCGCCCAACGTCGCGACGATTCTCGAGCGCGATCAGAGCGGCGCCACCGGCGGGATTCGTGAGCTCGACGATTTCGCCGCGTGCAAAATCAAGCGCGCCGAAGACATCCGCGATTTGTTCGTCAACAATTTCTACTTCGGATGCGAGGCCGACGACCCGCTCAACGCCTACGCCTTCAACCGCAAGGCGAATCCATACGGCGCCAAGCTGAATGTGCTGTTCGGCTCCGACATCGGGCATTTCGACGTGCCCGACATGAAAGACGTCGTGCCCGAGGCGTATGAACTGGTCGAAGACGGGCTCATCACCGATGACGACTTCCGCGATTTCATGTTCGTCAACCCGGTGCGGTTCTGGGGCGAGGCGAACCCGAACTTTTTCAAAGGCACGCGCGTCGAAAAGGAAGCCGCGGCGCTGCTCGCGCATGAGCGCACTTCTGCTTAGGCCTTCAAATTTTCCGCGAACGCCCGCTTGGCGGCGGCGATGAATGCGCGCACTCGCTCAGGATCTTTTTTCCCCCGCATCGCGGGAACGTCGGTATGCGTGAACGAATCGACGCCCCACGGCCGGACGGTGGCGATCGCGCGCGCGACGTTATCGGCGGAAAGCCCGCCCGCCAGGATCACCGGGATGCGCGAGCGCTCAACCACCGTGCGGCTAATCGACCAGTCGTGAGTCTCGCCGGTCGCGCCCGCATACGGCGGCCCCTTCGCGCCCGAATCGAGCATCAGGTAGTCGAGGCAGTCCTGATGCGCGTCGGCTTCGGTGAGAGTTTCGCCGGCGCGCACCGCAATCGCGCGCAGCAACATGACGGGAGCGATGCGCTTGCGAATCCACGCGCAGTCCTCAGGCTCGATCTCGCGTGCGACCACGTGCAGGACGTCAGGGCGCACCGCGTCAACCATCGCGCAGATCTCGTCGCGATCGTCGGACAGCGACAGCGCGACGCCGCGCGATCGCGGACGAATCGCGGTGAGAATTTCGCGCGCGAGGCCGGCGTCGATTGCTTCGGCGACAACGCCGGGCTCGGCAATGACGAGGCCAACCAGATCGGCGCCGGCGTCGGCCGTCGCGACCGCGTCGGTCACCGACGTCATGCTGTAAATCTGTACCGCCATCGACGCGTCTAGCCGCGGCCACCGCGCAGCAGCTTGCCCGGCGTCGCGCCGGTGCAGCGGCCCTCGTCCCACGTCACCTCGCCGTTGACGACGATCGCGCGGTAGCCGCGCGCATGCTGCACGCGCCGCCATTCGCCGCCGGGAAAGTCGTGCGCAATATCGCCGACCCAGTCGGGCTCGACGCCGAGGCGCTCGAGATCGTAAACGACGACGTCTGCCGCCAGCCCTTCGCGCAGCACGCCGCGGTCGCGGAAGCCGGCCGCATGCGCAGGCAGCGCCGACAGGCGGTAGTGCGCCTCCTCGAGCGTGATGCGCTGTTCGTCGCGCACCAGCCAACCGAGAAAGTCGGTGGTGTAGGCGCCGCCGGTGAAGAACTTGGTATGCGCGCCGCCGTCCGACACGCCGGGAATCGTGTAGGGCGAATCGTTGATCATCTCGGCGTAGAACTCCGCGTTGAAGCCGCGATTGGGGCCGAGGAATTCGACCTTGAGGCCGCCGGCGATCGACAGATCGAGCATCACGTCGATCTCATGCTTGTTTTCTTCGCCGGCGATTTGTCCGACCGACTTGCCGACGTATTTCTCAAGCTCCGGCTTGTCGCCCGTCCACGACACAATCAGATGGCGGATCGGTCCGCCGACGCCGGCCTGGATCGCTTCGAGTTTGCGATTGGCTTCGTCATGCTCGCGCTTGATCGCTTCACGCAGCGCGGGATCCTTCATCTTGGCGATTTTTTCTTCGTTGCTGCCGGTTGTGACCGTGCGCCACGCCGGGCTCGCGTCGTAGAGATTCCAATGTTCGAGCGTGAACGCGAAGCCGGTGCGGAGCGTCGCGGTCTGCCCGAAGATCGGCAGCCCCTTCTCGCGGCATCGCTTGAGCCACGCGAGGCTGCGCTGATGAACCTTCGGGTCGCGCCGCGCGGGCGCGATCGCGTTGTGCAGGATCGGTCGATTGGCCTCGGCCGCGAGCCGCTCGAGGAACGCGAGGTCGTCCTTGATATGCCCGGTCGCCTGCGTGATCTGGATAAAGCCTTCGTCGCGATCGCGCAGCACGCGCGCGAGATTCAGGATGTCCTCGTCGCACATCGTGTCGGTCACCATCGGCGATCCGTCGAAGTCGGCCTGCGTCGAATCCGGCCCGAGCCGCTGCACCGAGAAGCCGCCGAGGCCCGCATCCATTCCTTCGGCGAGCAGTGCGCGCATTGCGGCCCGTTCGTCTTCGGTCGCAGCACGCGTCTTCGCGGCTTCGAGGCCCATCACGTAGGTCAGCAGCGACGAGGTCGGCAGATACTGGATGACGTTGACGCCCTTGGCGGTGCGATCGAGCGAGTCGAGGTACTGCGGAATCGTTTCCCAGTCCCACTTCATCCCGACCTTCATCGACTCGTACGGAATCGCCTCGGTGCGCGTCATCGTGAGCATCGATCGCTCGCGAAATTCCGGCTTGACCGGCACGAAGCCGAAACCGCAATTGCCGAGCACCACCGAGGTGACGCCGTGCCATCCCGAGATGGTGCAATACGGGTCCCATCGAATCTGCGCGTCGTAATGAGTGTGCAGATCGACGAAGCCGGGCGCGACGATCATGCCGCCGGCGTCGATGGTCTTCTTCGCGAAGCCGGGCGCGCGCCCGCCGACCTGCGCGATTTTACCGTCTTTGATCCAGACGTCGGCGCGGTAACGCGGCACGCGCGTGCCGTCAACAACGGTTCCACCTTTAATCTGAAGATCGAAATCGGCCATCGAAAGATCCCTCCTTCGAAGACGGGCTCGGCGAGCGCTCGCTCTACTGTTTTCGTCTTACAGCATCGCGGGCCGTTTGAGCAACCGCGATCAAACGCTCAGAACGTGCGGCGATACGTCACGTAGTTCGCGCAGACTTTGGCGCCGAGTTTTTCCGCCGTGCGGCGCGACGGCCAGTTGTCGTCGAGCACCAGCGTGTAGCTCAGATACTTCGAGCCGCTGCGGATCAGGTTCAGGTACGAATACGCCGCCATCGCGAGATTCACGCCGCGGCCGCGCGCTTCTTCGAGCACCCCGATGCCCAGGAAATTCAGCCGCTCGTTGTCGGCAATCTTGCGCCCGGGCTTCAGAATTGCGCCGTCGGAGTTCGGCGGCGTGACCATCAGCGCGCCGACCGGCTGCCCGTCGCGATACGCGAGCACCGACGTGTCGAGCGCGCCCGACATCGCGAAGAAGTCGAACAGGAAGCTGAGTTCGTCGGTGGTGAACGGCGTCGCGCCCCAATGACGCGCGAACGCGGTGTTCCAGGTATGCTCGAAATCGCGGATGCGGCGCGCGACGGGCAAGTCCTTCAACGCGACGATTTCAAAACCCGCGCGCCGGCTCGCTTCGAGTGCGCTTTCGTAGCGCGCGACCAGTTCCGGCGTCACTTCAATCTTGTAGTCAACCCATCCGCGCTCGGTCTCGAAGCCCGCGTCCTTGAGGATCGCGTGATAGTAGGCGGGATTCTGGCGCGCGATATCCGGCGGCAGAGTTTCGTAGTCGTCGATCACAAACGGAAATTCGAGCAATCCGTAACCGGCGCGCGCCGCCGTCGCGCCATTCGCTTTCATCCATTCCGACGCCGCGTCCATCATCGGATTGACGGCGTCGCGACTGTTGGGCATCGCCTCGAACATCACGATATGCCCGAGCGGCTCGTTCCAATGACGCTGATAATGGCCGTCGATTATCGCCACCGTGCGCGCGACAATATTGCCGTCAACCCGCGCGGTGAACGGCCGAATCTTTCGTCCAGCGGCGAACGGTCCTTCGCCCATCAGGATCGGCAACTGCACCGCGACCATCGCGGCCCATCGCGCGCTGCGGTATTCGTAAACCCGATGCTGAAAAAGCACGAACTCGGTCAGCGCTTCTTCGCCCGCGGGCGACTCGATTTTTACCGGCAACTACAGACTCTCCCGGCGGGCTGACTAATTGCGTGCTTCGATTCAGCGTGTCGCAGAGCGCGTTCGCGCGATGTCACCTTGTTTCGGATCTCGCCGTGCGCTAACCACTGTGCAGGGGCAAGCGTAGCGCCGCGCGAGTGCGAGCGTCAAACAATCGCGCGGAAATGTAGCCCTTGCAGGAGCGGCTGAGCGTCATGGTTGAAAAAACGATCGACCTCACGGGCATCTCGGCCAACTCGGTCGAGGACGCCGTGCAATTGGCAATCGCGCGCGCCGGCGTGACGATCAATGGCATCCACACCGCTCACGTCACCAAGATCGACGCGATGGTCGAGGCCAACAAGGTGGTGCGATGGAAGGTGAGTGTTAAACTAACCTTCCAGGTGAAAGACGAGTTGCACGAGTGACCAGTTGAGTTGCGGTCACGCAGCAAGCGGCGGAGCGCAAGGACTTCCAAGTCATGCGAAACCAGCCACTGAGAGTAATCGATGGCGAAAATAGTTGAGGTCCATCCGGGTATCTACGAGATCTTCCTGCCGCTGCCGATGCGGCCGACCATCATCAACGTTTACCTGATCGACTGTCACGGCGCGTGGACGCTGGTCGATACCGGCATGAACTCGCCCGAGAGCATCGCCGCGCTCGAAGAGGCGCTGGCCGAAGTCAGCATCAAGATCGAGGATCTCGATGCGATCGTCGCGACCCATCATCATATCGATCACTTCGGCGCTTCCGGCGAGATTCGCCGGCGCAGTCACGCCGTCACGCATATTCATCGGCTCGAAGCCGAGCGCGCGGGCCGCATGATCGAGTTCGGCAAAATGGCGCCGCACGACCGGCCCGAGTCGCGCGCGTTTTTCGCCAAACACGGATTTCCGATCGAACAGTTCTCGCCGACCGGGATGCGCCCGGCGTGGATGGGGACTTCGATGTACGGCCCGGTCACGAAACCCGACAAGTTCATCGACGATCAGGACGTGATCAAAATCGGCGACCGCGAGCTCGAAGTGATCTGGACGCCGGGTCATTCGCCGGGTCACAACGTGATTTATTTGCGCAAAGAGAAGGTGATGATCGTCGGCGATCACCTGTTGCCCAAAATTACGCCACACGTGGGAATTTATCCCGACGCCGATGGCTCCAACCCGCTCGGCGATTTCATCGCGTCGCAAATGAAGGTGCAGAAGTTCGACGTCGAACTGGTTTTGCCCGCGCACGGCGGCGTCTATCACGACCATCGTCATCGCGCGAATCAGTTGATCGAGCATCATCGTTATCGAGAGGCGGAAATGCTCGATCTGACACGCAAACAGCCGCAGACCGCATTCGAAATTGCGCAGCAAGTATTCGGCGGCGAAGAAAGGCCGATATTCCATGTGATGGCGGCGACATTCGAAACCCTCGCACACCTCGAACTTGCCTGTTTTGAAGGCCGCGCACGCCGTTCGGAGCGGGGCCAACAAACTGTGTTCCAGGCGTTATGAGCGAATTACGGGGGGTTTGCTAATTATTCCGAACGGTGTATTTTGGCCCTGCTTAAACGAACGGCGGATAGGCATGTTAGCTCGGTAGCGGGAGGGGTTCCTAGATTGAAGGAGGATGCCATGAAACGGAAGATTGGATTGGCGCTAGCAACAGGGCTGGCATTGTTGATCGCCGGTTGCGCGAGTGAAAGTACCAGCGGTGGAAGCGCCGGCGGTTCCACGGCACCTGCGGCTTCGCCCGCGGTAGCATCAACCGCTAGAAACTTTAACCTGGCCGTCAAATGTCCCGGCGTGCACTGGGAGAAGAAGCACGGCTGGAGTGATGCACAGATTATGCAGCAGGAATCGGTCGAAGAAGAAGATATTCCTGCTTGCGAGCAGTGGGTTCAGGCGCAGCCTAAGGGCTACGTGCCTCCACCGGCCAGCGGCGCAGTGGCAGCCAAAGCTCCCACGCCCGCTGCACCCGGCGCGCCTGCGGCTCCAACGCCCCAGTAATACGCCTGAGAGCGTAGGCAGGACTGGCGCTGACGACTGTCGGCGGTCTCTGCTGGCGGCATAAAAAATGAAGGCGGCGCAGCATCTCGTAAGAGATGTTGCGCCGCCTTTCTATCTTCCTGGATTTTAGCCCCCAGCGCGAATCGCGCCGGAAGAATTACTTCTAGCGAGCCTGCGCCGACGCCGTCCGCTTCGCATCGCGACGCGCTGGAGCACTGATGCGGCCGCTGCGCACCACTGGCGAACGCCTTGCCAGGCGCCGCGTGGATACTCCGGCAAGCTGCTGAGTCCGCCAGTCGCGCAGACCCCGGCGCAGAAACTGCGGCTCGATTCCAAGCGTCTCGCACACCGTCTCGAACGAGAACGGCCCTTCGCCGCCTTCGCCAATCAGCCACTGCTCAGCTTCGCTGAACAGACGCTTGCGTGGGCCGCCCTTGGCGTCCGCATTATTCTGGAAGCATCGAAGGGCATCTTCCAGTATCGCCATCATCAGCTTCTTGACTGGCCGGATCGTACTGTCGTCACGCCGGCTGTCATAAAACTGCTCAGGCGTTAACACGTCTGGCACGAAGAGATTTCCGAGAGCGCTATTTTCCCATTCCATCGTACTTTGTCCTCACCCGACCGGGCATGCTTCCAAGTTTGCGGGAGCATGCGAACGGTGTCGGGAATCCGACTGTTGTTCGTTCGGCTAGGAAGGAAGCAACGATCATGCCGAATTTATCGGCAACTGCCCTAATGCGATTTAGGCAGCATGTTAAGCTCTGATGAACCCCAAGTCGGGTCGTCATCCATTGAGAAATTCATATGACTGGCTAACTTTTCGCAAATCATTCCGCATTTTGCGAAATTCCCGGCTCTTGTGCGCATGCTGACTCATTTGCGACAAGCGTTACGATTTGGCCACAAACCGTCCGCAATGTGTCGCGCGCGTGCCATACGCCCACTGCATGCCACCGGATTCTAGAACGCTAATCGCGAAAATTAAAAGTCGGATTCAGGTCGCGACCGAAGGGACTCAGAAATTCGGTTCCGCGCAATACCGCTATTGCACCGTGTCGGGACCGCCACTCGTCCCGGCCGGGCCATGCTTGCGCTCTTCGAGCTTGAACGTCAGCACGTCGAGCAGGCAGTCCACGCGATCCGCCCGCGCCTCCAGCAGCGTCTGCTTTTCGATCGGCGTGATGTCGAGATGAAAGCACAGGAAGTTGATCAAGTCGGCGCCGCGCAAGCCCCGCTGCTCGACTATCGTGCGCCAGGCCTCCTGCGCGGCATCGCCCAGGTAGCTGAACAGCATCTCGCGCAAGCCGTCCATCGTCTCGGCATCGCAGTCGAGAGCGTCGCGCCGCACCGGACACCATGCCACTTCCGCCTGCCGATAGGAGCGATCGCGAATCTCGCGCACGATGCGGAACTCGCCGACGCCCTCGAGCACCAGGTTGTAGCGTCCATCGGCCAGCTTGACGAGACCGCCGATTTTCCCCGCGCATCCGATCTCAAAAATGTCGGGAAAGCCCTGGTAGTCGGCCTGCCAGTCGCCCTTGAGCAGCATCATCCCAATCATGCCGTGAGCGTCGGCGACCTCGGCGATCATCTCGCGGTAGCGCGGCTCGAAAATGTGCAGCGGCACGCTCAACCCCGGAAACAGCACGAGGTTCGGCAACGGAAAGATCGGAATGATGGTTGGTAATGCAGCCACGATTACAGCCGGCGCCTGATGGCAGGTTAGGGCCGTTACGATCAGCCGTCAAGGTAAGCGTCGCCGAGATACCACTGACGCGCGGTTTTGCTATGTTTCAGCGAATCCGCGAGACTTTATCCAACAGCGAAATGGAAACGAGATTGTTCATCGCCGGACGCTACTTGGACGCAGCCAAGTCCGCAGTTTTCCCCGACGTCGAACCCGCCACCGAGTGCGAACTGGCGCAAGTGTCGAGCGCGAGCGACGACGACGTGAACCGCGCCGTCGATGCGGCGCGCGCGGCCGCCGATCGCGGACCGTGGCCGCGCATGGGCGCCGACGCGCGCGCGAGCGTGCTCAACAAGTTGGCCGGCGGAATCGAGCAGCGCGCGCGCGAGCTCGGTACGCTCGAGGCCCGCGACGTCGGCAAGCCGTTGTCGGAATGCGTCAATCACGACATCGCGCGCGCCGCGCGCAACCTCAGATTTTTTGCCGCCGTCGCCCAGACCTGGACGCACGAGGCCGCCGCTAGCGACGCGAAATTTCTCGGCCGCGATCTCAAACTGATGAGCGTCACGCAACGGCCGCCGGTCGGCGTCGGCGCGATCGTCATCCCCTGGAACTCTCCGCTGATGCTCGCGACCTGGAACCTCGGCCCGTGCCTCGCGGCGGGAAATACCTGCGTGCTCAAGCCGTCCGAGCTGGCGCCGCTCACTTGTATCGCGCTCGGCGAGATCGCGAACGAGGCCGGGCTGCCGCCCGGCGTCTTGAATATCGTGCCGGGTCTCGGCGACGCGGGCGCCGCGCTCGTCGCCCATCCGAAGGTTGATGCGGTCGCGTTTACCGGCGGTGTCGCGACCGGCCGGCGCGTGATGGCGTCGGCGGCCGAGTCGCTCAAGCGCGTCACGCTCGAACTCGGCGGCAAGTCGCCGAATCTGGTGTTCGCCGACGCGGACCTCAAACGCACCGCGGCCGGCGTCGCGCGCTCGATCTATCGCAACCAGGGCCAATCATGCGTCGCGGGCTCGCGCTTGCTCGTCGATAGGAAAATTGCCGCTGAATTTCTCGATCTGCTTGCCGCCGAGATCGCGACGCTCAAGATTGGCGACCCGCTGGCCGACAGTACCGAGTACGGCCCGTTGATTTCCGGCGCGCATCGCGAGCGCGTGCACTCCTTCGTCGCCGAAGCGATTGCCAACGGCGCGACTCTTCTCACCGGCGGAACCACTCCCGCCGATCCCGCGCGTGGATTCTACTATTTGCCGACGCTGCTCGACGGCGTCGATGCGAACTCGCGCGCCGTGTCCGAAGAAATCTTCGGGCCGGTGCTGACCGTCGAGCGCTTCGACGACGAGGAACAGGCGCTCGCCGGCGCCAACGCCACGCGCTTCGGCCTCGCCGCCTACGTCTGGACCGCGAACGTCGATCGCGCGCTGCGGGTCGCTGAAAAAATCAAAACCGGGATGGTCTGGGTCAACAGTTTTTTCCTGCGCGATCTGCGCGTCCCCTTCGGCGGTTCAAAGATGAGCGGGCTTGGCCGGCAGGGCGGCCGCTTCAGCATGGAATTCTGGACCGAGCCGAAACTCGTGTGCGTCGCCTACGGCGAGGAGGACCGCGATGGGTAAGGTCGTCGCCACCGTCTTCACCACTCACGTGCCGCGCCTGATGATCACCGATCCGATCGCGCGCCGCGCCTACATGGGCCGCAACGTCACCACCTTCTACGACGCGATGCCCAAGCTCGAGCGCGAGCGCCTCCGCCATCTCGACTTCGACACCTTCTTACTAATCGATACTCACTGGTTCTCTACTTTGGAGTACGTACTCAATGCTCACGATCGGCTCTCGGGCGTATATACATCGGAAGAGCTGCCGGTGATGCTGCACGGTCTCGAATATGACTACCGGGGCGACGCCGAGTTGGCGCGCGCAGTCGAAATGGAGGCGCGGGAGCGGGGGATTCGCGCGGTCGCGTCGGCGCATACCAACTTGCCGATTCACTATCCCACGCTGAACGTAATGTACTATTTCAATCACGAGGCGCGCCGCCGAGTGTTATCGCTGAGCGTCTGCCAAACGGCCTCGGTAAAAAACGACCTGGCTTACGGAATGGCTATTGGACAAGCTATCTGGAAATCGAATCGACGGGTCGTGATCGTCGCGTCGGGCGGGATGTCGCATAAGTTCTGGGACTACGATCACATTCTCGACCGCGCGTCGGCCTCACCCGACGACATCGCGTCAACCGCCAATCGCTTGTACGACGAACGCATCATGGAATGGTTCCGAGCAGGGCGGCATGACGCGGTGCTGGCGTCCGCCGACGACTATCGCGCCCACTGCTCGCCCGAGGGCCGCTTCTCGCACTACCTGACGATGGCCGGCGCGATGGGCGGCGACTCATGGACCTGGCGCGGCGAGCAATTCGGAAAATACGAGGCGGCAATCGGAACCGGCCAGGCAATCTTTTTCTTTCAACCCTCGTTCAGCGGCGCCGAGCGCGAAGCCGCGTAGCACGATTGGCCGGAGGTGCGCACTTGAAACTTGCACACGGAATTTTGGCGATGCTGGTGACGCCGTTTCATGACGACTACCGGCTCAACGAGGACGCGCTGCGGCGCGAAGTTCAGTGGGCGATTGCCGCGGGCGCTCACGGCGTCGTCGCCGCGCCGAGTATCGGCGAATTTCTGCACATGGACGAAGCCGAGCGCACGCGCGTCTTTGAAATTGTGATCGAAGAGACGCGCAAGCGGCCAAATCTCTCGGCCGTCGCGATGACCTCGGGCGCGACCACGCTCGAGACTCTGCGCCATGCGAAAATCGCGGCGCGCCTCGGCTACGACGCGCAGCAGGTGATCCCGCCGTATTACTGGCGATGCGGTGAGGCCGAAGTCGAGCGCCATTACCGCATGATTGCCGAGGCCGGCGACCTGCCCGTCGTCATCTACCACAATCCCGCGCTCAGCAAGTTCAACATCACGCCGCGTTTCGCCGGCAAGCTCGCGACGATTCCCGGCGTCGTGGCGTTCAAGGAAGTGCTCACCGACTTGCAGCATCTCGAGGCGCTGTACGACGAGGTCGATGGCCGCGCGGATATCTACAACACGTTTCGCGCGATGCTGGCGGGGCTGATGCTCGGCGCGGCTGGCGGCTTCATCAATATTTTCGCGGTGCCCGCCGCGGTCGCGCTGCTCAAGGCGTACAAGGCCGGCGACTACCAGCGCGCCGAAGAAATACAGCGCCGGCTGAATCGATGCTTCCCGCGCGGCGGCGAGGAAACGCTCGGCCATCTCGGCACCACCAAGGTCACCGCGTCAGTCGCGACCGGTATCGAGATGGGTCCCGCGCGCCCGCCATACATGGCGCCGGCTGACGCCGCCGATCGAATCCGCAAACGCCTGCCACTGCTCAACGAGGTCATCTGAGATGGGCGCGCGCTCAGGCAACAACTATCTGTCGTCGCTGAAAAAGCTCGGCGCGGAAATCTGGATCGGCGGCGCACGCGCGGGCGACGTCACCGCGCATCCCGCGTTTGCCAATTGCGCGCGCTCGGTTGCGTCGCTCTACGACATGCAGATGGAGCATCCCGAGACGATGACGTACCGCACCGACGACGGCGGTCGCGCGGGCATGTCGTTCATCATCCCGAAAACCGCCGACGACTTGCGCAAGCGCTCGCGCATGATGAAAACGTGGGCGGACTTCGGCTGCGGGATGCTCGGCCGCACGCCGGATTACCTCAACGTGAGTCTCGCCGCGATGGCCGCCGCGCGCGAGTTTTTTGCTGAAAGTGATACGAGCTACGGCGAGAATATCTGGAATTACTATGAACAGGCGCGCTATCACGATTGGTGCGCGACGCATACGCTGGTCAATCCGCGCGCGAGCCGCGCCGCCGGATGGAGTGGGCATACCGACGCCGACCTCGCGCTCAAGCTGGTCGAGAAAACCAAAGACGGCATCGTCGTGAGCGGTTGCCGGATGCTCGCGACGCTGGCGCCGCTGTCGGAAGAACTGCTCGTGTTTCCCTCGACCGTGCTGAAGGCCGAGCCGGCGGCGGAGCCGTTCGCGCTGTCGTTCGCGATCAATTGCAACGCCAAGGGACTCAAGTTCCTGTGCCGCGACACTTACGACCTCGGCCGCTCGCGCTTCGACAACCCGCTCGCGTCGCGCTTCGACGAGATGGACGCGGTGGTCGTATTCGACAACGTGCTGATCCCGTGGGAGCGCGTGTTTCTGTGCGGCGACGTCGCGCGATGCAACGCGCTGTATGCGGGCACCGGCGCCGTCGTCCACATGATGCATCAGGTGGCCGTGAAGAACGTCGCGAAGAGCGAATTTGTTTTGGGCTTGGCGGCGCGAATCGCCGAGGCCAGCGACGCCATGCCGCTGCCGCACGTGCGCGAACGCCTGGCCGAAATGATCATGACCACCGAGACGATGCGCGCGTGCCTGCGTGCGGCGGAAGCTGACGCCGCCCCCGACAAGTGGGGCGTGTTCACGCCGGCGCGCGCGCCGCTCGACACCGCGCGCAATCTCTTCCCGCGCCTGTATCCGCGCCTGGTCGAAATTATCCAGCTCAACAGCTCGAGCTCGCTGATGGCGACGCCGTCCGCCGCCGACTTTGCCAATCCCAATGAGCTGCCGGACATCGAGCGCTACTTCGCCGCCGCCGACGCTCCGGCCAAAGAGCGCGTCGCGCTTTATCGATTGGCATGGGAGGTCGCATGCAGCGCATTCGGCGGCCGCCAGGTCCTCTACGAGCGCTTCTTCTTCGGCGACCCCGTCAGGATGGCGAGCGCGCTGGTCGATAACACCGACCTCAAGCCGCTGTCCGACCGCGTCCGCGCCTTCCTGAAACGCCCCGACTGAGTAGGGTTTGTATAACCTCCCCTTGTCCGAGGGGAGGTCGGCGAAAGCCGCTTGAAAAGCGGTGTCGCCGGGAGAGGTACAACGCTAGCCATCGCAACAACGCCCGTTGTGCCGCTGTCGAGCTGCGAATCGTCTCTCTGCAACGCAATAGAACGAGCAGGCGTTGGTGCGGCGTCCAGCGTTGCACCCCACCCACCGCGCTCCTTCGGCGCGCGGCGACCTCCCCTCGGACAAGGGGAGGTCAGGAAAAAAGCTGGGCTCGCTAGTCACGCCGCTCGAGTGGCAAGCATGGCGGAGTAGGGCGCCCAGCGCTATCGTCATGCTGATTCATGGCCAGACTTCGGAAAGCGGCGCGCATCTGGGGCAATCCCAAAGCACGCGAAATCGGCGAGCGCGTCCTCTTCACGCCCGGCGACAGCCTCTTCACGATCGATCCGCCCGCGATGTTCGGCCGCCGCGCGCCGGTCGAAATCGAAATCGGCGCGGGCAAGGGCGAATTCATCATCGAGCGCGCCGCCGAATTTCCCGCGCGCGACTTTATCGCCGTCGAGCTCTCCTCGACCATCACGCGCGTGCTGGCGGTGCGATGCGGCCGCGCAGGCCTCGACAATCTGCGCGTCGTGCGGATGGACGCGCGCACGCTGGTCAACCTGATGCTCGCCGACGCCAGCGTCAGCGCGTTCCACATCTACTATCCCGACCCCTGGCCGAAGGAGCGCCACGTCAAGCATCGGCTGTTCACGCCGACGCTCGCCGCCAGCCTGTTCCGCACGGTCGAGCCGGGCGCGATTGCCTACGTCGCGACCGACGTGCGTGATTATGCCGTCCGAAATTTTCCCGATGATGCTCGCGGCGGGCTTTATCCGCGCGGTCGAGGCCGCGCCCGGCGCCGAGCGCACCGGCTTCGCGCGCAAGTACGTCGCCGCGGGCAAGCCGGTCTATGCGGCCTCATTCCGCCGTCCGCGCGAGTCCAAAAGTAGCTGAGTCCGCCCGCCTGTCGCCACGCGGCGCCGGATCGCGGCTCGGGCGCGGATTGCAATGGCGGACACCGTTGTTTAACCTTTTTCGCGTCACCCGATGAAACGATTGCTGTTGATATTGGTGGCTCTTGCCCTGCTGCCTGCGGCCGCTTGCAGTCTGCGCCAGAAGCCCTCCGGCGAAGACTACTACGCGCAGGCGCAACTTAATTTTGCGACCAAGGAATACAAGGCTGCGATCGAAAATTATCAGCAGGTGATCGACAAATATCCGTTCAGCCCGTATGCCGAAGACGCCGAGATGAAAATCGGCCTCGCCTACTACCAGCAGAAGGATTACGCGGAGGCGATTGGCGCGCTCGACGATTTCGAGCGGATGCATCCGACCAGCAAAAATCTCGAGCTCGTCTCTTACTACATCGGGCTGAGTTACTACGAACAGATCGGCCGCGAGGACCAGGACCAGGGCAAGACCGAGGCCGCGCTCAAGCGCTTCCAGGAATTGGAGCAGCGCTTCCCTGAAGGCGACTTCGCCGAGCTCGCGCACGACAAGGTCCTCGTCTGCCGCGAGATGCTCGCGCGCAACGAGATGATCGTCGGCAACTACTATTACAAACGCGCGAACTTTCGTGCGGCGGAATCGCGCTTCGCCGAGCTGCTGCAGAAATATCCCGAGACGCCCGTCGCGCCCGATGCGTTGTACGAACTGGGCATTTCGCTCGAGAAGGAAGGCAAGCGATACTCCGCCGCGCAGGCTTTCGCCGCCGTCAAGAAGCATTTCCCGACTTCCATCTACGCCAAGCGAGCGCAGGCCGAGCTGACCAAGCTCCATGAACCGATCGATACCGAAGAAGATCCGCTGCCGCTGGTGCTCGCCGAGACCGGCTATGGCGGAAATCCCGATGACTCGAACGCCGACCGCGTCGTCGTGCGCCAGCGCTCCGACATGCGCGGCGCCGATGTCGCGTCGTCAGGCGGCGGCTCGGCCTACGGCGCCGACGGACTGCCGAACCTCGACGCGCCCGCCGCCGTCAAGAATGCGCCCGATCCGTCGCAGCCCGATCTTCCCAGCGCCAAACCCGGCGCGCCCGACATGATGCGCGCGCCCGCCCCGATTTTGCCCAAGCCCACCGGCAGCATCGCCGGCGCCGCCGACGCGCAGGCGCGCGCGATGACCGGATTGGCCGCCGCGGCGCCGTCTGAGCCCAGCTTGCATCAGATGGACGCGGACACCGCTCCGCCCTTGTCGCAGAGCGAGGCGCCGACCGCCGGTCCCGCGACGCTCAAGACGATTCGCTTGTCATCGAACGATCCGCCGCTGTCGGTGATTCTCGAATTGAGCGGCCCCGTCAGCTTCGATAAAAACCTCGAGAGCAATTCCGACGGCTCGACCGCGACGGTCGTGCTCAAGGACGTCACCCCCGACGTCGCGCTGCAAACTCATCTCGTGTTCGATAAATCGATCTTCAAGGATTGCAGCGTCTCGAGCAGCTCGGCCGGAACCACCGTGACCTTGAAAACGCAACCAGTCGCTCATTTCGCAGTGGTCCCGCTCGAAGGCCCTCCGCGCCTGCTGATGACCTTCACCCCGCAAGCCGGAACCCTGAAAACCAGCTCCGCGAATTGAACGACTCGCCCCGGCGACCGATTCCTCGAAGGAAGCCCCCGCGCACAACCGGTTCCCCTTCCCGCGCGGGAAGGGGAACCGGTGAACGTCATCCGAAACACCGCGTCGAATTTGATGCCTAAAAATTTCAGAACCACCTCCGCGTACACCTTCAACCCCCAGTAGAATCCCTCGATCGGCAAGCGCTCGTCGTTGCCGTGATACAGCGACCCGAACGGCATGTGCGGCTCGAGCTTCACCGGCGAGAATCCGTAACACGCCGCCCCCAGCTTCGAGTAAAACTTGCTGTCGGTCGCGCCCGGAATCATCCACGGTATCGCGAGCGATCCCGGGTCCGCAGCCTCGACGGTCTTTTTGATCAACTCGAACAGCGGCGTGTCGGGACTGGTCTCAGCCGGCGGCGCCGTCTTCAGCAGCTCGAAGGTCGGCTCGGGCCCGACAATCTGCCGCAGCTCCGCCATGAAGCTCTCCGGATCCTCGCCCGGCAGCGTGCGCCCGTCGAGCACGATCGTCGCCTCGCCGGGAATCACGTTGTCCTTGTAGCCCGCGCGCAGAATCGTCGGCGACACCGTGTTGGCGAGCATCGGCGCGAACAGCGGCCCCGGCGATTCCACCGGCACCCCCATCTCCGCGAGCGTCTGCCGCATGAACGGCGACACGTTCTTGCGCATCGGCGTCCGCACGATCCGCGTGATCAGCTCCGACATTCGCGAGATTGCGGTATCACTGCGCGGCATCGATCCATGCCCCGGCGGCGCCGTGACCTTCATCTTGATCGTGACGAAGCCCTTCTCCGCCACCTGGATCGGATAAAAGCGTTTGTTCCTCAGATGCACCGTGAAGCCGCCGACTTCGTTCAGCACGTAGCCCGCGCGCACCAGCTCGGGATGCCGCTCGACCAGGAACTTGGCGCCGAAATCCGATCCCGCTTCCTCGTCCGCGACCGCCGCGATTATCACGTCGCGATTCGGCGTCACCCCGGCCCGCTTCATCGCGGTCATCATCACCAGGTCCATCGCGCACTTCGACTTCATGTCGATCGATCCGCGTCCCCAGATACAACCGTCGGCGATTTCGCCGCTGAACGGCTCGCGCGTCCAGCCCGCGCGCTCGACCGGAACCACGTCCGTATGCGACGACAGCAGCAGCGCACCCGCCGCCGAATCGGTGCCCGCATAACGCGCCACCAGGTTCGCGCGCGTCGGTGCGCTCTCGCGGATCACCGATTTGATCCCGTGCGCAGCCAGCGCCTCCGCCATGTAATCGGCGGCGATTCGCTCGTTGCCCGGCGGATTGGTGGTGTCGAGCCTGACCAGCGCGCGCAAACAGTCGCTCGCTTCTTGTCGGAACGCCTGCCAGGAAATCGTCATCGAGTGCCCCCTTCGAGTAGGTCCATAATAGTCATAGAATGCTACAACTTGTTACAACGTGAGCATAGACGCCAGAACGTCGATTATCATTACTAAAATGACGCAAATAAAATACCCTGCCGAACTCGCAGCCGACGATTCGCGGCCTGTGGCATCCCGCATTAACTGGCGATAGCCTCGCTCCGGGGTTGCTGATTGTGGGCATAATTTGCGTCGAAAGAGTCCTCGTCGCCGTGCGTGATCTCGCCGCCGCCCGCGAAAATTGGCGCCGCGCCGGCTTCGCCCTCGCGTCCGCCGATTTCGCGGCTGACGGCATCCATTTCGCCAGGCTCGCGGCGGGAGCCGTGGAAATCGATCTGTGCGCGATTGATTCGGCCAAATCGAGATCGCCTCTCGCCCGGCATTTGCGCGAAGCGACCGAGAGTGACAGCGGCGGCGGCATCATCGGATGGGTCTGGGGCGTGAAGGGCGTATTGGTCTCGGACGATCGCGACCCGCTCGCCGCCCCATCAGAATCGATCCTGATGCCCGCCCTCGCGCAAACTTCGATCAAGGCCGAGATGCTTTCATCGGGATTGCCGGGCGTCGTAACCGCGGCCGCTCCCATCACTCTCGACATCGAGTCGCGCCGCCAATCGCTCGCACAACTTTGCGGGACCAACGCCAACACCGTCGAGTACCTCGAGCACATCGTCGTGATGACGCCGGTGCTCGACGACGCGATCGCCGCCAACACTGCGGTCGGCGTTCCATGCAAGCGAATCCGCGAAGTCGGCAACGGAGCGCGGCAGGCGTTCTTCAAGCTCGAGCAAACGGTGCTCGAAGTCGTCGGACCGGCGTCGCGCGGACGCTTTGGATGCTGGGGACTCGCGCTGATGTGCTCCGACATAGCGCAGGCCGTCGCCACCGCGCGCGCCAACGAGTTGCAGGCAACCGAGCCCAAGCTCGCGATTCAAGGCGGCCAAATCGCGCGCATCGTCGATCCGCTCGACGGCGTCGCCATCGCCTTCATGCAACCCGGCCCCCGCCGCGACGACTGATCGCCTAACGACCGGTCCCACCTTACCGCGCGGAAGGGGTTACTCTCCACAAACCGGTTCCCCTTCCCGCGCGGGAAGGGGTTAGGGGTTAGGTTCCTCGCATCAATCGCGAACGCCATCAGCAAAGGACCGCTGCGCGATTTTCAGAGACCGGAACCGGCTTCGCTTCCGCGAAGCTGTCCGAGATCCGTTCCTGCCGCTCGCGATGCTCCCTCGTCAGCGACTGTGTTGAAAGTCAAGGTTGGGGGACCATGTAGTACGGTCACGGAACATCGCGTTGAGGATGACCAGCAGTTTGCGGGCGCAGGCGATGTACGCAAGCTTTTTGCTTTTTCCGCTCTGCACAAGACGCCTATAAAAGGGAGCCAGCAGCGGGTTGCAGCGGGTCGCACTGAGCATCGCCATGTACAGCGTACTGCGGACCCCGGCGCGGCCGCCCCAGATCATGCGCCGGCCCTTGAACTTGCCACTCTCGTGCGCGTGCGGTGCGACCCCAATCAGCGCGGCGATCTGACGTCGTCCGATCTGCCCCAGTTCCGGAACTTCGGCGATCAACGTACGCGCCAGCTGCGGGCCAACGCCGGGAACCTGCTGCAGCATGGCGATCTTCTGCTGATGCGCGGGCGAGTTCTTGATCGTCTCGCGCACCTGCTGCTCGAGCTCGACCAGGCTCCGCTTGAGCGCACGGATACTGGCCACGATGCTGCGCTTGACCACCTTGCGCGCCCGCTGGCGGCGGTTGGTCTCCGCCACCAACATCACGATTAGCTGGCGCCGCCGGCGCACCAAGGCCTTGAGCTCGGCCTCCGCCTCGGTCGGCAGTTGGGTCAGCGTAAGCCGCCCATGGCTTCGCGCCGAGTGTCCGAACTGCGCCAGCACCAGCGCATCGAGCCGATCGGTCTTGGCCAGTTTACCAAGACTGCGGGCGAACTCGCGCACCTGGCGCGGATTAACTACTGCCACCGGAACCCCGGCTGCGCACAACTCACTCACCAGCAGGTCTTCCGGTCCGCCACTGGCCTCTATCACCACCGCCTGCGGCCGCAACTCCAGCATCCGCGTGAGCAACTGTTCCACGCCGGCCGGGTCATTGCTGAGGCTGAAACTCTCACCACCAGGCCACCGCGCCACATCCAGCCGCGCCATCGACACATCCACCCCTACCATCACCTCACCTTGTGCCATCGCTCCTCCTCCCTCTCGGACGCCTTCCCTTCCTTGCGCACGATCCGGCCTCTTGCGGGCCGGGCGACTGTTCGGGTTGATACGCCCGCTTTAGGCGCGCGGGGATCCGTGCTGACAAGCGGCCTTTCTTGCTCCGCGAATGACATCGGTCTCCCGCGCGCATTTCCTCCGCTCCATTCAAATCCGCTTCATTTGCTACATACAAGGATGACGGGCGCGCTCGCGATGCTAACTTCGTCACGATCACTGACAGGCGTGCTCGACGCTCCGCTACTCCTGGACGCTGGTGCTGTCTCCACTGCCTCTGGGACCCGCTGGTGCCGCCGCGCCGTCGTGCCGTGAATTTTCGACCGCGGTCGCGATTGACTTGAGCAGCGTCGATTTCTTGACCGGCTTGCTGACATGCATATCGCAGCCGACCTCGATCGCACGATGCACATCGGCTTCGAGTGCGGCGGCCGACAGCGCGATTATCGGCGTCCGGCCGCGTTCGTTGGCCGTCTCCCATCGACGTATCTCGCGCACGGCGCTGTAGCCATCGAGCACCGGCATCTGGATGTCCATCAGCACCACGTCGTAGGCGCGGGTCATGAAATGATCGAGCGCCGCCTGTCCGTCCTCCACTTCGTCGAGCGCGTAGCCACTCTTCTTCAGATAGGCTGCGATCAACAGGCGATTGTCGGGCGAGTCGTCGGCCAGCAGGATACTGAGCGGCCGATCAGTCAAGTGCGTGCTCGAACCGTTCGGCGCGACTTCGTGGCGAGGCGCGGCGGGCGCATCGGCCGGCGCGGCGACCTCGGCCATCGCGGCGGAAATCGCGGCGCACAATTCGCGCCTCTTGACCGGCTTCACCACGTAGCAGTTCAAGCCCAACTCCCGCATGGCATTCAGGCGGGTCGTCAGACCGTTGGAAGTCACCAGCATGACGATCGGCGCATTTCCATTCTGACTGAGCCGCACCTGCCGAATCATCTCGAAACCGTCCATCGCCGGCATCTGCAAATCAACCAGCAACAGGCCGAACGGCGCGCCGTCGCGATTGGCATCAGCCAGTGCGGCCAGACCTTCGGCTCCGGACGCGGCTTCGGTAACTGTCGCTCCGCCGGCGGCCAGCATCTGGCTGACGATCGAGCGATTGGTCGAGCTGTCATCGACCACCAGCGCGCGGACGCAAGACAAATCGAGCCCGCGATGCTCGCGCGCTTCGCTGTGGCCGGCGACCGCCGGTGGCAAGCCCAGCTCGACGGTGAAATTAAACGTGCTGCCCGTGCCGAGTTCGCTTTCGACCCAGACCTTGCCGCCCATCAGCGCGACCAGCCGCTTGACGATGGTCAGGCCGAGTCCGCTGCCGCCGTATTTTCGGGTAGTCGATGAGTCGGCCTGGGTGAAGGCCGAGAAGATGTTGGGCAGCATGTCACGCGGCATGCCGATCCCGCTGTCGCGCACGCAGAACAGCAGGCTGCCGCGGCTCGGACTGGCCCGGGTTGTGCGCGACGTCGATCACAACCTCGCCGCGCTCGGTAAATTTGATCGCGTTGCCGACCAGGTTGGTGAGCACCTGGCGCAGCCGCAGCGAATCGCCCATCAGCGTGGCCGGCAAATCGGCGCTGAAGCGCACCGCGAGCTCGATGCCTTTTTCGTGCGCCCGCACCGCCAGCGTGTCGGCAACCTTCTCGGTCAGTTCGACCACGTCAAACTCAACCGCCTCGAGGTTCATCCGTCCGCTCTCGACCCGCGCGAGGTCGAGGATGCTGTTGATCAGCTCGAGCAGGGCGTTGCCGTTGCTGATGATGGTATCGAGGTAGCGCCGCTGCTCGGAATTGAGATCGCTCTCGCCGATAAGGTCGGCCATGCCGAGGATCGCGTTCATCGGCGTGCGAATTTCGTGCGACATGCTGGACAGGAATTCGGTCTTGGCCTTCGACGCGGCCAGCGCCCGCTGGCGCGCCGCCTCGAGGTCGGTGATATCGCGCGCGATCGAGAGCGCGCATTGGCGTCCGCCGAGCTCGAGCACCACCGCCGAGATCAGCGCCGGAAAAGTACTGCCGCCGGCGGTGCGGAAAGTCGTCTCGAAATTGCGCACCTCGCGCCGCTCGAGCAGGGTTGCGGTGAACAGCTCGAGATGCTCGGCGCTGTCCCACACTTTGAGCTGTGCGAAGCGCTTGCCGACGATCTCGTCTTTCGCCAATCCCAGCGATCGCACCAGCTCGTGGTTGACGTCGATGATGGTGCCGTCCGCCAGGTCTGTCAGCGCGATATTATCGACGCTCGAGTCGAAGATCTCGCGCAGCATCGCTTCGCTGCTTTGCAGTTTTTGCTCCTGTTCCTTAAGCACGGTGATATCGCGGGCGATCGTCACCACCCGCGGCTCGCCGCCCAGGTCCACCTGCACCGACGACAGCAGCACCGGAATCTTAAGGCCGCTCCTGGTCGGAATTGTCACTTCGAAATTCCGCGCCTGGCCGGTCGCCCGGAGCGATTCCAGATACTCGGTCTCAAAGCGCTGGTCGGCCACTCTCGGCGAGATCGTTCCGATGATCTCCGCGCGCGAAAATTCGCTGAGCCGCAGGAACTCATCATTTACATCGATAAAGCGCCCATCGAGGTCGGTGATCGACAGCGGGTCGAGGATCGAGTCGAAAATTTTGCGCAGGCTGGCCTCGCTGTGTTTGAGTTTTTGTTCCGCCGCCAGCAGGTCGCCGATGTTGCGCGTGATCGTCAGGACGCTCAGCTTGCCCTCGAGCTCGACCATCGCGCCGGACATCAGGCACGGTATCTGCGTGCCATTTTTCGCGTAGAAGTTCGCGCGCATGTTGCGGACTTCGCCGTTGCGAGTCATCAACGCCGAGAAGTTGTCCGATTCCTCGCGGCTCGGCCAGACTCCAACCTCCCAGTAAGTCTTGCCCAGCACCTCTTCGCGGCTGAAGCCGGTGGCGCGTGAGAATTCCTGATTGATGTCGGTGAAGCGCCGCGTCAGCGCATCGGTAGTCGTCACCGAATCGAGATTGGCGTCGAAGATTTTGCGCAGGGTAGTCTCACTGTTGCGCAGTTTCCGCTCCGCTTCCCTGACGTCGGAGATTTCACGGACCACGATGATCGCGCAGTTCTGATTGTTCAGCCGGACGACCACCGCGGAAATCAGCGCCGGCATCGGACGGTCATAGCCGAGGCCGTTGAGCATCACCTCGAGGTTTTGCACCACGCCGCTGGTGCGGAGTTCATGCATGAACCGCTCGCGGGCCCCGGGCTCCGCAAAGAAATTGAAGTCGGTATCCATCCGGCCCACCACCAGCTCGCGCGGCACCCGGCTGCGCTTGACGAACTGGTTGTTGACCTCGAGGATCGCGCCGGTGTCGAGGTTGTTGACCACCACCATGTCGCCGCTTTGCTGAAAAATCTGCCGGAACTTTTCTTCGCTATCGGTGAGTTTCTGATCGTTGCTTAACTGGGCCGCAAGGTTGCGCGCGATTTCGCGCCGATTCTTCGTCTGCAGATAAACGTTCGATTGCGCCAGCCCGGCTGCGGTCGTCAGTCCCAGCCAATACATGGAAGGATCGGAGTCAACTATCCCATGCGCGCGCCCCAGCACGTAAAAGCAAACGATCCCGACAGTGCTGAGCACCGCCTGCCAGCCCCAATCCCACGGCGCCAGGGTGCCGGCGCCAACGATGATGACAAGCACTGACACGAAAAGCGCTTCTACGCGTGGCGATTTGAGACAGATCGCCGTCGTCGAAACGAGCAACGCGATACAGACAAAGAGCGCAACTTGGCGCCAATAGCGCGGCATCGCCGCAGTAAAGCTCGACAGAAAAAACATCACCCCGATGGCGATGTTGGTCAAATGAAGGCTCAACGTCGCGTCGAACGTCGCGACGGACGCATGATGATGCTCCGCCGCATAGATTAGCTGGAAGAAGACCACCAGCACTGCGCCGCTACGCCACAACCCGACGACGTTCTCGTCGGCGATCTGCGAAGCGGACAAAATTCTGCGTGGCCGTGCATGCGCCAGCGCTCCCGTAGTCAAACCTTCGATATTCAACTGGTATGGCGCGGCCTCGTGGGCGTCAGGGTCATGCTGCTTGGGCGAAGCGCCCATTCGATCTCCTTGCGGTCCCTGGCCGGCGCAGGGATCCACTGATCCAGAGCAAGTCCAATGCCCGAAAATCTGTCGCAGATGCGGGAAACCGCTTGCGATCCGATTCGTGAATCAGCACAGGCTGCGGAACGATTCGACGCGACGTGTGCCGTTTTGGGACTGGGCTGAAGCGCTTCCGCGTTTGTCTAATTCACACGAATTCTGCGAGAATCCGCTCAATTCTCGAATCGAGGTTCATCCACATGAGCGCGACTGTTTCAATCCGTCACGGCAAACTCGAAGGCGACGATCAGAGCGGGCTATTCGTATTCAAAGGAATTCCCTTTGCCGCAGCGCCTGCCGGTGCGCGCCGATGGCTCGCGCCGGAAAAGCCCGCGTCGTGGACCGGCGTCCGCGACGCTCGCCGCTTCGGCGCCGTCGCTCATCAGAACCGCGTGATGCTCACCGCGCTGTCCGCGATGGTGGTTGACGGCGAACAGTCCGAGGATTGCCTCTCGCTCAACGTCTGGACGCCCGCGCTCGACGGCAAGCGACGGCCGGTGATGGTCTGGATACACGGCGGCGCGTTTACGATCGGCTCGGGATCGCAGTCAATCTACGACGGCTCGGTTCTCGCGCGCCGCGGCGACGTGGTGCTGGTAACGGTTAACTATCGCCTCGGGCCGCTGGGCTACCTGCGCCTCGCCGACGTGACCGGCGGCAAGATTCCGTCAACCGGCAGCGAGGGGATGCTCGATCAAGTCGCGGCGCTCGAATGGGTGCGCGACAATATTGCGGAGTTCGGCGGCGACCCCGGCAACGTCACGATTTTCGGCGAATCTGCCGGCGGTATGAGCGTCGGAACTCTGCTCGCGATGCCGGCGGCGCGCGGCCTGTTCCATAAAGCGATACCGCAAAGCGGCGCTTGTCACACGGGCTCGCCCGTCGCGCGCGCGAATCGGACCGCCGAGCGAGTCCTGTCGAGGCTCGGCGTGAACCCCGGCGACGCCGCCGCGCTCCGTGCGCTGACGCCCGCGCAATTGCTCACCGGCACCATGCTCGCCGACGGCAAGACGCCCGATCCTGAACTTGGGATGGCGTATCAGCCGTGCATCGACGGGACTCACGTGCCGCGCGCCGCGATCGAGATGGTCGCGGACGGCTCGGCGTCGGGCGTGGCCGTGATGGTCGGATCGACGCTCGAGGAGTGGAAATTGTTCGCGCTGATGGACGCGTCGTTGCACAAGCTCGATCGCGCGGGCCTCGCCGCACGCATGAGCCGGCGGCTGACCGCCGAAGCTGCCGACGCGCTGATCGGTTCGTACGAAAAAGCGCGCGCGCAGCGCGGCGAGCCTGTCGCACCGGCCGATTTGTTCACCGCGATCGAGACCGACCGCGTGTTCCGAATCCCGGGCGTGCGTCTGGCTCAGGTCCAGCCCCGTCACGACGCTAATGTTTACAGCTATCTGTTCACGTGGCCGTCGCCCGCGATGGGCGGCGTGCTCGGCTCGTGCCACGCACTCGAGCTCGGCTTCGTCTTCGGCACCAATCAGATGCCCGGCATGGCCGCATTCGCAGGCACCGGCCCCGCCGCGGAAAAGCTCGCAACCCAGATGCAGGACGCGTGGCTCGCGTTCGCGCGCTCAGGCGATCCAAGCAGCGAGAGCACCGGCAAGTGGAAGCGCTACGACGAAGCGCATCGCCCAACGATGGTCTTCGGCGCAAATACAAAGCTCGAAGATGCCCCGCGCGACGCAGAACGCCACGCCTGGGACGCCGTCCCCGACAAAATCTTCGGCTCGCTCTGAAATACCTCGCCCGTTACTTTACGGGAGAGGCGGCCGGTCGCATCGCGGCCGGCGGTGAGGGTGCCGCGACTCAAGCTTTGCGCACGGCTCGTCGCAGCTTCCCCGCGACCGATCCCCCTTCCCGCGCGGGAAGGGGTTAGGGGTTAGGTTCTCCCGCCTTCGATCACCGCGTCGGCTTCGCCGTCGGCGGCTGGCCGCTCGATCCCTCGTAGCTTGAACTTTTGCAGCTTGTCGTCGATGCAGAGTCCCATCGTCAAATTCTTCGCCGGCGCCCAGCTACTACTCATCTGATTCCGGCCTCCAGGACGCAGGTACTACTCCAGCGATAGATCGACGCGGGTGGTTTTGCCCTGGTCCTTGATTCCGGTGGCGTCGAGCTTCGGTGCGATGATGAACATCCGCGCCGCATCGACCTGCTTGCTGCTCAGATAGGCGCGGACCGCGTTGGCGCGCGCGTCGGCAAGATTCTTCAGGTCCTGATCCGTCACGGGAGTGTTGTCCAGAATGAGTTTTTTCATCTGGTCCGGCGGGATCGTCTTCGCCAAGCCGATCGCGTCGCGCGGCTTCTTGAAATCCCCAGCGCTGTACACCTTCGCCAGATATTTATTGTAGTCGGCCGTCGATAGCGGCGCGCTATTCGCCTTCGAGTCCGCGCTGTCGCCTTCGGCCTTGTGCCGGAGCATCGCGATACTGTGATCCAGTGCGGCTTCCTTGTAGCCGTCCTTGTCGAACTTGGGATCGATGCGCCCCTCGATGTTGAGCTTCAGCGCCGTTCGATCCGCCAGCGCCTTCGCGACCGTGTCGAGTTTCTGCTGACTCTCCGGCGTCAGCGTCGAATAGCCCGGCGCGAATTCTATGTACGCGAGATCCTGCGGCGCACCGCCGCCGGTGACGCTGCCGAAGGCGGACGCGAGCAGCGAGAACGGCGCGGTCGCGGCTTTGACGATCAGATTCATGAACGCGCCGAGGATGATGCTGCCGATGCTGAATTGCGGATCGGACAGCGACCCCGAAATCGGGATGCGCACGTCGATTTGTCCCTTCGAATTCTTGAGCAGCGAAACCGCGAGCCGAATCGGCAGATTGGTCGCGTCGGGACTGTCCACGTGATCGCCGAACGTCAGCTGATCGATGAAGATGTGGTTTTCGGCCGTCAGCTTGCCGGTGTCGAGCAGGTAATGAACGTCAACGGTGAGCGTGCCTTTGACGATCGGATAGCCGGTGTACTTGATGGTGTACGGCGAGACTCCAGTCAGCTCGACGCCGTCGGCCTTCGCCTTGATATCGACGTAGGCCGTCGGCGCGAGCGGATTAATCGATCCATCGATATTGAGCGGCGCGCTGCCGTTGATTTTTCCATCGAGTGAAACTGGCGCGGGCGTCGTGGACTTGGTGCCGAACGCGCCGACGCTACCCTCCATGTCGGTCATGTTCGTCGAGTAGTTGGGCTTGATGAAGTTGTCGGTGTAATCGACCTTGCCGCCCTTGAGCGTTATTTTGCTCAGCTCGATGTCGGCGTTCATCGGCTGCCCCTGGTAAGGTTGCGCCGGACTCGCCGCCGCCGCCGGAGAGGCTCCAGGAGCAGTCGCGGCCGCGGGAGTCGGCGTCGGCGTCGAGGTCGGCGCGACTGGAACCGCGCCCTTCGATCCCGGCGCCCCGGTTGCGCGGGTCAGCGACGTCGGCGCTTCCTGCGGGTTCGCCGTGACGTCCTTCAGGTTCAGCTTGCCGTCCTTGTTGAGAATGATCCGCGAATAAAAATCATTCAGCGCGATCAGTCCGACGTGAACCTTCGGCGGCCCTTTGCCCATCGCGAAATCGATCCGGTTCACGTTGAGCGCCGCCATCCGGAAAAACAGATCGTTGGTCAGCTTGTCGAGCATCCGGATGCTGCCGAGCGACGCGTCGCCTTTGTAGCTGACGAGAAAATCCTTGCGCACCTGCGCGAGGCCGACCGCGCCGTCCATCGTCAGGTTCGCGCTCGTAATGACCGCGTTCAATCTGCTGCTCACGTACGGATCAGCGAACGTCAGATCCAGCCGCTTGGTCGCGACCCGCAGGTCGGCCTTGAGCGGTGCAATCGCGGCGCTGCCGGTGACTTTGAACGTGCCTTTGCGATTCAGCGTGCCGTCGATGTCGATGCCAAACGGTTTCGCGAAGTCGCTGGTCACATCCTTGAGATGCAGATTGAGCGGCGCGACGGCGACGGTGACCGGCTTCGGCGCGGTCTCGTCAACGAAGGTCGCGTCGGTCTGATCGAGCGATATGGAAGCGACCTGGAATTGAAAACTCGGCGGCGCCGGCGCCGTCGGCGCCGCGGGCTTCACCGGTGTGCGCTCGACGCGCCGGCGCTCGCGCGGCATTCGTCTCGACTCGCGCGCGGATTCACGCTGCGCGCGCGGCGGCGGCTCGTCGCCGCGCATCAGCGATTGGAGGCTCAACTTGCCGTCGCGCAGGCGCCGCACAAACAGATGCATGCCGTCGCCTTTCACCTCGGTAACGGTCGCACTCCGCGACGCCAGATCGAACTGGCCGATCGCGACGCTGAAATTTTTCCACAGCACCGGCTTTTCTTTTTCGTGCGGCGCATCGACCTCGAAATTCGCGATGGCGACGCTCGCCGGCTCCGCATGCACATTGAAATGATCGCTCGCGAAATGCGTCTGCACGTTGGCTTTCGCGCTGAACTTGCCCGACGCCACCGTTGCCGCGAGAAATTTCTGCGCGAACGGCTGCAGCGCCGGCAGATCAACCTGATCGAGCGACACGTCGCTGGTAACCTGCGACTGCGAGAGATCGAGCGCGCCCGTCACCGCGAGCGCGCCGCCGCTGTGGATGTTGGTATTTACGTAGAACGTTGCCGGCGACTTGCCGAGCGTCCGAAAATTCTTTACGCCGACCTCCAGCGCCTCGAGCGCCGCCGTCGCCGGAGTCGCGCCGCTGTTGTCCGCGAGGTCCACTCCGCTTTTCGTGAGCACGAACGACTCCAACTGGAAATCCATCGGCGGTTTCGCCGTCGATGGTTCCAGCGGGCGGCGTCGCCGGCTGCGCGATGTTGCCCGCCGGCGTTGGCGCTGCGTTTGGTGTGCTCGCGACAGCAACTTGCGCCGGAGGACTAGCCGCTGCGGGCGCCTTACTGCCCGCCAGCGACGAAAGATTATTGGTGCCGTCGGCATTCAGCCGCACATTCGCCAGCAGCCCGTCGATCCAGATCGATCGCAGATAGAAGACCGCGCCGAGCGGCTCGACGTCGGTCAGCTTCACCTCCGCGTGCTTGAACGCGACGATCGGCGCATCGGCGGTGTCGCGAACGTCGAGCTGATCGAGCGCCACGATCCCGTTCAACCGAATCAGCGGCTGCGCTTCCGCCTGCACGAAATGCACGTACACATCCGTCGACAGCGCCCCACTCGCAATTTTCACGGGCAGCTTCATCGGGGCGTAACTGACATAGAGCGGCAGATCGAGGCGGTGCAGCCGGAGGTCAAGCACCGAGTCGCGCGTCGCCGTGAACGGCTGGGCCACGCCGGCGATTCGCAGCGGGCTGCCGTCGATCACCATCTCGATCAGCGGCTGGACGAAGATGTCCAGCTTGGACGGCAGGTTCGCGATAAACGGCACGTCGATCCGAATCTTCTCGATCTTGTGCTGCTTGCCGGATACTTGATCGTCGATCGTCACTTCGCCGTCGTTCAGTTGAATATTGGAAACCGCGAATTTCATCGGCGCACTCGGCGCGGCCGGTTTCGGCTTCGCGGGCGCGGGCGCGCTCTCGAGCAAATCGGAAAAGTTGAATTTCTGCTGCGACTCCCGCACCACATGGATCTGCGGTTTCTCGATCACCACTTCGCCGATCACCGGCGCGAATCTGAACAGCGAGGTCCACGAGACCTTCACCGCCAGATGCCCGAGATCGACGAACGGTTTCTGCGGAGCGTCGCGCTCGCCAACATGCAGTTGGTCGAGATCGAGCTTCAGGCGATAGAGATTGAAGCGAATTTTGCCGACGTTCACCTGGCGATGGATGCTGGTGGCGACCGGGCCGGTCAGCACGTGGCGCAATATCGGAGGCACCGCGATGTAAGTTGCGAGGCCGAGGAACACCACGACCGCGAGCACGATCACGCCGATTTTGCGCACCCGTCGCGAACGGCCGAGCTCCCTCGTGCGCGCGACCCACGGCTTGCTCGCCGCGCTCAACTTTCCGGTCGCAGCTTTTGTGGACTCTTTCGCTCTTTTAAAAAAGCCCGCCATATTGCCCGCCAGCGTGAGCCGTCGCCAGCGAATAGTCAATTGGTCGCGGTCAGTTTAGATGTAGCTATCGGTTGTGGATACCCAGCCAGCGCCGCCGATCTACGACGATCGGCCGCCGGCGCTTGAGCAGCGCGTACGCCTGGTCGAGCGTCATGCCGCGCTTGGTCTTCAGAAACCACGCCACCACCAGCGGCGCGCGCTCGCATCCTTCCTCGCAATGCACCAGCACGCGATGCCCCAGTGCGAGCTCGTCGTCGATCAGCGCCGCCGTGCGGTCGAGCGTCACGACGCCTTCGGCAAGAAACGGCATCTGGATAGCGTGCGGCGGTTCGCCCTCGGGCAAGTCGGGCAGCACGCTGATAATGGTGCCGTCGAATTTCTGCGCGTCCTGCAAATCCCCGACGAACAACCCCGGAATTATTTCACTCTCCTGCCAGCTCTCGGCCATTTGACTTCGCAGCTTGACGGGCGAACGGACATTGCGTCAACCTCGCGCCATGAATCTGTCACGACTGCATATTGAAGGGCGATGGTTCGTTGACGAACGCGGGCGCCGGGTTATTTTGCGCGGCGTCAACCTGGGCGGCGATTGCAAGGTTCCCTACCCCGACGGCGGCACCAATTTTCCCTCGGACTTTTCCAGTCATCGCGAGGTCTCGTTCATCGGCCGTCCGTTTCCGATGGCCGAGGCCGACGAGCACTTCTCGCGCCTGCGCGCGTGGGGCTTCAACTGCCTGCGGTTGCTCACTACCTGGGAGGCGGTCGAGCATCGCGGGCCGAATGACTATGACACTGAGTATCTCGATTACTACGCCGGATTGTGCCGGCTCGCCGGTGACTACGGCTTCTATGTATTCGTGGATTTTCACCAGGACGTATGGAGTCGCATGTCCGGCGGCGACGGCGCACCCGGCTGGCTATTCGAGAAACTTGGAATTGACTATCGGCGAATCGCCGACTCGGGCTCCGCACATGTAATGCAAAATCTATATGACTATTCGCGCGGCGGCCGCCAGGAGGATCGCTACCCGACGATGAGCTGGTCGGCGAACTCGCGCCGTCCCGCCAACGGCATCATGTGGACGCTGTTCTTCGCCGGCCGCGACTTCGCCCCGGCGCTGACGATCGACGGCGAGAACGTGCAGGACTACATGCTCGAGCACTACCTCGGAGCGATGCGCGAGATCGCGCGCCGCGTCCGCGACTTGCCCAACGTCATGGGCTTCGACTCGCTCAACGAACCGGCCCCCGGATGGATCGGGCAGTCGCTCAGCTATCGTCATCTCGGCCCGAGCGAGACCAACCCCAACCGCGCGATGCCCGGGCTCGCGTGGTCGCCGATCGACGGACTGCTGGTCTCGCATGGAGTCGCGCGCTCGATACCGGTGCTCGACTTCGATCCGGAGACGAAGAAGGCCGTCCACCAACGGGATCGGACGATAAATCCCGAACGCATCTCGATCTGGGCCGACGATCGACAAGATCCATTCGAGCAAGCGGGTGCGTGGAAGCTCAATAAAGACGGCACTTTCGACGTTTTGCGCGACAATTTTTTTCAGCGCGTCGGCGATCGCAAGGTCAATTTCATCGAAGACTACATGGGACCGTTTTTCGCGCGCGTCGCGGAAACCATGCGCGCGATAAATCCAGACTGGATCCTGTTTGCCGAACTCGATCCAATGTCGGGCTTTTTCGGGCCGGGATTTCCCGCCGACACTCCACCCAACACCGTCAACGCCGGCCACTGGTACGACGTGGTGACGCTCGCAACCAAGACTTTCAATCCGAACTTCAGTCTCGGCACGATGACCGGCGAGATTGCGGAAGCCGCCGACGAATTGCAGGCGCGCTACCAACGTCAGCTCGGCAAATTCGCGCGAATGTCAGAGACGGTCAACGGCGGCGCGCCAACCTTGATTGGTGAATGCGGAATCCCGTTTGATTTGAACGGCGCCGAGGCATATCGCGCGTTCAAGGCCGGCGATCGCAGCGACACGCCATGGACGCCGCACATCGTCGCGCTCGATCTGATGTATAATGCACTCGATACTCTGCTCATCAATAGTACGCAATGGAACTATACTGCATCGAATAGGAATGATCTGGCTATTGGCGACGGATGGAATCAGGAGGATCTGAGTATCTTCTCGCGCGACCAACAGACTAATCCATCCGACCTCAACAGCGGCGGCCGCGCCCTCGCCGGCTTCGTCCGGCCCTATGCGCAAGCGACGCATGGAACTCCGCGCAAGATGAAATTCGATCGCGTCACGGGATTGTTCGATTTCACTTTCGAGGCCGCTCCAGGCGCGGAAGGCGCGACCGAGATATTCGTTCCGCACCTTCAGTATCCAGGCGGATGCGAGATCGAAGTAATCGGCGGCGCGGCGGAGCCGGATCTCGACCATCAGCGCGTGATGATAAAGGCGGCGCAGGCCGGGGAAGTTCGCGTCGTGATCTGCCGCAAGCCATGAATGGGAGGTGTTCGCGATGACCAGGGGAAGTTGTCTGTGCGGTGGCGTGGCTTTCGAGGCCGGCGATCAAATCGAGCTGCGCAACTGTCATTGCTCGCGATGCCGCAAGGCGCGCGGCGCCGCATTCGCCGCCAACCTGTTCGTGCCGGCACGGGCATTCAAATGGCTTCGCGGCGAAGAGCTCGTGATCGCTTACCGGCTGCCGAATGCGCAGAGATTTGGAAATTCGTTCTGCCGCATATGCGGCAGCCCGATGCCGCGCGCGGTACCGACTCGCGACGTCGTGCTGATTCCGGCGGGTGCGCTCGACGACGACCCGAAGATTCGGACGAGCTCACACATCTACGTCGGCTCGAAGGCGCCGTGGCACGAGATCACCGACACTCTGCCGCAATTTCCCGAAGGCCCTCCGCCGGCGTGATTGGACCTAACTGTACTTTCGATCTGGCCACCACGGAAAGTACGCGGGCATGTCCTTCGAGACCTTGTCCGGAAATTTCGCCGGACGTTTCTCCAAAAACGACGCGACGCCTTCCTTCACGTCCGCCGACGAGCCCCGCGCAAATATTCCGCGGCTATCGACCTTGTGCGCCTCCATCGGATGGTCCGCGCCCGCCATCTTCCAGAGCATCTGGCGAATGAGCGCGACCGACACTTGCGAGGTGTTGTCGGCAATCTCGCGCGCGAGTGCCCGCGCCGCCGGAATTAGTTGATCGGGTTTGTAAATTTTTTTGATCAGCCCGCCTGCGAGCGCTTCTTCGGCAGGAAACACGCGTCCGGTGAACGTCCATTCCAGCGCCTGCGAGATGCCGACGATTTTCGGCAGGAACCAGCTCGAGCACGCCTCCGGCACGATCCCGCGCCGCGCGAATACGAAACCGAAGCGCGCGTTTTCCGACGCCAGCCGCACGTCCATCGCGAGCTGCATCGTCACGCCGACGCCCACCGCCGGCCCGTTCACCGCCGCGATCACCGGTTTCAGACACTCGAAGATGCGCAACGTCAGCCGCCCGCCGCCGTCGCGAACTCCCTCGTTGCTCCAATCGACGGTGCCGTCGGCCTTGATCGCGGCCTTCCGGTCGGGGCGATCTTCGCGGGTCGAGTCGAACGTCCGCGGACCCGCCGACAAGTCTGCGCCCGCGCAGAACGCGCGCCCCGCGCCGGTCACGATGATCGCGCGGACGTTGTCGTCGGCGTCCGCCTTGTCGAACGCGTCGAGCATCTCGTTCATCATGATGCCGGTGAAGGCGTTGAGCTTCTCCGGCCGGTTGAGCGTGATGGTCGCGATATTGTCCGCGACCTCGTAAATGATCTGTTCGTACGCCATCAACTAATCTCCAGTTACTTCACGAACAGCATCAGGGCTTCGTACACGACTGCCGGCTTTTGCGAACCGACGACCTGGATTTCCGTCTCGCGCGTGAGCATCGTGCCCATCGGCCGCGGCTCGACCGCGATCAGGCGCGAGCGCGCATGGACGCTGGCGCCGGCCGGTACGGGCGCGACGAAGCGCAGCTTGTTGGCGCCGTAATTCACGACGTTGCGAAATCCCGTGATCGCGTACTCATCGGTATTCTTGAACGCCGGCAGCAGGCTCAGCGTCAGAAATCCGTGCGCGACCGGGCCGCCGAACGGACTCTCCTTCTTGCATCGCTCGATGTCGATATGAATCCACTGATGGTCGCCGGTCACGTCGGCGAACTGGTTGATTTTCTCCTGCGTCACGTGAATCGGCTCGCTCCACGGCCCGAACTCCTTGCCGATCTTCGCCGTCAGCGCCGCTATGTCGTCAAACTTGATGGTCTGCATCGTCGTCTCCTCTGTATTTCGATCGCACGAAAACTTCCTCGGTTCTAGCCGAGTAGGGTTTCATAATGCAACTGAAAACCAACGGAGAGCATCGATGCTAGTGACGCGGAATTTCGATCGGACCCGGACAGATGATCGCCTGAGGGCGGTGGCGCGAAACCGTAAGCGAGAAGCCTGGAGCGTAAGTCGGAGCACCGGCTTGCAAGTCAGCAAACTGCTGAAAGCGTGGGTCGCCGCTTTGCGCGATTGCGTCGGGCGCGCATTTGATCCCGCTGGCGACGTCGCCGGCGCGCAAATCATTTTCAAAACTTTTATTTTCGTTGGCAGCGCGAGCGGACGCGAACGTCGCGCGCTGAGAACCGCAATTTATCGATCCATCGCACTCTGAGCCCCATGCGCGACCGAATGCATAGCCGAGCGCCACGAAGAGCACGATGGTCATCCAGAAGCCGAGCGAAAAAATCATCTTGGCCATGGTCGTCTTCCTCAAGGGATCGATCGGAGCATTTTTCATGCCCCTAGGAACCACCAAGAGAATTTCGAACGACCTGCGCCGCGAGTCCTGTAGAATTTACCGCGCGCCCGGAAAAATTCGATTTCCTTCAGCCGCCGCGCCCGACTCAACTATATGCAAAATCGACCTGCTTACTGATTCGCCACCTCGAGCTCGATCCGGTCCGCATACTTTTTGATCGCCGCCTCGCGCAGCCGCGGGATGTGCTGAGTCGGGAACAAACCGTCGGTCGCTTTGTAGTCGCGCAACACCTGGCGCGCGAGCGTGATTTTGTGGACCTCGGTCGGTCCGTCGGCCAGTCCCATGTGGAAGCTTTGGATCACCTGCTCGACGAACGGCATCTCGCCGGTGGCGCCGAGCGATCCGTGCAGATGGAGCGCGCGCGCCGCAACGTCGTGGAACACCTTGGGCATCAGCGCTTTCACCGCCGCGATATCCTTGCGCACCTTCAAGTAGTCCTTGTAACGATCGATCTTCCACGCCGTGCGCAGCACCAGCAGCCTGAATTGCTCGATCTCCATCCACGAGTCGGCGATTTTTTCCTGCACCATCTGCTTGTCCGCCAGCCGCGAGCCTTGCGTCGTGCGCGACAGCACCCGCTCGCACATCATGTCGAACGCCTTGCGCACCTGTCCGATCGTGCGCATCGCATGATGAATCCTGCCGCCGCCGAGCCGCGTCTGCGCGACGACGAACGCGCCGCCGCGCGGTCCCAGCATGTGATCCTTGGGCACGTGCACGTCTTCGTAGCGGATGTACGCGTGACTGCCGCCGCGCTCATGCGTGCCGACGCCGAGGTTCTTCAAAATGTTCACGCCCGGAGTTTCCTTCGGCACGATAAACATCGACATGCGGTTGTATTCCTTGGCGTCGGGATCCGTCACCACCATCACGATGAGGAACGACGCGAGATGAGCATTCGACGAGAACCACTTCTCGCCGTTGATCACCCAACTATCGCCCTTAAGCTCCGCGTGAGTCTTGAACACTTTCGGATCGGCGCCGCCCTGCGGCTCGGTCATCGAGAATGCAGACACGATTTCGTTATCGAGCAGCGGCTGCAGATATTTTTTCTTCTGCTCGGGCGTCCCGTAATGCGCGAGGATTTCGGCGTTGCCCGAATCGGGCGCCTGGCATCCGAACACGATCGGCGCGTAGGTCGCGCGCCCCAGAATTTCGTTCATCAACCCGAGCTTGACCTGCCCGTAACCTTGTCCGCCAAGCTCGGGCCCGAGATGACAGGCCCACAGCTTGCGCTTTTTGACCTCGGCCTGAAGCGGCCGCACGAGCGCGTTGCGCTTCGGATTGCGCACGTCGTACGGATGACAGTCGAGCACGAACTCGAGCGGCTCGACTTCTTCGCGCACGAATTTTTCGATCCAGTCGAGCTCCTTCTGGAACTCGGGCTCAGTTTCAAAATCCCAACTCATGATGATTCGTCCTCCGTGTAGAGTGTTGTCCCGCCGACCAGTTCGGCTGAGACTCACAAGCCGGATTCTCGCCAAAGCGAGAAGCTTTTACCAGAGCGTTGAATTGCCTTGCCCCACGTGGGGTGACGGAACCGGACTGGAATCGTTCGAAGTATGTGAGCAAGATGACGCTGTAAGCATCTCCATGAAACTCTCGATCATCGACCAGTGCCCCGTGCCGGCCGGCTTCACCACCGCCGACGCTTTCCGCAACACAATCGAGCTCGCGCGACTTGCCGATCGCCTCGGCTATGAGCGCTACTGGATCGCCGAGCATCACGCGACCGGCGCGTTCGCCAGTCCCGCGCCGGAAGTGCTGCTCGCGCGCGTCGGCGCCGAGACTTCGCACGTCCGCATCGGCTCGGGCGGCGTGATGCTGCCGCATTACAGTCCGATGAAAGTCGCGGAGAGCTTCCGCGTGCTGCACGCGCTCTATCCCGGCCGCATTGATCTCGGCATCGGCCGCGCGCCCGGCGGCAGCCCGCTCGATTCGTTCGCGCTGCGACGCGATCGCGACTCGCAGCAGACCGAGGACGACTTCCCCAAGCAACTGCTCGAGCTGATTGCGTTCCTGCACGGCCGCTTCCGCCCCGATCACGCCTTCAGCCGCATCGAGCTCTCGCCCGCGATGCCCGGTGCGCCCGAGGTCTGGCTGCTGGGCTCGAGCATGTGGAGCGCAGCCGCCGCCGCGCAACTCGGCTTGCCGTACGCCTTCGCGCACTTCATCGATCCGACGCACACGCGCGCCGCCATCGAGTACTACCGCACGCACTTCAAGCCTTCGAACGAGCTCTCCGCACCCACCGCAATTTTGGGAATCAGCGCAATAGCCGCACCGACCGACGCCGAAGCTCAACGGATGGCGTCGAGCGTGCGCCTGTTCGTGCGTCACGCGCGCAATGGAATGCGCGGCCCGATTCCTACACCTGAGGATGCGCTCGCCGAGTTGGGACCGGGACCGTTACCCGCTGACGTGATGATGCGCGAAACCGGCGAATGGCCGCGCGCGATCATCGGCACGCCCGACCACGTCCGCGACACGCTGGTGGACATCGCGAGCGTCCTGCATCTCGACGAAGTGATGCTGGTGACGGTCGTCCACGATCATCAAGCGCGCCTGCGCTCGCACGAACTCCTCGCCAACGCCTTTTCCCTCACGTCTCGTTGAATAGGTACGCGCGCGCGTCCTAACCGGCACTTTTGGTGCTCTCCGTAGCCAATCGGAGCATCCTTGAGGTGGCTATCGCATCGCGCTTCAACGTACGATTAAGGAGTTCGGGATCGACATAGGAATCGAGTCCGAATTGATCCAGCCCCAACGGCGGTCCTTCCACTTGCCTTAGACCGCGTTCCGCTCGACCAACCTCAAGTTCTATCAGCAAGGCCTTAGGAGGCCGGTATGTACCTGCCTATTTCTCTTGGAGGCATAGTCGTGATCGTTCTCGTACTATGGCTCCTCGGCGTCGTTTGAGTAGCAACAGCTATAAGGTTGGCTAGCTGGCTTCATAGGCCACCAGGTCTGAGAGTTAGCCTAACTCAATGGATCGACGCAGGACGTTTTACGCGCGACGTCGAAGGACTTAGTTACGGCGCGCGCGAAGGATGGAATTAACATGAAAAAATCGATGATTTCAGCGCTAACAGTCGTCGCGGTCTTTTGCGCGGGCACACTACTCCAATCCTGCTCGGATACCGGCAGCCAAACGACCTACACGACGAGTAGCGATCCCGGTTATGGCTACGGTAACTCGCCGTCGGAAACCACCACGACTACCACCTACAGCAACAATCAGCCGGATAGCGTCGTCGGTGCGACCGGGAATGCAGTCGGCACGATAGTCGAAGCGCCATTTGAGATCGTCGGCGACGCGCTTGGAGTCATCTTCTAGCGCGGTTTTGCATGAACTCGGGCCTTGGCTTCCTCGCGACTGCTGGATAGCGGATGCATGACGCCGGCGCCGGCGGGCCAAACCCCGGGCGCCATCTTGATTCGCCGGCTCACGCGCTGCGCATGCGGCGAAAGTGCCTTCCAGATCTCGTGCGGCATCGACGGGATGAACCAGCGGTCTTCCAGCCATGGGGCGCCGTACTCGACATTGGGCATCGCCCGGATCTCTCTGCCCACATTCGGCGTCGCGCCGTGCCAGGCCCGCACGTCGCGAAAGACCCCGGCGCCGGCCGGCGCTCCGACCAGCGTCGAAAGCCGCATCCACTCCGGTTCTTCGGCCGGTGAGGGCGGGTTGGCGACGCGGCCCTGCGTGCCGGGGATCTGCCGAATCGGCCCGTTCTCCCACGTCAGGTCCGACATCAGAAAATTGATCGCGACCATCGGCGGCGTGCGCTCGATGATCAGCTGCCAGCTTGAATGCTCGACCTCGCCGGATCCCGCCCGCGTTTTGAACTTGATCCCAAGACTTCGCGCCTGACGCAACCGCGCTTCGGGCAATTCAAATGTCTCCCGCTCGCGCAGATCCACGTGCAGCGCCTGGTACTCGATCGCGCCTGGCAGGCACAGGTCGCCGCCCGCGCCGACTACCTGGTATTTGTCGGTGCCAAAAATCTTCGACAGGATCGGCGTCGTCGTCGGCAGGTCGATCATCGAGGCCCACACCGGCTCGTGCAGCATATGCCGCGAGGCCGACGAGGTGCCGTAGCTGTAGCGATGCGGCAGGCGGAAAGACTCCGTCATGTACTTGCGGCCGCCCACGCCGGGAACCTCGAGGATCTGCTTCAGCGCCTTGGCGCTGCCATCGCGGAACCGCCGCAGGCCGTCCGCATCGAGCAGATCGCGGACCACAACGAAGCCGTCGCGAAAGAAAATTCTCGCCGCCCGCTCCACCTCATCGGGTTCGACGATCTCGAGGCCGCGAATCCCGTTGTTTTGCCGCAGATGCTCGCGCAGCCTGCACACTTCGGGGTCGTCGAATACGCGCCGGCGCGGCGCGCGCGGGTCAGCCGCATTGAAGGCGTTGGCGCGCGCGGTCGGTTTGCCATGCTCATCGACAGTCTCGTTGGGCGGCGTCAAGTGGCACCATCCAACTCCGGTCTCGCCGTACACTTTCAATTGATCCAGTTCGCTCATCGCAATCGATCGTCCCTTCGACGCAAATTTCGAGATCGACATTCTAGTCAATCGCCGCCCAAATGCGACCACGCGCCGGCCGCGCCTTGATAGCAGGCGCGCGCCACCTCAAGCGAAGCTGCAAGGCTGCGGCTAAGACAAGCTACAGGAACTGATCAATAAGATGGCGCTCGAAGCGCGCCCGTGAGCAGGCGTGATGGATCTCAGTAGGCGATGATTTCGCCGCTTTCGATCAGCTTGACCGGCGTGCCCTCGACGTCTTTCGGCGTGGCCGCTGTCACCTGCGGCGTCAGCTTCTTGACGTAAACGATAATCGCCGGTTGACCCGGCTCATCGCCCGCCGCGATCCACTGCCGACCGCACCCGGGAATTTCATAAGCTGATCCTCATGCCGGTCGCGAACCGCCTTGGCTGATGCCATCCACCTCTTTCGACATCCCAATACTCGCCGCCAGAGCATCGGCGCTGGGCGCGTCGGAGGTGGCCGCATCGGTGCAAGTACCGACCATCGAAACGTTCAGCTTGCTCAGAACCTCGGAAATTGGATTGGCAAACGTGAGCGCTCCGTTAGCTGATCCGGCAAACAGCAGGGCGACCGCCAGCGGGCAGGTATCCTGACGTTAGGATTAGCGATCCCGAGTCGCCGGGTCCGCCAAATGCAGGAGTTTTACGCTGCCAGTTACCTGGATCTGGTTAACGAAATTGGCGAGATGCGGCTTCGTCGTGTCCGAGTAGTTCATCTGCAAGTGGGCGTCCAGCGCCGAAATCACTCCGGTCGTGAGACAAGTCGTACGACCCATCTTCTGAACACCCATCCCGAGCACTGGCGCATCATTCACCGTACTTGCGATGTCTCCGATAAAGAGGATCTCGGGGCTCACCTGTCCCGGCTCAACGGCCGCAATGGCGGCATCGACGAAGTTCTTGGCGCCTCCGAACTTGAGTTTGATGGCTCGACTGAAGTTCGCAACCGCATTGCTCTGCGACCTCACGCACTCTACGTCCGCCAGGCCCGGCTGCACGATAAGCTGGCCGCGTTTAGCCTTATTTATGATCCGCGAGCACATGATTATTACTGAGGATATATTCGTTGCTGGTGGCGTCCTCGACCATCGACCCCAAGGTTCCACTGAAACAACCTTTCAACCTTCCCTTTTTATCTTTGATGAGCGACTGGATATTTCCGCCGGAAATGCCGAGCGGAATAGGACGGCCCAAAGTCGTTTGTTGAGGATTGGTTGAGCATGTCTGTGCGGAAGCACTTTGTGGCGTTGGCGCAACACCAAGCGCAAGCATGCAAACAATCAACGCTGCTATTTTCTTCATATAACTCATAGGCTTTTCCCCCCATTTCTCCCCGTCTATTCCCCGCTTCTGAGGATTTAAACTGGCCTCGGCCGCTCCATAGGAGCAAGATTTACACCAGAGGCTAGCCTAACGACCAAAAAAGCAAGCTAACTCACCGCTAACCGCGCTTTAACAGGCGTCCAGCAACGACCACGGTGCGCTCACCCCGCGATTCCCGGCCTCAAGCGCCAGCATGCGATTTGTTTACGAAGTCGCGCGCATCGATGGCCCGCTATGATGCTCAACCGTCACGCGCGAATCAACGGCAATTCCGATACAGATTACCATCCAAGCGAGAAGGGAAAAATCGAACCACCGACCCTGAGAGCAAAGTAGCGCGCCGCGCGCAACTTTGCGCTTCACACTGGGTGCAGGGGTCAACCCCCCGCGACGGTGTCGATGCCGCCCGCCGCGCAGGCGATTATCTCTTAAATCTCCGGATGCCTGTCCTTCCACGGGCGCGCGCGTTCGAACTCCGCTGCCAGCGCGATTATGCCGGCTTCATCGCCGGGACGGCCGACGATTTGCACCGCAAGCGGCAATCCCGATTTGCTGAATCCGTTGGGGATCGAGATGGCCGGCTGGCCGGTCGAGTTGAACGGGAAGGTGAACGCGATCCAGCCGTAGATTTCGTCGGCGCCGGTCGCCGGATTCAACGCCAGGCTGCCGATGCGCACGGCGGGCCGCGTTAGTGTGGGCGCGATCAGCGCGTCGTACGGCATCAGCGTATGAATTATTTCACGCGAAGTGTTGTGCATTCCGGTCACCGCGTGGATGTAGTCGGCGGCGGAAATTTTCGCGCCCCATTCGTAGCTCCCGCGCACCACCGGATCGAGCAAGTCGGGATTCGGAATATTCAGCGCCGACACCGACGCGCCCACAATCACGCGCGCATACTTGCAAAGCATCTCGCCAGGATCGAGCGCGATCGGCTCGATGCTGTGACCCATCTCGCGCAACACGCCGCAGGCGGACTCGAGCGCCGCGAGAGTCTCATCGTCCACCGTGCCGAGCGCGCTCTTGTTGATAAGCGCGAGCCGCAGTTTCTTCGGATGCGCGCTGACTTCCTCGACGAATGGCCGCGTATGCGGTCGCGCCGCGTACGGATCGCCCGGCATCATGCCCGCCATCGCATCGAGCATCAGCGCCGCGTCGCGAACCGTGCGCGCAATCGGCCCGGTGGTCGAAAGCCCGCCCCATGATTCGCCGTCCTGCGGCGCGCGCGTGATTCGACCGCGCGACGGCTTGATTCCGACCAGCCCGCAACACGCCGCCGGGATTCGCACCGACCCGCCGCCGTCGCTGCCCTGCGCCACCGGATGCAATCCGGCGGCGACCGCCGACGCCGACCCGCCGCTCGAGCCGCCCGCGGTATGTTCGAGGTTCCACGGATTTCGCGCCGGCGGACAGAGACCGCCTTCGGTAGTAGGCCGCAGCCCGAATTCAGGCGTCGAGGTTTTCCCAAGCAGAATTCCGCCGGCATTGGCCAGCCGCACCGCAAGTTCCGCATCGACCGGCGCGTGCCAGTTCTCGAAATTCTTCGATCCGAACGTCGTGCGAATTTCTTTCGTCCACAGCAAATCCTTGAGCGAATAGGCAACCCCAAACAGCGGCAGCTTGACCCCGTCGGCAGTGCTCATCTTTTCGACCCGCGCCGCATCCGCCATCGCGCGATCGGCGGTAACGGTGATGAACGCGCCCAGCTTCGGATTGAGCTGCTCGACTCGCGCCAGAAAAAACTCGGCCACCTCGCGCGGCTTAACTTCTTTTTTGAGCACCAGCTCACGCAATTCGTAAGCCTCGATGTATGGATTGAGCATCACGTTCACCTCCGCTGAAAATCCTAGTTACCTCAAAACATCGACGCCCGCCAACGCATGGCTTCGCTCGCGATGAGACAATGATAAGACTATCAAACGGAGAACTTTGCGATTGCTTGCTTCGGCGATTCTCTGGACGCATGCTGCTGCCGGCGCGATTTGGGTCGGCGCCTGCGCCTGCTTTGTGATCGCGGGACTCGCCTTATCTTCCGGCAGCGACGAGCAGCGCAATTTTGTCCAGAGTGCCGCGCCCAGGATCGACCTGCTCGGACTCGTCGCCGCGATCGTGCTGCTTGTCACCGGATTCATCAACCTGATGACCGCCGGCGTCGCGCGACGCTTCATCTTCTCCACCGCCTTCATGTCCGTGCTTGCGATCAAGATCGCGTTGTTTATCGCTATGATCGTCGTGATGACGTGGTCGATGAGAATCGGCGCCGTGATCAGATCTGTCATCGCACGCGGACGTGACGACGCGGTGCCGGGCGCGATGACCCGGATGACGCGCGCGCATCTCGCGATCGTCGCGATGGGCGCGCTCGCACTCATCCTTGGAACGTGGCTGATGGGATCCTGACGTGAAGCGCAATTCCGGGATGCCCAGACGCGGCGGGTTGATGCGCGCGGCGATAGGATTGCTCGCGCTCTTTGCAATCGGCGCCGTCGGCGCGATGCTGTTCGTCCGGATGCGCGGCAGTCCCGACGCCGCGATTGAATCGCCGCTCGCGCCGATGCGCCAGACGTCGCCGCCGTCCGCGCCCGCCAATGCGCTCGTGGCCAACTCGATGCCGGCTCAGCCGCCGCTGTCGGGCCAGGCGCCCGCGCAGATTCCAATGCCGGCCGCGTCCGCATTGCCGACCCCTGCGCAGAAAAACGAATTGCAAATCCCGCGGCAGCAGCCGCCCGCCGCGAGCGCGCTCACTCTGCCGCCGCAAGCCAATCTCGACGAAGCGCGATCGCGCGACGCCACCAGCTACCTCCGCGCGCATCACCTGCCCTTCGTCAGCGTGAAGGTATTCAGCAGCGCGTCGGGAGTGCCGGCGTTCCTGACGCTGTCGGGGCAGGTCGCTTCCGACTTCGGCCGCGACGACGCCGAGAACCAGGCGCGCAAATTTCTCAACACGCCCGACCTCGCGCTCGACAATCAGATCCAGGTCGATCCCAAGCTCGCGGCTCGCGACATCCCGCCCGGCAATCCGGCCGCCACGCTCAAGCTGCCGAGCGTGTTCAACGGATGCTGGGAGCTGGTGACCGATCAGCAGGACGGGCCGGTGCGCCTGCTGCCGGGCGCGAGCGCGGGCTGCGTCTATACGCACGACTCGGGACGGTTTTGCTACCAGCGCGGCGCCGACGGAAATTACGTGCCGAGTTTTTCGTCGCTGCGCCTCGCGCCGGGCCTCTACGGAACGCAGACCGACGAATGGTCGCGCCTCGAGCTCGTTTCCACCGACGGCGTCGCTGCGATGCGAATGCGGTTCCTGCTGCATCACAGCGATAACGCCGGCTTCTTTCCGTTCCTGTTCTCGACCCCCAGCGCGATCGACGAGACTCACCAATTTTCCTGCCGCGTCGAGGGCGACACGATGCATTGCACAGATCAGGAATTCGGCCAGATGGGCGGCCAGCCGTGGTGCGACGCGACGCATATCGACGAATTCAAGCGGGTGCCGAACGTCGCGCACCGGTAGCGTATCGTCGCGGCACGGACTACAGAATCTTACGGATGCACTGGCAATGAGCGGCACACCACCGAAGATCAACGTCGGCGCTTTCACCGTCGCATTTCTCGCCGACGGCCTGTGGCGCAACGACGGCGGATGCATGTTCGGCGTTGTCCCGCGCGAGCTGTGGAAGGGCAACCATCCGCCCGACGATCGCAATCGTATCCGCCTCAACCTGACCTGCCCGCTTATAATGAAGGGCAGCGACGCGATCCTGGTCGATACTGGGATTGGCAATCGGCTGAGCGACGTCGAGCGCAAGATCTTCGATCACGGCGACGGCTGGCTGCCGAATCATCTGCGCGCGCTCGGGATGGAAGCCGGCGACATCACACACCTGATCGTCTCGCATCTGCATTTCGATCATTGCGGCGGAATCGTGCGGCGCCGCGATTCCGGCGCGCTCGAGGCCGCGTTTCCGCGCGCGCGTATTTTCGTCCAGCGCGGCGAGCTCGATATCGCCGACCATCCGCGCAACGAGCGGCTCCATGCGGCGTATCGCCATGCCGCGGAGATTCTCGCGCCGGTGCGCGCGATGCTCGAAGCAATCGACGGCGACACCGACGTCGTTGCTGGCGTGCGCGCCGTCGTTACCGGCGGCCATACGCGCGATCACCAGGCTGCTTTGGTCACCGGCGGCGGCGAATGCTTCATGCATCTGGCCGACATCGTGCCGACGCGCTCGCATCTCCGTGGTCCGTGGAACCAGGCCTACGATCTCGACGCGCTCCGCACGATGGAGCAGAAGGCGCACTACCTCGGACTCGCGGCGGAGAAAAAATGGTGGCTGTCGTTCGCGCACGACGACACCGTGTTCGCCGCGAAAGTGCGCAACGATCGCGGGCGTATCGTGCTCGACGACACGGTCCCGGTTTCCGAAAAATTGTTTCAGTAGCGCAAACTGGCATTCTGCGCACCTGTTGATACTTAATGCGCCTGCGTGCGTTGCGTGCGCCTAATCTTACTTGTTGCAGATCACCGGCTCCGTTATAATCGAAATAAGAATGGGCTCCAGAAATTGCACGGCCCGACAGCTTCCCGCTCTCCCAGGCAGTAAAACTGCTCGACATTCTATAACCCGAACCCGAAGGAGATAGCCGATGGCGGATCTCAATAACTTCGAGCGAGTGATCAAAGAAGACCGCGCGGCACGCGAGTCGAAGGCGTGGCGCGGGACTTTGCTCGAATATCTCGAGGTCGTGAAAGCCGACCCGATCATGACCAAGCTCGCGCACGCGCGCATCTACGATCTGATCATCTCGATCGGCCTGCATCCGCTGCACGAGACCGACGATCCGCGCACCAAGCGGCTGTTCAAGGATGAGCCGATCAAGGTGTTCGATTTCTTCTCGGAGGAATTCTTCGGCATCGAACGCACCATCGCGCAGATCGTCCGCTACTTTCATTCCGCGTCGCTCAAGGGCGAAGAGAGCCGCCAGGTCCTCTACCTGATGGGCCCGGTCGGCTCGGGCAAGAGTTCGCTGGTCGAAAGAATCCAGCGCGGACTCGAGCAGGTCGGACTCATCTACGCGATCGAAGGATGCCCGATGAACGAGGAGCCGCTGCATCTGGTCCCGCGTCATCTGCGGCGCGAGTTCGAGAAGATGCTCGGCGTGCATATTGAGGGCGACCTGTGCCCGGTGTGCCGCTATCGGCTCAAGTCCGAGTTCAACAATCGCTACGAGGAATTTCCGGTTATCGCGCGCAACTTCTCCAAGCGCAACCGCGTCGGCGTCGGCGTCGTGCCGCCGGTCGATCCGAACAACCAGGACACTTCGGTGCTGATTGGCTCCGAAGACATCTCGAAGCTCGACCAGTATTCCGAAGGCGACCCGCGCGTGCTCGAACTGAACGGCGCGCTCAACGTCGGCAACCGCGGCATCGTCGAGTTCATCGAAGTTTTCAAGAACGAGACCGAGTACCTGCACGCGATGATCACCGCGACGCAGGAAAAAGTGATCCCCGCGCCGGGCCGCCACGGCATGGTGTACGTCGATACCTGCATCGTCGCGCACTCGAACGAGGCCGAATGGCAGAAGTTCAAGGCCGATCACACCAACGAAGCGATCCTCGATCGTATCGTCGTCGTGAAAGTGCCGTACAACCTGCGCCTGTCGGAAGAAGTCAAGATCTACCAGAAGATCATCAAGAACTCCGATTTCCGCGCGCACGTCGCGCCGCATACGCTCGAACTCGCCTCGATGTACGCGATCCTGTCGCGCCTCGAGCCGACCTCGAAATGCGACCTGATGACCAAGCTGCGGCTCTACAACGGTGAGGAAGTCGTCGAGAAGGGACGCACCAAAAAAATCGACGTGCAGGAGCTCAAGGAAGACACCAAGCGCGAGGGCATGTCGGGCATCTCGACCCGCTTCATCATGAAGGCGCTCGACAACGCGCTGTCCGACAACGTCAGCGGCAACTGCATCAATCCGATCAACGTGCGCGAGGCGCTGATCTCGATGACCAAAGAGGGCGACCTGCCCGACGACACGCGCAAGCAGTACCTCGAGTTCCTGCAGGACACGCTGCACAAGGAATATCTCGACCTGCTCGAAAAAGAGATCACGCGCGCGTTCGTGTACTCGTACCAGGAGCAGGCCGAGTCGCTGTTCCAGAATTACCTCGATCACGCCGAGGCCTACGTCAACAAGACGCGCGTGCGCGATCGCAATACCAAAGAGGAACTGGCGCCGGACGAAGGCTTCCTGAAGTCGATCGAGGAACAGATCGCGATCATCGGCTCGGCCGCCGACGGCTTCCGCCAGGAAGTGATCGCCTACCTGTGGGCGACGTCGCGGCGCGGCGAAAAGATCAGCTACAAGAGCTACGAGCCGCTCAAAGAAGCGATCGAGAAAAAGCTGATGACCAGCGTGCGCGACATCTCACGCATCATCACCAAGGCCCGCACCCGCGACGAGGAGCAGGGCGAAAAGTACGGCTCGATGGTAAAAAACCTGCTCGAAAACGGCTACTGCGAATCCTGCGTGGACGTAGTCCTGAAGTACGCCGCCAACAATCTGTGGAAGGATTGATTTTTGTGTCAGTCCTTGTGTCATTCAGAGCGGAGTCCGCGGAGCGAAGAATCCCGGCTCCGAAAGCACCATGCGCAAAACATCGAGCAGCAAGAGCTATTACGTCTGTATAATGAGCAGTCCATCGCGGACCCTGTACATGGGCGTAACCAACGACCTCGAACGACGCGTGAATGAACACAAAAGCGGCGCATTTGATGGGTTCACGAAACGCTACCGAGTTGATCGCCTGGTCTATTTTCAAGAGACCAACGACGTTCACGCTGCGATTGCGGCTGAAAAACATCTTAAGGGCATATCGCGACCGAAAAAGTTTGCGCTGATCGAAGAAGAGAATCCGGGTTGGCAAGACTTGAGTGCTGAATCACAGGCGGACGTTGAATCGGGCGAAAAGACCGGGATTCTTCGCCGCAGCGGCTCTGAATGACACAAGGACGAAAACTCGCAATGCAAAACAGTTTTCGTGTCATTCAGTTTCTTGTGTCATTCAGAGCGAAGCGAAGAATCCCGGTCTTTGTGTCATTCACAGCGAAGCAAAGAATCCCAGCTCCTTGTGTCATTCAGAGCGGAGTCTGCGCAGCGAAGAATCCCGGCTCCGAAAGCAGTGTGCCAAATACGTCGAACAGCCACGTGCGAAAAACAAGTTTTGGCGGAACGAAGCTACCGATGGTAGTGCAGGCAGCTCAAGACCACTCCATATGGTATGACACCGCCCCGGCGCACCAAATGAAGATGCCCAAACTGAACACAACTTCGCGGCTATTCCGATGAGCGGCGACACGATCTTTCGCGAATACCGCATCTCCGACGCTGAGCGCTCCGATCGGTCGGCGGGCGACCGGCTGCGGCATCGGCAGAAGGTTCGCGAATCGATTCGCGAGAATATCGCCGACATCATCGCCGAAGAATCGATCATCGGCAAAAACAAGGACCGCGTGATCAAGGTTCCGCTGCGCGGGATCAAGGAATACCGCTTCGTGTTCGGCGACAACGCGCCCGGCGCGTCGCAGGGCGATGGCGACTCGCGTCCGGGACAAGTCGTCGGCAAGACCGGCAAGGACGGCCAGGGCAAGGGCGACGAGCAGGCCGGCGATCGCCCCGGCGTCGATTACTACGAGACCGACGTTACGCTCGAGGAATTGATCGAGATCATGTTCGAGGATCTCGAGCTCCCCAATCTCGAGCGCCGCGCGCTGCGCGAAATTCAGTCCGAATATTCGTCGCGGCGCAAAGGCTACCGCAAGGTCGGCATCCGTATCAGGCTCGACAAGCGGCGCACGGCCAAGCAGCGCGTGATGCGCATGCTCGCATCGGAAAAGCGCAACAGCGCTGCCGCCAAGGCGCTCGAAGAATCGAAGGCCGACCGCGAGGCCGAGGCCGACCTCGAAGGCGCGCTCGACGAGATCGCACTCGAGGAAGGCAATCTGGACGGACCGCCGCTCGACGAAGAGGCGCTCGCCGATTCACCCGGCGTCGCCGCGTTCCAGCGCGTGCGCACTCGCTTCCCGTTCCATCAGGGCGACTTGCGCTACAAGCACGTCGAAATCGACACCAAGGAAGAATCCAACGCCGCGGTCATCTGCATCATGGATACCTCGGGCTCGATGGACACGATGAAGAAGTACCTCGCACGCAGCTTCTTTTTCCTGCTCTATCAGTTTATCTCGACGCGCTACCGCAACGTCGAAATCGTTTTCATCGCGCATCACACGGAGGCCAGCGAGGTCACTGAGGAAGAATTTTTTCACAAGGGCGAATCGGGCGGCACCTTCATCTCATCCGGCTACGCCAAGGCGCTGGAAATAATCGCCGCGCGCTACCATCCGTCGCTGTGGAATCTGTACGCGTTCCATTGCTCCGACGGCGACAACTTCGACTCCGACAATCCCGCCGCGCTGAAGGACGCCGAGGAGCTGGCCGAGATTTGCAACCTGTTCGGCTACGGCGAGATCAAACCGATGGGCTCGCGCTACTACGAATCCTCGATGCTCAACGTGTTCCGCCGAATCCAGGCGCCGAATTTTCACACCGTGCTGATCGAGCGCAAGGAAGATATCTGGCCGTCGTTCAAGGCGTTCCTGGCCAAGGACCGGGTGAAGGAAGCATGAGCGCCACTCCGCATTCGGGTGCTTCGCCGCGCATCGCGACGTGGGAACTGCGCGATCTCGTCGAATGGGATGAAAAGATTCGCGCCAAGGCCGACGAGTTCGGGCTCAGCTACTATCCGCAGGAGTTCGAGCTTTGCGATCACAACGGGATGCTCGGTTACATGGCGTATTCCGGCATGCCGTCGCATTACCCGCACTGGTCGTACGGCAAGTCGTACGAAAAACTGAAGACGCTCTACGATCACGGCGTCAGCGGCCTGCCGTACGAGATGGTGATCAACTCGAATCCCGCGATCGCGTACCTGATGCGCGACAACTCGCTGCTGCTGCAAATCCTGACGATCGCGCACGTGTACGGGCACAACGATTTCTTCAAGAACAATTTCACGTTCAAGTCGGCGACCCGCGCCGAGCTGACGATCGAGAGTTTCAAGGCGGCGGCGATGCGCGTGCGGCGCTACGTCGAAGACCCGTCGATCGGCGTCGAGAAAGTCGAGCGCATCCTCGACGCGGCGCATGCGCTGTCATGGCAGTGCCGCCGCAATTTCGCGATCAAAAAACTGTCGCCGGACGAGCAGATGGCGCGCGCCGAAGACTCCGCGCAGGGAGAGATCGATCCGTTTCAGAAGATCCACGCGCGCAGAACGATCGAGGTGCCCGACTTCCACAAGATCCCGCTCGAGCCCGACGAGGACCTGCTGCTGTTCATCCGCGATCACAACCCGTTCCTCGCCGACTTCGAGAAAGACCTGCTCACCATCGTCGATGAAGAAGCCAAGTACTTCATCTCGATGATGGAGACGAAGATCATGAACGAAGGATGGGCGAGCTACTGGCATAAGAAGCTGCTTGAATCGCTCGACCTCGACCAGGGGCTGCATCTCGAATTCATCGTGAATCACAACCAGGTCTGCCGCCCGATCCCCGGCCAGATCAATCCGTACCACCTCGGACTCAAGGTTTGGGAGGACATCTACCGGCGCTTCACCGAATCCGACCAAAGAAGAGATCAAGCGCGACGGTCCGCCGGCGAAATCCGGAATGGAAAAGCTCTTCGAGGTGCGCGAGGTCGAGCGCGACGCGTCGTTCCTGCGCCGCTACCTCACCGAAGAGCTGATGCGCGAGATGGACATCTTCGAATACGAGGCGCGCGGCGAGGAGCTGGTCGTCAGCAAAGTTGCCGACGACGACGGTTGGAAAGAAGTGAAGGCGACGCTGATCAAGAACGTCGGCACCAACTCGATTCCCGTGCTCAAAGTCGAGGACGCCGACTTCGGCCAGAACCGCACGCTGTATGTGAAGCACGATCACGACGGCCGCGACCTGCACATCGAGTACGCCGAGAAGAGCCTCAACTACCTGCAGCGGCTGTGGGGCCGCGAAGTCGTGCTCGAGACGGTGCTCGACGGCAAGCGCTCGCTGCTGTGCTGCAACGATCGCGGCTTCTCGGTGCGCGCGCTCAAGTAGAAACGGCCGCGATCTGGATTGCAGCTCGTCCCTGGCCATGCCCGGGCACTCCTCTCGACGGCTCCGGAGGCGTCCGCACGGCACGTTGCTTTAGATTTGAGGGTCGGATAATTTCAGGCACGGGCGATGCGGTTCGGGTCGGCTGTAAGGAGGCGCGGATGATGGAGTGGCCGAAGTGCCAAAAGTGTAACGCTGGCGCGTTGATTCCCTTGTCCGACTACGGACAGGAAGGCGCATCGGTGTTGTTCAAGGCGTGGGTTTGCACGAATCCCGATTGCGGTTTCAGCCTGCGCGTGGACAAGGGCGAAGTGACCTACGGCAGACGAATCGAGACCAAACACTAGTTACCGTTCGATTTTAATTTGAAAGGCAGTCCGCAAGGGCTGCCTTTTTTGTTGTGTGTTCGCCCTTTTTGAAACATCCGGCGACGCCCGTCGTCTCTAGATCATGCGCAATTGGTTTCCGAATTGCCGCCAGGGGTTTCCGCTCGCGATGGTCGCGGCCGCGGCGTGCTCGATTGCCGGATGCATGTCGTACGGCGAAACCGTCGTCTATCAGCTCTATCAAACCAATGCTGACCGCTGCGCGCAGAACGAAACTGACGCGTGCGTGGCGATGCTGCAATCGAGTTGCGAGGCGCCAGTCCGCGTCTGCACAGACTACGTCCCGGAATTCCAGGCACAGGCCAGTAAGCAGCTCTCGCAGAAGTGCCAGGCTAATGACGAGGCGGCGTGCCAGGCGCTCGACGCGGTCGCGTGCAACAACGGCGACTACGCAGTGTGCGCTCGCCTCGGCGACGCCTATGCGAAGCTGTACGCGTCGTGCAAAGCGGGCAGTGCGGCGGATTGCGAGTCGCTGTCGCTCTCGGTGTGGCCGAAGAAGCAGACCGACCTCGCCGACATTGCATGCAAGAGCGGCAATACGATCGCGTGCCGAGTCGTCAGCTCGAGCGCCAGCGCGATGAAAGTGAACGTCAACCGCGACGCGCAGTTCGCGATGTTCTAGCGGAAGGCGAACGCCTCACCTACGCGCGCCGGTGGATCCGAAGGCCCCAACGGAGCCATGCGATCGAACCGTCAGGGTTTCTAATGAACTCGCCCTGGATATCCTTCATCGCCGGCTCGACCATCGCGATGCGGTCTTCACCGATTAGCCCGAGTCGAAATGGCGGTGGCGTCGGACCGGGCGGAGTGTCCGCGGTCGGAAATCCGCCCTTAGGATAAACTTGCGCCATCAGCTTGCCGGCTTCGGCCTTGAGCTCGATGTCTTCTCCCAGCGATCGCGTGTAGCGCCCCGAATACTCAGCCATCTGCGAAGGAGTCATCGGGATTTCGACGATCTCCGGCTCGTCGTTTCCAAGGAACGTCGCCACCAGATCTTTGGTCACATCGAGATTGAAGAGTCCGCCATTCGTTGAATTGGTCGCGAGCGCGAGTCCGAACTGACGCGCCGGCGTCATCGTGAAGGCCGAGATTTGCCCATAGGTTGCGCCGCCATGAAATACTCGCCGGATTCCGCCGACGTCGCGCGTCCTCCATGCGAGTCCCATCTTGATATCGAGCATCCCCGCATCGCCCGGCGTCTGCATCATAGCGATCGACTCGGGCCTGAGGATGCGCGCGCCGTCCTCCGCGATCCCGTCTCCCAGATGGAACCGCGCATACCGCAGCTGATCGATCATCGACGCTGCGATTCCGCCCGCCGACGCGCATGCGCGTATCACTTGCCACGGACGCAGCACGACGGTCTTGTCGGCGATTGTCGTGTGGCCGACGGCGAAGCTGTGAGTCATCGCGTCAGTCGGGAACAGAAATGAATGCTTGAGCCCGAGCGGTTGAAGTACCAGCTCATTGAGCGCAGCCTCGAAGGTCTTGCCCGTTACCACTTCGACCACGCGGCCGGCGAGTGAGAACGCTGCGTTGTTATACGAGAATATCGTGCCGAGCGGCGTGAGTTGCGGCAGGTCGGCCATCAGCTGGACATAGCGCGCGAGCGCGTCGTCGCCGTTGCCGGTGTCCGGGAAGAAGTCGCCGTCCCAGCCGCCGGTATGGGTCAGCAGATGACGCATCGTGAGCCGCGTCGTGACCTCGGGATCGCGCATCGTGAAGTCCGGCAGGTAAGTCCGAATCGGCTGGTCGAGCGTGAGCTTCCCGTCCTCGACCAATCGCATCACAGCCGTGGCAGTGAAGGTCTTGGTGGTCGAGCCGATTTGAAAGAGCGTCTTTTCATCTACGGGCAGTGGATGGCGGACGTTGGTGACGCCGAATCCCTGCATGAATTCGCGCCCCTCGCAAACGATTCCGAGTGCAACGCCCGGAACCCTGTGCCGCGCCATCGCGTCGGGAATGCGATCGCAAATCCCGCGGAACAATTCTTCGACGTCCATCATTTCTCCACGTCGGCGTAAGAGAACTTTGTCTTGATTTCCTTCTGCGGCACCGGCGCTCCGTCGATCTCGGCGTAGGGATAAATCAGGTAGTTGAGCGGCGCGCCATTCTGTGGCGGCTTCAGCACGAGATCGCGGCCCATCGTGAATGCGACGCGCGCCGCGTCGAGATGGCCGAAATAGTACTCGTGCCGGTTGGGATGTTTGGACGCTTCGGACGCATCGACCGGCACCCAAACTCCGCCGGCGTAGAATTCCGCCCAACAGTGGTAGCCGGGGACGTCGCCCGACGCCGCCGAGCCAATCGGAAAGCCAATCGTGAACCGCGCCGGGATCCCACGCGTGCGCGCGAGTCCGATGAACAGCGAATGGAAGTCGGTGCAGTTGCCGTGGCGGACGTCGCAGGCATAGAGCGCGTCGCCACGGCCCCATCCGGTGCCGCTCTTGTCATACTTCATGATCGACGTGACGTATTCGTAATCGACGCGCGCCTGTTGAAGTGAAGTGATGTTGGTCTCGGACAGATTGGCGCTGACCTGCGCGATCCTGCCGGTCAAAGGCACGAGACGATTGGGCTCGAGATACTCGGCGAGCGGTCCGTCGGTGGGCTCGGGCAGATCGCGCGCAGCCCTTGTCATGTCGGCGGCTTCCTCACGCCGGGTTGTCGCGAACGTCATCGTGACGTGCACCGACGCCGGCAGCGGCGCCAACGACTCGAGGTGCGCGACGCGATTTCCGTTTGAACCCTGGTCAACGATTTCGAAATGCACCGGCGTCTCGATCTTGAGATCGCGAACCTGCTGGAACGCATCCTCGCGAGGCAGTGGAATCCAGGCTTCGAACTTCTTCGCCGACCGATTCGAGACAGGAATATCCGCGTGATAGACGAATTTGAAACTGCGCACTCGGTCGGGCGGCGCACTCGACGCCGACTGAGGCGTCTCGGCGCGCGCTCCAGCCGACAAGATCAGCACGATCCCGAGCATCGAAGCCGCCATTTGTTTCGCAGTCATCGTCGAACCTCCTGCGCGAACGAATACACTGTCGCGTCGGTGACCGGCTCGTAGCCGATTGTCTGGTAGATGTGATTGGAGGTCGGGTTGGCGAGGTCGGTGTACAGGAAGCAGAACTTGCGGCCGTCATCGAGCAGCTTCTGGCTGAGCGCGGCGACGCATGCGCCGGCGAATCCTCTGCCGCGGAGTTCCGGCGGCGTGTAAACCCAGGCCACGCGGACGCCGTTCGGCGTCCGTCCCGTGAACCCTGCCATCGACACCGCAGTGCCTTCGACCTCCCACAAGACCAGATGCGTCGATCGCTGTAGCGGCTGTGCGGCAGCCTTTTCCGCTTGTTCGGGAAGCGTCCGGTCGGCCTCGATCGCGAATGCGGCCCGCCACTTCGTCAGCAATGCGTCAGCGGAGTCGTCCGGTTCACGCAGACGTCCCGCGGCTCTCGATTCGTTCGTGACTCGACGCAACTGGTAGATACGCTGCGCCCACTCCCGGCGAACGGAACATCCCGAAAGTTGCGACCACTTCGCCACAAACTTGCGGGCAACTTCGGCGGAACTGTTGACACCTGGAATCGCGACGCCGTTCGCGTGGAGTTCCCGAGCAATCGCGTCGATCGTGGAATCGTCGCCAATCCACGAGAGGATGAGATTGTGCGGCGGCGTCATCAGAGCGACGGCCGCAACCTCGCCGTTGTTTTCGACCAACCCCATGAGCGGCGGCGCGGCACCCCATTGATCACCCGATCGAAGACCGTCAAGCAAGCCTAGGATCAAACAGTGCTCCGCCTCACGCCTCAGGAGAAACGGCTGAACGCGTTCGAGGAATTGGCCGGCATCCGTAAAGAATCGAAGTTGATTGCCCGCGCTCACAATGCTGAACAGTATTTTTCGACGGTGGCCGACGCAAACATCAACGGCCGTACTTGCGCATGAGTTCGGCGAGGCGCGCGTGCGGGATCGCATCGACGCGGCGACCGTTGATGCCGACCATCGTAGTAGCGGCGATCAGTGCGTTAACTATCGCTTCCTCGGTTGCCTGGACGGCGGCGGTGAACAGCGGATCCATCCGCGAGTTGCGGAGCATCTTCACGGTTTCGACGTCGGAACGTTTCGCGCTGACAGCGTTGGCGGTTGAGAATGCGATGAACAAGTCGCCCGAGCCGTTGCCCGACACGCTGCCGGTGCGTGCCAGGCCCATCGTGAGGCGCCGCGCGATTCGTTTCAGTTGATGCGGCATCAAGGGCGCATCGGTCGCCGCAACGATGATGATCGAGCCGAGTTCCTGCTGGCTTAAGGGGTCGTGGCCGGGGCGAAGCTCCTTGCCGACCGGGACGCCGGCGACTGTCAGCTCACTCGGACGTCCGCAATTCAGCTGGACCAGGATCCCCATCGTGTAGCCGCCCGCTTTGCGATCGAGCCGGCGCGACGCGGTGCCGATTCCGCCTTTCCAGCCGTAGCCGATCATGCCGGTGCCGCCGCCGACGCATCCTTCGGCGACGCGTCCACCGCGCGCGCTCGTCAGCGCCGCCCACGCATGCTTGGCAGTGACGTGAAATCCGTCGATGTCGTTGAGCAAGCCGTCGTAGGTTTCGGCGACCACCGGCAACGACCACGGCTGCAGCATTCTGCGTCGCCGCACCTGCCACGCGATCCCCGCGTCGCGCACCACACCGACGCTGTGCGTGTTGGTGATCATGATCGGCGTCGTCAGCAGGCCGGACTCCTCGACCCACGCGATGCCGGTCATCTCGCCGTTGCCGTTGAGCGAGAAGTATCCAGCGAAGACCGGCGATGCGTCGCGCTTCCCGCGCGGCAGTATCGCGGTGACGCCGGTGCGAATCGGACCGTGCCCGACGCGAAGCTTGCCGTCGCCGCGGATTATTGTGGCGTGACCGACCTCGACGCCGGCGACATCGGTGATCGCGTTCAGCGGTCCGGGCTCTCCGTCGAAGGGAATCCCCAGCTCGCGCGCGCGCGGCGTCACGGGTCCGCCATGATTCGTCTTCATCGCGAAAAGTCATAGCCGAGAGACGTCGTTAGTGACAGAATCAGGGAACAGTGCCAGCCGTTGAGTTAGTTCATTAGTTAGTCCATAATCGAACCATGATTCGGCTCAATATACATGAAGCCAAGACCCACCTTTCGAAGCATTTGCGGCGAGTTAAAAAGGGCGAGACTATCATTCTCTGCGAGCGCAATGTGCCAATTGCCGAGATTCGGCCGATCGCACAGCCGCCCCGAGGCAAGCGTCCGATTGGACTGTACAAAGGGCAATTCACAGTGCCGCCGAGCTTCTTTGAACCGCTGCCAGATTGGCTGCTGGATGCGTTCGAGGGTAAGGAATCGAAGTGAAGCTGCTTCTGGATACGTGCAGCTTCTTGTGGATCACAAACGCACAGACGGAATTGTCATCGGGAGCGAGAGCGGCCTTTGAGGACGAGGCGAATGAAACTTACCTGAGCGTGGTCTCCGCTTGGGAAATCGCGCTCAAAAACGGCCTCAGGAATTTACCGCTGCCCGAGCCCGCTCAGGTCTTTCTGCCACGCGCTCGCGCGCTGCATAAGATCGCATCGCTGAATCTGAACGAGGACGCAATCGTGCAACTTCCAT
>CAVWMC010000017.1:0-183786 GCA_963756005.1 uncultured delta proteobacterium
TGTTCGCGCGCCATTTACGCATCTCCTCCTCATTGGGGCCTCAAACGTGGGTATCCGAGGGCATCGCCGGGCCTTCACCTGCTGTGATTACTGAGAGCTTCGGCGTGGACATCCCTCTGATACGATTGGCTCGACGGTGGACATGCACAGGCCGATTCGCGCCGCGCGCTCTTGGAATCGGTTGCGCATACTCCAAGACCTGGGAGAAAAGCTATGCAGACGTCTCGCGTTCGGCTTGCGGTGGGTGCGGCTATGTCGAGTGCATCGGCGCTCGGTCTGAGGGTCGAGGACGCGGTCGTTCTTCACGCGTCGAACAGGCTCGCTGTGCGCCTGCTGCCTTGTAACGTCCTTGCCCGTGTCGCGGACGCAGCGCATCAGGTGGCCTACTTCGAAGTCGAGCTTGCCAAACGGCTGGCGGAGACCGAGAGCCCGGTGGGGACCCTTGAGCCTCGAGTGGAGCCGCGTGTGTACGTGCGTGACGGCTTCGTGGTGACGTTGTGGACCTACTACGAACCTGTGCCGCCTCTGGCGGTCGCACCTGCCGAGTACGCACGCGCTCTTGAGCAGTTGCACACCGGCATGCGCCATCTCGACATTGCGACGCCGCACTTCACAGATCGAGTCGCCGAAGCGCAATCGCTCGTTGCGAGCCGCGATCGCACTCCTGAGCTCCCTGACGCCGACCGCGAGCTACTCAGCAACACGCTGCGAAGCCTGAGGCGGGCGATCGAAAACCGGGGCGCCCCCGAGCAGCTGCTGCACGGCGAACCGCACCCAGGCAACTTGCTCAGAACGAAGAACGGGCTGCTGTTCATAGACCTGGAGACATGCTGCCGTGGGCCTGTCGAATTCGACATCGCCCATGTCGAGTTGCCCCGCTTTCCCGACGAGGTGAGCAAGCACTATCCAGGTGTTGATCAACAACTGCTCCGCGAGTGCCACGTCCTCGTGCTCGCGATGATTACTACGTGGCGCTGGGATCGAGACGACGAACTCCCGAATGGTCGCCGATTAGCTCTGGACTGGGTCGGTGAGATGCGCTCCGCCTTGGAGCGCTACGGGCTCGATGTCGCACGATGAAGTCCCGTTTGGCGCCGACCCGACAACTCGGCGGTGCACCGGATGTGGCCGCTCCACTTCTTCTTCCGCCAGAATCAACTCCTTGTGAAGATGAGCTGCTTCCGCCGCGGACGTTCGCGGCGTAATCGAACCTTCCGCTGGCAATACTGCTAGCGCTTGTGAATTATTTGAATTAATGGAGGATCGCGCCAATGCCTGAGGGAAGCTCACCGGAGTCCGCCGGCCAATCCCCCCACGAACCGTCGCCAGCTGGATCGACGCCGGCGGCTGATGCGCCAATCGCGCACGCACCAACCCGGGACCAGCATCAAAGGCGGCAGTTGTGGATGTGGATCGCCGGCGGTGTGCTTCTCCTTTTGGCGCTATACGAGGCTATCCCGTGGGCCATCACGGCCTTCAGAACAGAGTCAACCGACGACGCCTACGTTAACGGACACGTGACGTTTGTGGCGCCGCGGGTGCCTGGTCAAGTCGTGCGTGTGCTGGTGGACGACAACAATCGGGTGCGGAAGGGCGCTCTACTCGTGCAGCTTGACAAGGAACCGTACCAGGTCAAGGTCGATATCGCGCAAGCTGCGCTGTCGGTTGCGCAGGCCGGCATTGTCACAGCACAAGCGAAAGTTCGGGGCCTTGAAAGTCTAGCGCGCAGCCAACGGTTCGATCTGGCAAATGCGATGCACAACCTCAACAACCAGGTCGCCGACCTGCACTCCAAAGCAGACGCGTTTCAAGCTGCGAATGCCACCTTGATCAAGGCCCAGGCCGACTTCGGGCGGGAGAAGCAGCTCTACCAACAACAGGTTATATCAAGACAGGAGTTCGATTCGTTCCAGGAAGCCTTTTCGGTAGCGCAGGCACAGCAGCAGAAGGCTCAGCATGATGTCGGGGCGGTTCGGGCCGAGCTTGGGCTGGCGCCCACATCCAAGAGCGGCGATGAGCTCAGCGGCATACCCGCGAATCTCGACCAGACCTATTCAGCGGTCAAGGTTGCGCAGGCGCGACTGATGCAGACTGCGGCCGAGCTCGGGTCGTTTCATTCATTCAAGGAGTCTCCCGCAGACATGCTGGCGGAGTTCTACAAGCGCGACTCGTCGGGCAATATCGATGCGATCTTCGATGAGATCTCCAAAAATGCACCCGACACGAAACAGGCTGAGGCCAAGTTAGATGAGGCCCAAGCCAATCTCCATCAAGCCCAGCTGAACCTCTCCTATTGCGATGTCGTGGCCGACATTGACGGTGTCGTGACGCGTCGCAGCGTCAACCCCGGCGATCAGGTTCTCGCCGGGCAGGGACTGATGGCGTTGCGATCTCTCACCGACATTTGGATAGACGCCAACTTCAAGGAGACGCAACTGGCGAATCTGCGCATCGGGCAGCCGGTCGAGATCGACGTCGATATGTACGGCAGTCATCGGCATTTTCAGGGTCGCGTTTCCGGGTTCACGATGGGAACGGGATCGACGCTGGCGCTGTTGCCGGCCGAGAATGCGACCGGAAACTTCGTCAAGGTTGTGCAGCGGCTGCCAGTGCGAATCGAATTGACTAACTATGATCCTGACGTCGCTCCATTGTTTATAGGACTATCGGTCACTCCGTACGTGTACATCCACGAGACGCCTACCGGTCCGAACGCTGGCAAGATGCTTCAGGCCTCAGTATCCGCGACTGGTCCCGTTTCTGCGCCCAACCTGCAATGAGCGCCGCAACGCTCCAGGTTCCGCTCGCGCGGCGATCGGTCAATCCGTGGCTGATAGCGTTTGCGGTGGTAATCCCGACCTTCATGGAGGTTCTGGATACCACCATCGCAAATGTTTCCTTGCGCTACATTGCCGGCGGTCTGTCGGCTGCCAATGTTGATAGCGAGTGGGTTATCACCACTTACCTCGCAGCCAATGCGATCGTTTTGCCGATTTCCGGATGGCTCGCGCTGCGGCTCGGCCGGCGAAACTATTTCCTGCTCTCGATAGCCGTCTTTACGATGGCGTCGGCGTTGTGCGGAATGGCCGGAAGCCTTGGTTTCATAATCGCGGCTCGAGCGCTTCAGGGTGTGGCCGGGGGCGGTCTCCAACCCTCGAGCCAGGCCGTGCTGCTGGACGCGTTCCCGCAAGAGAAACAAGGCCAGGCGATGACGATCTTTGGGATGGCGGCACTGCTCGCGCCGGTTGTAGGGCCGACGCTTGGCGGCTATATCACCGACAACTATGGCTGGCGCTGGATCTTCTATCTTAACGTGCCGGTCGGCCTGTTGGCCTATTTGATGTGCAACGCGCTGGTCGAGGATCCAGAATATTTCCAGACTGAACGGGCCGCGAATCGGAATCGACGCGAACCCTTCGATACGCTCGGACTCTGCCTGCTAACTGTGACGATGGTTTGCTGGGAAGTCATGCTGAGCAAGGGGCAGGAGTGGGACTGGCTCGGCGATCCGTTCTATCGCGTGCAAGGACTGTTGATCCTGTTCTTGATCGGCCTGGGCGGCTTGATCTATCGCGAATTGCATCTGCGCAATCCATTAGTCGCGCTGCGGACGATGGCCGACCGCAACTTTGGCACCTGCTGCGTCATTATCTTCTGCGCGTACGCAGTGCTCTATGCCAACACTATTTCGCTTCCCGCTTTGCTGCAGTCGCTTTTTGGCTACGACGCCACAACCTCGGGGTTGGTCCTATCGCCATCAGGGATCTTCGCGATCATCATGCTAGTTCTCGTCGGCGCCCTGCTAGCTCGCGGAGTCGATGCCCGCTATCTAATGGCCGGCGGTCTAATCACGATGTCTATCGGAAACTACTGGATGGCGCACCTCAACCTTGAAATTAGTCCGTGGCAGGTGGTGTGGCCGAGGGTAGTAGTTATCGCCGGGTTGTCGATGCTGTTCGCGCCACTTAACGTTGCCGCGTTTATCTATCTCCCGAAGGAGATCCGCGGCGCTGCCGTCGGATTGCTCGCTCTGCTGCGCAACGAAGGCGGCAGTGTGGGAACTTCGGTCGCTCAAATTATTCAGGAACGACGTGAGCAGTTTCATACTCTGCGGCTGAATGAAAACCTCGACCCCCTGAACCCTTCGGTCAACTCGCTCCTGGCACGGGGACAGGCATATTTTCTGCAGCACAACGGCGATGCCGTATTGTCACATCAAATGGCGTTGGGCGTTCTGAACCAGTCGCGATCCCAGCAGGCCTCGTCACTGGCCTACTTTGACGTCTTCTCCTTTTCGGCTGCGGTCGGCTTGATCCTGGTATTATTTATCCCGCTCATGCGTCGTTCGGTAGCGGAGAAGGGGGCCCACATCGGTGCGGAGTAGCCAGCTCTCGTTGATTGAGGCGTCCGATCATGGATAAGAGCGACTCGACTACGCGTCAAAAGGCGTTGGCGATTAATCTCGACGCCACGACCTATGGAACATTCGCCGAGATTGGCGGCGGCCAGGAGGTCGCACGATCCTTCTTCCTGGTCGGCGGCGCCGCCGGAACGGTGGCGAAGACGATCTCGGCTTATGACATGTCGGTTAGTGATTCGCTCTATGGTCCAGCAAAACAATATGTGAGCCGGGAACGCCTCGAGGCGATGCTGAGACTGGAGTTCGCCCAATTGCTCGAACGCCTCGGTCCTTCGCGTGGTGATGCGAAGAGGTTCTTCGCGTTTGCCAACACCGTGGCCACCAGCCGCTACGGGGAACCCGGCAAAGGACGCGGCTGGCTCGGGGTCCGGTTTCAGTCCCGTCCTCGCGAGGAACCGTCCAGCATCATCATCCATGCTCACCTGCTGGACTCAACCACCGAATACCAACAGGACGCGCTCGGCGTGCTCGGCGTCAACCTGATTCATGGCGCGTTCTTGCGACGCGCGAGTATTGCGGACTTGATCGATTCGCTGATGGACGATCTGTCGCGCGAACGGATCGAGATCGACATGATCAAGCTCGCCGGGCCAGCCTTTGCGAGTGTGGACAATCGCTTGCTTAGCCTGCAACTGGTGGAGCGCGGACTGACCGACGCCGCTATGTTCACGGCGGACGGTGAGGTCGTGCAGCCGTCGGAGGTCCTTTACAAGAAACCAATCCTCGTCGAGCGGGGCAGCTTCAGGCCCGCGACCAAGCTCACGCTCGACCTCCTAACGAGGGCGCTCGATCAGTTTTTGCAGGAGCCAGGCGTTGTAGGACAAAAGCCCGTAGTGCTGGCCGAGATGACGCTGCGGAGCCTGAGTGCGAGCCAAGACCTCGGTCGCGAAGACTTTCTCGCCCGGGCGGAAATCCTCGGGGCGCTTGGTTTCGACGTTCTCATCTCGCGGTTCGGGCCCTACTACCAATTGGCCGAGTACCTGGCCGGCTACACCGACGGCCTCATCGGACTCGCGGTTGGGCTGCCTGCGGTTCGACAAATCGCGGATGAGAGGTATTTCACGGACCTGCCTGGTGGCGTGCTTGAATCCACCGGACGCCTGTTCAAACGTTCGGTGAAGATGTACGTCTATCCGACTCGCGACCCCGCTTCCAACGAGATCCATACGGTGCTGCAAGCACCGATTCCACCACCGTGGAATCATCTGCGCGACTTGCTGCTGGAGATCGGGCGCCTCGTGCCCATTCACAGTTACGACGAATCTCTGCTGTCGATTCAAACGCCGGAAGTCCTGGAACGGATCCAGCGACAAGACCCAACCTGGGAAGCGATGGTCCCTGCGGTTGTGGCCGAGGCGATCAAAACCAAGAACCTCTTCGGTTTGAAATCCAACAGCTAGCGTATGAGTAGGAGGGTCAGCGGGAAATTTCGGCTTTAAAGTTCATTTTCCCCTGGGAATGAACCCCGGTATGCCGGTGTTAACCACCGAATTGAGCCTGACTCGCGTGCTGATCCCTTTAGTGATCTCCTCGATGGCGTCGGCGGGAAGAGCCGCGACATCAAAATTTTCCTCGATGTGGCGGATGCTGGTAGCTGTGGTGAGAGGAGCCGTGCCGCGCTGGATCGCCCAGGCTAACAGGACTTGAGCTGGGGTTTTGCTGACGCGCTTCGCAATGACGGTGATAACAGGATCGTCGGTCAACTTGGGTTCAATGCCATGACCCAAAGCAGCGAAGGCCTGCATCACGATGCCATTCCTCTTGCAATAGTCGAGCAGATCCCATTCCGGGAGATATGGATGAGATTCGACCTGAACAACCGCTGGCTTTATGCGTGCGATCTCAAACACTTCTTTCAGCTGTACCAAACTGACGTTCGATAGGCCGATCGCCTTACACCGACCTTCATCGACCAGGCTCTCCAAAGCCTTCCAGGTACTCGTCAGAGTTACCGCATCGTCATAAATCACATTACCGTTCTTGTCTCTCGGGTCTTGCTCGTCGCCGGGTTTGAAAGCGAACGGAGTATGGGTGCTATATAGATCGACATAGTCCAGTTGCAGTCTTTTCAGACTTGCCTCGAAGGCGGGTCTAACGCGCTCCGGGCGATGATTGTTGTTCCAAAGTTTTGTACCAACGAAAATGTCCTTCCGTTTGACCTTACCTTCTTTGAATACCGCACGCATTGCCTCGCCTACCTGTTCTTCATTTCGATACCGCTCAGCGCAATCGAATTGACGAAAGCCTACCTCCAAAGAGATCCTGACCGCCTCTTTTGTTGCGGTCGGATCAGGAATCAGCGTCCCAAACCCGAGCGCCGGAATCTCATCGGAGCGATTGTTGAGCGGTATCTTTGAATAGCGAAGGCCGTCGGCGTCACTCATAAAATCTGTTATCCCCGCGCAGATCTCATTGTGAGTCGATTGTAGCAAAGCTCTCCGAGGAATGACCATTCGTTGCGCGCGATTGTCCGCCGTGATCGATCCCGATTGGCAGCATTTGACGCTCGCGACCGGAAGCGCAACACTATAAAAAAAGCAGCTTGGGCGCACGGTTCGCCCCGTCAGGAGGAAAGCGATGAGCATCATCGATAAGGCGCTAGAAGCAAACCGCAACTATGCAAAAACTTACGACCCAACGCAGGGGAAGCGTCCTGCCCCCAAAATCGTCGTTGTAACCTGCATGGATCCACGGCTCTCAGACCTCCCTGCAATCCTTGGTCTGCCGCAGGCCGATATCGACGTTATCCGAACCGGCGGACCCGCGGTAACCGAAGATGTTCTCGGGGAACTTGTTGTTTCCAACCGAGTACTCGGAACCACCGAGATACTGCTTCTCAACCACACCGGCTGCGGGTTCACGACCTTCACCGATGACGAGCTGAACGCGAAGCTGAGCGCTTCGACCGGAGATTCATCGCCGGCTCCAATGCGCTTCTTCTCCTACAAGGACCCCGAGCAACATACGCGGGAGCAGATCAAGAAAATCCGGTCGCATCCCTGGATTGCCAAAGACGTCCCCGTGCGCGGCGTCGTTTTCGACATGGAGACGGGCAAATTACGGGAAGTCAAATGACTTGAACACGAGCGCGCTGCCTGACTCGCGATCACTTTTCCTTGTTCGCCCGCCGCGAGAAGCTCGGGTGCAGACTTCCCAAGGAATGAACTCGGGGCTGCTATGGCGAAGGTATAGGACACTTCTGGCGAGGGAATAGGACTGCATAGGGGTGAAGGTGTTTGGGACACCTTTTCGCGCTTTCCGGGAGAGGTTAGGGTGAGGGTTCTTTTGTTCACGTTGCAAATAGTCATTCGCGCTTAGACTAGGCGCGGTTCAGAGGAGTCATGAGTACGACTGTTCAGCCAATCGACGACCTATGCATCAACACTATCCGGACCCTCTCGATCGACGCGGTCCAGAAAGCGAACTCGGGACATCCGGGAATGCCGCTGGGCGCGGCTCCGATGGCGTACGTCCTGTGGACGCGCCATCTGCGGCATAATCCCACCAACCCCAAATGGCCCGATCGCGATCGGTTCGTCCTGTCAGCGGGTCACGCCAGCATGCTGCTCTACAGCATGCTATTCCTCACCGGATACGACCTTAGCATGGACGATATCAAGCAATTCCGCCAATGGGGGAGCCGCACTCCGGGACATCCCGAGTACGGCTTGGTGCCCGGAGCGGAAGTTACCACCGGTCCGCTGGGTCAAGGTGTTGGGAACGCGGTGGGATTGGCAATCGCGGAGCGCTGGCTGGCCGCTACATTCAATCGGCCGGGCCACGAAGTAGTGAGTCATTATACGTATGTGATGGCCAGCGACGGCGACATGATGGAAGGGGTCGCGGCCGAAGCCGCGTCGATAGCGGGGCAGTTTCGGCTCGGGCGATTGATAGTGCTCTACGACGCCAATCAGATCACGCTCTCGGCCAGCGCCGACGTTACCTTCAGCGAAGATGTAGGCGCGCGCTTCCAGGCTTATGGATGGCAAGTGGAGCATATCGACGGGATGGATATTGCCGCGGTTGATGCTGCCTTGACCAAGGCTAAGGCGGTCGATGATCGGCCGTCGCTAATCGTGGCGCGCACGCATATCGGCTATGGCAGTCCGCATAAGCATGACACTTTCGAGGCGCACGGCGAGCCCTTGGGCGTCGAAGAGGTGCGATTAACCAAGCGGGCGTTGGGTTGGCCTGAAGACAAAAGTTTCTACATTCCCGACGAGGCCTTGGCCCAGTTTCGCAGGTCGGTGGAACAAGGCCGCGACCTCGACGCGCAGTGGCATCGGCGCGTGGACGGTTTGCGCGCTGCCGATCCGCAATTGGCTGACAAGCTTCGGCTGGCGCTTGCGGGTGAACTGCCCAAGGGATGGGATGCGGCCCTTCCCCGGTTCACGCCTGCGGACGGCGAGATGGCGACGCGCGACGCGGGACAGAAAACCATCGTGGCGTTGGCCGAGGTGATACCCAACCTGGTGGGTGGATCGGGCGACCTCGATCCGTCCACTCGCACCGCGCTCAAGGGCAAGGGCGATTTCGAGAGCCCGAATTTTACGCCGCCCGAAGGTGCGCCGCCTACCCAGGGAATGGTGGGCGGTCCGTTGGGGTACGCGGGGCGGAACATCCATTTCGGCATTCGAGAGCACGCCATGGCCGCAATCGCCACGGGCATGGCGCTGCACGGCGGCGTCCTGCCTTACGCCGCGACCTTCTTTACGTTTTCCGACTATATGAGACCGAGTATCCGACTGGCGGCCTTGAGTAAGGCCCGCGTGATCTATGTGTGGACCCACGACAGCATCGGATTGGGCCAGGACGGACCCACGCATCAGCCGGTCGAGCAACTGGCAAGCCTCCGTGCGATTCCCGATCTGATGCTGCTGCGCCCGGCCGACGCCAACGAGACTGTGGAAGCGTGGAAGATCGCGGTGGCGCATACTGAGGGGCCCGTGGGGCTGGTGTTTACGCGCCAGAAGTTGCCCATTTTCGACCGCAGTGCACTGGCCCCGGCTGCGGGAACGGCACAAGGAGCGTATGTCCTTGCCGACTGCGCCGCAGGTCCGCCCAAGCTTATCCTCATCGCTACCGGATCCGAAGTGTCGATCGCGCTGGAGGCGCACAACCAACTGACTCGTGAGGGAGTTGCAAGCCGGGTGGTCTCGATGCCGTGCTGGGATTTGTTTGAGGCGCAGCCGCAATCCTACAAGGACATGGTTCTTCCTCCCGGCGTCAAGGCGCGAGTCAGTGTTGAGGCGGGCTCCCCGCTAGGATGGGAGCGCTACGTAGGCCTCGAAGGCGCAGTCATCGGGCTGAACCGCTTCGGCGCTTCAGCGCCGGGTGAAATCGTGATGCGTGAGCTGGGCTTTACTGCAGAGCACATTGTCAAAGTTGCCAAGTCTATCCTGGCCGGCAACCGCCCTGGGTAAGACTTCGGTAAGGCTCGAAACAAGTCGCGCATCGAAGCCAACTTGCAACTAATGCGAGGGCGGCAGAGTCGCGCTCTTGTACCAGGTAAACGAGCGCGTGGCAGGATTCATAGAGCAACAGTTAGGAGTCCAACAGCCACTTGCCTGGTTGGATCGACTCGAAGCGCTAGTCGCACGCGAACTGGCTCCTAGCGCCCGGAAGATCCGCACCGCCTTACGCATCGCCACGATTGTAACAATCGCAATCGGACTTGACGCGAGCTGTCACGTCAACAGTCCGCTGGGCGCGGTAATTGTGTGGCTGCTGGCCGGCGCCGGACCGATGATGTCGATTCGCAAGGCGCTGACATGGCAAATCGCGGTGATGCTCGCTCTAATCACGTCGGTGATGATGGCGCGCGCATTCGCGGAAACGCCGTGGTTGATGCTGCCGTTTGTTTTCGTATGGATTTCACTTTCAACCTACGTGGGAGCGACGCGCAAGCTCGGCGTGGGACTGCTTGTTATACAGATAGTCTGCCTCATTACATTCTATGGCGTAGTGTTTGCACCTCAAGAAATCGGTTGGAACGCGGCCGCCTCGTTCGACGGCAGCGCGATTGCCTTCGGCGTGGTCGTTCTGTTCGACAACTGGTTGTGGCCGGACCCGGGCGAGCCAATCTTGATGGAGTCTCTCCGGGCGAGCGTCGCGCGTGCCCGTTCGGAGCTGCTCGGGGCTTCGATTTTTTTTCTCGCCAGCGAAAGCGTACCTCGACCGCCGTTGCCGGCATCGACCTCCGACCTACCCGCACATATGGCGCTGCTTGATCAGGCGTTGGTTGAGGGCGCGTCCGAGCATCGCCGGGCGATCCTGCTTGCTGCGATCACGCGCGCCGCGCGCATCAGTCTTGAAGTGGATCGCCTAATCACTACGGCGCGCGAGAATTTACCTCGAGAAATTCGCACGATGGTCGCGGGCGAAATTCAAAAGGCGGTAAATGCGATCGCCGCCGCGCTTGACGAGATCTCTCACAACCTACCGGCGCGCATCGCTGTAGGGGCGGACGAGCAGGCTCCTGCTACGCTGACGCATTTGCGCTTGGCGATGGACAGTCTGGCCGGGCGCGTCGTTGAGATCAGACCGGCATACATCGGCAAAGCCAGTCCGGCGGAAATCGAAAATTTCGCGGAATTCATCGATTCGCTGGCTGTGCTGACGAGGCTCATCGAGCGCCCGCTGGATGAACCTCCGCGGCCACCGACCACGAATCCGTCGAGTAGTACTGTCCCTCGATTGAGCGGTCGCGCAGATCCCGCTGTCGTGCGCTATTGCTTGAAAGTCGGCTTGTGCATCGTGGTCGGCTATCTAATCGGCCTCATTACCCAGCGTCCGGACTTATTCATTATTCTGATGACCGTAATAACCACCGCGACACCCACCTATGGCGCAACCATGCACAAGATGTCCCTCCGGATCGCCGGAGCTATAATCGGAGGCGCGGTCTCCCTTCTCGCTATCATCATAGTTACGCCTAACTTCGACACGCTCCCAACTTACATGCTTGTGTCCTTCGCGGTCTTCTACCCGTTTGCATACGCTTCGATCGGGAATGCGCGGATGTCGTACGCGGGCAAGCAAATGGGGATCATTTTTTCGTTGGTTTTCATCGGGTTGAGCCCATCTAGCAATATCTATGAGCCTCTTTGGCGCATATGGGGCGTACTGCTCGGTGATTTTGTCGTGGCGATAGTCTTCTTTACCCTGTGGCCGGAATACGCCGGTGATTCCCTTTTGCCGAGACTGCGAAGAGTCATTGCCAATATGCTCGCGCTGGCGCCAAGCGGCTCAGCTTCGAGCAGCGAGGATTCAATCCTGAAGACGAACTCGGAAACGATGCGCGTGCTGACCGAGTTCCTCGAGATCGCCGAGGACGCGCGGATGGAAGGACGCACCTGCTCCGTTTACCATGACGGGATCGTTGAAGCGGCCGGGACGCTTCGCCGGATTGCGAACCGGCTGTCCTCGATCGCGACCGCGCGGGTGCTTACTCAAATGCCGCAACTCGACCCTGTGACGGAGTCTGCGCGTGAGCGGGTCTTCAACGCGATTCGTGGTCAGCTTATCTCGTGGCTGGATTTCTTCAGCGGCGCTGAATTCCTTAGCGCTTCTGCTGCTCGTGCGATCGCGGAGACACACTTAGCCGGTGAGTTGGCGGAACCGCTCAACGAGTTCAGTTCACACTTGGAGGAGGGTGGCTTTGCCCGATTGGCATCGTGGCCGCTCGAGCCGCGCCGCACGATGATGGCGGAACTCCAATCGATGCGACGGCTTGAGTTTCTATTCTCTGAGCTGAATCTTTATCTGGCGGATATCCCCAGCTCGCCACGACCCGCTTCACGCATCGAGGGATGAACGGATCTTCAATGGTCGCCCGCTCCCTTCATTCGCGATTCTTCAGTTGCTGGCTTTCGCCGAGACCGTACACCATCGCGGTCTTGGTGGTGCCGAGTTTGATCCATTCGGCGCAATCAAGCTGTACCTTTTTGTAGAACTCTTCGGAGAGCTCCAGCGCCTCTTTGCTCACCTCGTCGATTCGATCGAACTTGCACTGAAACGCAAACTCTCCCGACAGCGATTTCTCCAGCGCGCGACTGCGCCAAATCGCGATTGTAGTCTTACCCTTGAAGTGATGGCCGAAGTGAATGATGCCCATGGTGTTCTGCACTTCCTCGACCGCGACATTGTTCACCAGCATCATTTTGGTTCTGGGCCTGATGTCGATGCGCTTGAGCGTGGGGAAGGCGCGCGCGATGTCCTCGATCCCGCGATCGAGTTCAATCTTGGGCGACGTCAGCACGCATCCATGAGAATAGACGCTGCGCATACCGCCGAGACGGTCGCGCTCGAGCAACAATTCCTCTTTGAACTTTACCTCATCGTGCCCACCCAATTGCGGACGGACGTCAACGGTGGCGGCGTCTTTGAGATCAGGCGCGCGGTACTTGAAGGTCAGCTCATGGTCCGGACGGGGCCAACCTTGGTCGTAGAAAGTGCGCTTTCGCAAAATGAAGTGGTTGTTGTAAAGGTCAAACTGCGGAGTGTCGTAGAAGAGTACTTCGCGAACCTGGCTGTCGAAAGCGTGATCGTCAACATCGACCTTGATGTGAAGCTTCTTGAGAGTTTTGGCGGCGGCCTCCCAAAAGTCGAGGAAGCCATTCTTACTGATAAACCGATCGGGCTGCAGCAGAATTTTGTACTCGCGGTAGTGAACTACGTCGCCGGCGAGATGCTTCGTTTCGGGATGCTTGCTTATGTGCTTGTCCATCGCCGTACCATACTCCAACGAACTGGCTGAACTCCACTTGAGACGAAACGAACTGCGCTATTATTCCAACGAGCGAAAGCGTAGTTCGCAGGCGCGATTGAGGCAATTGCGCTCGATTCTAGAATTTCCAGATAATATTGAGCGCGACGAAGTTCAGCCAGTTCGTCGAGTAGTGTCCCTGCAGGGTCCCAGCGAGCGGTCCGCGACGATTACTGTAGGGACCGGGGCCGGCGTCCATCAACTCCCACGAGGCGCCGGCCGTAACACTGTTGTTGATGTCGTATTGGAGGCCGGTGCCGTACCGCAACTGTCGATCGAGAGGCAGGACAGCGCTACGGTTCGCTTTCGAAACCGGCGAACTGTCGTAGGCAAAACCCGCCGACCACAGCCATTTTTCGTCGAACCGAAACTGTTGCCCGATCGCGACATGACAGGTGTCCGAGAAATGCAAGTTAGCGTCAACAGTCGTCGTTTGCTTGGCCGAAGAGATTCCGACTGGAAACGATCCGAACGCCGACCAGTTCTGCCATCCGACGTCAGCCATCAGACTCCACTTCGGCAGGACTTCGTAGACGCCGCTCAACATCACCTGCTGCGGCTCGGTTAAGGGGATATTCGCTTTCACTCCGCCGATTCTCTTGCGGAGATGACCCAGGAGCCAGGGCCGAGACCTGTAACGTGCGGCCGAAAGCCGAACTTGTAGTCTTCGGGTGATTGGTAGGTGAGCCCTATGCGAAGCTTTGAAATCGGTCTGAGCAGTATGCCGACGTTAGCGCCGAACGCTTCGTCCCAGGATTCGAACGAGAGGCCGCCATCGGACACGCGCGGAAGGGCGTTGTTAATCTTCGATTGAAACGTGAGACGTCCGACCCCAAAGCTGACACCTGTTCCCACCGACAGCCAGTCGTTTACCTCGTAAGCAATTGATGGGTCAACTTTGCCAGTGATGAGTGACTCCTCGGTCGCGTAGTAGCGGCCAACCCAGGTTTTGCCGTAGTCACCACCAAGACCGTAATCCGAGAATATCGACACTCCGAACCGCACCCGCTCGGATATTTTGTTGACGTAGTAGAAGGACCCAATCGGGAAAAACACGCCGGCGTTGCCGCCGCCTCCACCTGACGTTGTCGTTTGCGGGGCAACGTCGAAGTTTGTCGAAGGCAGCAGTGCGCCCGGCGCGGTCATCAACTGGGTACGGTCGAGTAGCGTCATGCCGGCCGGATTGGTGCCCGCGGTCGAGGCGTCCGACGCGAGAGCGGCGCGGCCAGCGCTCGCGGTGCCAAGATAGCCTGTCTCGTACAGCTCCAGGCCGGCGCCGCGCGCGGACCCGACGTAGGTCATGAACATCGCGATGGCGAGAGCTATAGTCTTGCAAACGGTACGGGACATCTTCACATTTGGCTCCAGTCGAGTCTCGACGGGTTCGCTGGTCCCAGTATCTTATCTCGACATCAGTACCTTGCCGGTTGTACTGTCGATGTTAAACAGCCAGAAGGCGGTTACATCTTCCTCGAGGACCATCGCAACCATGCCTACGCCCGGCGCGAAAAGATTGTAGCCTGTGTTCTGCGTATGCGCGGGACCAACTTTACCCTCGCACTTGACGCGGAACAGGACCGCCGGGAACGTTCCAGCCGGTACAGTTACCTGGTAAGTGCCGACGTAGGTATAGGTGCCGTTGATCGATCCTGAGTATCTCTGGTCGCTCGGGTCGTCCAGGTAGTTCACCGACACTTGCTGCGTGTAGGTCTGCGTCTGTCCCGGTAGCATCCCCTTGGGTATAAACGGATTGGCAGGCGTCGTGACAACTACCACGCCTTCGCCCGCATCGGTGAGGGCGGCCATTATTATGTCGCCCTGATCGGTCTCGCGCATGAAACCCGCCAGCGATGGAGTCATCTGAAAGCGCCAGGCCTTCCTGCCACCGGGGCGCCTGGCCTTCCAAAGCCCAAGCGTCTGAACGGTCCCGGCCTTAGGTCCCGCGACAACCTGAAACTGTTGCGACCTATCTTGAAGCGGGAAGTAAACCGTCGGATCGGTGATGGGATTGCTCGGCAATGCGGCGCCGACCACTCCTGGCCCAAGCTGAGCTGTTAAATTCTGCTGGTCCTCGTACGGCAAAGGCAGCACCACGCCTTGGGCGCGCGCCGATCCCGAGGCCAGCAGCAGGATCCCGAGTATCAGGGCTACAGCGTTGCAGATTGAAGGTCTATTTTTTATTTTCATCACCGACCCCGGCAGTAAAGTTCTTTCAATTGCCGAATTCACCATGTTTGACGGCGGGCGGCCTTATGATAGCCCGCCCGCCGTGTTGAGTGGAACTACTGGCCTTCGTGCTGCTTCATCATTTCTTCGACCTGAGCCTTTACAGCTTGCAGGTTGAAGGTGGCCGGCGCCTGCATAGGAGGATAATCAACAGCCGTCATCGCGAGCTTGGCGACGTACTTCTGTACCATCACGAAACGCCAGAACTCGCGCGCCATGAAGTCGTTCATGTAACCACCACCCATATTGTTGAGGCTCTCGCCGCGCAAGTCTGGCGTGCGCTCGAACGGATCTTGGCGAAGGTTCACGATGGTGGGCATATCGGTCGTGACTTTCTCGCCCGGCCAACCATATGGCTGCTGGATGAACTGGTACTTGAAGTCATCGATGCGGATGGCGCCGAGGTGGGGTCCGCCGAAGTAGAAGAGTTCGTGTCGCACGGACGGCCCTTTGCCGTTAATCAAATCGATCTGGTTATAGCCGTCGAGGTGATTCTTATACTCACGACCCTCGATGGTCACGCCCTTCAGAAGTTGATCGGTTATATCGGTATTGCCGGCTGCCGCCGAGAGCGTAGGTAGCCAATCGAGGCCGGAGAAGATGCCGTTTTCGACCCGGTTTGGCTGGATATGACCCGGCCAGCGTGCGATGCACGGCACACGGAAGCCGCCCTCGAAGGTGGTGCCCTTGGTGGCCTTGAACGGCGTCATGCCGCCGTCGGGCCAGGTGAATACTTCAGCGCCGTTGTCGGTAGTGAAGATGACGATGGTGTTGTCGGCCTCGCCAATATCATCGAGGTGCTTCAAGAGCTCGCCGACGCTGTCATCCATCTGCGCCATGCCGGCCTCTTCGATGTTGTAGTTGTTGGTCGCGTTCATCATCGCCTGGTACTTGGGCGGTATGTAGGAAAAGACGTGCATGCGTGTGGTGTTATGCCAGATGAAGAACGGCTTGCCATCACTCTTGGCTTTGTCCATGAAGCGGTTGGTGTTCTGAACCAGCACGTCGTCGAAGGTCTCCATGTCGTATTTGGCCTTGCGACCTTCCTGCCAGTTCTGCACGTTCTTCATATTGGGAAATGGCGCCAAAGGACCCTCATCCACGATCTTTTGCTTCCCGACCTTGCCCCAGCGCGGCATCACGGTGGCGTCGTCCGCGTCGGACGCCCAGCAATGCGTTAGATCGCGGGGCCCGGTCTTGTCTATCCAGTCCTGTGGGTAGTCGAACCAGTACGGATCTGACATGGCGTCGAGGTGGTACAAGTAGCCAAAGAATTCGTCAAAGCCATGCACGCATGGCAGATACTTATTGAGATCACCCAGGTGGTTCTTGCCGAACTGGGCGGTTTCGTAACCCTGCGCCTTGAGGACAGTGGCGAGGGTAACGGCCTGTGCCGGCAGTCCTACATCTGCGCCGGCCTGTCCAACCGTCGTCAGACCAGTGCGAAGTGGCAACTCGCCGGTAATAAAATTGGCGCGCCCCGCCGTACAACTTGCCTCGGCGTAATAATCGGTGAACATCATGCCTTGCGACGCGAGCTTATCGAGGTTAGGCGTCTTACCGGACATGATTCCACGGTGATAGGCGCCAATATTGAACCAACCTACGTCGTCGCCCATGATGACGAGAATGTTAGGCTTCTTGGTCTGAGCCCAGGCCGTGTGCGCCATCGACAGGCCCATGATCAAGCCGACCAGGACCGCGATTGCGAAAGATTTGTTTTTGCAACCAAGCATCATATTGCTCCTCGTTAAGTCGGCTCTTTTGTCCTCTTTCCTGTCAGTCTCCTGCCATGCTCACAATACTGATGGCAGTGATCTTGCCCTCCGAATCGAGACCCAACAGAATACTGGCCGCATCGCCACGAGGGAATAAGAGCTTCACCATATAGAATGTCTGGGCCCCGGCCGAGCGCCGTTGCAAGATCTCGGCCCGCGTCGGCGAAGCTCCATACTGGTTGAGATGGTGCGACATCGCCTTCACCGCGTCATCGGTCAGTAGGGCGCCATAGGCAGGGGTATATTGGGTGCGATCGATCTTGCCTGCCTGCATCTGCAAAAACCATTGGAGGGCGAGAGCCTTGACGCCATCCTCCGCCGACTTGGTCGCGAATTGTGCTGGATCGGCGTGCCCGGCGGCAACACTGGATATCACTAGCGCAGCGACCAAAACGAAGCAGCTGACATGCTTCATTTGCTTCGCGACCCACACAGGTTTTGACACTTGCAGCCTCAGTTGACTCTCACGGCTTCGGGTAAACAGGCGTCCCCTCAGAGGGCACCCGTCCACACTACGATTAGTCCGACCCACCGACGGTATGCGGCTCTTTGCCGCCCTTCAGAAGTGGCAAGGGATTATCTGGATGCTGAAGGTTGGGGACCAGGTCATTCGAGGCACCGCCCGGGTATCTCTTGATGTTCGGATACTTCATGATCGTTTTGTCGAACTCGAGAATTACTGGTTCGATGAGCGACAAGACCCAGCCATTATCCTGGCCTGAATATTTTCCCGGGGACGAGGACAACACTCGAGTTGGCGCTGCGCCATTGAAAGTCATGTCGTATTTTTCGTACGGATCCATCGTGAGGTTGTAAGTCGCGCCGATCGAACCGAGGTTGGCCTCCGAGCCAAGCCATGAGTCTTTCGCCGTGTAGAGATACTTCCACGCTATGTGCACCCAAGGTTCCTTGGGATCCCCGCCTATGTCCGCTCGCGCGCCCTGAAAGTTCTCACCATCTACATATATCCACGAGTCCCGCGCCGAGTGAGGAGACTTCCCCAGGATATATGCACTGTTGTCGATACTGTCGAAGTAGATCCCCTTGCCGTTATTGTCGGTCCAATCGTGCGGCGGCGGTGTAATACCGGCCATCGCGGCAAGCGTTGCCCAGCAATCTATGTGCGACATCATCTCGTCGTAACGCACTCCTGCGGGAATGTGACTTGGCCACCACATGATGCCCGGGACGCGCCAGCCGCCTTCAAATGGGGATCCTTTTTCGCCGCGGAAGGGAATAGTTCCGGCGTCAGGATAGGCATCCAGCCAGGCGCCATTGTCGGCAGTCACGATGACTATTGTGTTGGGCGCTTCCGCGCGGATTTCATCCACGATCCGGCCGATGTCGGCGTCGAGCTCCATTATGGAATCCGAGTAGTCGCCGAGGTGCGACTTCCCCCTGAACTCCGGCGCCGCATTGGTAGGGTTATGCATTTTGATAAAGTTGACGTCCATGAAGAACGGCTTGTCACCTTTCGCATGCGCCTTGAGGTAGTCGAGCGCCGAATCGGTTTGACGGATATCAAAAGTAGCGAGCGAATCATAGGTGATCGTGCCGACTCTCTTCGCGGGCTGACCGGACACGCCTTCCCATTCACCCAGATTGACGATGTCGTCGTACATCTTGTTGTAGTCGGGGTTGTACGACGGGAACCAGGGATGAAACCATTTGTCGGTGTTGTTGTAAGAATAAACGCCGGCATAGTAAGCCGCGAAATTCTTCATCTCATCGAAGCCATGCTCAATCGGATAGGCATCAGGCTTGTCGCCCAAATGCCATTTGCCCGAAAAATAGGTGGTGTAGCCGTTCTTCTTGAAGAACTCCGCGATCGTCGGAGTCTCCTTACGCAGGCGGTTCTCGTCACCGGGAGCCACTACTATCGACAATGCTGAACGGATCGGAATTCGTCCGGTAATGAACGAGGCGCGGCCCGCAGTGCAGCTCGCCTGGCCGTACCAACTCGTGAAGTAAGCGCCCTCCTTGGCGAGGCGATCCACGTTAGGAGTAGGATGGCCCAAGCCGGCGCCTCCACCCGAATAGGCACCGAAGTCATTCCAGCCCGTGTCGTCGGTCATGAGCATGACAATATTAGGCTTCTTGTCCTGAGCCCAGGCCGTGTGCGCCATCGATAAACCCATGATCATGCCGACTAGCACCGCGACTGCGAAAGACTTAATTTTCCAACTGAGCATACTGAGGACTCCTTGCATTCAACCGATTCACTAACTCTGCGCGGCCTTTCCCTGCAGTTGTAGAATGCGATTCGGGATCTTCTGCGACCAGTAGTCCATTGCGTTCTGCGCGTCGCCCCACTGGAATGAAGCCGCACTCTTGATTCCCATACCACCGGCGCGCTGATCGACGGCTTCGGCCAGCAGCATGCCATTGACGGAATCAGTCAGCTTCATTTCGGCTTCGGCGGATCCTACGAATGCGTAGCTGTCGGTAGCCATGGATTGAGCCAGGTTGAGCACGCGGGCTTGCGGGACGATTACCGAGATGGTGCGCAGTCCGGGTACGGCGGTCGTCGCGTCCATCAATGCTACCCGCAAGGTCATCACACCGGGTCCCGGCTGATCGACCAGGGTGAAACTCTTGGATAGGTTGGTCTGCAGCTGGTTGTAGAAGTATTCGGTCAGCGTTGCCTGATCCGCAGCCGATACTTTGGAATCGGCGGCGGCCCAGAACTCGACCGGCATCAACTGTATCTTGGTGTAAGAGGCCCACTGAGCATTCGGATTAATCCACGCCAATGCCGCACCGCCCTCAGGGCCTTGCGTCAATCTGGCTGCATCGGGACCGAGAAATCCCGTGACCGCACTTGGCAGCGGGCCGCCGGATTCCACTGCTTTTGCGGCTTCCGGCGCACTCGCGACCGTGGTCGAGCATCCTGAAGCGAGCAGTGCGGCCGCCAGACCTAGCGCAGCGACGCCGGTTGCCAATTTCGTTGTCAGATTTTTGGTGATCATTATCTCCTCCGCATCTTTGGCTCTCGCCAGTTCAATAAGTTTCGCTAACCAAATATTTCTCTCGCGGTTATTGGGTCTCGCGCACATTCCAGCCGTTGGCGGTCAGTTGCTGACGTGCGAGCGGCGTCATCCTGCCAGAGATCAAGAGAACGCGATTGTGCATCGCCATCAAATTGGGATCGGTCGCAAAGCCCGCGATGCGCTGTGTCCACGATAGGTAGTCAACCGGGGCGGGCAGAATCGTCGCGCCATTTTGATCGCGCGCGACCAACACTCCGGGTGCATAAAGTCTAGTGATAGGACTGTTCTGCTGACCCCATTGAACAAGCATGTGCAGCGAAGTAACCAGGAAGCGCGCCTGGTATTCGGTCATCGTGTTGCCGATGGCGACCGCCGCCGCGCGACGCCCCGGAATGTTGCCGAGCGCCTCGAGGTCTTTGACCGCGGTCACTTGCAGGCTCAGCGGAATAGCAGTGTTGGTGCTAAAGGCCACGATCTCTTCCTGCGATAGGCCGAAGCTCTTCAGCTTCTTCTGAACCAGGATGATGAGGTCTGCTCGCGGTGTCTGATAGACGAGATCGTTGGTGATCTCAACGCCGGAAATGATTATTGAGCCTGGCACCGCCATCATCGCGACATTCACAGTCATGCGCGCTGAGAACATGACCCATGCGACATGGTTGAGCTTTTTCGTCAGAATTGGATCGGAGCTGTAAGGATCGACGTGCAGCTGCTCCGCGAGTTGCCGGCGCATCTGGTCGTAGCCCAACGCTGTCAGCGTAGCATTGCCGGCTTGACCGGCGGCTTTGCCGCTGCCGAAGGAGTTGGTTGCGGACGACGCTATTTCTCCCGCGCCCATGCTGACGCGGCCAAATAAGTCTCCGACTCCACCGGGCAGCCCGGTTACCGTATCCATCGGGTGCATAATCATATTTCCGGCGGCGGTTACCGGACGCACTGCGCTTGAGGCCAGCGCTTTGGCGTACACGCCGGTAGTGCTCATGCTGTCGAGCTGAGCGATCGCTGGAATCTCGGAGAGACGTATCTTCAGCAGGTCCAGGCTTTCGACGTAGTAGGTGCCCGCGTCGTCATGAAACACGCTCGGGTCGGCGACGATGGTGTATTGGCCCATCGCACCGTTAGTCGGCACTTGCGGCTGAACAGTGAATCCCGGCCCCGAAAGCGCGCTCGCAGGGAGCAGGTCGCCCACGTTGATTACGGGCGGTTCTTCATACTGTCCGCCCGCCGCGCCAGGTTGGGACGGCTGGATGCTCGCCATCGGTGGCGGCGGCGCCGCCTGTACGATTGGTGCCGGCGCAGGCTGGCTGGATGTTGGCGCCGAAGTTTGAGCGCAACTCGCCAGCATAAATCCCGTGAGCAGCACGGACGCCAGGTTCATCGCGCGCTTCAAGTTTCTCGAGTTCAAATTCATTTTCTCCTCGGACTGTTTTTTCCGCCGATGTAACCCGACCGCCGGGAAAGACGTACGTTCGTTGCTCACTCGCACGCGCAAGATTCGTCCATTTTTGCGGCGAGCGATATTGTACTTTGGTACAATGGCCGAGCGGGCGCCGCGCGATGCATATTTGTATGCAAGGAAGCGTTCGGATGACGGGCGGCCGTCATCCGACGAAGCCGGTATCGTCAATTGGACAAGAAACCGCCGGCCACAGTGATTGTGGTAGATGACGACGCGTCCATCCGCGGGGCGCTGCGACGGCAATTGCAGATCCTGGGTTTCAACGTGCTGGACTTCGGCAGCGCCGAAGAGTTTTTGACCGGCGAGATTCCGATTGGCGACGCATGCCTGCTGCTCGACGTTTACATGCCGTCAATGACCGGGATCGAACTATGCCGCAAACTTACTGAAGGCGGACGGCACCTGCCGACCATCTTGATCAGCGGCCGCGACGATCCGCAGACCAGGAAAATGATGCGCGAGGCGCATCCGATCGCGAGCTTGCTCAAGCCCTTCGATGAAAAAAGTCTGCTGCGAGCTATTAGCAAGGCGTTGCCGAATCAGATGAATTTGCCCCACTAAGCGCCATCGGCGGCGCCATAGCAGCAACCATCCCATTAATTAAGTCCTCGTGATCTGACGTTTCTACGGCGCCTGCCCGCGATCGACTCTCGCTTTATCGCGACTCCATATTGTATGGTTTCGCAACGAAAGACGCGTTCCGCCACATCCGTTTTTACTAACTCCGGTCCAGTCCCAAACCAGCACGGTTTCCTGCTTCTGCAATGCAACGACGAGCCACCAGCGCCACTAGCGAACCGAAACGCGGTGGCGCTGCGCGCGTCAAGCGCGAACGGCAAGAGGTTGTCCGCTTTGAGTCGCTGGTGGGCGAACTGTCGGCGGCGATGGCGCGTGTGCCGGCTGACGAAGTCGATCGCGAAATCGAATTATGGCTCGGTAGGATCTCGCAGGCCCTTGACCTCGACAGAAGCGCCATCTACGAGCGCGACAGTGCCGGCCAGCCGGTGCGCGTAACGCATACCTGGCGTCGTCCGGACTTTCCGGCCTTCCCGCGGAACTTCGATCCGGTGAAGTTTTTTCAGGTGACCGTGGATTGGGTTATGGCGGGCAATCCGATTACGTTTTCGCGTCCAACCGAGATTCCGCCTAAACTCGAGGATGCACGGCGATTCGTCGAGCGATGGGGTCCCAAGGCCTCCGCGGTGATTCCGATGTGGGGCGGCGGACGTGTCATCGGAGCAGCGAGCTTCGGCAAGTTCCGCTCAGCCCGGCAATGGCCGCCCGAATTGCTGGACCACCTGGCCTTGTCGGTGCGCCTGTTCGGAAGCGCGATCGAGCGCAAGCAGTCCGAGATGGCAATTCGCGCGGTGCGCACCGAACTCAGGGTCGCTTCGCGTCGCAACGTCATGAGCGAGCTGGTCGCCTCGCTCTCGCACGAAATCAACCAGCCGCTTGGCGCGATTCTGAGCAATCTCGGCGGCGTCGCGCGCCTGTTGAGCCAGGGCAATCCGCAGCCGGCAATGGCTCTGGAAGCGGTCAACAGCGCTATTGATGACACCAAGCGGACGGCCGAAATCGTCCGTCGGATACGTTCGATGTTCAAGCACCACGCTGAACACAAAACCGCGCTCGGCATCGGCACTCTAATCGACGAGGTGGTCAAGCTGACCACGGGCGAGGCCGCGCTACGCAAAATCGCGCTCCAGGTCGAAGTCTCGCCTGCCGCGCAGCGAGTCATCGGCGACTCAATCCAGTTGCAGCAGTGCGTCCTGAACCTGGTCATGAACGCCTTCGACGCGATCGCGGAGGCGAATTCCGCTCGACGCGCCGTAATCGTCAAGGTGGCGCCCGAAAAGACCGGATGGGTGGGCGTGAGCGTATCCGATAGCGGCGCGGGGATTGCCCCAGCCGTCGCGAGCCGGCTGTTCGAGCCATTCGTCACGACCAAGAAAGACGGGATGGGACTGGGCTTGCTCGTGACCCGTTCGATTGTCGAAGGTCACGGCGGCAGACTCTGGGCGACGCCGAATCCCGATCAGGGCACGACCTTCACCTTCACGCTCCCGGTCGCCGATAGAAAGCGAGTGGGCGCGTCGAGACGCGCCTGACCCGGCAAGCTCATTCAGCTGCGTGAAGCTGCAGGACTCCAGACATGCGCACTAAGTCGGCGAGCGATCCGGCCCCCATTTTGTTCATGACGCTTGCCCGATGCGCCTTCACAGTACGCTCAGTCGTACCCAACTCCGCGGCGACTTGCTTGTTCAGCAGGCCCGACGTTATCAGCACGAAGACTTCGCGTTCGCGGGCAGTCAGAGAGCGCCGCGCATCTTCAAGTTCGATCAGCTGCAACCGCTCTGCCCGCCGCTTGCGCGAGCGCTCGCAACCACGCTCGACGGATTTCAACAGCGCTTGATCATCGACCGGCTTTTCGAGGAAATCCACGGCGCCGTTCCTCATCGCGTGCATCCCGAGCGAGAGATCGCCGTGGCCGGTTATGAAAACGATCGATGCGTAGGGGATAGTGCGGTTGAGTTCCGCCTGGAGTTCCAGCCCATTCATTTTCGGCAGGTAAATGTCCGCCACGACGCAATCGAACTCGGTCGCATCGGAAGCTTCGAGCAGCTCTTCCGCCGAAGAATAACCAGCCACCTCGAAGCCGGCGGTGCCGAGCTGGAACGCGAGTGCCTGCCGCACACTCTCGTCGTCCTCGATCAGTGCAACTCTGACGCGGTCGGCCGCCGCCTGCGTGTTGATGTCCCGCACGTAGTCCGCGCTGGCAGATCCAACGCGAGCCTTGGTCGGCGCTATTTTCCTTCCTTGAATCATTCGGCAGCGCGATCTGGCGAAATATTACATATTGTTGACGGCTGCGGGCAATTGGGTTTTTGTCACATATCAAATTTCGACGGCTGGTCGCGGTGCAAGAATCACTCTCGAGAGTTGAGCGTTGAGTAAGAAAAGAAAGCCGCGAAATAGGCAGCCGAACGCCGCTCCATCCGGAAAGCGCTCGACGCCAGCCCAATCGTCCGCGGATTCCCAAAACTTTCAGCTCTCGCGCCTCACCTGGATGCTGCCGATAGCCGTGTTCGCCGTCGCGGTCACGTTCACGGTGCGACGAATGCTCGAGCCCGCGCATCCGGTCTCTGCAACACCACCGATGCTCGCTGCGAAATTCGTCGGCGCAACGGAGTGCGCCACCTGTCACGCGAACGAGAATGCGCTCTGGCGCGGATCGCATCATCAACTGGCGATGCAGCCGGCGGCCGACTCAACCGTGCTGGGCGACTTCAACCACGCGAGCTTCGACAACAATGGCGTCACGTCGAGCTTCTTCCGCGACGGCTCGAAATTCATGGTGCGCACCGACGGTCCCGACAGCGCGCTTCATGACTATCAAATCGGCTACACCTTCGGCGTTTACCCGCTGCAGCAGTATCTTATCGCGATGCCGGGCGGTCGCTTGCAGGCGTTGGGGATCGCATGGGACACGAGGCCGCGCGATCGCGGCGGCCAGCGGTGGTTCTTTCTATATCCCGGTCAGAAGATCACGGCCGATGACTCGCGGCACTGGACCGGCATCGATCAGAACTGGAACTACATGTGCGCCGATTGCCATTCGACCAACCTGCGCAAGCGCTACGACGATCGCACTCGCACGTTTTCGACTGCGTACGCTGAGATCGATGTGTCGTGCGAGGCTTGTCACGGTCCCGGGTCGAATCACGTGTCGTGGGCAAAGAAGCAGGGCGATTGGCAAACGCTCGACGCGACCGAAGGACTGACGCTCGCGCTTGATGAACGCAAAGGCGTTGCGTGGCCGATCGATCCAGCCACCGGTAATGCGCGTCGAAGCTCGCCGCGTCAATCCGAGCGGGAAATCGAAACCTGTGCTCGGTGCCACGCGCGGCGCGGCGAGATTCACGAGGACTATGTGCATGGACAGTCGGTGGGCGATGATTACCGCGTCGCGCTGCTCGATGAGGATCACTATTTCCCCGACGGCCAGATAAAGCAGGAGGACTACGAGTACGGCTCCTTCGTCCAGAGCAGGATGTTCCACGCCGGCGTGACGTGCAGCGATTGTCACGAGCCGCACAGCTCGAAGCTTCGGGCGGACGGTAACGCCCTCTGTGCGCACTGTCATTCGGCGCAGAAGTACGACTCGCCGGCGCATCATTTTCACCAAGTGGGATCGGCGGGCGCGCGCTGCGTCGAATGTCATATGCCGACGCGCACCTACATGGTGATCGATGCGCGCCGCGATCACAGCATCCGCGTCCCGCGTCCCGACTTATCGGTCAAGCTCGGCACTCCCAACGCGTGCACCAATTGCCACACCGACAAGTCTGCTGAATTGGGCATTGGGTGTCGTCGGCAAGTGGTACGGCCATGCGCCTCAAGGGTTCCAGCAGTTTGCGGAGACCTTGAACGCCGGCTCGGTGGGCGCACCCGGAGCGCGGCAATCGCTCGAGCGGTTGGTCGCCGACACGGAGCAGCCCGCGATCGCGCGCGCGACCGCGCTTTCTCTGCTTGCGAATTACGCGCCTCTGCCGACCGACGCGGCGGTTCGCACAGGTGTCACAGATGATTGGAGTCTTGTGCGACGCGCCTCTGCGCACGCGTTGTCCAACACCGATCCTGCTGACAGTGCGAACACATTGGCGCCGCTGCTTGACGATCATATCCGCTCCGTGCGGATCGAGGCGGCGGAAGTGCTGGCGGGACTGCCCGTCAACAACCTGCCCGCCGATATTGCGGCCGCTTTCGATCGAGCCACCGAAGAGTACATCGCCTCGCTCCAGTTGAACGCCGACCGTCCCGAGGCGCACATGAATCTTGGACTGCTGTATGCCCGGCAGAATCACTTCGACAAGGCGGAGGAAGAACTCAAAACCGCGTTGTCGCTCGATCCGAGCTTTGCGCCGGGCGCCGTCAACCTGGCCGACCTCTATCGCGCACAGAACCGGGACGAAGAGGGTGAACGCGTCCTCAAGACTGCGCTCGGTCGTTCGCCCGACGATGCATCGCTCGAGCACGCGCTAGGTCTGCTGATGGTGCGTCAAAAGCGCAACGCACAAGCGCTCGACCTGCTAGGGGCAGCCGCGCGCGGCGATCTCGGTAATGCGCGCTACGCATACGTCTATGCAGTAGCTCTGAACGATGCGGGCAAGACGAACGCGGCGATCGAAACGCTCGATAATTCTCTCAAAGTGCATCCTTACGACGCCGATTCACTGGCTGCGATGGTGACCTTTCTCGAACAGTCGGGCGACGCCGCCAGAGCGCTCACCTATGCGAATCGACTCGATAACCTGGAGCCGGGAAATCCACAGGTCCAGCAGATGTTGAAAGACTTACACGATCATCTGCAGGATTCAAAAACGAAATCCTGATATAGCTACTGAACGCCATGTCAAAGTTTATCAAAGGTGTGCGGCTCAACGAGATGTTCTATCGCGAAGCCGTAGCGCCGATCCTCTCGGCTGCATTTCCCGAACTCCGCTATTCCGCCGCGCTGATCGGCTATGGCTCCGACGTGCTCGGCTATGACTCCGAACGCTCGACCGATCACGAATGGGGGCCGCGCCTATTGGTATTTCTGTCCGACGAGGACTTTCGCACTCAGGCTGATTCGATCAGTGAGGTTCTCTCAGCGCAACTTCCGAAAGAATTCCGCGGCTATTCGACTAACTTCGCAGAACCCAACGAAAACCGCGTGGGCTGGATGGCGCCGGCGGAGTCGGACCGCGTGCGGCATCACGTTTACTTCCATACGGTAGGTGAATTCATCGGCGGCTACCTGGGCATCGACCCGCATCGCACGCCTACAATCATTGACTGGCTACTGATGTACCAGAACGCCTTGCTCGAAGTCACGGGCGGCAGTGTCTATCACGATGGACTTGGCGAGCTGGTTCCGCTGCGGCAAAGCCTGAAGTGGTATCCGCACGAGGTGTGGCTGTTCATGCTCGCGTCACAATGGATTCGGATAGCACAGGAGGAAGCATTCCCCGAGCAGATGCGGCGAAGCGGGCGACGAGCTTGGTGCGCGAATCAACACGGCGCGACTGGTCCGCGACGTGATGAAGTTGTGCTTTCTGATCGAGGGCCGCTACGCGCCATACAGCAAATGGCTGGGAGCTGCGTTCTCCCGTTTGAATTGCGCGCGTGAGCTTGAGCCTGTATTGCGTGCGGCGATCGCGGGAGAGACCTGGCAATCGCGCGAGCAACACCTATGCGCCGCTTTCGAAATCGTGGCGCGAATGCACAATGCGATGGGTCTTTTCGCCACGCTCGATACGGGCACTATGTCGTTTCACGAAAGGCCCTATCGAGTGCTTGGTGCTGGGCGCTTTGCCAAGGCTGTCAGCGACGAGATTCGCGACGAATCGTTGCGAATGATTTACGCAAAGGCGGGTCCTATCGGTTCCATCGACCAGTTTGCCGATAGCACCAACCTACTGATGCGGCCCGACTTGCGCACCCGGCTTCGGGTGCTGTTCGAGACAGCTATCCAGGCGTGAATGACTGAATTACTGGCCGGTTCCCGTCAGGCTTATGCTATGCGGGCTGGTTGGATCGTTTGCGAGACTTACCGCCACGCTCGCGCTCTCGGCCGCTCCGCCGCCGGTGGGCGTGAACTTCACCGCTACCGTGCACGACGAATGCGCCGCCGCGGTGACGCCGCAGGTGCCGCCCGCCACTGTGAAGTCGCCCGCGTTTGCGCCGCCGATGCTATTGGTCAAGGCCAGCGAAAATCCGGAAAGATTGGTGACCGTCGCATCGAGGGTTTTCGTGGTTGTCTTCAGCGTGCCGTACGCAATCGAAGTTGGCGTGACCGTCGCCGGAATGGTCGGTCCAGTGCTTATCGCGACCGCGTAAGGACTCAGCGGATCGGGACTGTCAGCGATTGACAGCGCCGCCGACTCCGTCCCTAGCGCGCCGGGATTGAAAGTCACGACCACGGTGCACGCCTTGTCGGCGCCGAGGGTCGTGGTGCAGGTGCCGCCCGTGATCGAGAAGTCGGCGGCATTCGTGCCGCTGAAGTTCTCGTTGAGAGTCACCTGCCGAGTCTGATGGTTCGTAACACTGAACGAGATCGCGGGCTTAAGGCCGAACTTCTCACTTCCGAATAACAGGCCGCTCTTCGATATCGTCAATCCTTTGATGCCGGTGCCTGAGAGCGTGGAGTGCTGCGGGCTGCTGGTTGCGTTGTCGAACAACGTCAGCGTTGCGCCATGCGCACCGACGACATTGGGCGCGAATGTCACACCTAGCGTGCAGGTCGTCTTGGGCGCCACGATGATCGGGATCGCGCCACAAGTTCCCGTGCCGCTTAGGACATACTCCGACGGATCAGACGATGTAACGCTCGAGATGACCAACGGATGAACGGCCCCACGGTTATCGACCGTGAGATTCTTTGCGAGCGTTTGGCCGATTGCGACATTGCCGAATGCGAGCGACGCGGTCACTGACATCGTGGTAGTCGGAGTCGCAGTATGCGTGGCAGTTGCGGTCGCGGTCAAGGTCTGACTTGCGGTAGGTGTGGATGTGCTTGTGCCGGTCGCAGTGGGCGTCGCCGTCCGGGTCGATGTAGCCGTAGCAGTAGGTGTCCGGCTGGCAGTTGCAGTAGGCGACGCCGTGCGGGTTGCTGTGATGGTTGAGGTGATGGTTGAGGTGCTGGTCGCGGTTGGGGTTGGCGAAGGCGAGGCGCCAGTACCGAACGCTATCACGTTGGCCGAGTAAGCCGGGAAGTTGTACGAGAAGTTCGTCGATAGTCCCGTTATGGGACTGGTCGCGATGTCGGCTGAGCCGACGCCAGACTCTGCCGCGTTATCCTGCGGGATGCCATAGGAATACAAAGTGCCGGTGCTGCCAGGCGAGCCGCCGCTTATAGTGATATTAGTGTTGAAGGCCGTGTTCGGGCTTTTGTTCACGATCAGGAGAGTCAACCCACCGTTGGTGCGCTCGGCCGCGCACACACTAACCAGGGGATAGTCACTGGTTGAACTGACAAGCTGGTCGCCACCGCGGGCGAAGTGCTGGAGCAGCCTATCGACGTACCAGGTTGGATAGGTGTCAGCCGGTCCGGCGGGGTCAACGCTATCAACCACGCCATAGTCGCCATACTGGCGCCATCCATAGAGCGAGGAGGAATTGTTGTTGGTGGTTTCCTGGCCGTTGCGCAGGTCCCACCATGCGACCGCGTTGAATTCAGTGTTCATCGCGGCGCAAATGCTGTCGGCCAGGAACAAACCGTTCACCAAGCTGGTGGTTTGCTTGCCGGGGTTGGTATAGACGGAATTGTTTTCGGTGCAGTCCAGCTCGACGTTGGGCGCCGCTGCACCCAGGTAATCCTTCAACTGCTGGCGGAGATCGGCGGCGTCGGTGCTCCAGGTGCCGTTGGAAAGGAGTAAGCCTGCGTCGCTCTCAGCACCGGGCGCCTGCGCGTAGCGATGATAGATAAGGAAGTCCGGAGTTACGCCGAGACTATGCATGGTGGCGAGCATCACCGGTGTCCAGCCGTTGTGCGTTTGTCCGGTTCGCGGATTGACGACCGGGTGATTGGTGTTATTGGCGTAGCTGTCCTCGCCGGTGATGGCCACGGCACCGATCTTAATCGTGGGGTCAACCGCCTTCATCTGGGTGTAGTATTGCTGGAAGCGCTGCGCATAGGTGTAAGGATCGTGCGCGACGGTGTTAGTGTCAGTCTCCCACGAGCCATAGCATTCGTTGCCAATTTCCCAGTACTTGAAGCCGTAGTGATGAGTGACGTTGGATTCCTGGACCCATGAAGCCGCTTCGGCCGGGGTGCCCGAACCGTAATTGGCGGTGATGAAAGCCTGCGCGCCGACCGTGGTTGCGACCTGTGCAAACTGGTCGAAGGACGTAGCCCATTGCCAGGTGTTGCTGTCGGTGGTGTTGGTGGCCCAGTGGTAGTCGTCGGAGAGGGAGCCGCCGGGGAAGCGGAGCGCCTGCGCGCCCATCGAAGTCAGCAGGTTAATCGTGTTGGACGTATCGAAGTCCGCGTCCCACACGGCGGTGTTGACGGCGAAATGGCGCGCATCGACGATGCGGACCGGCTGCGCCGCATTCACCGTCACATTCACAACGCTTGGCGGCGGCTGCGCGGTGAATGTGATGCTATCGACGAAGAAGGCCGGCTGCGTCGTGCCGCTGCGGTCCTGGATCCAGAAACCGTCGAGGTCCGGCTGGTTTTGCACGCCGAGCGATGACAGCGGAATAGTGACTTGCTGCCAGGTATTGGCGGCGAGGGCCGGGAGCGTCACGACCGTCTGCGCCGCGCCGTTGAGCGTCGCTTGCACTTGCAGCAGCTGCCCTCCGCTCGCGCCGCCATCGATCCAGAAAACGAGCGCGGTGTACGGAGTGGAATCGAACGCGGTCTGATGCAGGTAGAGCGCCTGGTACGGCCCCGCGCTAACACTGATCGAGTCGGTGCCGGACTGGACCGGCGTGGTGTTGCCGAGGTTCACCGTCGCCCAGCTCCAGTTTTGCCAACCGTTGACGAGGGCATCGGTGTACACGGCCTGATCCGTTTGCGCGCGCGCCAGGTTGGGCAGCGCGAGGCAGCAGATGAGCGTGAGCAAAACCGGAACCGCGCGCCTCGACCTCACAAAAAGAATCATATTATTACAATATGTATAGCCGAAGGCCCGCGCTGAACAAAGCGAGTCGCTGCACCTTCGTCATGTCCCAGATTTCGACATTGTACTTTAGTACAATAGCGGCGAAGTCCCGCGCGATGGAGAATCTGCTCCCTAAATTGAAGCTCAACCTCTCTCGGTGACGCTGAAACCTGAGAGAACAAAAACTGGAATTAAGGAGACATTCATGTTGAACGCAAAAGCGACGGTTCGCCGCATAACCGTGTGCCTGCTCGGCGCGCTCCCAATCCTGTTGTTGGCGGGAGTAGCAAGCGCCCAGTACGGCCAGCACCCGTTGCTGGACAAGGCCGCCGACAAAGTCATCCAGAAATATCAGAATTCGTCGTGCGAGCAATTGTGGCAGGAGCGGCAGCAGCCGAAATCGCAGAGGGAGCAGGAAGCCGTAAATTTTCTGCGCAGCGATCCCCAGATGCGCGCCATGTTCATCAACCGGGTAGCGGCGCCGATCGCCAACAAGATGTTCGAGTGCGGCATGATCCCGTGATCGCAATCGACCGAACCGACCTGACAGCTTGATAAGACAGTCAATGGGAGGGCAGAAGATGAGCTTCAAACTTGCGGCGGCTGCTTGCGGCGCTGCGATGGGAATTGCGTTAGCGATGAACCCCGCGTTGGCGGCCGATCCTTCCGCGGCACCCACTCAAGCTGCGCCATCGGTCGCAGCTGCTCCGCAGCCCAGTATTGACCCGCACGCGGACGAACTTCTCAGCAAGACTTGCGCGGCGCTGGGCGCGGCCGACGCGTTCAGCTTTCACGCGGAGATACTGTTCGACAAGGTGCTGCCGCCCGCGGTGAAAGTCCAGTATGCGGCCGAAATGAATTTCGCGCTCCAGCGACCAGACGAACTGGCGGTCGATTACCAAAGCGACCTCGGCGGAAAAAAACTCTGGTATCAGAACGACACGCTGACGATCTTCGACCAGCCGCACGAGATGTACGCGAGCATGAAGGTGCCGTCGTCGATTGATACGATGCTCGACGAGGTGGAGCGAACGGAGCATCTCACACTGCCGCTCTCGAACCTGGCGTACAGCGATCCTTGCATGAGGATCCGCAAACGGATCATCTTCGGGTCGTACATCGGGGTTAACGACGTCAACGGCCTCGCCTGCGATCACCTAGCGTTCTCGTCGCGCGACATCGACCTGCAGCTCTGGCTCGACCGTTCAGGGAAGCCGGTTCCGCGCAAGATCGTGATCAACTACCGCACCGAGCCGGGAGCACCGGAATACATAGCAGTTCTTTCCGACTGGAAGTTTCCAAAGGAAATATCGAGCAGCCGTTTCAGTCCTGAGCTTCCGAAAGACGCAAAGCGCATCGAGTTTTTGAAGGTTAAGGGGTCACAGCCATGAAGAACACGATAGATTTGCGAGTCGCCAGCAGATTTGCGCTAAGGGTTGTGCTTTTCTTGTCCGCATTGGCACTCGCCGGCGCGCCCGATGCTTTAGCAAGGTGGAGTGGCGGAGGCGGCGGTTACGGTGGCGGCGGCCGCGGAGGCTATGGTGGTGGGGGAGGGTACCACGGGGGCGGTTCGGATGGGTTCGACGGCGGCAGCTTTGGCCATTCCAGTGGCTATGGGCATTCATCCAGTGGCTCTGGAAGCCAATACAAATCGTCTGATTCTGGAAATACGTACAACTACAATAAGTCGTCTTCGTCCTCGCAATACAACCAGTATAAGCCGCCCTCAGAGTCCGGAAGCAGCTACGGTAGCTCTTCCAGTTCTACCAACAAGCAGGCGGACTACAACGAATACAACGCCAACCAGGAAGCTCAGAAGCAAGCCCAATACAACGAAGCTAATACTCTCCAGAAGAACAACGAAAATTACAACAAACAGATGCAAAACAAGCAAGACGCCACCATCAACAATAACATGGGCGATAGCAACTATTATGGAGGTGGCGGTGGTGGCGGAGGCAATAACTACTACTATGGCAACAATGGTGGTTCGAGTAGTGGGGAAGTCGCAGGCGCGGCCGCGCTCGGAGCGGTCGGTGGCATGGCGGTAGGTATGATGGCAGCGAATTCGCAGGCTAAAGCTCCGACGACAACTGTCGTCGAGAACAATCCGTATGGTTATTATCCACCTCCACCTCCTCCGGCGGGGTATCAGCCATACTACAACGGCAGCCAGGTGACCTACGCTCCGCCTCCGAACACCTACAATAACAACTACTAGATAGCGTGATTCAAACTATGAGGGCTAAAGGGCGCATTAATTTTGGCTTAGCGCTGGTAGCGACATTGGCGGTGGCATGGTCACTTACAGGCAGCATCGCACGCGCCCAGCAGATCAACGGTGTGCCGGGTTCTCCGAGTTCCACCGTGACGCTTGACGGCAAGCAACTCCCGCCGCCACCGATTCCGTTTGGCGGCGTGATCAAGGAAACTGCCAAGGATTCCACGCCGTGGTGGCCGCCGCGGGTAGTGCCGCCCAAGGGCGCGCCCAACGTCCTTCTTATCATGACCGACGATCAGGGCTACGGCGTGTCAGGTACCTTCGGCGGCGTTATCCCGACGCCGGCGATGGATCGCATCGCCAATGCGGGATTGCGCTACACCGAGTTCCACTCGACGGCGCTTTGTTCGCCGACGCGCGCGGCGCTGATCACAGGTCGTAACCATCACTCGGTTGGCTACGGCGTGATCGGCGAGTTGTCCACGGGTTATCCCGGTTACGACTCCATCATCGGGCCCGAGGACGCCACCATCGGCACCATCCTGCGCGATAACGGTTACGCGACTTCGTGGTTCGGCAAGGACCACAACATACCTTCCTTTCAATACAGCGAGGCTGGGCCGTTCGACCAATGGCCGGTTGGCATGGGCTTCCAATACTTCTACGGGTTTCTGGGCGGCGAGACCGACCAATGGACGCCCTATCTATATCGCAATACGACTCCGGTGTTTCCGTGGATAGGTAAGCCTGGCTACAACCTCACCACTGACATGGCGGACGATGCGATCAAGTACATGAGCGGCCTGAACGCGGCCGCACCCGATAAGCCTTTCTTCGTTTACTACGTGCCCGGCGGCACCCACTCGCCGCACCAGCCGACCAAGGAATGGATCGATAAGTTCAAAGGCAAGTTCGACATGGGCTGGGAAAAATTACGCGAGCAGATATTCGCCAACCAGAAGCGGCTCGGTGTGATTCCGGCGGATACCCAGCTGACTCCGTGGCCGGACGGACAGGCCGCGTACGGAGGGGCGAAGCTGCCCCGGTGGGATTCACTTTCGTTGCTCCAGAAGAAGCTCTATGCGCGTGAGGCCGAAGTCTTCGCCGCCTATGCTGCATACACCGACTATGAGATTGGCCGAGTAATCCAGGAGGTTCAGGACGAGGGCAAGCTCGACAATACGCTAATCATTTATATCAGCGGCGACAACGGCACCAGCGCCGAAGGCACCCTTGAGGGGACCTATAACCAGATGACCGCCTACAACGGCATCCTGACCCTGCCGTTGGCTGCGCAGATGTTGCACTACACAGATTGGGGCTCGGATAAGACCTATCCGCATATGTCGGTGGCATGGTCGTGGGCGTTCGACACTCCGTTCAAGTGGACCAAGCAGGTCGCCTCGCATTTCGGCGGCACTCGGCAAGGTATGGCGATTTCATGGCCCGGTCACATCACAGATGTTGGCGGCATCCGCGCACAGTTCCATCATGTCATTGATATTGTGCCGACGATCCTGGAAGCCACAGGCATCAAGGCGCCCGACCTCGTCAACGGCATCAAGCAAAAGCCGATCGAAGGTGTGAGCATGGCCTATACATTCGACAAAGCTAATGCCAACGCACCGTCGAAGCACGATACGCAGTATTTCGAGATGGTCGGCAACCGTGCGATCTACCACGATGGGTGGATTGCTTCGACGACTCCGCCCGCTGCGCCGTGGCTGCTGGCAACGGGCAAGCTCACCGACGTCAACGACTATAACTGGGAGCTATACCACATCACCGAAGACTATTCGCAGAACAATGATCTGGCGTCGAAGATGCCGGACAAGCTGAAAGAAATGCAGGCGTTATTCCTGACCGAAGCCGCAAAATATCAGGTACTGCCGCTGGATAACACGGGCTTTGCGCGCCTATTGACGCCGCGACCGAGCGCGGTGGCCGGGCGAACCGTCTTCACCTACACGGGTGAGAATACCAATATTCCGGTCGGCAACGCGCCCAGCATTTTGGACAGGGACTACACAATCTCGGCCGACGTGACTATTCCGCAAGGCGGCGCGGAGGGAATGATCGTTACCTTGGGCGGTCGCTTCGGCGGCTACGGCTTATACCTGCTCAAGGGCAAACCAGTCTTCGATTACAACCTTCTCGATTTGACGCACTACCGCTGGCAGGGGGGACCTTTAGGCCACGGTTTGTTGGCTGATGCGCTCAAGCCGGGCAAGCATACGATAGAGTTCGACTTTAAATACGACGGACCGGGCCCCGGCAAGGGCGGTGAAGGAGTCTTTAAGGTCGATGGCAACGAGATCGCGCGCAAGAAGATCCCGCATACGATTCCATTGCTCATGTCCATCGACGAGACCTTCGACATAGGCAGCGATACGCGCACCGCGGTCAACGATGATTACAAACTGCCGTTCCGCTTCACTGGCACCATCGATAAGCTGACCTTCAACCTCGGACCCGAGCAGTTGACCGATGCGGATCGTCGGGCCATTGCGGAGAAACTCGCGCGGGCAAGAGACTAGGTGTATGTGAAGAGTCTGTATGCAACAACCGCGGCGATCGAAGGAGGAGCGGGTCTGGCGCTGTTGTGTCTGCCGTCGGCGGCGGCGAATCTTCTGCTTGGCGCGCCATTACAGCAACCTGCCGCATTCACCGTGGCGCGCATCGGCGGAGCTGGATTACTGACGCTCGGTGTCGCCTGCTGGCTCGCCCGCAACGACGCGCAAAGCCCCGCCGCGCGAGGATTGATCGCCGCGATGGTTATCTACAACATCGGTGTAGCGCTCATTCTGGGAAGCGCGGGAGTCCGGTCGCAGTCGGTCGGCATCATTTTGTGGCCGGCCGTCGTGCTGCATACTGTGATGACCGCCTGGTGCATTATGAGCTTGCGATCCTCAAGCATTGCCGAAAGGCCAGGGAATTTCAGCTAGCAGCTATAGCGCAATGAGTTATAACCAACCGGTCGGGGACACTTCGCTGATTGCGTGTTTGCACTGCGATTTGATGCAGCGCATCCCGGAGCTTGAACCCGGCGCGTCCGCTCGATGCCCGCGATGCAACAAGGAATTGTGGCGCCGTCGTGAGGACTCGCTCAACCGGACGCTCGCGCTGACTCTCGGTGCGGTGCTGCTATACGCAATCGCGAACTCTGTTCCCATGCTGGGTCTCACCATCGTTGGGCGCGACGCTTCGACCACGGTGATTGGCGGCGCGCAGCACTTGTGGGACAACGATCAGAAGATCGTCGGAGTGTTGGTGCTGTTCACCGCGGTTATCGCGCCGGCGCTACAAATCGGCCTGATGCTGGCGATCGTGCTCGGCGGGATGCGCGCGCGGCCGCCGCGATGGGTAGGAACGATGCTGCGTTATCACCCGACCACGAAAATCTGGAGCATGATCGAGGTCATGATGGTCGGGGTGCTGGTCGCGCTGGTCAAGATAGCGGATTACGCGACGGTGATTCCCGGGATGGCGCTGTTCGTGCTCTGGGTATTGGTCTTTGTCCTCGCCGGAATGTCGGCTACCTTCGACTCTCGAGATGTATGGGAGAGGATTCAATGGGCGGATGAAGCGCAGCACGACGCGGCCGGTGAGGCTCTGGTGGAGGGAACGCCGTGAGTGCGGCCGGCATCACGGCGATGCAGCAAGGCCTGCAGAGTTGCGAAGGCTGCGGACTGCTCTCTCGTCCTGAACCGGGCGAGCAAGAAGGACGCTGCCCGCGTTGCGACGAGGAGCTAGCATTCCGCAAGCCGGCCAGCTTCCAGCGCACCTGGGCCTACGTTATCGCCGCGGCGATCTGTTACATCCCGGCCAACGTGCTGCCCGTGCTGACGACAACGACGGCAGCCGGCGCCGAGTCCGACACCATAATGCAGGGCGTAGTGCTGCTATGGTCGCCAACCGGATGGCCGCTGTCGATCATCGTGCTCGTCGCGAGCATCATGATCCCGAGTGCGAAGATCCTGGCGCTGGGATACTTGCTCATCACGACCCAGCGCGGCTCGGTCGCGAACAATGAGCACCGCGTCCAGATGTATAGGATGGTCGAGTTCATTGGGCGCTGGTCGATGGTCGATGTATTCGTCGATACCTTCACCGCGGCGCTGATTCAGCTCCAGCCGCTCATGTCGGTCGAGCCGGGCCCCGGCCTGATCTTCTTCGCGGCGGTAGTGGTGTTTACCATGCTTGCGGTCGAGTCGTTCGATCCGCGGCTAATCTGGGATTCTGCGAGTTCGATGGCGGCAGATTCCAAAGAGGTTACTTATGCCTGATCGCGAACCACCACGCTCTTCAGTTCCCGAGTCGAGGAACGTGCCCAAAAAACGCACGCGGCTCTCGCTCGTTTGGTTCATCCCAATTCTGGCTGCGATAGTTGGCGCATGGGTGGCAGTGACGCGGGTGATGAGCGAGGGTCCCAAGATAACGATCGTTATGAGTTCGGCGGAAGGACTGGAAGCCGGCAAGACCAAGATCCACTACAACGGCGTCGATATCGGTACTGTCAAAACCATAGAACTGTCGGAAGATCACCAGCACGCGATCTTAAGTGCGCAGATGGCGCCCAAGACGGAAGCATTCCTGGTCACGGACACGAAGTTCTGGGTCGTACGGCCGCGGATATCAGGCGCCAACATTACGGGGCTGGGTACTCTTATATCGGGAGCATACATAGGCGTCGAGATAGGATCGTCGAAGGAGGACCGGCGCGACTTTGTGGCGCTCGAAACGCCACCGGTCATAACCGGCGAAACGCCCGGCCGCTTTTTTGTCTTGAAGACATCTGACTTAGGCTCGCTGGACACCGGTACGCCGATATATTTCCGCCGGCTGCAAGTTGGACAGGTCGCGTCCTACGCGCTCGACCCGGATGGCAAGAATCTGACGGTCAAGGTGTTCGTGCAAACGCCCTACGACCAGTACGTCAACCCTAATACCCGCTTCTGGCATGCGAGCGGAATCGACGTCTCGCTCTCGGCGAGCGGTCTTACCGTACAGACCCAGTCGGTATTGTCGATCCTTATAGGTGGTATCGCGTTCGAGACCGCGGCGACCGCCCTGGTCTTACCGCCGTCCGACGAGAACGCGGTCTTCACCCTGTACAGCAACCGGACCGAGGCCTTCAACCCGCCGCCGCAGCATCCGCAGACCTACCAGCTTATCTTCAAAGACTCGGTCCGTGGGCTGTCGCCGGGCGCCCCGGTCGAATTCCGTGGCATCAACATCGGCGAGGTTTCGGATATCAGTGCTCAGATCGATCTTAAGACATTCGAATTCTCGGCGCCGGTGACGATAAGTCTCGATCCACGCAGACTTGGGGTCAAAATCCTTGATCTAGGTCCCGGCGTGAACCTGGAGACGATGCGGCGAAAATTAATCGACGCTTTGGTGGCGCATGGAGTTCGTGCGCAGCTGAAAACGGGGAATCTTCTGACGGGATCCGCATACGTGTCGCTCGACTTCTTCCCCGGCGCGCCGCCCGTAACGGTGGATTGGTCGCAAACTCCAGTGCAGCTGCCGACCACATCGGGCCAGCTCGAAGCGACTGAGGCGACAGTGGAGAACATCATCAAGAAACTCGACAAGGTGCCATTCCAGGAAATTGGCGAAGACCTGCAAAAGGCGATCGCGCAGCTCAATACAACCCTGGTGTCCGCGCAAGGCACGCTGGCGAGCGCACGCGGCACGCTCGACAATACCAGCGCGCTCACTGAGCCCAATTCTTCGCAGCTCCAGCAAATTGGCAGCACGCTGCAGGAAGTGAGCCGCGCGGCGCGCTCGTTGCGTGTGTTGGCGGATTATCTCGAGCGCCATCCCGACGCGCTCCTGCGAGGCAAGCCCGGGGAGGCGAAGTGATGGCACGACGAATCGCGCAAATGATCTCGATCGCGTTGATGGCGGGAATCGCTGTTGGATGCAGCACTGCACCGTCGCGGTTTTACTCACTCACCTCGACCGCGACAGCAGACGGCACACCGCCGACCTCCGCGGCGGTGATGGTAGGCCCGGTTACGATACCCGCCTCGGTGGATCAACCGGAGTTCGTCGTGCAGGTTGCGCCGAACCAGGTAAAGGTCGATGAATTCAATCGATGGGTCTCGCCGCTGAATGATTCTATCGCGCACGCCGTCGCCGGAGATCTCGTCGTGCTGCTCGGCACGCCGGAGGTGGCCAACTCACAGTTGGCTAACTTCGTACCGGATTACAGGGTCACGATCGACGTGCAACGCTTCGAGTCGATTCAAGGACAGGCGGCAGTCGTGGAGGCGGTGTGGACGGTGCGTAAGACTGTGGGCGGCGAAGTCCGCTCGGGCCGGACAGTCGCGCGCGAACCGGTGCAGGGGCAAGGCTTCGATGCGCTCGCAGCAGCGCATAGCCAGGCGATAGCCAGGATGAGCGGTGACATTGCGGCGGCGATCCGCGCGGAAGCCGAGCAGAAATCGTAAAGTTGATGTCGTAACCTAATTTTATCCGGAGCGAAGGACAAACCGATCTGATGAGCAGAATAAAACTACTGTCCCGGCGAAAGGGACGATCGTTGCCGATGATACTTGCCGCGGCAGTGCTAGTGTCCACCTCGCCGATGGTCACCGGATGCTCGCGCGGCGAGGACCAACCTGCCGCGGTGCAGTCGGTGCAAGCGCAACCGAGCGTCGCCGCGACCGCGGCTCCCGCTGTTCCGCCGCCGTCCGCCGCTGCTGAACCTGGGCCTCCTCCGGGCGCTGATACCTCTCAAGACTTACAGGAGCTGGTGTCACCCATCGCGCTCTATCCTGATGTGCTGGTAGCTCAGATCCTAGCCGGATCCACCTATCCGACGCAGGTGGTGGAAGCGGATAGATGGCTGAAGCAGAATCCTAACCTTACCGGCGATCAGCTGGCGAATCAGGTGAACCAGCAAGCGTGGGATCCCAGTATCAAGTCTCTGACTCAGTTCCCGACCGTGCTGCAAACGATGAATGACAATCTTGCGTGGACCTCCGACCTGGGCGAGGCCTACTACAATCAGCCTGCCGACGTGATGAATGCTATTCAGGCGCTGCGCAACATGGCGATGGCAGCGGGAACTTTGAAGTCCACGCCGCAGCAAACGGTGCAAGTGCAGCCCGCGCCTCCTGCTGCTCAGGGCGCCGCCGCACAGCCGTCGGTGCAGCAGACGGTTATCATTCAACCGGCGCAGCCGAACACGGTTTATGTCCCACAGTACAATCCGACCTCCGCTTACGGTGCGCCAATCGCAGCGCCGCCGGGATATAGCGGCAGTGATTTGTTGCTCACGGGTGTCTTGTCGTTTGGAGCAGGGATGTTGCTTGGCTCGCTGATTAACAGTGGCCACAACGACTGGGGCTGCAATTGGTACGGTGGCGGCGGTAGCTCGGTCAAGTATAACAACAACGTTTACGTGACTAACAACAATGTGTACCCGGGACGATATCCTAACGGCGGCGGGGGCTACCGGCCGCCCGCATATCGCCCGCCCAATGGAAACTATCCGCGCCCGGGCTACCCGCCACGACCGGCGCCTTATCCATCCACCAGGCCCGCCAATGGTAGCGGCGGATACAACCGTCCTAACAACCCGGCGATTCCTGCGACGCGGCCGTATGACAAAAATAACGCGAGACCTGCCAATCCCAATATCGCCAAGCCCAATTTTCCGAAGGCGAGTACGCTTCCAAACAATCCAGGCGGGTCTAACGCGGGCAAGAATGAGATCGGGAAGAATCGACCCAATCAGCCTGCGAAGCCTATCCCTGGAACTCGGCCAGCGAATCCCGTCGCCGAAAATCGGCCCGCCACCAAGCCGGCCAATCGCGCAGCGGACCCGGCCCGAGGCTTCTCCAAGGACAACAGCAGTACTGGCGGCCGTAATAGCGCTCTAGGCGGATATGAGCCGGGTGGAAATGCACGCGCTGCGAGCGACCGCGGACAAGCCAGCTTCAAGGGAAATCAGAAATCCGCTGGCGGCCGGGCTAACGGTGGCGGCGGTGGCAATGCCAGACGCGGCGGCGGCGGTGGAAATGGCGGAGGTGGCGCGAATCGCGGCGGCGGGAAAAACAGGAAATGAGGAATTCCAATGGCGAATGAAATGATTACAACCAGGGTCAGACTCCTGCTCGCGCTTCCGGTGTTTCTTTTCATGTGGTCGTTCGTAACGCCATTCGCGTTTGCGGATGACACGGCCGCGCAGCGAAAGTTCTCCACACCTGACGCGGCAGTTACGGCGCTGATCGCGGCCGACAAAGCAGACGACATGAAAGCGATGAGCTCAATCCTCGGCCCCGACGCCGATCAGCTGCTTTCATCGGGTGATCCAGTCGCCGACAAGAATGCGCGCGACGAATTTGCGCGCCGCTACGACGAAATGCATCGGCTCGCCTACGACGATCAAGGACGTGTCATCCTTTATATAGGCGCCGAGAACTGGCCGGTTCCAATCTCGCTCATAAAGAAGGATAGCGGCTGGGTCTTCGACACAGCAGCCGGGAAAGACGAGTTACTCTTCAGACGAATCGGCAGAAACGAACTGTTCACGATAAGGGTCCTCGAGGATCTCGCCGTGGCCCAATCGGAGTATGCCAGCGAAGCGAACGATGGTGGGAGTGAAGGTGAGTTCGCGCAGAAAATCATGAGCGATAGCGGCGAACACAACGGGTTGTATTGGGAGACCGCCGAAGGTCAGCCCGAGAGTCCTATCGGAGCACTCGTCGCGAAAGCCACCGCGGCCGGCTACAAGCAGAATACTGGCGGGAATCCTATTCCATTCCACGGGTATTACTACAAAGTGCTGACGAAGCAAGGCCGAAATGCTCCCGGCGGTGCCAGGAACTATTTGCTCGATGGCAAAATGACCAAGGGGTTCGCATTTCTCGCCTATCCCGCCGAGTATCGCGCTTCGGGAGTTGTAACATTCATGATCAATCAGGATGGCGTCATCGTCCAAAAGGATCTTGGGCCCGACACCGCAAAGGTGGCGAACGCAATCTCCGAATACAATCCCGACAAGACCTGGGATGAAGTGGACCAGTAGGTTGCCATCGCGAAATTGAAGTCGGCGCCGCCTACCATGTCAAATGAAGTAATCCGTTTCCGCGATCTGCGCGACGAGATCCATCGCCTTCTCGCGCCGCATAGGCACACCGTGCTGCTGGCCGCGATCATTGCCGCTTTCCTGGTGCGTCCCTTAATAGGCGACTCTGGAGCGGGTCCGATCATGTTCAGCACCGTGATGTTGTTGCTCCTTCTGCTGGCCCTCTACAACATCGATGTCGATGAGATGGTGGGGGATCGCGAAACTCTTATAGCCCAGAAGAGGCGTCGAAGAATCATTGCCTGGACGCTGGGAATACCCGCGATCGCCGAACGGGTTGTCGTTACCTTCACACCAGACCATTCGATCTACCTCGCCGGTTCGATTCTGTGGCTGCTGCTTTTTGCCTTCATCACGTGGAATGAATTGCGCGCCGTACTGCGGCAGAAGGAGATCACGCGCGAAGTCATCAGCATGTCGATTTCGACCTACCTCCTGGTCGGACTGACTTGCGGACTCTTTTATATCGTGCTTCATGATCTACAGCCCAACGCCTTCAGCTTCGGTTCGGGGGCGCCACTTTCGGAGCAGCAGACTATTCCGGTTCTGATCTACTTCAGTCTGACCACCCTCTCGACAATTGGATTTGGCGACATCACACCTATAACTCTGCAGGCACGTTATGCGGCGGTGGCGGAAGGTATCACTGGCCAGTTTTACCTGGCGATTTTGGTCGCACGGCTGGTGGGAATGCAGATGACACAATCGCCGACCCAGCACGCGGAGCAAAAGGCCTTCGAGTCCGGCACCGAAGAGCAATGAGCTGTCGTGTTCGCACTGTTGTATTGTAATTGCCCGGGGCCCAAAGGCGCGCTAGGTCTGAGAGCGGGAGGTAACACTCGTGAGCCCTATCGTTGTCGGTGGTATCGTACTGGCATGCGTGTTTGGAGGCGCGCTGCTCGGCATGGCTATCCACGCGATACTGCCCGAGCATCATCTGAACGCGGAATCGAAGGATGTAATCAAACTTGGCATGGGACTTATCGCGACGATGTCGGCGCTGGTCCTTGCGCTGCTGACCAACTCTGCAAAAGGTTCCTACGACACCCAGAGAAACGAACTCACACAGGCTGCCGCCAACATCATACTGCTTGATCGCGTGCTGGCGCACTACGGGTCAGAGACCAAGGAAGCTCGCGATCTACTCAAAACTTCCGTCGCTGGAATGATCGATCGGCTCTGGCCCGATGACCCCGTCGCAAATGCGAAGCTGGCCCCGACTATTGCCGGCGGCGAATTATTCTTCGACAAGATTCAGGAGCTCAAGCCGCAGAACGACGTTCAGCGCTCGCTACAGGCCGAGGCTATAAAGATGAGCATCGACATCGGGCAAGCGCGCCTATTGCTCTTCGAGCAAAGCGGCCGCTCGATCCCGATGCCGTTTCTTGTGCTATTGATTTTTTGGGTGACCGTAATTTTTCTTAGCTTCGGACTTTTTGCGCCTCGTAACGCGACCGTGGTCGCGACCCTGTTCTTGTGCGCCCTGTCGGTTTCTGGTGCGATATTTCTCATAATGGAATTGGACCGGCCCTTCGGCGGGATGATTCAGATCTCGAGTGCGCCGTTGCGCAACGCCATGGACAATATCGACAAGTAGTATGAGCGCCGTACCACATAGCATCGCGTCAACCGGCAAATGGCTGCACAAAGAGTTCGTAGCGGCCCGACCGGTATTTGTCTTCTTCTTGATCGCGTTCCTGCTTCAGTTGTTGATCATCAAACTTGCAGTCGCGCAATTTTTCATCCCGGTAACTGTTCTTTCCAAGGCCGTCGTCGGCGCCCTGCTGGCGGCTAAGGCGGTCCTTATCCTGGATGAGACGCGCCTTGGCCGAAGCCTCGAGCGCTACCGTCCGATCGTCGCGGTCATTTTCAAGACACTGCTTTACGGATTAGGGACGTTGTTGCTCAGCTACCTCGAACGATTCCTCGAGGCCCTGCATCGCGTTGGCAGCTTCGACGGGGCCATTCAGGACATGATCGCGCAGGCAAATCTGTACCGGTTTTTCGCCTGGATCTTGGGAGTAACTCTCATATTTGCGATTTATTTCGTACTGTCGGAAATCAACGAACACATGGGCAAAGGCGCACTCTGGTCACTATTTTTTGAGCGCCCGAATCTGCCGGCGGATTCGTGATCGGCAAGCACCGTCGGCACGAAATCGCCACGTAACTGCATTCGGCCGACAAATCTTTGTCGTTCACGCCTGCTGCCCGCGACAGGTTAGCCTGATCGCATCTATACTTAGCCCAATTGCTCGCGATTGCGGCCGAGAACGGCACTCTTCTTGCTCTCATCTAACTAGACTGGAAAGGAGCTATAAGATGAATACCACCAATACCAGCAGACCTCTCTATGTGTCGTATATCGCCATAGTTCTATTTTCGCTCTTGTTCGTAAAGATCGCGCAAGCATGCACAGGCATAAGGCTCATCGCGTCCGATGGGACGGTGGTTTACGCCCGCACGCTCGAGTTCAACGTGGACCTCGATTCCGACGTGCTGGTGGTGCCGCGCGGTTACTCTCGAACCGGTACCACGCCCGATGGTGACAATGGGCTCAAGTGGGTCTCAAGGTATGCTTCAGTCGGCGCCAACGGTGTGGGACTTCCATTCCTGTTCGACGGCGTCAATGAGAAGGGGCTGGCGGCTGGCCTGTTCTATTTCCCCACAACTGCCGGCTACCGGAAGTACGATGCTGCCGAGGCCTCCAGAACTATCGCGCCATGGCAGGTCGGTTCGTGGATATTGGAAAATTTCGCGACGGTTGAAGAGGTCAAACAGAACATCGCAAACGTCGCAGTCGCCGAAGTAGTGTTCAAGCAGTGGGGCATCGCGCCGCCGGTTCACTACGTCGTGCATGACGCCTCTGGCAAGAGCATCGTGATCGAATATGTGGCGGGAAAACTACACGTCTATGACAACGTGATTGGAGTAATGACCAACTCGCCAACCTTCGATTGGCATATGACGAACCTTCGTAACTATCTGAATCTCTCAGTTGTGAATGCGCCGTCGGTGGAAGTCGGCGGCGTGCGGTTGACCGCTCTCGGGCAGGGCACGGGGATGCTCGGAATCCCGGGCGACTTCACTCCGCCTTCGCGATTTGTCCGCGCCGTCGCCTACAGCACCTCGGTGCAGCCTTCCAGGACCGGCGCCGAAGAGGTCCTCGAGGCGTTTCACATTCTGAACAACTTCGACATTCCCGAAGGCGCCGCGCGCGAGAAACAGACCGACGCGCACGGCAACATAATCTCGGACCGCACCATTTGGACCAGCGCTTCCGATCTCAAGGCGCGGCGCTACTATTTCCGGACTTACGAGAACAGCCAGATTCGTTCGGTGGACCTGATGTCGATGCCGCTCGACGCCAAAGCCATCACCAGCATCTCGATGAAAGGCGCTGAAGTCATCAGGTCGCTCAACCCATAGTTCGCGACTGCCGAGCCCGCCGCAGCATAGTCGGGGTGCTGATCGCGCTTCACGCGTTGCGCCTCATCCAGCCGCCGCTTGAATTTTTACGCTAATTTTTTCCCTCCGATCGATTTGGGGTGGCGTTTTGTTTCTGCCGATGCTAAGAATCCCCGAGCATATTTTTTTTGGGGGTTTTGGAGATGGTGCGGGGTTCAACCCGCTGGCGTAAATTGCGCCAGTCCGGAATTGGTCGGTTCGTCTCAGTCACTTTCGTTTTCTTTTTCGGCTTCATTTGCAGCGTTTCTGCCAGCGGAGCCTCTCTTTCATCCAATCGTGCGCCGATTCCCGAATGCCTCGCGTCCGCCGGTGATATGTCGCTTTCGTCCGACCGCGCGCGTCGATTTGCCACTGGTAGCGACACCACGGAAGTGACTTGCCCTGATCCAAATGGCGACCCGCTTGGGTTCGGCAACGCCGGAACCGACCTGGTCGTGAAAGGCGGAACTTGCGTGGTGGATGGCTCGACGCCCAACGGCGAGTACATGTACCACAACATCAACATCATCAAAGACGGTGTGCTGCAGTTTAACGACGCGAAGATCGACCTCTATGCCGCCAATATCGTCATCGAAAACAAAGGAACGATGCGTGCCGGCACCGTCGATCCCAACACCGGCGTGATCACGCCGATCACCGGGCCGCTCACGATTCATCTGTATGGAGCGAACCAGGGGCCCGGAGGCGCGGGCGCGCCCTGCAAGACCGATGCGACCTGCGGCGTTCCCAATAAGGATGCGAACGACATCTGGCAGTCCAACGCATCGATGACAATGTACCCGAGCAGCTGCAAGGAGACTAAAGGCCTTCCCGGCGGCGTGGACGACTGCTTTTACAAGTACGACGCGATGCCTTTCGACAACGGCAAGCCCCTTGACAGCACCTTCGACCAGAAGGTCGGCTACTACGGATACAAGGTCCTGGGAGTCGGCTATGGTGCGACGCTTCAGCTCTACGGCAAGAAAGGCGCCACCTACGATACTACCGTTGACCCGGCCAACACCGGCACCAGTTGGGTCCGTCTTAACAACTGCAATCCAGCCGTGGACGACCCGTCCAAGCAATGCAACAAGGGCGTGCTGCAACCCGGCGCCAACACGCTGATATTGTCGAAAGCTGTGGACTGGCAGATGAACGACAATGTCGTTGTAAGCTCGACCGACTATTTGCCTGGACACGCGGAGCAGGTGCAGATCACGAAGGTGGTAAGTCCGACTACTTTCACGATCACCAAGATCCACCCGGACGGAACTAAAACCAGCCTCGAGTTTCCTCACAACGCGTCGGTTTACAGCCTCAGCAAGGTCACTGGGGGACAGGTGCCTACTGGCTGGACGTCGGTCGATACGCGCGCGTCGGTGGCTCTACTGACCCGCAGCATTCGTATCATTTCAGAGGGTGACACGATAACGACTCCCTTTCCGCCGGCACCGATGCCACCGATTACCCCGACCACCCAGGGCTACTGGTTCGGCGGACACATGGTAATCCGCCAGGGCTTCGAGAAGGTACAGATCCAGGGAGTTGAATTCTACCAGATGGGGCAGGGTGGAAAGATCGGTCACTACCCGGTGCATTTCCACATGGCGCGCAAGGTTCCCTCGAACACCTTTGTGAAAGATAGCTCGGTCTGGGATTCGATGACCCGATGGTACGTCCTGCACGCTACCCAGGGCGTGCTGCTGGCGCGCAATGTTGGCTATGCGTCGATCGGGCACGGCTACTACCTTGAAGATGGCACCGAGACCGACAACAAGCTCTACGCCAACATCGGAGTCTTCGCGCGTGCGGCGGTCACCAACCCGCAGAATCCGCGTAACGTGCCGGGCATCCTGGCCGCCCCCGACTATCCGATCATCGACCGGCCTCCTGAGAATGGTGGCCCCCTGCAGACTGGCCCCGCGGACGATGTGGTCCCCTATCATTCCGACTGGGACCATCCGACCGTCTTCTGGATCATGAACGGCTGGAACGATTTCGAGAACAATATGGCTGCCGGCGCCGGCACCTGCGGAGTGTGCTATTGGTTGCTGCCCGGCATCAACAGCGGCGGCTCGCGCAACATGCACTGGAAGTCCTATGCGTCCGAGCAACAGTTGCCTGATAAGAAGACTGACGGCGGTACCACGCCGCTGCAAATCTTTACCGGCAACAGTTGCGTCTCCGCCATGTCCTCATTTCTGACGGTCGCCAACACCACAGCCTGTAACGGCGTTCAGATTGGACCCAATCGGAACAACGCGGCGTTTCCGGTTTTGAACCAATCCGCAGCGGTAGCTTCGTCGCCCGACTACAATCTGCCCCCGTCATCCAAGAGCGGCACGAAAGAGGACGGCAACGGGTTTTCCGCCGACAACTACTATCCGCATGTCGGCGCCGGCGGGCGCTTTCCCACCAAATGCAATGGCGCCGGCGATTGTAGCACGCAGAAAGTGTGCAGCACGAAAGAACAGGCCGATTGCGTAGTCACCAACATCGATCACTACACCAGCTCTTTCAATTGGCAGGCGACAAACTTTGCCGCCATTTGGTTGCGGCCACTCTGGTACTTGTTCATCAATAGCGCCCTTACCGACGTGCAGAACGGTGGAATCACTTTCGTCACCGGCGGCGGCTACACAAAATCCGACGCGATCAACGGACATTGGGCACTCGCCCGCAAGGACGTCTTTATCGGAAACACGCAAACGTCCGCGGCCAACAATTTTGCCTCGAACGTGGGACCATTCAATCCCGGCACCCAGCTCACCTGCGCCGAGGCGGTTGGCGTCGGCAAGCCCGGTAACTATTGTCTCGACGCGGCAGACGGCATTTCGTTCGCGCTGGCGAGTTTCGCCAATAACCAGCGCCTCTTCAGCATCTATGACGGACCTGCATACGAAGATTCCGACGCCTATCTCGACATCAAGCGCTCGAATTTGCCCAACGACCCGATCAAGGGATGTAACCCTCAAGACCCTAACGACCCTAGCCCCGACCACAATTGCGCCAATAGCCAGTATTCGCAGGCGGGCAAACAGTTTGGGATGCCCTATGACCCGATTAACAAGGTCTGCTATCTGCCCAACGCCGCAATCGCCTGGAAACAGCCTAATGGATTCTATTACCCGCCCGCGTTCCATTCGCGCAATCTCTTTTTCAACAACGTCGACATTCGCCATTTCGTTATCGAACCCTTATTCAAATCGACCGGCCTCTTCCTGACCGATCCCGTTGCCTCCAGAGCGAGGTATTGTACCTATGACGGAACATTCTTCACCGGCTTCACCGATGTCGATCGGCAGACCGAACTCAACGATGACGACGGGACGCTGACCGGACTTGTTGGACCGACAGCGCAGACCGGACTGGTAGGATCGGTCTCGGTCAACCAAGATCCATTCTTCAACGCGCCCCTGCAAACTCCGGAATGTCTGTCCGATGTGGACGTTACTCCCACGAACTCTGTTAGTAATCCAAAGACCTATGCGGGAACGGCTGTCACCAGTCCTTACGACTACGTGACTACTGTGATGTTTCCGGGCTGCGCCGCTGACGGAGCCAAGTGCAACCAGGAAGCCGAGAAAAATGCACCCTGGAACGCGGATTGCACCAATCAGGATTGCTACGGAGTCCCACTGTACCGGGAAAACCTGATTCCCGGCGAGATCGAAAAGACGCCGATGGGAGTCCCAATCCGCCTGATGGGTCAGGCCAACTTCCAAAGAAGCAGTTTGACGGTCAACAATGGCAGGTACTACGTGGACACCAGTCCGAGCAAGGCCGCGCAGTCACAGCAAGCTAACGTCAAGCTGTGGAACGTTTTCCGGAAAGGCGGCAAATATTACATCTTTCAGGTATTTGCCAAAGCCACGACCAAACAGACTTATGACATATACGTAGGAACCGGTTTCGATCCGACCGACCCTAACGAGTTGTGGTTGACCCGGGTAGAACTGCCGAGTTCCTACATATTCAAGGATAAGGGCAAATTTCCTCAGGACGAGGTATCCTATAACAAGACGACCGGTATCCTCACTGTCACCTTGGACATGAGCAAGTTTCCGGATTTTGCCAAAGAAACCGCCGACGAGAAGGTGAAACAGTGCCAACCGAAGACGTTCTGCAAATGGGTTGATAGTCCGGGAATGGGCGAGGACAACTGCCAATGCGCAGATTCGATATTTTCACCGCCGACTTCTGGTTTTCAGACCGCCGAATGCAGCAAGACTAACGGTATCTGCGGCTGGGCCACCAAAGATACCGACTGTCCTTTGGGCGGCTGCTACGGATTCGGCTTCAAGCTATCTTCGAGTTTCGTTACCAGTGATAGCCCGCCGGCGCCGACGCCGCAGAACGTCGCGTGCCTGACCAGGCCTGTTCCGCCGCCCGATCCGCCGCCATTGTCGCCTTACGATGTCAATTGGACTCTGACGACCAACAGCTCGACCTGTAACTACACCTCGACCATTCCCTCGACCTTCTGCTCGAGTCCTACCGGCGCTGGCCCCGATGATCCCGGCAATGGCCCGGACGCGGCCGGGCCCGATGACTCAAACGGTAACAGTCCTGACGACTCAAACTAAGGGCACCTCAGCGGCGTAGCGGAGACGGTCGAAGAATAGCGAATGCAAAATCGAGGAAGTCACTTCTCGCGTCTGCGCCCGGGGGCCCTTTTCATGGTCTTAGTGCTGGTTCTCGCTCTTGGTGGATGCGATTCGAGTAGCAGTAACTCGCCGAATCCAGGTCCCAGGCCGACGCTGACGGTTGCGCCGACTATCGCGCCAACGCCGACGCCGACGGAGACCGCTACTTCGACCGTCGCTCCGACCGCGACTCCTACCTCAACTCCATCCAAAAGCGGTGGCTTGTGGGTGCCCAATCTGTTCGGGCCGTCGGTCAACGAGTTCGATCCTCCGTCGCGCGCCGTCAGCGGCAACCCGCCTCCTCAATTTTCCAACGAAAGCAAGTTTCTGCTTCTGCCGGCCGGGTTAGCATTCGATAGTTCGCAGAATCTCTGGGTCACCAATTGCTCTGATTTTACCTTTGGCACTGGCGCCATAGCCGAATTCACTGCCGCGCAGCTGGCCGACCTCGGCAACAACAATGCGCCGATCCCAAACACGACCCTGCTCGACGACGGTTCTCTCACCATCCTTAACTGTCCTTGGGGTGAGCAATTCGATGCGGGCGGCAATCTGTGGATAACCAACCGGTCGATTCCTGACCTGGTGAGTTACAGTCCAGCGCAACTCGCCGTTGGCGGCGCCCTGACTCCAGACACCACCATAACCTCAACTTCCTTTGACAGTCCTCGAGGCATCGCTTTTGACGCCGGCGCGAACCTATGGATTGTTGAAAACCAGAACCAGCAAGTCCTGGGATATAAGGCTGCCACGCTCGCCGCCGCGCTAGGTCATTCGGGCCAGGTCAATCCGGATATCATTATCTCGTCGCCGAGTTTCGGTGACCCGCGGGCAATCACCTTCAACTCAACCGGCGACCTCTGGCTCGCCGATGCGACCGGCAAGTTGCTCAAGTTTGCCGCCGCTGATTTGGCGGCTGGCGGCACGTTGACCCCGACGGTGATAATCACCGCGACCCCGGTGGTGACGTTGGACGGGATAGCGCTGAGTCTTGATCTTCCCGAAGGTCTCGCCTTCGATCCTGCTGGAAACCTATGGGTTGCCAATCTCGACAGCGACAACGCCGGCAGCCTCGCCGAATTCACGCCCAGCCAGTTGGCGAGTTCCGGCAACCCGCCGCCGGCGGTGTTTCTTGATTCCGACGTCTTCGGAACCAACATCCATCAACCTTCGTTGCTGACGTTCGGTCCGATTCCATAGTACTAACTAGATACTCACTCGCTATACCTACTAACTAATTAGCCACGCTAATTTGACACCTTTCCCACGAAGGGCGTAAACTTGAATTCGTCGGAATCGAAAAACGAATCGAGCCCGACTTTGATCCAGCCCGACCTGTGGCCCTTCTGCTCGCCTTTGACCACGCTCCGCTAGACCAACCTAAATCGTAAGACTTCAAGGCTTGAGGGAGACCCTATGGGACGACCTCGTTTCCATCCTATCCGGAACACTCTGGCCGCGATTACCATGACCGGCGCGATGCTCCTCACTGTCGCCGGCCCCTGTGCCGCTACTCCATGGCAGCAGGCATGGGGCGACTACGATCGACAACAGCAATGGCATGATGCGGGTTGGTGGCTCCACAACCAGCACACCTGGGTTGTCTCGCATCACCCCGAATGGACGGAAAACTACGCCGCGACCCGTGGTCAGATTGGCGATTCCGACCGTTTTCACGCAAGACACTACGGAGACGGCGGGACTGATCGTTCAGTAGCGGCAGCAGCCGAGACCGCAAAGAACGAGAGAATTAAAGCATCCATGAAGAACGAAGCGCCGGTCAGAAGCGCTTCGTGAATCGTAGAGGAAAAGATATGAAAGCGACTAACTATCGAATAGTAACATTGGCCTTTGGCGGAATCCTGATCGCGACCTTCGCCGCGGGATGTTTCGGCGGCGGCGGTTCAGGCTATTCCGGCGGCCCTAATGGCTACACCAGCAGCTACAGTAGCTACGGAAGCTCCTATCCTTATAGCGGCTACAATGGCGGATATGCGCACCCGCGGAGCTACGGAACCTCTTACAACAACGGCTACCAGAACGGAGTACGAGCCGACGCGAATCGTGACGATCATGAATATCGCGCAGGCGATCAGCGTGCCGCCGTAGTCGATCGTAATAGCGCGGTCGCACGGACCGAGATCACGCATAGCACCGTCGATCGCATTGAGAAAAACTAGACGCCTTTACTTGACGCTATGAACTCGGCGACGAGTGCTATAGCCGCGCGGATATTGTCTTCCTCGGTGCGGCCGCTGCGCGCGCGCGGCTTGAATGAGTGATCGCCATCTTCGATCCACTCGATCCGAATCGCGGACGATAACTTGTAGCCGCCGACTTCTTCCGGAAGGCCGAAGCTGTCTCGCGTTCCCTGCAGGATCACCGTCGGAGTCCGCAGGTTTTCCAGATGATCGGTTCGCGTCTTCTCAAGTTTGCCCGGCGGATGAAACGGATAGCCGAGGCAGACCACGCCGCCGACCCCAGCTTCATCCGCGACCATGCTCGCGATCCTGCCGCCCATCGACTTGCCGCCGATCACTAATCCGCGGCCTCCGCCGGCCTCCTTGATCGCGTCGCGGAACGATTGGGTCAACACCCGCGGCGGATCAGGCGCTCCGCCCTTGCCGGTCTGCCGCCGCCGCTCCATGTAAGGAAACTCAAACCGAATCACCCGAACGCCCGACGCCGCGACTCCTTCAGCGACGCGCTGCATGAACGCCGAGTCCATCGGCGCTCCCGCGCCATGCGCAAACAAAAACGACTTCGCTGCCGTCTTTGGTCCATCGACAATCACACCAGTCATTACCGTGGATCATCGGATGCTCGCGACGCCCGCGCAAACAGAATCACGCTATTCTTTGAACAACGTTGCGCGAGCGCGGAGTGAGCGAGTCCGGTTTCGGTTATCGCTCACTCCGCATTCTCTCAATCCTTACGCTTGCGCCGACGCCGGCTGCGACGATGCCCGCAACGGTGCGGTGGCCTCGGCGAACTCCGCCAGGTAGCGCGCGACGCTCGGACGCTTGCTCATTCGCGACACCCAGTTCGCCAGGTTGCCGAGCTCCGGCGACGGCGCCCCTTCCATCAACGACGCGATGTTGATCGGCGAGAAGCACGAGATATCGGCGACGCTGAATTCGCCGCACAGGTATTCGCGTTTGCCCAGCTCGCGCTCGAGCCGCTGATACTGCCGCGCGAGTTCCGCCTTCGTCTGCGCGACCGCCTCGCGATCGCGCGCCGACGCGTCCGGCTTCAACAGCACTTCGCGCACTAGCACGCCGAGGTTCGGCGCGATCAGCGTGTCACCGAGATCCTCTAGCATCCGGCATCGCGCGCGCTCCGCCACGCCGGCCGGAAATAGCGCCGGCTTGGGCACGCGCTCATCGAGGTACTCAAGGATGATTGTCGAATCGTAGATCGCCGTTTCGCCGTCAACCAGAACCGGAATTTGCGCCTTCGGATTCAGCCGCGCCAGTTCCTCTGGCTTGATCCAGCCGGTGGCCGGCGTCCAGTTCACTTGCCGGGTCTCGTGCGCGATCGCCTTCTCGAACATCGCGATCCGCGGCTTCGCGCTGTACACGCTGAGCGGTGAGTAATAGAGCTTCATCGTCGTTCTCCTTTCCGTTCGAAATGGTTATGTTCACGTTTTCAGCTCGCTCGCCAGCACCATCTGAGTTTGCGTGACGATTGCGATCAGCTTGCCGCTTTCCGCTGTCACCCGGGTCTGCCAGACCATCGTGCGCCGCCCGCGATGAATCGCGACGCATTCCGCTCGCACCGTCGTGCCGGCCATCGCCGGCGCAAGAAAGTTAGTCTTCGATTCGATCGTGGTGGTCGTCGCGCCGTCGCGCAGATTCAGCGAGGTCGCGCACCCGCCGAGTGTGTCGGCCAGCGCCATCACCGCGCCGCCGTGCAGAATAGCGGGCCGCGTGCACAGGTCCTCGCGCACCTTCATTTCGGCCGTCACGCATTCTGGCGTCGCAATGACGAATCTGATCCCGAGCAGCTGTGCGAATGGCAGCATGTCGCGGTTGAGTTGTTCGATTGCGTTCATGGGTTCATCATGGGCTCGGGAAGCAGCGCGAGTGGACTACCAATAGTTCCACTTTAGGAAGAAAATATAGGTCCACTTTCTACGACGCTGCGCGCGTACTAGAGTCGCTCGCGGAGGTATCGCGATGTTCCTGAAGCTCGATACGAACGGCGCCCTCTACGATCAGATTTACCGTGCCCTCAGAGGCCAGATTCTCGGCGGACGCCTGCTCGCGGCAACTCGCGTCCCGGCCACGCGCGACCTCGCGCTCGAGCTTGGCGTCTCGCGTAACGTCGCGATCATGGCGTACCGGCAATTGCTCGACGAAGGCTACCTGACGGCGCGCAAGGGCGCGGGCACCTTTGTCGCGCGCGAATTGCCGCGACACCTGACGACCGTTGCCGCTCGACGTCCCACGCCCGCGCGGACTTCGGCCCCGGTGCACCTGTCGTCGTATGCGCGCCGAGTGCGCGAGGCTTCGCATGGCGTGCAGTTCACCTGGGCGCCGCGGCGCGACGTGCTGCCGTACGATTTCCGCTACGGCCCGCCCTCGTTCACTGATTTCCCGCACGAAACGTGGTGCCGTGTGGTGTCCCGCCGCGCCCGCCGCGTCACGCTTCGCGATCTCGATTACGGTCAGCCTGAAGGATTGCCGGCCTTGCGCGAGGTAATCGCCGACTACGTGAGCCGAGCGCGCGCGATCGCATGCACTCCCGAACAGATCCTCGTCGTCAACGGTTCACAGCAGGCCCTTGATCTCGCCGCGCGCGTGCTCGTCGATCCCGGCGACGTCGTCCTGATGGAAGAGCCGCACTATCGCGGCGCACGCACCGTGATGAGAGCCGCCGGCGCGAAGATCGACACCATCGCAGTGGACGATCATGGCCTTCGCACCAGCGAACTCTTGCAGCGCCGCACCACCTTGAGCCGTCTCGCCATTGTGACGCCGTCGCATCAGTTTCCCACCGGCGCGGTGATGCCGCTGAGCCGGCGGCTCGATCTGCTCACGTGGGCGCGGCGCGCCGGCGCCTGCATCTTCGAGGACGATTACGACAGCGAGTATCGCTACTCGGGCCGTCCGATCGAGGCGCTCGCCGCGCTCGATGACAGCGGTTCCGTCCTTTACGCGGCGACGTTCTCGAAAGTGATGTTTCCCTCCCTGCGCCTCGGGTACATGATTCTTCCCGAGCGGCTCATCGAGCCGATCCGCTCGGTCAAGGCGCTGATGGACACCGGCGGTCCGACTCTCGCGCAGGCCGCGCTCGTCGATTTCATCCGCGAGGGGCACTTCGAACGCCATCTGCATCGCACGCGGACGCGCAACGCCGGCCGCCGCGCCGCGATACTCGACGCAATCGAGCGTCATCTCGGCGATCGCGCACAAGTATCAGGCATCAATGCCGGCCTTCATCTGATGCTGTGGCTGCGCGACTTGCCCGCGTCGAGATCGCGCGAATTGCGGATGCGTGCGGCGCGCGCCGGCGTCGGCGTATATTCAGTGGATCCATTCTACCTGAACCCGCCCAGGCGAGTCGGGCTGCTGCTCGGTTACTCGTCAATGCCGGAAAAGCAAATCGCCGAAGGCATCCGCCGTTTCGCCGCGGTCGTCAACTCGCTCTGAGCGCCGCGACGATCGCGGCTAGTTTACGTTGTAGCCGCGTCCCTGCAGGCATGCCGCCATCGCGCGGTTGTACGCCGTCTGTTGTTTGGACATTGCGGCGCTGGTGTCCGAGGCCTGCGCGCTGGCTTGCTGCCTTCTCTCGTCGCGGCGGCGGAATCCGCCCGCCAGGCCGCCCATCGCGGCGCCCGCACCCGCGCCTTTGCCCGCGTCCCTGTTATTGCGCCGCCGACCGCTCCCAGAGCAGCTCCGCGCGCGGCGCCTTTGACAACGTGAGGTTGCGAGGGTTGATACTGACTGGACGCGGTGTTTGAGGGCATCGTTTGAGGCTTGCTCGGGTCGAAGCCAGTCTGCTGTACCGCCCATGTATGGCATTCATACCGATCCTTGTCCTGCTGCGCCTGACTCTGTCCCTTCGACGGATAGATGTAGAGCTCTTGCGCGTGCGCGGAGCCGCCAATGACGAAAGTTCCGGACAACAAGGCGAAGAGAAGTGCGAACGCTACTCGGCTAAGACTCGTCCTGGTTCTTGATATTCCTTGCATTACATTTTCCCAAAGTCCTATCGATCACCTTGACGGCGACCGATAGGACTCCTGTGAAGCTCGCGTCTCTAGGACGACCATCCTTGTCGATTGTAGTAGTTCACCATCTGCTGCACGATCTGATCGCTCGTCTTATTCACCAGGTAGCCGGTTGCGGATGTAACGTTCTTCACGCCCGCCGCCGCGATGTTCACACCAATCGATGCGGCCGCGACCGCTCCGCCCGCCGCCGCGCCTGCCGGTCCCGTTATTCCCGCGCCCGGCATGTATCCGCTGTCGGCGCTGGTGGCGAAGTCCAGTAACTCGCTCGATCCTTGCGGCGTCTTCTGAATAACCTGAACCACCGTGTCCACCTTGGAAGCTCCGGCGCCCAGCCCTATGACCATCCGCCGCAACCGGTTTCCTTCGCTTATATCGGTGAACTGGCCGTCCAGCACCAGTACGTTATCGCCGGTGGGAGCCACTCCGCGTTGCAAGCAGGTTGCAGTGATGCCTTTTTGGGTGAGGTTGGCCGCGACCTGGACACAGATGTTCTGTGCCGTTTGATGGGCTAGCTGAACTTGCTGGGCACTCTGATCTTCTCCGGACATATTTCTGTAAGCCACCTGAAAGATGCCCGAGTTAAGCGAAACATCGGACGCATCTACCGCAAACGGATAGACGACGACGGCGGTCGGCGGCCCCGCGGAAATAGGTGCGGCCGAACTTTGTTGCGTAACCTGAGCCCCCGCGCATCCAAACGCCGCCAACGCGAACAATCCGTACATACCTCTAAGTCTATTGGACCTCATCGTGCTTCCTCCTCTTATAGTTGCAGTTGCGGCAATAACAGGTTCATTTGAAATCTCAGGGCGAATTGCTGGGTCTGGGTGGAAAATTGCCGATAGGCCATCCACTCGCCAGACACCGAGGTATCGACTGCATAACCTTCTCCGAATTTCCAGACTTTACCAAATCCTGCGCTAAGCGGTATCTGCGTCGAAGTGTTATGACGCCAGTTGATCGTCCAGGTTGAGTCGCTCGACTTCACATACCATCCGCGTCCCAACTGATAGGACAGCATGGGTTGAATCTGAAGCGAACTCAGCGGCACCGAATGCGACGACGAATAGGCAAAGGACGTAGCCTGCTGAAACAGACCCGCGATATTCAGTCCCGGAATTCGCCGAAATGAAAACGCCCAGGCCGGCCCGGCCTGCCATGCCCCGTGCCCGGTGTATTGGCTGGTAGAAGTTGGAAACACAAAATATGGTCCGAAGCCCCAACGAAAGAGCGTTTCCTTCTCGTTCGGCCAGGGCATCACGAACAGGTCCAGAAGTTGGAAGTCGTCGAGCGCCGTGGTCGTGGTCGCACCCTTGTTGCGAGGAACGGTGACGACTTGAATCGTCGGCCGGATTAGCTGCTCCAGCGGCGTGAACAACTGCGGCCGAACCGCGAGGAGCGGCCGCAGTTGCAGCGTGTTCGGTTGCGCATTGGTGCCGTACTGGGACGGAGTGTAGATGTCCTGGATCTTGAACTGAGTCAGATCCGCGGTCGGATCGTATTCCTTTTCGGCGAGCCCTGCGTCGGTAAGACTTGCCGATGCGGTCTGCTGAGCGAGCGCGAGGGAACAGCCCAACATCATGATGAATAGCGCCGTCCCGGATGAAACGATGGCGCGCATTGGATTGCGCATAGTCCTGTTGCCCCGTTGGCTCGTCACAGCTGTCGTTCCGCTGGCCGCCGACCCTGCCAATCTGCGCTTGTGACAAACCCCCGTAAATTGATCTTTGGTACAATCAAATGGCGTCAAGATGACTCGGCGATTTTTTGATAGAGCAGGGCGGCGCCTTCGTATATCGTCGCCCCATCTTCGGGACTGCCGACGAACTCCGCGATCTGGCGCATCTCGGCGACCCAGCGGTACGCCTTCGGCCGCATCGCCGGTACTGAGCGATCCATCCGCGCGAGGAAGTTCGGTTGACTGCGCGCGAGTTCGGATCGCAGCGCTTCCGCTAGACCTTCACGTTCCGCCGCGCCCAGCATCGTCGCGCATAACGCGGTGAATCCCTTCGTCAGGCCGGCGTAAGCGAGCTTCAAACCGGAAGCGTCGCCTATTGGTCCGTCAAGAATCGAAATGTCGAGGCCGAAATCTGCCAGCCGCATCAGCAGATGCGCGTCGGCGCCTGATGCGTAGAAGCGCGGACCCTTGGCGGGATCTTGGGTGCCGGCTACGGGCGGTCCTCCGATAATGCCGGCGTCGATGCAGGTGATGCCGTCGAGCAGGTCGCGGATGCGGCGGCAGGTCGCGGGCGAGATCGCGTTGCATTCGACGAAGACTGGCTTCGCTTGCGCACGCACGAGCGGTCCGCGAAGGCGTTCGGCAACTTCGACGGCGACCCCCGGCGGAACGATCGACAGTACGAAGGTCGCGTCACGAACCAGCGAATCGTCGTCGTTGACTATTTCGATCCCGGCCTCGCGAACTCGCGCGACGCTTTCCCGACTGCGTCCCGCGAGCGACGTCATCACCCGCGCACCGGCCTCGCGCAGACGGCGCCCTACAGCGGCGCCCATCTCGCCCGCGCCGACGATCGCAACGGTCACGGAGTCTCGCTCGCTCATCGGAGCACTCCTTGGTGGAATTGTTTGCTGTAATTCAATAGCGGTTGAGGCGGGCCAGCCGATCGGCGTGAAAGTTCGAGTCGCCGAACAGTTCCTGGCATACGCGCACCCGCTTCATGAACAGGCCGATGTCGAACTCGTCGGTCATCCCGATGCCGCCGTGCATCTGCACCGCTTCCTGTACCGCGAGCGTCGCGCTCAGACCGGCGCGGGCTTTGGCCACCGACACGATCGGCCCGGCGCGATCGAAGGCGTCGTCGAGCGTCTGCAGTGCCTTGAGCACGGCCGCGCGCGTAACCTCGAGTTCGCAATATAGATGAGCCGCGCGATGCTGCAGCGCCTGGAATTCGCCGATCGCCTTGCCGAATTGCTTGCGCTCCTTCAGATAAGCGACCGTGCGGCCGAATGCTTCTTCGCTCGCGCCGATCATCTCGGCAGCTACCAGAGCGCGTCCGACGTTGAGCACGCCCTCCAGCAGGTCGCGACCCGCATCGACTTTGCCAAGCACGTTGTCGGCGCTGACGTTTACGTCTTCGAACGTGATCCGCGCGGCATTGTGCGTATCGACCGTCGCCGTGCGTTCGATGCGAACTCCCGGCGCGTGCGCATCGACGATGAAGAGCGTGATGCCGTTGGTATCGCCCGCCTTGCCGGCGGTGCGAGCGGCGACGAGCAGGATATTCGCGACGTGGCCATCAAGCACAAAAGTCTTGGCGCCGCTAAGCTTGAAGCCGTTGCCGGCGCGAGCGGCGGGCATCGCGATGTTTTCCGGATGATGCTTTGCGGTTTCGTCAACCGCGAGAGTTGCGATCAACTCGCCCGCGACGATTTTTGGCAGGTAATTTTTCTTCTGCTGATCAGAACCGCCGCGCGCGATCGCGGTCGCCGCCAGGATCGCTGTCGATAGGAAAGGGGAGGGCGTGAGCGTGCGTCCCAGCTCTTCCATCACGACGCCCGCTTCGACGTGTCCGAGTCCCAGGCCGCCGTAGTCTTGCGGTATGAGGATTCCCGCCCAGCCCATCTCGACGAAGTCCTTCCACAGCGCGCGCGAGAACCCGTCGGCGTCGCGCTTGTCGCGCAGCGCGCGCAGATGAGCGATTGGCGCATTCTTGGCCAGAAAGCCGCGCGCATTGTCGCGCAGCATCGCCTGTTCGTCGTTGAGTACCAGCGCCATCGCCGCCTACGCTCCCGGCAAGCCGAGGATGCGCTTGGCGATGATGTTGAGCTGAACCTCGCTGGTGCCGCCTTCGATCGAGTTGGCCTTGGACCGCAGCCACGCGCGCGCGGTGCGCCCTTCGCGCGAGCGCTCACCTTCCCATTCCAGCGCGTCGGTGCCACCCGCCGACATCACCAGTTCCATCCGGCGCTTGTTGAGTTCGGTGCCATAGTATTTCAGCAGCGACGACACCGCGGGATGTGCCTGCCCGACCTTGGCCATGTCGCCGGCGCGATCCATCGCGAGGCGGAACGCGAGTGCGTCGATCTCGAACGCCGCAATCTGGCTGCGCAGCACAGTGTCCGCGAGCATCCCGTTGTCGGCGCCGACCGTGTCGGCCGCAATCTGCCCGAGCGATCGGTTCTCCGACGTGCTGCCCATGCCGCCGATCATGTCGCGCTCATGCGTCAGCAGATACTTTGCGATGTCCCATCCCTTGTTGAGCTTGCCGACGAGGTTCGCCTTGGGCACGAGCACGTCGTCGAAAAATGTCTGGCAGAACGGCGACGCGCCCGAGATGAGAGTGATCGGCTTGGTCGAGACGCCCGCGCTTTCCATGTCGAAGAGGATAAAGCTGATGCCTTCGTGCTTGGGCGCGTTGGGGTCGGTGCGGACGAGGCAGAAAATCCAGTCGGCCTTGTCGGCGTATGAGGTCCAAATTTTGGAGCCGTTGACGAGGAACTGATCGCCTTTGTCCTCGGCGCGGGTTTGCAGCGACGCGAGGTCGGAGCCGGAGCCGGGTTCCGAGTATCCCTGGCACCATCGAATCTCGCCGCGCGCGATTTTCGGCAGATGCTCGCGCTTCTGCTCTTCGGAGCCGTACTTCAGCAGTGCCGGGCCGAGCATCCAGATGCCGAAGCTGTCGAGCGGCGAGCGGCAACTGAGCGCACGCATTTCTTGGCGCAGGATTTTGGCCTCGTCGCGCGAGAGTCCGCCGCCGCCGTACTCACGCGGCCACTCCGGCACCGTCCAGCCCTTGGCCGCCATGCGGCCGAGCCACTGGCGCTGCGCTTCGGATTGAAAAACCGCGTGCCGGCCGCCCCAGCAAGTGTCTTCCTCGGTCTGCGCCGGACGCCGCATCTCGGCGGGACAATTAGCCTCGAGCCACGCGCGCGTCTCTTTACGAAAATTTTCAAGATTTTCCATAGCTACGTCAGGTGTTAGTCGGTCTGCCCGCCCGATTCAAGGTTTCGCCTGCTTCGCGCGGCGCGACTGGCTTCGCGTCGCGGGCTTGCGTTCCACTCGCTGCCGGGTCTGTACGAAAGCACGGAGCACCGCGTTGATACGTGTCTGATAACCTCTGCCGCGCGCCTTGAACCAGTCGAGAATATCGCCATCAAGACGAATGTGAATATCTTGCTTGGCTGGCGGCAATCCAACCATGACCGTGTTTTCCCAGCCGGCGGGCAGCACACCTTCGTTCTTGTCGGCCAGCCGTTCAACCTCCGCCTGGGAAATCGCGTCAGCGCGTTTCCAGTCGGTCTTGCTCTCGCCGCGCGCAAGTTTCCGTCTGATCCTGTCAGCCGAAAATCGTGCGATATTTTCGTTCTTCCGCATCCCTTGCCCTCCTGAACGAAATAAGCCGGATGGCCTCGACGCGCTCGGTCCATACGACAGCGAACAATTTATTCGTCAACTGCCCGACGGTCACGAAGCGTTCCTCGCCGTGACGTGGAGACGGGTAGGTGAATACCGGACGTCCGTCGAACAGCCTGGTTGCGTCGATCAGATCCAGGCTGTGCTCCGTCAGATTTATCGCGCGCTTGTTCTCGTCCCATTCAAAGTCCATCGAGTCTTGTATCCACAACTATGTACATAGTCGAGGAACTTAAACAAATCGATGGCTTGAAGAGATTTCAAGCCAAGGAATCAGTCACTTCTTTTCGCGGGGGATCTCGAAGCCGCCCGCCTCGGGTTGATGCCCATACACGTCGCCGGTGAAGTATTCCGACTGATAGGTGGCCGGCCGCGCGCCCCATCCGTACTCGAACATCCATCCGGAGGGCGTGCGGAAATAGAATGAGTACATGTGGTCGTTGGAGTGCTTGCCCGGCGTGATAGTCACCGGAATCTTGTTTGTGCGGACCAGGTCGTAGGTCATGCCCACATCGTCGAGGTTGTCCACTTCGAGCATGACGTGGTTGAGCCGGCGCTCCCCCGGAATTCCGAAGGCGACGGTGTGATCGCGGTCGTTGCAATGCATGAAGACCAGCCCGACGGCATGTTTGCCCGCGCCGAACTTGTACTCGATGCCGCCGCGCATTCCGAGTTGCGCATAGAATCGTTGCGCGGCGTTCACGTCGCGCTCGCGAATGATGCAATGGCCGAGTCCGCCGCTGCCGGTTTTGAAACGTCCGTGCATCGCGCGCCCTGGATGGAACGGCTTGCTGAACTGAGTAAAAGGCCCGTGGAAAATTTCGACCGGATTGCCGTCGGGGTCATCGAGCTTCATGACTTCGAGCACTCGACGTTCCTCGGCTTCCTCGGCGGAACCGACGCGGAACTTGATTCCCGCCTCTGCCAACTGACGCTGCATCTGCGCGAACTCGTCGGCGCCGGCGACGCGGAAGCCGAGGTAGCTGAGGTCGTCGCTGCCATCGGCATGCATCACGATCCGATGATGCACATAGTCCATCCGCAGGTAGCATCGATCCGACTCGCCTTCATCAGCCAGCTCGAAGCCGACGATGTCGGTTGCGAAATGTTTCCACGCGTCGAGGTCTTTGACCCCGATTCCCATGTAGCCCAACTCTGTTACCTGGATCATTTGTTCTTCCTCCGGGCGTCTATCGAGCGTCAGTGCGAACCCAATCGGAACCGAGCGCGACCCGCCGCACTGAATCGGTATCGGTCGGCTGATGACCAACTTTATGCACGGGCGCGGGGGCTTCGACAACCTTGTTCGACAGGCGTCCGAGTCCGCTGACCTCGACTTCGACCAGATCGCCGACGTTCATCGGGCGCGAATTCTTCGGCGTGCCGGATAGTATGATGTCGCCGGGCAGCAGCGTGATGAAGCGCGACAGGTCGGCGAGTATATAGTCAATCGGGAAAATCATTTCCGAGATTGCACCTTCCTGTACTACTTTGCCGTTGATGTAGGTGCGCAAAGTGGATTTGCGAATGTCTATTCCACTGACTATTCCGGGACCGATCGGGCAGAAGCCGTCCTGACCTTTGACGCGGAGCATCGATCCGGCGTCGGTGTCGCGATAGTCCTGGCATCCGACATCGTTGGCAGGCGCGAAACCGGCGATATAGTCCCAGCTATCCTCGCGGCTGACGTTGCGCATCGGCTTGCCGATGATCACGCCGACTTCGCCTTCATAGTTTAGATACTTGTGGCCTGCGGGACGGCATAGCACGCCCCGGTGGGAATTCAGCGCGGTGAGAGGCTTCTGGAAGTAGGTCGGCGTCTCGAGCATCGGCGCTTTGAACTCGACGCGGCGCGAATCGTAGTTCAAATGGATGCACAGAATCTTGGTCGGGTCGCACGGCGGCAAGTAGGTCGCCTCAGCGTCGGCGAGATGGCGCCCGTCGCCCAGCAATAGCCGATCGCCGTCGGGACGCACCCACTTCGGCTGTCCTTCATGAAGGATTCGCCGCCATTCCTGCCTCGGACCGTCAAGTACACTCATTGGCTATTCTCCGATTACTGAGTTGCTGGCGCGCTTCAGGCGAACGATCCTTTCAGCGCGGCGATATTCTTGATGTCGCAGTAGAAGTCGAAGCTCCACGTGCCGCCTTCGCGTCCGATGCCGGAATCGCGGCTGCCGCCGAACGGCGCGGCGAGGTCGCGCACGAAGAAACAATTTACCCACACGGTGCCGGCCGTCACGCGGCTCGCGATCCGCATCGCACGCTCTTCATTCCTGCTGAAGATCATCGCGGCGAGACCGTAATGAGTGCCGTTGGCGAGTTCGAGCATCTCGTCCTCGTCGCGAAACGTCTGCCACGTTAGCACCGGGCCGAACACCTCGCGCTGCACGATCTCCATGTCCTGCCGCGCGCCTTCGAGCAGGGTTGGCTCGAAGTAGAGCTCGCCGACGTTTGAGCGCTTGCCGCCCCAGAGCGGTTTCACGCCGGCCTTGAGCGCGCGCTCGACGAAGCCCTCGACGCGCTTGAAATGTTCCGGCGTGATAAGCGGACCGACGCGCGTGCTCTTCTCGCGCGGATCGCCGACCGTCATGTGCGCGACCGCCGTGCGCAGCTTGCTCTGGAATTCGTCGGCAACCGACGCCTCAACCAGCAGCCGCGTGCCCGCCAGACAGACCTGGCCGGCGTTGATGTACTGGCCGGCGGCGGTCTGCGACGCAGCGTCGAGGTCGGCGTCAGCGCAGATTACATAAGGAGATTTGCCGCCGAGCTCGAAGCTGACAGGAGTTAATGAACGCGCCGTGGATTGGCCGATCAGCTTCGCGGTGTCGGTCGAGCCGGTGAAACTCAATCGATCGATGTCGGGATGAGCGGCGAGCGCGGCGCCCGCTTCTTCGCCGATTCCTTGCACGACGTTGAGGACGCCCGCGGGGACGCCGGCCTCGGCGGCGAGATCCGCCATCATCGAGCAGGTGAGAGGCGCCCATTCCGGCGGTTTGACTACGACGGTGTCGCCCGCCGCGAGCGCGGGCCCGACCTTCCACGTCGTCAGCATGAACGGCGCGTTCCACGGCGTTATCAGGGCCGCAACGCCGGCCGGATCGAAGCGCACGTGATTGACGACTTCGGGCGAATCGATCCGCTCCTGCCCCAATTTCAGCGCGCGGTCGGCGAAGAACTCGATGTTGTGAGCGGCGCGCGGAATCACACGCGCGAGGTTGCCCATCAGCAACGAACCGTTGTCGGCAGTCTCGACGGCGGCGAGATCCTTTGCATGATCGACGATCGTCTGCGCGAACCTTTTGAGTACGTGATGGCGTCCGTCGGGTCCGAGGGCCGCCCATTTCGGAAATGCGCGCCGCGCCGCCGCCACAGCCGCATCGATTTCCGCGGCGCCGCCAGCGCTCACGTCAGCGAGATGCTTGCCGTCGATTGGCGAGCAAGTCGCAAACGTCTTTTTCGACGCGACGCGCTTGCCGTCGATGAAATGATCGGTCGATACGTCCACTCCGGCTATTTTTGTGGTGCTCATCTGCGAATCTCCCCGGGAAGATTGATTTTCCGTCTTTCCAGAACCTCGTGTTCGTCAACCACCTTCGGCTGCGCTCCGAGGATGCCATCGACCAGGCGGCGCGCGCGGTCTTTTGGTGCGAGCACATGCGCCAACTGATAGTTGCGCGCGCCCGACGCCAGGTAGAAACGCTCGTACAACTCGTTGCGGCTGGCGAGCGCGCTGCCGACGAAGTCCCACGCCAGCCGGAAGATTTGCGCGCGCTCCTCGGCCTTCAGATCGCCCGCGCCGCGCAGGTAGCGGTCGATGAGCGGGCGGAGTTTCGGATCGGCGAGCTGCGCCTGCGTCGGCGCGGCCAGCAGATTGTGCGAGCCGATCAGCGTGATGATTTCGGCGACGCGCGGGAACCAGGTCGGCAGCGCGGCGCGCAACGCCGCGAGCGGCGGGCCGTTGGGGAACCACACGCCGTTGCCGTACTCGAAGGCTTCGAGCTCGGCGCTTTGAATCACGGCGCGCGCGAACTCCGCGTAGGTCCAGATCTCGCCGAGCATCTGGCGGGTGGCCGGCGATGCATCGTTGATTGCCTCCGCCATCCTGGTCGCCAGCCCGTAGGCGAACTCGAGCTTGGTCTGCGCGCGAATCATCGTCTGCTGCATGATGTTCGGATACCAGCCGGTCGCCATCACGGTGTTGTAGGCGACGAGGTTGGCGTCGATGAAGACGCGATCGCGCGGGACTTCGACGTCGTCGAAAATCACGAACGCGTCCTGCTCGTCGAAACGGCTCGACAGCGGATGGTCGAACTTGTTCGGCGGCGTCGCGCAACTGTCGCGGCAAATGAACTTCAGTCCCGGTGTGTTCATCGGCACGCAAAACGACAGCGCGTAGGCGTCGGTTCCCGCCATCAGCGGCACCGCCGGATAGACCGCGATTTCGTCGGCGAACGGTGCGAGCGTCGCCAGGATTCTCGCGCCGCGCACGACGATCCCGTGCGCCGTGTCGGCGACCTTGTGCAGCGCGACCTCGTTGCCGGGCTCGGGCACGTCGCCTTTGGCCTTGTCGATAGTGGGATGAATGATCGTATGGGTCAGCGAGATGTCGTTGCGCGCGAGGAACTTCTGGTAGGCGACCAGGTTCGACGCGCCGCGCTCGTTGCCGTTGATTGCCCACTCGTCGGCGCGGCCGGCGAAACCGGCGAAGGTGACATTCATATAGTCGGGCGTGCGGCCCATCAGGCCGACGGTGAACTCCGCGATCGTCCGCAGGCACGCATGCCGCCGCTCGAGGTCGGCGCGCGAGCGCGGAATCATGTGGCTCGCGTTGATCGGCTCGCCGGTCTCGGGATCGGGCATCAGGCAGACGTCGCGCGCCTGATGCTGGAGATCGAAAATCTGCGCCATCGTATTCGCCGCGCCGGCGAACGCCGGATGCGACACGATGTCGCTCACCTTGTCGTCGCCGACCCAGAGCTCGCGCGGCTTGGACAGTCCATTGAGAAACTCGCGCCCGGTACGTGCTGCCATCAGCGGCCTCCTCTGACGTTGCGGGTTGATCCGGCAGTGCGGGGCGAGCGAAGGGCGCGCCGGGAACGTTTGATCGCGATTGGTTTCGGCCGGCCGTTGCGCAGGCCTTCGAGCTGCAGCTTGAGCGCAGCGCGCAGACCGTCGTCACGCTGATCGCCGGTGATCGGATCGCCGCCGAGCCATCGCTGCAATTGAACGAAGTAGAGGCTGAACAGGCTATGGGCGAGGCGCGCCGCGGGAACGTCGGCGCGAATTTCGCCGCGCGCCTTCGCTTGCTCGATCAGGTTGGCAATCCCGCCGAGCATCGACGCCATCATTTCGGCCACGCCGTGGCGGCGGTCCTCGACAAACGGCAGTTCTCTTACGAAGACGCGGGCCAGGCCGCGATCGCGCTCGTGCAGCGCGATCATCGCACCAAAAAGGTGCAACACCTGTTCCAGCAGCGGCCGCGCGGGCATCGTCGCGAACGCGTCCCTGACGACGCGGCCGATCTCGTCGCGGAAAATCAGGACCAGCAGGTCCTCCTTGGTACCGGCGTAGAGGAACAGGGTGCCGGCGCCGATATCGGCGGCGGCGGCGATTTCGCGGGTGGTGGTGGCGTCGAAGCCCTTGCGGCCGAAGAGCTTTCGCGCGGCGCGTTTGATCCGATCGAGCTTGTCGCGCTTGCCGCGTTCGATCCGGCCTGGATTCTGTTTTTGCATTTACCTTGAACTGAGCGTGCTCAATATTGAGCGTGCTCATTGGTTACCAGAGATCCAGCCAATCTGTCAAACGCGTCGGCGGCATGGCGCGCAGCGGGAACGGAAGGCGGCAGAGGGGGTGAAGCCGAAACTCGGCAGGATGATCGATTTGACCGTCACGGGCGGGGGAGCGTTTCAGATGCTTGCAGTGCCAGCGGAGAAGCCGAACAGCCGACAGCAGACAGATCGCGCGCAGGGTTGAGTGCTAGATGCGCGGAAAGCAGGGCGCGCGTGCGTATTCCTCACGCAGCCCATTGAGACAGCTCATCGCGGGAGCGGCTTGTCCGCCATTTGTCGGTCGCGCGGCGGTCTGATTAGACTAGGTGTCTATGAAGCCCCGCCACGCCGCCGCGCTCGCGCTTGTGGGCTGGTATCTGATGATCCCGCCGAACACAGGAATGGATCCTCCACGAAGTCGGGACGAAGGAGCGCCGCTCTCGAAATGGTTTTTCTACAACGAACTCAAGGTTGATAGCAAAAACGATCGTGCGCAAGTGATGGAATTTCAGACGGCGGAACAGTGCGAAGAGAAGAAAGAACACAGGTGGCCGGTGCATCCTCCGCCGATCCCGCCCACAGTGGGTGGAGACATGAGTAGGAGAGTGAACAGATGGAGAGAAGCAGGCGCGAAGAGTCGTTGCGTGTCTTCAGACGATCCACGGCTCAACGAAAAGTAGGCACCGCCGTTCCTCACTGACATAGCGACTGCGACGCGATTCTGCGCGGGCGTAAGGATTTTCTCCCTCATTAGGGAGATCATGATCGCCGTGTCTGACGCTTGTCGGATTGCGCCCGACGATTCGCGACGGTCCGCGCTTGACTTCGGCTGTACAGCATCAGTGATGCGGATCGTTAGACCACGCGAAGCATGCTGATGCTGAGTGCGTTCACTAGTTTGCTGTCCCGCAAATATCATTAAGAACAGAGCCCTAACCCCTGGCCCCTTCCCCAGGATGGGGAAGGGGATTTGAGGTCACTATTCCGCGACGTCCTATCCCCCTCGCCCCCTGTCCCGCGGGAAAGGGGGAACAGATCAGCCCACGCCCCTTTCCAGGGGTGGAAAGGGGGAGCAGATCAGAAAATTCTCGGGAGTGTGATTAGAGATCCAGCTGAGCTGTCAAACGTGGGGGGACTTTCGGACTGGCAGATTTGCGAAGGGGCGGCGTGGCGGTTAGGCTGCGATCTTTCGATCGGAGGACAATCATGGCTGGATTAGTGCTTCGCGAAGACCGGGGCGGGCTTGCAACGCTCACGCTGAATCGTCCGGAGAAACTCAACTCGATCAACCTCGAGATGTTTGTCGAATTGCGCGCGCACGTCGAGCAGATTGCGCGCGAGACCGAGCGTATCGGGCTGGTGGTCGTGCGCGGCGCGGGCAAATGCTTTTCGGCCGGCCACGATCTCGCCGATATCGCGAAGGGCGAACGCCCGCCCAAGCCCAACTTTCAGTCCGAGACGGTCGAGCGGCTGGCGGACCTGCCGCAGCCGGTGATTTCCGCCGTGCATGGGCATTGCTACACCGGCGCGCTCGAGTTGGCGCTGGCGGGAGATCTGATCGTCGCCGCCGAATCGGCGAAGTTTGCCGATACGCACGCGAAGTGGGCGCTGACGCCAATCTGGGGGATGAGCCAGCGCCTGCCGCGGCGGGTCGGACCGTCGAAGGCGCGCGAGATGATGCTGACGTGCCGCACTTACTCGGGCGTCGAGGCGGCCGCGATGGGTCTCGCGAACATCTGCGTGCCCGACGCTTCGTTCGACAATGAACTGCGCGCGCTGGCCGACTCGATCCTCGCCAATTCGTGGTTCAGTCATCGCGCCAACAAGCGCCTGCTGATCGAGACCGACGGCATGCCGCTCGGCGCCGGGCCTGGCGCACGAGGTGTACCGAAACCCGGGCGTCGGGCCGGATATGCGCGAGCGGATCGCCGCGTTCAACAGCAAGCCGGCGCGCCGTGCCTGAAATCGACGCGGCGCCCGCGGAGGAGACCGGCGAGCCCGGCCGGCCCCAACTGCCGAACGACGAGCCGGGCGAGCGACGCGGCGCGTTTCGCGCGTTGCGGCATCGCAACTATCGCCTATATTTCTTCGGCCAACTGGTCTCGCTCGCGGGCACCTGGATGCAGAGCGCCGCGCAGGCGTGGCTGGTGCTGAAGCTGACGAACTCGGCGACGATGCTCGGCGTCGTATCGTTCGCGCAGTTCACGCCGATTCTGCTGGTGGGGTTGTTCGCCGGGGTGATCGTCGATCGGGTCGATCGGCGCCGCCTGATAATCACGACGCAAATCCTGCTGATGCTGAGTGCCTTCACGCTCGCGGCGCTGACGTGGACCGGCACCGTCCGCGTCGGTTATGTGATCCTGCTGGCCGCGTTTAACGGCACCGTCGGATCGTTCGATATGCCCGGGCGCCAGTCGTTCGTGGTCGAGATGGTGGGTTACGACGATCTGGCCAACGCGATCGCGCTCAACTCGATGATGTTCAACAGCGCGCGCATGCTGGGTCCGGCGGCGGCGGGATTGTTGATCGCATGGCTGGGCATCGGCACCTGCTTTTTCCTGAACGGCGTGAGTTTCCTCGCGGTCATCTGGAGCCTGACCCAGATGGACATCCCCGCGCGCGTGATCGCCGGCAGCCGGCGCGCGGATGATTCATCAACTGCGCGAAGGCCTCGCCTACGTCTGGCGCCATCGCCCGATCCTCTACCAGATGGCACTGGCGGCGGTGACCAACGGCTTCGGCTACCAGTATCTCGTGCTGCTGCCGCTGTTCGCGAAGAACGTGCTGCACGGCGACGCGCGGACCTACGGCTTTCTCGCCGCGGTGCAGGGCCTTGGCTCGGTGATCGGCGCGGCGACGCTGGCCTCGCGCGTGACAACGCAGGGGATGAGGAACAATCTGCTGGCCGGGCTGTTCCTGTCGGCGGTTGGAATCGTGGTGTTCGGGATGTCGCGCTCGATACCGCTGTCGCTCGCGGCGCAATTCGTGATCGGCGCGGGCCTGACCAATTTCAGAGCGAGCAACAACACGCTGGTGCAGATGTTCGTCACCGACGACTTGCGCGGGCGCGTGATGAGCACCTATCAGCTCGCCGCGGTCGGGATGACGCCGATTGGCGCGCTCGAAGTCGGCTACATGGGATCGCACCTGGGGCCGATGCCGACGGTGGTGATCTGCGGCCTGATCATTCTGATGAGCGGGATCGTGCTGCTCATTCTCAAGTCGGTCGGGATGGACGCGGCGGCGGCGTGAACAAGTCCTTGCCAGACGCCCACTTGGTGTGTTCAATGCTCGCTAACCGTTCCAACTGAAGGAGCCCGCTTATGAAATCCTGGATCACGAAAGCAGCAATCGCGATTGCGATGGTGGCCGCGCTACCAATCCTGGCGCAGGCCGATACCTGGCAAATCGATCCGATGCATACCAACGTCGAGTTCACCGTGCGCCACATGATGATCTCGAACGTGAAGGGGCAGTTCCAGAAAACTTCGGGAACGATCACCGTCAACGGCAACGATCCGGCTTCGGCGAAGATTGACGCGACCATCGACGCGTCGTCGATCGACACGCGGGTCGAGAAGCGCGACATGCATCTGAAGAGTCCCGGATTTTCTCGACGTCGCGAAGTACCCGACCATCACCTTCAAATCAACCAAGGTCGAAGCCGAGGGGCCGAACAAATTCAAGGTGACCGGCGACTTGACGCTTCACGGCGTCACCAAGCCGGTCGTGCTAGAGGTTGAATCGTCAGGGCCGCCGATTCACGATCCGATGGGCAACACGCGCGCGGGCGCGTCGGCGACGACGACGATCAAGCGCAGCGACTTCGGGCTCACGTGGAACAAGGCGCTCGAGGCGGGCGGCGTGATGGTTGGCGACGAGATCGCTATTTCGATCGACGTCGAGGCGATCAAGAAGTAGCGACGCGCACGCACTGGTGTTCTACCTTACGCTGCATGGCGAGACCGAGTGGAACTTCGAGCGCAGGTTCCAGGGACAACTGGATTCGCCGCTCACCGAGCATGGCGTTCAGCAGGCTCGTCTCATGGGCGTCACCCTGCGCCGACTACTCGGCGACGCGTCCGGATGTCCCGTGGTCAGCAGTCCGCTCGGCCGCGCATGCCGGACGGCCGAAATCATTTGTGAAGTTCTGGGCATGGAGTCGCGGCAAATCGAGACAGACGCGCGGCTTGCGGAAATCAATCTTGGCTCATGGGCCGGCCTGACGCGCAATGAAGTCGAGGCGAGATGGCCGAGGCCACTTGACGGCGCAGGGCGCTACGATTGGTACTTTCGATCTCCGGACGGCGAGACGCTGGACGACCTGACGGCGCGTGTACGCCGATGGCTCCGCGACGCGGCCCTGCGCGATCGAGTGATTGCAGTCTCGCACGGCGTGACCAGCCGCGTCTTGAGGGGACTCTATGCCAGCATCGCAGAGTCGGAGGCGCTGAAGCTTGAAGTCTCGCGCGACGCCGTCTTCAGGCTCCGCGACGGCTCGGTGGACCGCATACCTTGCGGATAAGCCGCGGCCGTCAGGCAAATGAGTTTGCGTTTGGCACTGCACCGCGATACCGCTGAACCGACTTTTAACGTCTCTGACCTCAGGGAGGGTCGGCTATGAGCATGTCACGGCGATTCGCAGCGGAGTTGATCGGCACCTTCTGGCTGGTATTCGGCGGATGCGGCAGCGCGGTGCTTGCGGCCGGCTTCCCAAAGACCGGAATCGGATTCCTGGGAGTGGCGTTTGCGTTCGGACTGACGCTGCTCACGATGGCGTTCACGATCGGATCGATTTCGGGATGCCATATCAATCCCGCCGTGACGATTGGACTCTGGGCCGGCAAGCGATTCCCCGGTAAAGAGGTGCCGACGTACATAATCGCGCAACTGATCGGCGCGGTGCTCGCGTCGAGCGTGCTCTACGTAATCGCGAGCGGCACCGCGGGTTTTGACCTGAGCGGCGGCTTCGCGTCGAACGGCTACGGCGCGCATTCGCCGGGCGGCTACAGTATGGGCGCGGCCTTCGTCGCTGAATTCGTGCTGACCTTCATGTTCCTCATAGTGATTCTCGGATCGACCGACAAGCGAGTCGCGGTCGGCTTCGCGCCAATTCCAATCGGCCTCGTGCTGACGCTGATTCATCTGATCAGCATCCCGGTGGACAACACTTCGGTGAATCCCGCGCGCAGCACGGGTCCCGCACTGTTCGTCGGCGGATGGGCGATTCAGCAACTGTGGCTCTTCTGGGTCGCGCCTATAGCCGGCGCCGCAATCGGCGGCTTCTTCTACAACTGGCTCGGAGTCGAGCTAAAGACCAACGAGCAGCTAGCCCGCGAAACCGGCCCGGCTAAGGCTTGACGTTTCGGTGATGCTCGATGGTGCGCGCGCCCAGTCTTGCGGGCGCGCTTGCGGAGCCTTGGACTACTACGACGCAGCGTTTCGGGTCGGTTAGTTCTTCGGGCGAGAGGCCGACTTTGTCGGCGAGGTTGGTCGCGATTATGACGAGGCCGCCCGGGGTCTGACGCGCTAGCTGGGACGCGGTCGGCGCGCTCAGCACGTCGGTGTGCAAGCGGCGGCCCAGCGCGCGGCCGGCGTCGCGAATCAGTTCGAGCAGCTGGGTGTCCTCGGCGTTTCCGTCTTCGGGCACCAGCACTGCGTGCAGGCCGGACTTCTTGCGCATCGCGACGCGCAGCGCGAGGTCGAGCGCGGCGCGGCCATGGGTGCCGCGATCGACGACGGCAAACACGCGGTCGAGCGGACGCTCGCCGCCGTGAATCACGACCGCGACGTGGACGGGCAACGCGCGGGCCTTGTCGAGAATTTCGCGGACGACGCCGCCCATGAAATCGGAGCCGAAGACTGAGCGATGCGATCCGAGGAGCAGCCAGCCGATTTGCGGCTGATTGGCGTACGCCAGGATGTCCGCCGCGGGATTGGTCGTCCATACTGCCTGCGGCGTGATGATGCTGCCACGCTTGAGTGCGAGATCCAGCGCCGCCGACAGCGCGGGCGAGCGGGGCGGCACGCGCTGCTCGGCCTCGCGCAGGCCCGAGCGCGCGCCGCCCGACGGCGTTTTCACCAGCGCGAGCACGCGCGGCGGCGGCGCGTCGTGCGGCGTCGCCGCGAGCGCAAGTTCGACCAGCATGCCGACGCCTTCGGGGTTCGACACGGGCACCAGGATGGCGCTGTGCTCGGTTCCGACCAGCATCGGACGCGGCGGCGGCTGCACCGGCCGCGGCGCGGGATGCGGCGCGCGAATCGGCGCTTGTGGTGCGACGGCAGGCTCGGGCGAGAAGGTGCCTAGCTCGGGCAACGGTTCGATCTCCTTGGCTTGACCGCGCGTGAGCAGATGGAGAATCGGCGTGGTCGCAAAAGTAGTGACCAGCGCCATGATCACCAGCATCGCGAACAGCGTCGGCGAGATCACGTTCATCTCAAGCCCGATATTCAGCACGATCAGTTCCATCAGGCCGCGCGTGTTCATCAATACGCCGAGCGCCGACGCGTCGCGCCAGTTGAGTCCCGTGAGTCGCGCGGCGATCGCGCTGCCGCCGAATTTGCCGGCTGACGCGACCGCGATGATGAGCGCGCACATCATCCATTGCTCGTATCCATTGACCAGTCCGATCTGTGTGCGCAACCCGGTGTACGCGAAGAAGGCCGGCAGCAGCAGCACGATCACGATGTCTTCGAGGCGGTCAGTCATCTCGCGCGCCATCCCGCTGTCGTGCGGAATCACGGCGCCGAGCGCGAACGCGCCGAACACGGCATGGATGCCGATCAATTCGGTGGCGGACGCCGAGATCAGCAGGGCAATAAACACCGATGCCATAACGCCCTGCGTCAGCCGGCCGCGATTTCCATACAGCAGCGACAGGCGGGTCATCGCCGGCCTTATCACGACGAGCATCAGCACGATAAATCCGAGCGCCATCGCGATCGTCGCCACTGCGCCCGCCGCCTCCGCCCGCGCGACGCTGACGACGAAGGCCAGCATGCACCACGCGGTCACGTCATCGACGGCGGCGCAGGTCAGCGCAATCGCGCCCATGCGGGTTTTGTGAATCCCGCGATCGGTCAGGATTCTCGCGAGCACCGGAAATGCGGTCACCGACATCGAGACGCCGAGGAATAGCGAAAAGCAGGTGAACGGCACGTCGCTGGTCGAGAGTTTGGGATAAAGATAAAGCGCGATCGTCGCGCCGAGGATGAACGGCAAGACGATGCTCGCGTGCGAGATAGCGACCGTCGAATGGCCGCGCTTGCGCAGCAGCGCCGGGTCGAGCTCGAGCCCGACCAGGAACATATAAAGGATGACGCCGACCTGCGCGATGATATTGAGATAAGGCCCGACCATCGCCGGGAAGAGATATGCTTCCGCGCCCGGCACGCAGCGTCCGAGCAACGACGGACCGAGCACGATGCCCGCGAGAATTTCGCCGACGACCGGCGGTTGATTGGCGCTGCGGAAAACCCAGCCCATCGCGCGCGCCGTCGCGATCACCACCACCAGCGCGAGCAGCACGTGCAGCAGGTCGCCTTCGTTGGCGCGCGACGCGGCCGAGGCAAAGACGTTGAGGCCATTGGGAACGGGTGCGGCGAGCGTGTCACCGTACGATCGAATCCACAGATAGAGCAGCACCAGCGCGCCGATCATCAATGTGTAAACGGCGGCGGCGCGTGAGCCGGCGGTGGTAATTCGCGGCTGTCCTTCAGCCATTGGCGGATTCTACCAGAGTACGAGCGCGATGCGCAGCGAAAGGAAAATCGGCAACGACTCGCGTGACGAACGTCTAGCGAAGATCGGCGGACGGTTTCGACGCACGCGGGCGCTTCTTCTTTGGCGCTTTGGCCGGATCGCGCGATGAATGCGCGTCGCCGTTCGAGGCAGCGGTGGCGGCCGCGGTGCGCTCGCGGCGGCGGCGAATCGCCGCGAAGGTTGCCGCGATCTCGACCGCCATTTCAGCGGCGCGATCGCCATGCCAATGATTTATGACGTCGCTCAACGACAGGATTCCGATCGGCTTGCCGCGCGAATCGACCACCGGGATGCGATGAATCTCATGCGTGCGCATCAGGCGATGCGCCGCCTCGAGGTCGTCGGTGCGCGCGCATGAAATCACCTTCGGCGACATCACGCGCTCGACGGAGATCGCATCGAGCGGCGCGCCCTGGGTGTACGCGGCCATGCAGATGTCGCGATCGGTGACGATTCCGGCGAGCTTGCCGTGCGCATCGACGACCGGCGCGCATCCGCAATCGTGATCCCACATTATGCGCGCGGCCGCGTTCAACGAGTCATGAATCGTGCATGATCGAACGTCACGGGTCATCAGGTCGGCGACTTTCACTTCTGTCACTCCTCGCACAACTGCATTGCCGGTGAAAATTATTTCCAGGTCGAGAACGGTTTGCTCGACAGGTTCGAATTGAAATAGCGCGGGTCGCCGCTCACCTCGCGATCGATCCAGTCGGGCAGATCGACCGGCTCCTTCGCATCCTTGAGTTCGACTTCGGCGACCGTGAGCCCGCGATTGGCGCCGGTGAATTCATCGACCTCGAAGGTGTGGCCCTTGAACACAATCCGGTAGCGCATTTTCTCGATCGGCGGATGCTCGCATAGGCTGACGAGAATCTCGTTGGCGTCGTTGAGCGGAATCTCGTACTCGTATTCGTCGCGCGTGATGTCCGAAGTGGCGCTCTTGATCGTGACGTAGGCTTTGTCGCCGTAAGTGCGGACGCGCACGGAGCATTGCTTCGACGTGCTCAGATAACCCTGTCGAATCACGAGGCCGGGTCCCAGATCGCTCCATTTGCGCGGCTGAACCAGGAACTTGCGTTCGATTTCTTTCGCCATGTTTTTCAGTGTCCGGCGCTTACAGCTTGCCACAGACTGGACGCCGCCGACCGTTCGGGCGTTCAGTTGGCCGAGACGCTCGCGCGCGGTGTCATTCCAGTCATCAGCTTCAGATGTCGAACATAGTTTATATTGGCGTGAGAGTTGAGGCCAAGTTTCGCGATCGCGCGCAACACGGCGGCTGGATCTTCAGATTCGAGCTCGACAGTTTCGGACGTCGCGCCGCCGGCGATTCGAACTTCGGCAAATTCAGCAGTGTACTTTTCGGAGATGAACTGCGTGCGCACCTTGACGACATCGACCATCGCGAGATCGCGATTCGGCTGGACCAGGCCGCGGATGAACTCGCCGTGGGTGTATGACGGCTGCGAAATCTGCGGAACCGCGACACCGAGGGTCGGGAACACCTGCTCGACGATGGTGCGCGAGTCGAGCGGGAACTCGGACTTGAGCACCGGACGCCATCGCTCGAGCCGGCCCACCTGCTCGAACATCAGCTTGATGTCGAACAAACCGGCGCGCAGCTTGACGTTGGCGGTATCGGTCGTGCGCGAGAGGATGTAGGTTTCGGCACTTTCGCGCGGAGCCGACGGCGCCGCTATCGCATTCAGCCGATCTCGAAACGGGCCGAGGTGATTTCCCCAGACGCGGAACTCGAATCTTCCCAGCGGGTTGCTCATCGGCGTCGCGGCCAAGCACTATCCAGGCTGCGCATAACGATAACATTTCCGCCGGGCGTGGGAAAAATCAGGCTGCGCGATTTTCTCCTCCAATATTTTAGAAACCAGTACCCTCCCGCATTTCCGCGCCGCGGGCGGACGAACCGGCGTCGCCGCCGCTGGAGCGTTTGCGCGACGAGCGTCCCGCGCGCACCACCTGCCGCCGCCCGACCGAGCGCATCTGTTTGGTCGGTAGATCGTCAACGCTGAGCAGTCCGAGCCGCGAGCGCAGTGATGCCGGCTCGATACCGAGCACGTCGCATACGTACTCGAAGGAAAACGGGCTGTGGATTCCGGCCTCCGCGTGGAACCATCGTTGAACTTCATCGTACTGCTCGCGGTCGCATCGTCGCGACGAGTTCACCGTCTTGACGTAGCATCGCACCGCGTCCTCCAGCACCGCGAACACCAGCCGCGTCTCGCCGTCGAGCATCGAGCGCCGCCGGGTCAGATCGAAGAACTGGACCGGCACCAGAAAGTCGGGCTCGAAGCGCGCGCTCAGCCACGGATCGGGCCCAGCGCATTCGTCGATCACCCTGGTCTGAGTCGAAGGTCCGTATTGAAGAACCTGTTCTGAAGCTGATGCAGACATATTGGACCCTCCTTGAGCCGAGATCGGAACTCCTGCCAGCCAGCATGGTCTGTGCCAACGTGGATCTGGTGCTAAACAGAGAAATCCGCAAGAAAATGAGGATTTTCGCGATGGCGGTGACGGCGCATGCTGCTCAATTATGCGGCATCACGGCGATTTGCAGGTGTGCATTCAGGGCGCGGGCAGACTCTCGCGCAATTTTCAGAAAGGCTCTCGCGTGCGCCCTCCGATCCGGCTAGACTGCCGCGGTCCGGAGTGCGGCAACTCTCTGAGTGGCAACCAGAATGAAACGATTTCCGTATATGGAACTACTGGACTCGAACCGCGCACGGAAAGAGTATTGAGTCCGCTCGATTTTAGTAAAAGTGGCGCGAGGCACGATCAATGCTGATATTAAAAACTGGCTCGATGTGCGCGACAGGCGCTCCCCTATGAAAACTCGAACAAAAACTCGACCTACTAAAACCAGTAAGAGGCAGAAAACCAAGATGGTATCCGCAGTTTCCACCGGCGGACGCAGAATCGATGCGCTCAAGCGCCTGCTCACTAAAGAGCGCGCCGAGACGCTCGCCCGCGTGAAAGAATTGATGCGCGAGCAGGCGCGCAACGGCGGCCAGCCGCCGGCTGACGAGATGGACGTGGCGCGATCGTTGTCGGAGGTCGAGACGCATGCGGCGCTGTTCGATCGCGCGCAGGAGCGGCTCAGCGCGATCGACGCTGCGATCGCCCGGCTCGGCGCGGGTGTCTATGGAACGTGCGCGCGATGCGGCGACGAAATCCTGCTGGCGCGGCTCCAGGTAATCCCGTTCGCGCAATATTGTGTCGATTGTCAGAACGAGGCGAACACCGAGGCTCGCAGCGGTCAAAGCGGGACGGCCAAGCCGTTCGGCGGTCGATGGAGCGGACCGGAAGAGCTGAGCAATCCGGACGACTCCGAAGAGCACGTCGAGCGGGTCCCCACCGCCGACGATGACGTCCAGGTGGACAGCGCGTTCGGCCCCGACGAGGACGAGCTGGAAGCGACGGGCGTCGAAAAGCGTCGTCGCGGACGTCCGCCGAAGCCGAAAAAGCCGGTGGTCCAGAAGAAAGCGCGATAGGGAAGCAGTTCATTGAATGTGGAACCCACTGTGGGTTTCACACTTCCTTGGGCAGGGATAACCCCTGCACCTCAGTAGTAGAGTATCGCCGAAGATGTTCCTTCGATCACCTGGCAATTCCAGCGGGTGTGGGCAGTCGAGGGCGCAGTCTGAAATAAATCCAAGCAAATTCGGGCATTATTTGGAATGAGGATCGAGCGGGTCTTGCGGACTTCGTGCGGAATTGATAATCACTCTCATAATCAAGAGAGGATCCCCGCCAATGTACCTTTGTATCTGCAACGCCATCACCGACCGCCAGGCGCGTTCGCATGGCAGCGCTTCATGCTCAGTTGCGGCCTTCTACCGCGCCCTCGGCGTCAAGCCGAAGTGCGGCAAGTGCGTGCCGCTCGTGCGCGAGATGCTCGAGGCTGGGAACGACTCGCGCGATGATCGGCAGCTTACTTGCCAAGAGGCGTGCGGCGTCGAGGGTTGATGCTACCGTTTCGTCCGGACCAATTTGCCCTTACACTGGAATCGTTGACAGTCGCGTCTGACGCGGGAGGGTTCCGTGAAGGGTAATCCCAAGGTTCTCCAGTTTCTCAATACGGTGCTTCGCAACGAACTGACCGCGATCAACCAGTATTTCCTGCACGCCAAACAGCTCGAGCATTGGGGCGTCGCCAAGCTCGCCAAGTACGAGCGCGACGAATCGATCACCGAGATGAAGCATGCGGACCGGGTGATCGAGCGAGTCCTGTTTCTCGAGGGCCTTCCCAACTTACAGGACCTGGACAAGCTGCTGATTGGCGAGAACGTTAAGGAAGTGCTCGAGTGCGACCTCAAGCTCGAGCAGAAGGCGCTGGTTGATTTTCGCGCGGCGGTAGCGCACTGCGAATCGGTGAAAGATTACGTGACGCGCGATCTGCTCACGGAAATTATGCACGAGGAAGAGAAGAGCGTCGATTTTATCGAGGTCCAGTTCGACCTGATCAAGCAGATCGGAATCGAGAACTACATCCAGTTGCAATCGTCGAGCGCGAGCTAGCGAAGCTGGCCATCGCGTCGAAGGTGTCTCATTGCGGGACGCCACTGCCTCACTTGCGGAACATCCTGCCTGACGATTGTACGCGTGCCGCCGATATTCCAACTCAATTCCTGACTATCTTCGGAGGAGTCACGCGTGCTCTCGATGTCGGCATAGTGATTGCTCTGCTATCGCAGGGGGCGCTCGGCGCCGCTTGCGAGTGCGAGGATTTCGTTCCGATGTACCTGTTGCTGGTGGAAGACAACCCGACCGATCGGATGGTGATCCAGGCCCGGCTCCGGCATGCGTTTCCGAGCGCGCAGATCATGGCCGCCGACGATCCGATCGCGATGAACGAGCAGCTCAAGCGCGACGGCTGCGACGTCGTGATCACCGACTATTGGCTCGGCTGGAGCGACGGCCTGTCGATTCTACAGCGCGTGCGCGACCGCTGGCCGCGGAGCCGCGTAATCATGCTGACCGGCAACGGCGGCGAAGAGGTCGTGGCCGGTGCCTTCAAGCATGGGCTGTATCACTACCTGCTCAAGCCCGACGGCTTCGAGGAGCTGGTGGCGGTGACGGCAGCCGCGATGGAAAGCAAGCGGCGCGAAGATTTCAACGAGTTGATGGCGATGATCGTCAATTCGATTCCCGACGCTGTGCATAGCGTGGACGCGGCCGGCCGGATCACAGCTATCAACCTCGCGGCGCGCCAGATGTACGGCTATAGCGAGCGCGAGCTCGTTGGACTCAGCAACGAGATCCTGCTGCTTGCCGGACGGCGCGACGAAATCCGGCGGATGCATGAGCGAGCGCTGCGCGGCGAAATCGTGCCGCGATTCCCGACCCTGCAAGTCCGCTGCGACGGCGCCGAAATCCCGGTTTCGATGACGATGCTGCCGATGCGCCGCGGCGACGGCCCCATCTACAACGTCGCCTTCGTCGCCACCGCGATTGGCAAGTTGAATCGCGAGGCCGGCCTTGCCAGCGCGCGCGACGAGTCGCACCCGCCCCGCCACGCATCAGCGTTGAGCATCCACTAGCCCTCGCGGCGTGGGGGACCGATAAAGGTTCCTGCTGGCGTTCCTGTGAAGACGCGAGTACCCGCTACCTTGGGGCGCGTGGGAGGACTAAAGTATCCCGTCTAATGGCGCACGATCATTCCTCGCAGATACTGACCGAGCACGGCGCGTTGAATCACGTGCCGGTGCATCGCAGCCGGCCGGTGCGGATTGCCCTCTATTACGCGCTCGGCGGGCTTATCTGGGTCGCGATGTCCGATCGGGTGCTGTCGCTGATGCCGGCGCATTCGTACACTCTCAACCGGCTGATGTTCGTGTGCGTGAACGCGCTGCTGCTGTACCTGGTCGCCGCCCGCTATATGAAGACGATTCGCATCTCGGTGGCGGCGCGCGAGGAGGCGCTGGTCCGAGCGCGCGGCTACTTCGAGTCATCGGTCGAGGGAATTATCTCGGCCGACAGCAACGGCATGATTCGCCAGCTCAATCCGCGCGGGCAGGACATGTTCGGGTACCACGAAATGGAGCTGGTGGGTCAGCCGATAGAAATCCTGGTGCCGCAACGGTTTCACTATCGCCACGAAGCGCATCGCAGCGCGTTTTTCGCGGCGCCGAGATCGCGCGCGATGGGCCGCGGGATGGAAATCGCGGGACGTCGCAAAGACGGCAGTGAATTTCCCGTCGAGATCAGTCTCAACGTCGTGCATACGCATCGCGGCAAGCTGGTGATCGCGTTCATCTCGGACATCACCGAGCGCCGTGCGATGGAGCGCGAGGCGCGGCGCAACGAAACCGTCGATGCGCTCGCGGCGGTGGCGGCCGGAATCGCGCACGAATTGAACAATCCGCTGGCCGTGATGGCGTCGCGAATCGAGCTCATGCTTTCGACCGATCAGGACCTTAGCGTGCAGACGCGCGACGACTTGCTGGTCCTGCAAAAGAACATCGAGCGCGCCAGCCGCATCTCGCACAACATGCTGTCGCTCGCCCGTCAGCGGCCCGGCGCGCGCCAGACGGTGGACATGAACGTCGCGGTCGAGGATGCGATGCTGGTGGTCGGCGCCGAGCCGCGCGGCGTCATGCTGCGCTACGAAACGAGCCTGGATCGGTCGCTGCCGCCGGTGATGGCCGAGCCGACGGGTATCGAGCAGGTGCTGATCAATTTTATTGTGAACGCGCGCGACGCGGGCGCGCACCTGATACGAATCGAGACGGGGCCGGCGCCGGGACGCGGCGGTCATCTGCGGTTGTCGATCTCGGACGACGGCGCCGGAATTCCGCGCGACGTGCTGGGCAAATTGTTTCAACCTTTTTTCACGACCAAGGCGAAGGGCACCGGGCTTGGCCTGTGGCTAAGCCAACGCATTATTCAGGACCACGGCGGGCATGTCACGGTCGAATCCGAAGTAGGCAAGGGCACCACGTTCACGATAACGCTGCCGACGATGGGCGAGCCGTCATCGGAGCGCGTGACGCTATCGGCGCGCGATGAACCGCCGGTGCAAATGGCCGCGGCGCGCAGCAGCCGCACGAGCCGTTGACGCGCGGATGGCTGCGCCGGCAAAAATTCTGATCGTGGACGACGAGCGCGACCTGGTGGACGCGTACGTGCGCCTGCTCCAGCGCGCGGGCCACATTTGCCTCGCGGCGTTCGACGCGAACGAAGCCATCCAGCTAATCGATGCGGAGTCGCCCGACCTGCTGATCACGGACTTGAGCCTGCCCGACAGCAGCGGCATTGAGATCATCCGTCACGTCCGCGCCAAATCGCAGACCACGCCGATCATCGTAATGTCGGGCCATAACACGCCCGAACTGAACCACGCCGCCCACGCCGCCGGCGCCAACGTCACACTCCTGAAGCCGGTCTCGATAGCAGAGCTCCAGCGCGTAATCGTCGAAGCCCTCGCTCTGTGAGCGGAGCTTTCCAAACGAAGCGAGCACAGATCCTTCATCCTGACGTAGCGAGCAGACGTGAGCAAATTTGTCATCCTGCCGCTCGCGTTGCTCGCTCTGTCAGGATGACACAAAAAAGTGACGTCGCGAGCGCGGACCTTAACTCGAGGGCCGCACGCTACTACAGCGTGCGCTTGAAGGAGACGCTTGCCAGCACCAGCATCAGGAGCATGAAGATCAGCAGGAATCCTATGTCGCCGCTTACGGCGCTGAAGTCGGCGCCCTTGAAGAGGATCTGTTTGATTGCGCTCACCGAGTGAGTTTCGGGATTGAAGCGCGCGAAGGTTCGGAGCCAGGGCGGGAAGCTCTCGACTGGATAAATAGCGCCGCTCGGGAAAAACAGGATCACGTTCAGGAATCCTGAGAACGTTCCGACCAGGCGCGGATGGCCGGCGCGGCCGAGCATCGAGAACGTCATCGCGAGTAAGCCGGTCGCGCTGATGATGATTATTCCGATCAGCATCAAGAGCGCCGTCGGGCCGCCCAGGATTCGCCCGCGCGTGATCAACAGTCCCAGGAACAAGACCAGGATGCCGCCGATGCTGGTCACGGTTACACCGCTGGCGAGGATGCCGCCGGCGATGTCCCATCGAGACAGTGGAGTCACCAGGTAGCATTCGGTGACGCCCATGAATTTGTCCATCACCCAGTTGAACACGCCCGACATCAGCGAGCCCATGAAAATCGCCATCACGATTACGCCGGGAATCAGCGAGCGATCGTAGTCCACGTACGGGAACAGCCAGCTCGGGCGCAGCGAGATGTCGTTGAGCTTGGGCTCGCGCGCGGTGACGAACGCGACGCGCACCGTGGCGGCGGCCTGATCGAGCACGCCTTCGAGCGTTTGCGAGCTGATGCTATCGACGTTGTCGGTGAACAGGCCGATTTCCGCGATGCGCCCTTCGGCGACATCGTGGCTGAAGTCGGGCGGGATCACGACGACGCCTTTATACAGCCCGTCGCGCACTTCGTTGACGGCGCTGCCCGGATCGTCCTCGAAGGTGACATCGACGGTCTTCGGTCCCGCTTGCAGCGCGAGCAACTGTTCGACGATGCGGCGCGCATAGAGTCCGTGATCCTGCTCGACGACGACGATCGGCAGATGCCTGAGCTGGCCCTGGAACGAATTGCCGATGATCACGAGATAAACGATCGGCATCAGGATAACGGAGATCAGCGTGATCGGATTGCGCGTCAGCTTCTTCAAGTCGCGGCGCATGATGGCGAGGAATTTGAGCCCGAACATCGTGAACTCCTCAGCGCTGCTGCGGCATCCCGGCGCCGACGAACAAGCTGACCTTTTTCGCCGGCTCGTCGCGTAGAGTGCGCCCGGTGTAGTGGATGAAGACGTCTTCGAGCGAAAGTTTCTGCACGGTGATCGAAGTCACGCGGTCGCCGGCGCCGTCGATAGCTTCGAGGATCTTCGGGATCGCGCGCGCGCCGTCGTTGGACGAAAGCTGCAGGCGGTTGCCGCCGTCGAGATTCACCTCGCGCAGATACGGCATCGGCTTCAGCATCTCGGCGATCGCCGCCGGATCTTTCTCGACCACCAGATCGATCCGGTCCGCACCCGGCACCATAGATTTAAGCCCGACCGGCGTATCGAGCGCGATAATCTTGCCGCCATCGACGATTGCGATTCGATCGCACAGCGACTCGGCCTCGTCCATGTAATGCGTCGTGAGCGAGATAGTGATCTCGCTCTCCCGGCGCAGTGTTTCGAGCAGGTCGTGCACGGCGCGGCGGCTCTGCGGATCGAGCCCGATGGTCGGTTCGTCGAGGAACAGCACGTCGGGCGAATGAATCAACCCGCGCGCGATTTCGAGGCGCCGGCGCATCCCGCCGGAGTAGGTCGCGACGAGGTCATTGGCGCGTTCGGTCAAGCCGACGAGATGGAGCAGGCGATGGCCGCGTTCGCGACGCTCGCGGCGCGACAGTCCGAAGAACTCGCCGTAGATATCGACGTTCTCCCATCCCGTGAGATCGAGGTCCGAGGTGAGCGCCTGCGGGATGACGCCGATATTCTCGCGCACCTGGCGCGGATGGCGCGCGACGTCGAAGCCGGCGACGAAGGCCTGCCCGCCGCTCGGCGCTATTAACGTGGTCAGCATCCGCACCAGCGTCGTCTTGCCGGCGCCGTTGGGGCCGAGCAGTCCGAAGACCTCGCCGCGGCGGACCTCGAAGTTGACCTTATCAACCGCGGTGAACGTGCCGAAGCGCTTAGTCAGGTCTTTGGTTTGTATTGCTAGTGAGTCGGGTGCCATCGCTGCGCGGAAAAGTGACTTCCGCCGTCATCCCCGGTTTGAGTTCGCCTTCGGCCTGCAACACCTGGACTTTGACGTAGAAGGTGCGGATGTCCTGGCGCCCGCGCCGCACGTCGCGCTCGGTCGCAAACTCGCCTTCCTGCCCAATAGCCATCACGCGGCCGGTGAAAATCTGCGGCGGCGTGGTCGGCAATTCGACCTGCGCCGACTTGCCGATGTAAAGCGAGCCGAGGTCGGTCTCCTCGACATCGACGCGCGCCCAAATCGTCGAGAGGTCATCGACCGTCAGCACCGGCACGCCCGGCGTCACCCATTCGCCGACTTCGAGCGCCTTGCTGACGATGACGCCATCGACCGGCGATTTTATCTCGGTGTCGGCGATTTGATCGGCGTAGAACTTGGCGTTGGCCTGCGCGCTCAGCACGTCGGCCTCGTCCTGTTGGACGCTGGTGATGGCATCATCGCGCGTCTTGGTCGCGATCACGTTGGCCTTGGCCAGCGCCTCGTCGCGCACGAGGTCGCGCCGCGCCTGCGCCAGGTTGGCTTGCGCATGGGCGAGATCGGCGTTGGACTTCGCCAACTGATTTTTCAGATCGATATCCTCGATCAGCGCGACCACCTGTCCCTTCTTGACGTGGTCGCCCTCGAGCAAGTCGAGTTGCTTGATGCGGCCGGCGATGCGGCTGGTGATATTAACTTCGGGCGCCTCGATCATGCCGACGACCTTGATCGTCGAGCGATCCTCGGGCGGCCACAAGTAGGCGCGGCCAAAAAAATAGAATCCCGCCACGACTCCGGCCAGGATTGCCAACCGAATGAGACGGCGAACCAGCGTTCGAATCATTGCGGATGGACCGGCTTGATGGCCTGCGCCGGGTCTGCGCCGAGCGATCGGAGCATCATGTTGCCCAGCTCGCGGCTTATCTCGGAGACCGGCCGGCTATTGCCGTAGTACAGCAGCAAGGAACGAATCGCGCCCTGGATGGTGAACGTCGCGAGACGGGGATCGACGCGGGTGAAGACGCCGATGCGGATTCCTTCTTCGATTAGCGCCGCGAAAAAATTGAAAGCGCGCTCGCGCGAACCTTCGATGATGCGGTTGCGCGCCTCGCCCAGCCGCGGTTCCTCGGTCGCATAGAACTGAAGAAAGTCGCGCCGCTGATCGTAAAACTCCACCATCACGGCGATCGACCGGCGCATCCGCTCGACCACCGGCAGCCGCGGATCGGCGCTCGCCTGGTAGGTGCGATAGGCGGTGTCGAGACCGTCGCTCAAAACGCCGAGGTAGAGCGCGTCCTTCGACGGAAAGTAGAGATATAGCGTCCCTTTGGCGACCCCGGCGGCCTCGGCGACGCGGTCCATCGTGACCGCCTGGTAGGGCTCGTGCGCGAAGAGCTTAAGCGCAGCGGCGAGGATACGCTGGCGCTTGGCGGCCTGCTCGTCGTGAGGATGAAAGGAGCGGCCATTGGGGATTTCAGGCGAAATTGTTTGTGTTCTGTTCATAAACTGACCAGTCAGTCATATATTCTACAGAGTCGGCATACGAGTCAACGGCCACCGAGCTCTTCCGCGCAAAAATGCCGATATGACGATGATTCGAGCGCGGCTAATGCACGAAATTGCCGCCGACCAGGTAAACCTCTCCCTGGAAGGTTATGAAGGCGAGCCCATTGTTGCCCCATCGGACGATCCGAGTCGGGAACTCGGAAACGCTGGGGATCATGATGGGGGACCCGATCGTGGTGAATTTCGTCAGGTCGAAAGCGGTGATCGTAGCCGCGCCCGATGACTCGCCGACGAAGAACGCCCTGTCTATCGTCGAGTCGGGCACCATCACGTTGTTGACGGCTATCGAGAATTGCCCGGCTGGATTTCCGCTTGACGGATCAACGGCATGGCCATCATCCGCGTAAACCAGTTTGGTTCCGGAATCATAGTGAATTCTTCGGTCGTTATCGCTGAACGTGCCTGAATAGTCATTGTCCAGCGTGACTCCGCTTAAGTTCACCGTCATCGTATAGAAGTCATCACCACTATCTTCATTGTTGTCCGCATACAGAGCGGTATCGTCAGATCCCCACTGCAGCGAATCGAACAGCCCGCCGCCGACTGCGCCAAACCCCGGAAGGGTCGTCGGACGCGGGTTGGCGTCATCGTAGATCACGACTCCTCCATCCGCTGACGGGCTCACTCCCGTAACTGCGAGGGTAACCGCCGTTGTGTGAGGCGCGCCCGGCGCAACCTGGAGATCGAGCGCGTGGTATGGGCCAAACGTACTATTGCGGCCCAGCGAATAGCTTATGTCCGTCGTCAGGCTTGGCAGCGTGAAGCGTTGCACCTGCGCCGTTCCGTCGAGCCCGGCGTAAAGGAACGCGCTGTCATCCGATATTGCCAGCGCGTCGGGATTGCTGCCGGCAAACGGCGATGAGGTTATCTGTGCGGATGCCAGACTGATTACCGAAATCGTATTGCCGTTGGTTGGGGCTGCGCCGGGGACGGAAAGGTAGAGCACATTGTTGACCGGATCGTTCACTATGTCGTTGGCTTCTTGATCGATCTCCACCTCCGCGAATCCACTGCCGCCCGAGTTGCCGACGAAAAATGTCTGCGGCGCCGAGGTTGTCGCGCTGGCGGTCACGGTCACTTGATCCACCCCAACGCTGGCTACATCGGCAGCAGGGATCGACGCGTTCACTTGATTCGACGAAATGAAACTCGTCGTCTGCCCAACTGAATTCCATTGAACTGCAGTTGACGCCGTCAGGTTGCACCCGCAGACAGCGAGGGGGACACCCGGATCGCCGGCTACGGCGGAACTGGGAATCAAAGAAAGAATTGACGGCGGCCCCGATACAGGGCACACGCCTGCGCTCGGGCTTGCGCACGCGGCTGGCGTCGCGGTCGCGGTCGGCGTGACAGTCACGGTCGCGGTCGCTGTGGCCGTCGCGGTGGTTGTATCTGTCGGGGTGGCCGTAACTGTTGGCGTGGCAGTCGCGGTCGCCGTTGCGGTGGCTGTGGCTGTGGCTGTGGGTGTTGCGGTGGCTGTAGGTGTAGCTGTAGCTGTGGCTGTGGCTGTGGCTGTTGCTGTAGCCGTTGCTGTGGCCGTGGGTGTTGCGGTGGCTGTAGCCGTTGCTGTGGCTGTGGCTGTTGCTGTCGCGGTGGCTGTAGCTGTTGCGGTGGCTGTAGCTGTTGCGGTCGCAGTCGCAGTGGGCGTCGGGACGGGCGAGCCTTTGCCTGCGCCCTTCATGCTGACGCTTAGCGGTTTACCGCTGGCGCTATTGACGATCGTCAACTTCGCCGACTTCTTGCCATCGGACGACGGAGTGAAGACGATCGATACGACGCAATCGTTACCCGCTGCCAGGCTGCCGATACAGCTGGCCGACGGCACGAACTCCGGGTTTGACGATTCGATCGAGCTGATATTAATCGGCATCGAATTCGGATTGTGGATGGATTCGGTTTTGGGCACACTCGGCATCAGGGGCCGCAGGTTGCCGAAATTAAGCTTCTTCGGCGAGACTTTCAGTTGCTTAATTTTGCTTGATAAGTTTCGGGCGACACTTTGCTCATCCGCCGCGGCCAAGGGCACAAACGCGGAGAGCAAAAGCAACAGCAGGGCACAGGCGGCTGCGATTGCCCGCGGTAACGATTTGAAACGCGTTGTAAACAATCAGTCCCCCCGTAGAGTCCGATTGACTACCTGAGATTCGATGTTGGCGCAAGATGCGGGCCGTTCCTATCGCATAGGCAGGACAGCCACATTCGGGATTCCGTTCGTCCAGCGCGCATGAGGTCAGTTGCGCGAACCGACCTGCCTGCCTAAACTCCAGAACTTCCAAGCGTCGTTCACGACGGCGCCCGTAGCTCAACTGGATAGAGCATCAGACTTCGGATCTGAGGGTTGGGGGTTCGAATCCCTCCGGGCGCACCATCTCCACGCCGGTGGTTGACGTTTTTCGCGTAACTATGTACAGTTACGCGTGGATCGCCTGGAGAAACTGCTAGCGGCGGCTCGAAATAACCCTAACGGTCTCTCCTTCAAGGACTTCGAAGCTCTGCTACGCCAGTCACGCTGGAAATTCGATCGGCAGAAGGGCAGCCATCGAATCTGGTACTCGTCGAAGAACTCCTTGATTTCTATCCAGCCGCGTGGCGGAAAAGCGAAAGGCTATCAGGTCAAGCAATTCCTCGAAGTGTACGACAGAGAATCCGATGGCAAGGCAACATGAGCGGGAGCGTTTCGACGGTTACGCGGTTGAACTATTCCTCGATGAGGACGGCGACTGGATGGCCCACCTGGCCGAGCTGCCGGGGATTTCGGCGTTCGGTCCTACTCCGGAGAAGGCGCTCAAAGAACTCGACACTGCCTGGGCGGCGGCCAAGGAATCCTACGCCGCTCGCGGTGTTGATATTCCGGTGGCTCCCGCGCGGCGGCGGTACCAAGGGATCTTTCAGGTGCGCATCGACAAGCGCGTGCATCGCGCGCTGGCTATCGAGGCCGAACGCGCGGGCGTCAGCCTGAACGCGCTGGTCGCGGAGAAGCTCGCTAAGAGCGTGTAGTTCTGCCGTTGATTCAGAGCGGGATCGCGGTTCGGAACAAGATGAAGCGGCCTAGCATTTCGCCTACCAGTACCGACATCACCGCTATGTAGAGCAGGCCGGTGGCGGCCATTGTTTGGGGGATTTTTAGCGTCTGCCAGCACATCCAGACCAGGATGATCGTCGCGATTGGGCCGAGGATCAGGCGCACTGCGAGCAGGCCTGAATGCGAGGCGAACAGGTCGTGCACGGCGGCGGCCGCGCTGGCGTTGCCGACAATTGCGGGGAGTCCGATCGCGAGGCCGAGTGCGATCAGGTCGGCGACCAGCACGATTCCCAGCAGCCTTACGAACGTGCGCAGGTAATCGACCGGCATGTCGAGGTCTATCAGGTACCAATGGCCGAATAGCATCGCGCCGCTGACCAAGCCGAGCACCAGCGCCGACGTGATTGCGGTGAGCGCATACGCGACTGCCGCGACCGCGCCGAAGCCGGCCGGCATCAGGAGCGTCACGTTGGCGATTAGCGCGACCAGCCCGAGTCCCAGGCCGAGCAGGTAGGCGCGCGAGCGCAGCAGGCCGTTTTCGGTCCACAGCGTGTAGAGATAGACGGCGACGGCGGCGCTCGACAGCGTCCACATTGCGGACGCCGTCCATAGTGAGGCCGCGCCCGGTCCGGTCGCGCTTCCGCCGCGCGATGCCAGCAGTCCGAGGCCGACAGCGGTGGTCAGCGATGCGGCCAGGTAAACCGACGCGCTCGATTTGTAAAAACCGCGCTCGACGTTGAAAAACGGCGGAATCGACAGTGCGAAGAGCCCGCCCCAGGCGAGTTCTCCGAAGACGAGGATGAAGCAGGCGGCGAATCTGGTCACGCGGGAATACTACCGATCACGGCGGACGGGGAACACCGTAGCGCTTGCCCCGCCGTGCCATTCGATGAAATAAAAAAGGTGCGCCGCGTGATAGGCCGCCGTTAGACATCCGCTGCGTTGGGACTATAATTGAGCTAACCGAAGGGACCGATGGGGAACAAGATGCGATCGAAAATATTAACATGGTTGGCGCTTGGACTCGCTCTGTGGATTTCCGGCTGCGCCGCGGCGCGCGAGCAGGAGGTCCAGAAGCAGCAGGTGTTCGAGCATCGCGTGGACATGGCGCACATCTGGGTGACCACGGAGTCGCCGCCGGCCGGCAAGCCGTACTCGGAGCTCGGCCCTCTGACTTACACGGTACCGTTCACGCCCGATGCGATCGACGAGGCCAAGATCAGCGACAAGCTGAAGGCGATGGCGTTTGCAAAGTGGCCCGACACGATCGATGCGATCGTGGACGAGAATCAGACCAGCTCGGCTGACGGCTCGCAGATCACGGTGACGGCCAAGGCGATCAAGTACGACTCGTCGGTTGACCGCGAAGCGCTGCATCACATGAACGAGAACCTGGTGGCGTCGCCGAACGGCAATTAGCGGCTCGCTATACAGTGCCGAATCAGAGACGGGCGCGTCGCGGCAAGCAGTCCGCGATGCGCCCGATTTTGTATCCCGAAAAGGAGAACCGCCGATGATGACGCGGCTGATCCCCAACGTCTTCTACAGCAGCTTGAGCGACGGGCTCGATCTTTTCGTGAAGTGCCTCGGTTTCAAAGTGCTCCACCAGGACGCGACGCTGGCGGTGGTCGAACGCGACGGCGCCAAGGCCTACCTGGTCGAGAGTGCTGAGTTCGCGGCGAAGGATCGTCCGCAGATCACAATCGAGACCGACACCATCGACGAGCTGTATCGCGAGATCAGTACACGCGCGCCGGAGATGCTTCATCCCAACTCGAAGCGCGTCGAGAAGCGGCCGTGGGGCGCGCGCGAGTTCGGGGTCCGCGACAAGACCGACGTGTGCGTGGTGTTCCGCCAGTTCTGACGGCCGAAAATTCAGGCCGGCGCCGACTCGGCCAGCAGGCCGTCGAGTTTGCCGGAGTCGTTGAGCGCCTTCAATTCGTCGAAGCCGCCGACAATTTTGCCGTTGATGAAAATTTCTGGGACCGTGCGGCGGCCGCCCGAGAGCTCGATCATTTTGGCGCGCAACTCGTCGTCGTCGGTCACGTCGATTTCATCGAACGCGATGCCCTTGCTCTTGAGCAGGCTCTTGGCGCGCGTGCAGAAGGGGCAGTAGGTGGTTGTGTAGAGTTCGACTTTCGCCACGGCGTACCTCGCTAAGGCCATTGTTATCCGCGCGAGAACCGCTGTCCAGCGTTCCAACCGCTAGCGCGTGTCGGCGTAGATTCGTTTGAGGCGGGCCGGCGGCACGCCCATCAGGTACATCGCGCGAATCAGCCACATCCGGACGACGGTGCGCGCGACGCCGTCGCGAGTCCATCGCCGCGCCGACGTGGTCACTCGGCTGCGCAGGCATGCGACGCGGCCGGCGCGCTTGAGGCGTCGCGAGAACTCGAGGTCCTCGCACAATTCGAGATCGGGGAAACCGGCGAGCCGATCGAAGACGCCGCGCCGCACGAAAATAGCCTGATCGCCGGTGCCGGTGCGGCTGATTCGCGAGCGGAGGCTGATCATCGCGCCGATGATGCGATAGGGGAGACTGCTCGCGTCGAGCTGAACGTCGAAGCGTCCGCCAACGACGGCGGGATCCGACAATGCCGACGCGATATCAGCGGCGAAGGTCGCCGGCACGATCGTATCCGCATGCACGAAGGCCAATGCGTCACCGTGCGCGGCGCGCGCGCCTGCGTTCATCTGATGCGCGCGCCCGCGCGGCGCGACGATGAGCACGTCGCACAACGGTCGCGCGATCGCAACGCTCGAGTCTGCGCTGCCGCCGTCAACCACGACGATCTCCGCGTCGGGCGCGCCGCGGCGAAGCGCGTCGAGCGTGCTCGCGATCGCGGCCGCTTCGTCGAGCATCGGCACGATGACCGAAAGTTTGTTCACTGTCGAAAAATCAATCGACCGGCGGATTCACCAGCGGCGGCGAATTTGGTGTGGACGAGTCGCCCTTGACGATAACCCGGCGCCCGTCGATTTCGAGGCGGCCCTGCTGGAACAGCGCGATCGCATGCGGGAAGATGCGATGCTCCTGCTGCAGGATGCGCGCGGCGAGGCGAGGTTCGTCGTCGCCGGGCAGCACGGGCACAGCGGCTTGTACGATCACCGGGCCGACATCGACGCCGGGCGTGACGAAGAAAACGGTGCATCCCGCGATCTTCACGCCGTACTCGAGCGCGTCCTTGGGTCCGTGAATTCCGGGGAACGACGGCAGCAGGCTGTTGTGAATATTCATGATGCGGCCGGGGAACGCGTCGAGCATCACCGGCGACAGCAGACGCATGAAGCCGGCGAGCGCGACCAGTTCGACCGAGCGAGCGCGCAGCGCGGCGAGGATGGCGCGATCGAAATCCTCGCGCGACGGAAACTTGCGATGCTCGATGACCGCCGTCGCGATTCCGTGGCGGCGGGCGCGTTCGAGTCCCTGCGCGTCGGCGCGATTGGAGATGACGAGGCGGATTTCGGCCTTCAAGTCGCCGCGCAGGATCGCGTCGATGATCGCCTGCAGATTCGAGCCGGTGCCGGAAATCAGGACGCCGAGTTTGACCGTCGGATTTTCCGCCATCGGATTTTCCGCCGCTCAGCGAATCGACACTCCGCGCTTGCCGCGCGTAACTTCGCCGACAACGATAGGCCGCATATTCGCGGCGGCGCAGATGCGCGACGACGCGATCGGCCTCGCGCGCAGGCACGATCGCGACCATCCCGAGGCCGTTGTTGAACGTGCGATCCATTTCGGCGCGAGAGATTTTACCGAGGCGCTGCAGCAAACCGAAGATTGGCGGCGTCGGCCAACTGCCGCGCTCGACGACTGCGCGGGTGTTAATCGGCATCACGCGCGGCAGGTTTTCGAGCACGCCGCCGCCGGTGATGTTCGCGAGTCCGTTCATTTTGAAGCGATCGAACAGCTCGGCCACAACCTTCGCGTAGATCAGCGTGGGACGCAGGAGTTCCTCGCCGAGTGTGCATCCGAGTTCGTCGATATGCGCGCCCAGCTTGAGTTTCGCGTGTTTCAGAACGCGTCGCACCAGCGAAAAGCCGTTGGAGTGAAGTCCGCTGGACGCGATTCCGATCAACACGTCGCCGGCGCGCACGCTGGACGGCTCAGGAATTTTCGCGCGCTCGACGATCCCGACCGCGAAGCCGGCCAGGTCGTACTCGCCCGGCTGGTAGAGTCCGCTGAGTTGCGCGGTCTCGCCGCCGACCAGGCTCATGCCGGCTTGATCGCATCCGCGGGCGACGCCCTTGACGATATCCAGCGCGATTTTCTTTTCGAGCTTGCCGCTGCCGATGTAATCGAGAAAGAACATTGGACGCGCCGCGTGGCAGATGATGTCGTTGACGCACATCGCGACGCAGTCGATGCCGACGGTGTCGTGACGGCCGGTCTGAAACGCAATCATCAGCTTGGTGCCGACGCTATCGGTGCCCGCGACCAGCACCGGCGCGCGCATCTTGCGGGCGCCGTTGAGTCCGATCAGCGCGCCGAAGCCGCCGACGCCGCCGATGACGTGTGCGCCGGATGTGGTCTTCGCAATCGAGCCGAAGAGCGGAATCAGGCTCTGCTTCAGCGCGATATCGACGCCGGCCTCTTTGTAGGTCATCGCGGTCGCCATCAGTTCGAGTTCCTCCGCCGCGCCAGCATCGACGCGCGAAACGCGCGTTCGCCGTTTGAATAAGTGACCGGGCCTTCGCGGTATTCCTCGACTTCGAGGCCGCCCGCGAGTGCGCGCAGTTCTCCGTGAGCGAGCAGAAAGCGCGGATCGCGCGGATGCCCGATCGCAGCCTGATCGATCAGGAAGGTGTCGGCAATTAGAACGCCGCCCGGCCGGAGCGCGCGTGCAAAATTCGGAAACAGCGCGCGGTCGAGGAAATTTATATTCACGATGGCGTCGAAAGATTCGTCCTTGAGATGAAAGTTATCCAAGTTCGCGACCACGGGCCAGACGGCAAGGTCCGCGGCTCGCGCGGTCGCGGCGAGAATGCGCGTCGCCTCGGCGGAGTAATCGACCGCGACGACCGTGCATGCCCGCTCGCGCGAGCGCGAGCGAGTTGCGCCCGCGCCCGGCGGCAACGTCGAGCGCAACGCCGCGCGGAACTCGCGCAAGCATCGCGAGCAGGAACGGCTCGGCGTCACCGGCCGCTTTGCCTCGATGACGTTCGTCCCAGTCGGCATGTCCTGCTTCGCTCATAGCACGCGGGCGAGCGTGAAGACGTCCACGCTGGCTGCGCCCGCCGCGAGCAGCGCGCGCGCGCATTCGTCCACCGTGGCGCCCGTCGTCATCACGTCGTCCACAATCAGCACGCGGCGACCTGTGACGCGTTCGGGATGCGTGACGGCGAACGCGCGCCGCACATTCTTGATGCGCTCATCGTGATGCCGCGCGGTCTGCGGCGGAGTGAAGCGCCGGCGCGACATCGCGGTCGCATCGAGCGGCAAGTCGAGACGCCGCGCGACTTCGGCGGCCAGCAGCGCGGCCTGGTTGAAGCCGCGCCACCACAGGCGCCGCCAATGCAGCGGCACCGGAATCACCACGTCGTAATCGGCAGCCAGTACCGGCAGATCGTCGCCCAGATATTCCACCAGCGCGCGCCCGACCGACTGATCGAGGCCGTACTTGTGACGGCGAATCAGCGCGGGCAGAGTGCCGGGTTCGTCCTCGGCTGTAGTGCGGTAGCGCGCGACGGTGCGCGCGAGCCGGTAGCGCGGCGGATGCGCGAGGCATCGCGCGCATTGCGTCGCGTCGCTGCTCGCGGATTCGAGCGGTCCGCCGCAAACTTCGCAGCGCGGATTCGGCACCAGCTCGACGCCCGCGACGCATCGAGCGCATACGCGGCGCCCCGGCGCGGAGGCGAGAATCGTGCCGCACGCGGCGCATCGCGGTGGGTAGAGAAAGTCCAGAACCTGGGCGAGGGCGGGCATATATGATTGATCCGTCCGCCGGCGCCCAAACTCAAGAGGGTTGTGGTATAGAGAAAAGCATGAGCGGACCGCTTGACGGAATTCGAATTATCGACTGGACCATCTGGCAGCAGGGGCCGGTCGCCACGCAGATGCTCGCCGACCTGGGCGCCGAGGTGATCAAGATCGAGGAGCGCGAGCGCGGCGACCCCGGCCGCGGAATCACGGCGGTCGCGGGCAGCGCGACCAACAAGGGCGGGCGCAATTATTATTTCGAAGCGAACAACAAGCACAAGAAAAGTATCGCGCTGAATCTCAAGCAGCCCGAGGCGCGCGAGATCGTGCATCGGCTCGCTGCACGCAGCGACGTCTTCGTGCAGAATTTTCGCAAGGGCGTCGCCAAGCGGCTGGGTCTCGGTTATGCGGACCTCGCCGCGCACAATCCGCGGATTGTTTATGCGAGTGCGTCGGGCTACGGCCCCGAGGGCCCCGACAGCGGCGAGCCGTCGTTCGATTACCTGGGGCAGGCGCGCTCGGGGATTATGAACGCGATTGGCAGCGGCAGCACGACGCCGACCTACGTTTACGGCGGTATCGCCGATCAGATGGGCGCGATCATGCTCGCGTACGGGGTACTGGCGGCGTTGTTCGCGCGTGAGCGAACGGGCGTCGGGCAGGAAGTGGACGCGTCGCATCTGGGATCGATGATGGCGCTGCAGGGGCTCAACGTCGTCGCACGAACGATCATGGGCAAGGAATTTCCGCGCAACACGCGCGCCAACGCGTACAATCCGCTGTGGAATCATTATCGATGCGCCGACGACAAGTGGATCTCGCTGGCGATGCTGCAGCCCGACCGCTACTGGAAGGATTTTTGCGAGGTTATCGGGAAGCCGGAGTTGATCGAGGATCCGCGCTTCGCCGAAGTCAAGATTCGCGGCAAGAATTCGGCCGCGGTGGTCGCGATATTCGACCAGGTGTTTGCGACGCGCCCGCGCGCCGAGTGGATGCGCGTGCTCAAGGGCAGTCGCGGCGACTTCATCTATACGATTGTCAATTCAGTGACCGACCTGCCCGACGATCCGCAGGTCCGCGCCAACGATTACGTCGTTGACTACGATCATCCCGCGCTCGGCAACCTGACGCTGCTCGGGATGCCGGTGAAGTTGAGCGCGACGCCGGGCGAGCCGCGCGGACATGCGCCGGAACTCGGCGAGCATACCGAATTGCTGCTGACCGAGATGCTCGGCTACTCGTGGGACGATGTCGCGCGGCTGCGCGACGCCAACGTGATTTGAGTCATAGGAGTTGAAGCGATGGCGTTTACTGGAACCGTCGAGGATCGCGAGGACATTCGCGTGTTGAACGCGCGCTACTGCTGGACCATCGACAGCGGCCGCTACGAGGAATGGATCGACTGCTTTACCGAGGACGGCGTCTTCGACAGCCCGCGCTTCGGCAAGCACAGCGGCCGCGACGGACTCCGGCGATTCGCCGCGCTGTACAAGGAATCACTCGGCGGCGCGCAAGTGCTTCACGTCGTCGCGAATCCCTCGTTTCAGCTCGACGGCGACAGCGGCGCCGGCAGTGCGCACCTGCTCTACTACCACTGCAAGGACGGCAAGGTGCAGCAATCGACGGTGGGCTACTACAGCGACAAGCTGCGCAAAACGCCGGCGGGATGGCGCTTCGCGAGCCGTCAAGTGACGATCCTCGGGCATCACTGAGTCGCGCAAACTCGCGTCGAATTTTCAGTTTGATAAAATTTGGATGAACCTCAGGTCGAGGAAAAACTATGGACCAATCGACGGGCGAACTGCTTAAGCGGTTATCACGGCTGGAATTGCAACAGACCAAACTCCAGCGCAGCAACAATCATCTGCGAGTGGCGATCGGCGCGGTGATGCTGCTATGCGGCGGGCTGCTCACGATGGCGGCGACGAATTCGGCCGTGCCCGAAACCGTAGAAGCCCAACAATTCCTGTTGCGCGACAGCAGCGGCAAGTTGCGCGGCGCGATGGGCGTGTTGTCCGACGGCGCCGTGGGGCTGAATCTTTCCGACCCCAACGGCCGCACCCGAGTGACGGTTGACCTCGCATCGAACGGCACTCCGGGCCTGGATTTATACGATCAGGATGGCAAGATACGCGCGACCATGGCACTCGGCGATGCCGGTGAACCGGGAGTCGGTCTCTACGGTCCCGATGGTCATCTGCGGACCAGCCTGGACGTTCCGAAGAAGGAAACTCCGGGCTTGTCGTTCTATTACGATAACGGCAAGCCGGCTTGGGGGGCTCCCTGAAATGCGCGCACACCTATATTGGCTATCGGGCCGATCGATCGCAGCGCTGATTCTTCTCGGCACGATCGCATTCGTCGCGAGCGGATGCGGCCCCGACTATGACTACGCTGGTTATCCCGGCTATGGCTACGCGCCATACTCATATGGTGGATGGGGCGGCTATAATCCGGTCTTCGTGGTTCACCATCCGTGGGAAGACCATTGGAGCGGTGGCGGCCACCACACCGAGTTCTACCACGGGGGCGGTGGCGCAGTCGTCGGACATGAGGGTGGCGGCGGCTTCCATGCAAGCGGCGGTGGTAGCCACGCTGGCGGCGAAGGTGCCCATGGTGGTGGCGGGGAAGGTGGCCACGGCGGAGGCGGCGGCCATCATTGAGAATCTCTGCCAGCGCATAAACGAGCGGCGCCGAATCGCGAATCGATCCGGCGCCGCATTCTTCCTCCAGCTGAACTACGCTGCTAGAAGGCCGCGTACCACGGCACTTCGTGCGGGCTCTGCACTTCCCAATTGATGTTGAACTGCTGCAACAGCGTGCCGTCGGAATGCCCCAGCGCGAGCTTGGCGTTCTCGAGATCGACTTCCGCCTGCACCTGGTTGCCCTCGGCGCTCACTTCCTCTTCCTGGAATTGCAGCAGGTCATGCGTCGTCGCCAGGCCGACGCGGAATCTTACCTGCTCGTCGTGGAGCGACTGACGCGCATAGTAAGTCGCCGACGCGGTCGCAGCCGCGCGCTTCTCGTCCGCATAAAGATTGGCGATCGCGCTCTCGACGTTGACCACCGCCTGCGACAGCGCCGCCCGGTAGAGCACGCGCTGCTGCTCGTATTGCACGCGCGCTTGCGCCAGCGCAGCGCGCGGCACGGCGTTGTCTAGCGGCATCTGGAACGTCAGCACGGCGGCGTAGTTGTAGTAGGTGAAGCCCCACAGTCGGTCGAGCGCGTCGCCGTAGATTCCGCCGAACGGGAGCTTGGTGCCGTTGCCAGGCATCGGTACGACGGGCGGCGTTGTATTGAAACTTTCACAGTTTCCGCCAAGTCCACCACCAAGGTTCAATCTGCAAGGGGCGGTTCCGGCGGTAGAAGTCAGGCCGAATTGTCCGCCGAGGTTGAGCTGCGGCAGGACCTGGTTTTCAGAGAATTTCACTTGCAGCAGCGCATCGCGAATTGCTTCGCGCATACTGCCGAGCGACGGCACATACTGCACCGCCAGTTCGAGCGCCCGCTCTTCATCGACGACGACCCGCTCCTGCGGATTGGGCCGCGTCAGCGGCTGGATTTCCTCGGGCAGGAAGGTGCCGTACGGATTCAGCATCACGTCCTGGCGTAGCTGAGTGCGGGAATTCTTCAGATTGGCCTCGGCGGTGTACACGTTGGCTTCAGAAGTAGCGGCCGCGGACTGTGCTTCCTGCAAATCGATCGGCGCGAGTGTTCCAACTTTGACGCTGATCGCGTTCTGGCGCACCAGGTCCAGATTAAAGCGGAGCGCGGCGCGCGCGACCTCGAGATTTTCCTCGGACAGCACGACGTTCCAGTAATCGCCGCCGATTTTCTGCACGAAATCCTGCAGCGCCTGCCCATAAGTCCATTGCGCCTGCTTCTGCCCCGACTCCGCGATCCGCACGTTGATTGTTGCGAACTCCCAGCCGAAGTTCTGCAGCAACGGCTGCGAAACCGAGAGTGCGAGGTTCGGCGTGTATGAAGGATTGAGACCGGAGAAGAGCGAATTCGACAGCGAGCGATCGTTGTTGAAGGTCACACCCCAGGTTCCATTGGTCACCGACGAGACCTTGTTGACGCCAAAGTTCCAATCGTAAAATTTTTGCACGAACGCGTCGCCGCCGCCGGTCTGTAACGAGGAAGTAACCGGCACGACGGACTTTTCGATATCACCCTGCGCGGTAAGGTTGGGATCGAAGGTCCCGTTGGCCTCGCGGACGGTCTCCATCGAGGCCACCGGATCGAGCTGGGCGGCCTTCAGCGCAGGATTATTCTGCATCGCGATGTAAATGGCTTCCTTCAGCGTCAGCCCGCGCGCGTTGGGATCTTCGGAGCGCAGGTAGCGCTCGCTTATCACGTTGTCGGGCGAGATCTCGTTGGTCAGCGTCCACTGATGGGCGAAGATCTGCGGCAGACTCAGAAAATCGTCATGATGCTCGAACAGGTTCGAGGCGCTCGGCGGCACGCTGGCGGTTGGCGCTTGCAGCGGCCCGACCGGTGTCGACTGCATCTGGATCGGCCCGTTCAGATCCGGCGGCGGTAACGGCGTGGTCGGCAGCGATCCCGAGACCCGCAATGGATTCGGATTGGGATTCGGATTCAGACTCTGGCCAAATCCGCTCGAGGTCCCGAGCGCCAGCACCGAAACCATCAGCATCGCAACAGAGATGACTTTACTTCTCGACATTCGAACGAACCTCCTTGTACCTGTTGCCATCACCCGCGATGGCCCGCCACTTCCGCACGCCGATCAAGCGACTCGACTCAGTAGTTGGGATCGATTTGCGGCCGCCGAATCGAAGCGAAGAGCTTGCGCGGCGCCATTTAGCCCGCGATTATAGCCAAGGCCGCCAGCCTTGTCTTGCGCAATCGGATGCGGCCGGATTTGTTCGCGAGTCACAGTTGGAGATGCTATGCGCGCGGTCAGACTGATATTTGCTGTACTCATCGTGTCCCCGATCCTCGTGCTTGCGCTCAGCGAGTCGCGGCTCTCGCGGCAGCCGTTCGCACAAGTTACCGCAGCGCCGGGTCCGGTGACACTGACTGCACCGGTGGCTCCCGGTCAGCCGCAGGCCTTCTCGACGATCGGCGCGCTGCCTGCTCTCGCCGCGGCCCCCGGTACCGTGCCCCTTGGAGTTGCGACCGTGGCGCCGACGCCGCGCGCATTTCGATGCACCTGTTCGGCGCCGGGAACCTATACCGAGTGGGCGGGCGTCGTCTCGTCATCGAGCTATGTTCTCGCGAGCCAGTCCGCGCGCGGCCAGTGCGCCAACTACCTGCTGAACGCGCACGCGCCGTCGCCGTACATACCGCCGGAGGGGACCCTCCTCGCGCAGCAACAGCAGCAAATCTACAATGGGACGGCGTTCACGCAGCGCTCGGAGGTGGCAACTTCGGTAGGCGAGAACGTCCTCCAGCCGCGCTCGCCGGAATCGCAGCTGACCAATCAATGCACGCGATGCGCGTGCAACTGACGCGCGCTAGCCGATTACTTTTTTCAGATCTTCCGGAACCGGCGCAGTCACCTTGACGTGGCCGACCGCCGGCGAGTCGAACGCCACCTCGCATAGATGCAGCCAGAAGCGTCCGTGCGCGAGCGCGTCGCTCGCCGGGCCGCCGTACAGCGTGTCGCCGACGATGGGATGCCCGATGCTCGCGAGATGCACGCGAATCTGATGGCGGCTGCCGGTCTTCGGCGCGATTGACAACAGCGTGAACTCGCCGACGCGGCGAATCGGCTCGACTAGTGTGCTCGCGGCGCGGCCGGCGCGCTTCGGATTCGCGCTCGACGGATCGCCAACGATCATCTTGCGCGCGTTCTTCGCATGATGCGCGATCGGCGCGTCGATCTCGGTCTTGCGCTCGAGCGCGCCAGCGACCAGCGCCTCGTAGCGCCGCGCGATACGTCCCGCGCGAATCGCCTCGCGCAGTTTGTCGAACGTCCCGCGATTGCGCGCAATCAGCAGCGCCCCCGAAGTGCCGTTGTCCAGCCGATGCAGCAATCCGCCTTCGAGCGGCTTCTCACCAATCGTCGCGACATCGGGAAACCGCGCGACCACCGCATTCATCACGGTATCGCGCTCCTCGGCGTTCAGCGGATGACACGGCATGCCGCCCGGTTTGTTGACGACGATGACGGCCGCATCTTCATGGAGCACTTCAAGCGGCAGCTCGGCATTGGGCTCGATCACGGCGCGACGATTCGTCGCCGCAACTTCGACGCGGTCCTCGACGCCGACGACTTCACTCTTCTTCGAGCGCCGCCCGTTGATTCGCACCAGCCCGCGCTCGACCAGCTCCTGCGCCACCCGCCGCGACGGCGCAAACCCCGTCCGCACGAGGTAATGATCGAGCCTTTCTTTCGCCGCGTCAGCCAAGGAGCTAATGGCTCGCAGGTGCGGCTGCGATCGGCGCGGTGGACGGGTGATTGTAAACCGAAAATTGCAAGGTCGCGGCGTAGAGCAGAATCCCGAGCAGAATTGCCACTGTCAGTATATCGACGAAGCCGAGTTGCGTTGCGCCGCGCGCCATCCGATTGAATCGCCGCATCATTCCTCCTTGCCTCCTCTCCACTATACGCTCGCCGCGCTGCGCAAGGCCGAACGCACCTGGCGCCCGCGCTCGGGCAATCCGAACAGGCGCCGCAGCTCGCGCCCGGTCTCCGACTTCTCGCACGCCGCGATATCGATCGGCGAACCCGTCGCCACGATACGTCCGCCCGCGTCGCCGCCGCCGGGTCCCAGATCGATTACGTAGTCGGCGTTCGCGATGAACTCGAGGTTGTGCTCGATCACCACCAGCGTGTTGCCTTCGGTCACCAGCCGGTTGAGTACTTTGATCAGGCGCTTGATGTCGGTCGAGCTGAGCCCAGTGGTCGGCTCGTCGAGGATGAACATTCGCGGCAGATGCTTGCCGTCTTCGCCGGCCGGCGCGGGTTCGAGGTCCGCGAGCAGAAAGCGCGCGAGCTTGAGCCGCTGCGCCTCGCCGCCCGACAGCGTCGAGGTGGTCTGCCCGAGCCGGATGTAACCGAGGCCGACCGCAATCAGCGCGTCGAGCCGCTTGACGATCGCCGGATGATGAATGAAAAATGCGCGCGCGTCCTCGACGGTGAGGTCGAGCACCTGGTTGATACTGTAATTGCGCAGCTTGATCGCGAGAATGTGGCTCTGGAAGCGGCGGCCGTCGCACGCGTCGCATTTGACTTCGAGGTCCGCCATGAAATGCATCTCGATCGTAACCGTTCCGGTGCCGCTGCATTTCTCGCAGCGCCCGCCGGTGACGTTGAACGAAAAATGCCGCGCCTGCACGCCCAGCCGCCGCGCCTCGGGACTGGCGGCGAACAGCTTGCGGATATCGTCGTAGATTTTCAGGTAAGTCGCTGGATTCGATCGCATCGATCGCGTCGGCAACTCCTGCCCCATGTGCACCATCTCGCCGATCAGCTCGAGCCCGTCGATCCGGTCGCACTCACCAGCCTCCGCCGACGTATTTCCGGACCGCCGCAGATAGTTGTTGTACAGCACGTCCTCGACCAGGGTCGATTTTCCCGATCCGGAAACCCCGGTCACGCAAATCATGCGGCCCGCCGGCAGCGCAACGTCGATGCCGGCGAGATTGTGCTCGCGCGCGCCGACGATCCGAATCGCCGGATCGCGTTTGGTGAATTTGTGCTGCTTGGCGATCGCGCGCATCAGAAGCACCCGCCCGGGCGACGACGCCATGCTGTCGAGCGTCGCCTTCGCCGGCGGTCCCGAGTACGTCAGCTCGCCACCCTCGCTGCCGCCGCCCGGTCCAAGCTCGACCACGTGATCGGCGCCCGCGATCATCGCCGGATCGTGCTCGACGACGACCACCGTGTTGCCGAAGTCGCGCAGGCTGTACAGCACCGCCAGCAGCGCCCGCGCGTCCGCCGCGTGCAGTCCAACCGTCGGCTCGTCGAGGGCATACAACGTTCCGACCAGCACGCTGCCGAGCGCGCTCGCCAGATGAATCCGTTGCGCCTCGCCGCCCGACAGCGTGCGCGCCTGCCGCTCGACGGTCAGATAGCCGAGGCCAACTTCGAGCAGGTAGCCGACGCGATTGCGCAGCTCGCGCATCACGACCGCCGCCCGCGTCGCGACTTCGGCGATCGATTGAATCTTGTCGAGCCACGTAACGAGGTCGCGAATCGAGAGCCGCCCGACAGCGGCGATCGACACGCCGTCCACCAGCACGTTGAGCGCTTCTGGCTTGAGCTTTGCGCCAGTGCATGCGGGGCAGGTGACGAAGCGCCGATACTTCGCGAGCAGAATCCGCACGTGAGTCTTGTAGCGCCGCCCTTCGAGCCACTTGAAAAAGCCGTGCACGCCCGGCCACTTGTCTTCGTCCCACTTCGCGCGCGGACCCTCGTCGCCGTCGAGCAGCCAGGTGCGCTCCTCGTCGGTGAGCTCGCGATACGGCGCCGACGTGCGGATTTTCCGGCGCCGCGCCAGCTTGAGCATCCACTCGTTCATCTCGCGATACGCCGGCGTCCGCCACGGCGCGACCAGCCCGTTGCGCATCGAGCGGCTGTGATCCGGCAGCACCTTGTCGAGGTCGAGCTCAACTGTGCGGCCGAAGCCTTCGCATTCGGGACACGCGCCAATCGGGCTGTTCGACGAAAACAGCGCCGTGGTCGGCTCGGCGAATGCGGTGGCGCATCGCGAACAGTTGAAGCGCCGATCGAAATCGATCGCGCCGACGCTGTGCGTATTGCCGTTGTCGCGTTCGACGCGCACCGCTCGCGCGCGTCCCGCGCCGAGGTAGAACGCCTTCTCGAGCGCCTCGCGCACGCGTTCGATCACGCCCTCGCTTTCGTTGTTCACCGAGATCCGATCGACGACCACCATCATCGTGCTGTCAATCGGCGGCTGCGGCTGCTGCGAAGTCCCGTTCTGCCCCTCGGCTGCGATTGCGCGCGCGGCGAACTCCGCCGTCTCGGTGATCGCGTCGTTGGCGTAGATGCGATGGTAGCCGTTCTGAATCAGGTAGCCGGCGGCGTCGGGAATCGAGCGCGATCCCGCCTCGAACGGCGCCAGCATCACGTAGAGCCCCGGCGTCGCCAGGATTTGCGCGCCCGCACTCTCGACCGTGTCGCGGCTGACCTCGCCGCCGCATTTGGGACATACCGTGCGCCCGACCGTCGCGAACAGCAGCCGCAGGTAGTCGCTGATTTCGGTGACGGTGCCGACCGTCGAGCGCGCATTCTTGATTGAATTTTTCTGGCGCAGCGCGAGCGCCGGCGGAATCTCGGAAATCGAATCGACGTCCGGCCGCTCCATCCGCTCCAGGAACAACCGCGCGTAAGTCGAAAGACTCTGCACGTAGCGCCGCTGTCCCTCGGCATAAACGGTGTCGAAGACGAGACTCGACTTGCCCGATCCCGACACTCCGGTGACGACGGTCAGCTTCTCGCGGGGAATTTCGAGCGAAATATCAGCCAGGTTGTGAGTGCGCGCGCCCCGGATACTGATTGAGCGATCCAAGCTTGCTCCCAGCCGCTTACCGAGGGTCTGCTATGGGGCGCGCCTTTTTCTTGCGCTCGCCCGGGTATTCGTCGGCCACTTTCGCGTACATCTCGGCCAGCTGCACGTCGAACTTCGCCTGGATGCGCCGGGTTTCGGCCTCGCGTTCGGCCGTTGGCAGCGGGGCAAGCTTGCCCAGCTCCTCTTCAAGCCGCTGCATCAGGCGATTTCGCGCCACCAGGTATTCGTATCCGTTCATAGGCGCCAAAACCTCATACCCCAAAGATCAGAATTATAGGTTATCCGCCCGCGTGGATCATCAGAGCCAGTGAGAATATCTACAGCTCGAGTCCTCCTCTTACCTCGCCCGTTATTTCACGGGAGAGGAGGCCGGCGGGCGCAGCCGCCGGTAGGTGAGGGTGCCGGGCCACCTCGCAAAGCCATGCCTGCTCACTTTTTGCGTCGTTCTTGCATCATCCCGACCGGGTTATTTTCGCGCTGACGCGAGAGGTGTAGCTTATCTTCAAGTGGGCGATCACACAGAACTTTTGCGCAACTCGGGCGCCGTCGAAATCATCCGCGCGTGGCCCGACGCGTCGATCTGCCACGGCTTCATCGGCCGCGCCGGCGGCGTCAGCACCGGTGCGTTCGCTTCGATGAATCTTTCCTATTGGGTCGGCGACGACGAGCGCGCCGTCGATGCCAACTGGAAGCGCCTGCGCAGCGAAGTGCCGGCTCTCGAGCTCGTCGCGCGCCTGAACCAGGTGCATGGCAACGTCGTTCACGCCGCGACTCGCGATACGGCAGGGCTGCGGCCGGCGGGTGATGGGATCGTCACTGCGGAACCGGGCGTGATGCTGGGAATATTTACCGCCGACTGCGTGCCGATCCTGCTGGTCGATGCGAAGCGCAAAATCGCCGGCGCGTTGCATGCCGGATGGCGCGGCGTTATCGCGGATATCGCTCGCGCGGGCGTCCACGCGATGGTTCAGCTCGGTGCGCGCGCCTCCGATATTCGCGCCGCGATGGGTCCGTCGATCGGTCAATGCTGTTTCGAGGTTGACGCCGAGCTTGGCGATCGGTTCAGCAACGAGATCGAGGGCGCGCGCAATCACACGAGGGCAGGGCGCCCCGGCAAGGCGTTTATCGACTTGCGCGCCATCGTGCGCGATCAGCTCGAACGCGCGGGACTCGCGCGCGCGAACATCGCGAGCGTCGGTCCGTGCACGCGATGCGCATCCGAGCAATTTTTCTCGCGACGCGCGGCTGGCGGAAAGACGACCGGCTTGCAGATGAGCTTCGTCGGCTTCGCCGCGTAGCAAGAGGGGATGAACTGTTCAGCCTGCCCCGTCGGGATTTTCCGTGCTATTCCTATTTAGTGGAGCGGCGCTTCGATGCCGCGCAGCAGCCCTCTCCATCTTGTTCCCCTTCCCGCTCGGGAAGGGGTTAGGGGTTAGGTTCTTGACGAAGCAAAAAACAGTTTTTGACGGAACGAAGCTACCGATGGTGCATAGCCGTCCCGAAACCACTACCAGTGGTATGAACTCGCTCCTTCCCCTGAAATCGGCCATCGATATTCGCTCCCGCTTTGCCCCGCAGCAGCCTGAATCAACACTTCGACATGCCACAACGTAAACCAAAAAAGCATCGTGCGGGCGACCTGATCGCGAAAATCCGCAAGCCGATGGCGCCGCCGTCGAAAACGATCGAAGACCCGACCAAGTACAAACGCGAGCGCGAGCTGGAAAAACTCCGCCGCGAGGAAAAATCCGGTAACTCCTGATGCCAACTCCAGTCAGCGGACAGATTCGCGTCGGACTAATCGGCGCCGGCCTCATCGGGCAGTTGCATTCGATGATGCTCCGCTATGTCGCCGATCGCACCGAGCAGAGCGTGCGCGTCGTGTCAGTCGCCGACCTGGCGCATCGTGCGGCGGAGCAACTCGCCGCCCGATGGCAGGGCGCGCGCGCGCTCGAGTCGGCCGAAGAGATAATCGCCGACCAGTCGATCGACGCGGTGTGGATCTGCACGCCGACCGCGATGCATCGCCAGGTCTGTATTGCCGCTGCGCGCGCCGGCAAGCATATCTTTTGCGAGAAGCCGCTCGCGATGACTGCGGCGGAAGCGTCCGCGATGGCCGCCGCCATCAAAGCCGCCGGCGTGATTAGCCAGGTCGGCCTCGTGCTGCGATTCTCGCCCGTGTACAACGTCATCAAGGCGATGTTCGCCGAAGACGCAGTCGGCAAACTGCTCAGCGTCACGATGCGCGACGACCAGGATTTCCCGACCCGCGGCGCGCATGCGAGCGCATGGCGCAACGATCCGTCGCTGACCGCCGGCGGCACGCTGATCGAGCACAGCGTCCACGACTTCGACTTGCTGACCTGGATGTTCGGCCCCGTCACGAGTCTCTACTGCCGCACGCGCAACCTGAACGGCGCCGACGGAGTCGAAGACTTCGGCGCGACCTCGATGGAATTTGCCGGCGGTATGCATGGCCAGCTCACGTCGATCTGGCATCGGATGATCGCGCGCGCGAGTAATCGGCGGCTCGAAGTTTTCGCCGAGAACTTGTATGCCGCGACCGACGCCGATACTCTCGGTCCGATTGTTTTTCAGCGCGGCTCCGGCGCCAACGAGGAGACAATCGCGGCTGACGACGTGATGGCGAGATTCACTGAAAAAATCCTGCGCGAGCGGCCGTACCTCGCGCCGATGAAGGATCGCCTGATGATTCCGTACGCCGCCGAGGATGCTACCTTCATCGCCGCGCTCAAGGGCGCGTGCGCGCCCGACCCTGAATTTGCGGCGGGGGTCGCGGCGCAGCGCATAGTTGAAGCGGCCTATGAATCCGCGCGCTCGGGCGCTACGGTGAAAATAGAAAATTAAAGCGTTACTTTAAAGCGAGGATACACTCCAATTCATGATCGATTTTGAACTTAGCGAAGAACAGCAGATGATCCGCGACAGCGTCGGCAGTTTCGCGCGCGAGAAGATTCGTCCCGCGGCGCGGCCCGCCGATGAAAGCGGCGCGATTCCCGCCGCACTGGTCGCCGAGGCGTGGCAGTTCGGCTTCGTCAGCGGCGCGATTCCCGAGAAATTCGGCGGCGGCGGCGACATCCGCTCGGCGGTGACCGGCGCAATCGTCGCGGAGGAACTCGGCTTCGGCGACATCTCGATCGCGCTGCACGTGCTCGCGCCGCGCCTGTTCGCATTTCCGATCGTCGAGATGGGTACCGACGAGCAGCGAGCGAAATACCTGAAACGATTCGCCGGCGCCGACTTTGCCGCCGCGACCGCGGCCGTGATGGAACCGCGATTCGATTTCGATCTTTCCGCGCAGCAGGTCTCCGCCAAACGCGACGGCGCGGGATACATCCTGAACGGCGGCAAATGTTACGTGCCGCTCGCCGCTGAATCCGAGTCCATTCTGATCTACGCGGCGACCGACGCGTCGAAGGGCTATGCGGGCGTGGACGGCTTTATCGTTCCGCGCAATGCGGCGGGCGTTACGATTTCCGATCGCGAGAAGAATATGGGGCTCAAGCCGCTCGCGACTTACGAACTGACGCTCAAGGATTGCCGCGTCGGCGCCGACGCGCGCCTCGGCGGTGACAAGGGGATCGATTTCTCGCGCCTGATGAGCGAATCGCGGGTCGCGTTTGCCGCGATGGGCGTGGGCGTGATGAACGCCGCGTTCGAATACGCCCGCGATTACGCCAAGGAGCGCAAGGCGTTCGGCGTGCCAATCGCAACAAAGCAGGCGATCGCGTTTATCCTCGCCGACATGGCGATTGAAATCGACGCGGCGCGCCTGCTGGTGTGGGAAGCGGCGTACGAGCTCGACAAAGGCCGCGACGCGTTGAAGGCAAGTTACCTCGCGAAAAATTACGTCGCGCAGAGCGCGCTCAAAGTCACCGACAATGGCGTGCAGGTCCTCGGCGGCCACGGCTATATCCGCGAGCATCCGGTCGAGATGTGGCTGCGCAACGCGCGTGGGTTTTCCGCAATCGAAGGAATCGCAACGGTCTAACGGGCCGTGACGGAGATAAATCATGATCGACTTTGAACTCGAACCACAAATTCTCAGCCGGCTGCAGATGTATCACGCCGTCTCCGAGCACATGATGCGTCCGATCTCGCGCGACTGCGACGAGCATGAGCACACCAAGCCGACCCAGTTTTACGATTCGATGTGGTCGGCGTCAGCCGCCGCCGATATCCAGGTCGGCAACGACAAGAGCAAGAAGCCCGATGCCGCCGGAGCGCCACCGCGACGCGCCAACCTGTTGTCCGTGCTCAGCACCGAAGAGCTTTGCTGGGGCGACGCCGGGCTGTACCTCTCGACCCCCAACTCGGGACTCGGCGGCGCGGCGGTCATGGCGGCGGGAACGCCGGAGCAGAAGGAGCGCTTTCTCAAGCGCTTCAAGGAAGGCAAGCCGAAGTGGGGCGCGATGGCGATTACCGAGCCGAGCTTCGGTTCCGATTCCTCGCAGGTCACCACCACCGCGACGCGCGACGGCGACCATTGGGTGATCAACGGCACCAAGATTTTCTGCACCGCCGGCGAGATGGCGGCGCAGAAATCCGACGGCTTCGTGGTCGTGTGGGCGACGGTCGATAAGAGCGCGGGACGCCCCGGCATCAAGCCGTTCGTCGTCGAGCACAACACGCCCGGCATGACGGTCGCGCGAGTCGAGAACAAGCTCGGCATCCGCGCGTCAGATACGGCCGCGCTCATCTTCGACAACTGCCGGATTCCGCTGGACGCCCTGCTGGGCAGCGCCGAAGTGCGCAAGGAAGGTGGCTTCAAGGACGTGATGGCGACCTTCGACGCGACCCGGCCAATAGTCGCGGCGATGGCGATCGGAGTAGGGCGCGCGGCGCTCGACTTCGTGCGCGACTTTCTTAAAGAACAGAACGTGCCCGTCCGTTACGGTATCTCGCCGCGGCGACTCACTGCCGTCGAGCGCGATTTCATGGAGATGGAAGTGCAGTTGCAGGCCGCTCGACTGCTTACCTGGCGCGCGGCGTGGATGCTCGACACCGGCAAGCGCAACAGCCTCGAGGCTTCGATGGCGAAGGCCAAGGCGGGGCTGGCGGTCACACTGATCACTCAGAAGGCGGTCGAGCTGCTCGGGCCTTTGGGCTACTCGCGCAAAATCCTGGTCGAGAAGTGGATGCGTGACGCAAAGATCAACGACATCTTCGAGGGCACGCAGCAGATCAACATGATAATTATCGCGCGGAGAATCCTGAACTACAGCAGCAAGGAGCTGAATTAAGATACGGGGCTGCGCAGTCCCGCGTCTAATAAAACCACTTGCCGTTGTCCCAGCGGAAGATTTCCGTGGTATGCGTATCGCTGACCGTCTTGGGCTGCGCGTGCCGGGCTTCATCTTCGGACTTGCCGGCGATGTAGTACTCGAACTCTTCGTAGCTGATCTTTCCGATCGAGTAGCCGTCTTTCGACTGATGCGACTCGCAGCCGGCGACCTTGCCATAGCCGGTATAGGTCGCGGTTTCGTAGCCTTCCTTCGGAACGAATTGCAGTTTCGAGAGGTTATTGACTTCGCGCTCGTGCAGATCCTGCTCCCAGTGCTTGCAGAAATCCGGGAACAGTGCGGACGCCTTCCTGAACTCGATATCGCGCTTGATCCTTTCGGGCGTGAGCTTCGCGACCAACGATTTAACCTTCTGCCCGAGGGTCTTCTTGGTCGCCGGTGACGCGGCCGTCGCCGCAGGCGCGGTGCTATCGGGCGCCGCGACCGGTGCGGTCGATGCGGCCTCGTACGGAGCCTGTGATTGCGCACACCCCGGTGACGCCCCGATCAGCGCAACGAAAGCGAACGCGGCGACCGCAGTCCCCATTGCTACATTTCGTACGCACTTCATAGCGATGGTTTCTATAGCAGAAATGGGCGCCCTCGTCAGCATCCGGCAGAGCGGGCGGCACTGTGGACAAGGAACGGCCGCAGCCTCTCGCGAGGCTGCGGCCGGTCACGGACGTTGTAATCTCAACCGGGCCTAGTTCTCGGGCACCAGCTCGACGCGACGGTTCTGCGCACGGCCCTCGGCCGTCTTGTTGGTGGCGACGAAGTCGGTCTTGCCGTAGCCATGCACTCTCAGTTGGGTCGCCTGGATTCCGCCGTTCAGCAGGTAATTCGCCACGGCGTTGCCGCGGTAGCGGGACAGCCTCAAGTTGTATTCCTCGTCGCCGATCGCATCGCAGTAGCCGTTGACGTTGATCACGACCCCGGGATTCGCTTTCAGACTCGTGATGGCTTCATCGAGAACCGCGGCGTCACCCGGACGGATGACCGCTTCGTTGAAGTCGAAATGCACGCCACGCAGCACCAGCTTCTGCGGAACCGGCGGTGGTGGTGGCGGAGGTGGAGGCGGCGGCGGAGGTGGTGGCGGCGGTGGCGGAGGCGGCAATGTTTTCGGAGCCAGCAAGTAGCCGATCGTGCCGCCGATCAGCGCGCCTCCAACGACTCCCACCGGGCAACCGATCGCATAACCCTTGGCGGAACCGCTGACGCCCGCGGCAATTCCACATCCAAGCCCGGCCCCGGCAATAACGCCATCGACGGCGCCCCACTCGGTATAGTATCTCTGGTCAGGTGACCACGACGCGCATGACGAGGCTGTGAATAGAATGATCGCCGCAAGCGCGCCCACCCAATTTTTCCACTTATCCACCGACACCCTCCCGGATTTCCAAGCTATAGCCGTAAACGAACTCTGCGAATTGTGCCATTTTCGTCAAGTAAGGTCCATTGAGGAGCGAATCCGTGCGCTAGCGCAAAGCAGGTAATGGTTCGTTCACAAAAGAACGGCCGCAGCCCCCTTAGGGGACTGCGGCCGGTAACAGACGTTAGCTTCAGTCCGACTTAGTCGTTCGGCACCAGCTCGACGCGACGGTTCTGGGCGCGGCCCTCAGCGCTGTCGTTGGTGGCGACGAAGTCAGTCTTGCCGTAGCCGTGAGCAATCAACTGGCTCGACGGGATACCGGCTTTCACCAGGTAGTCCACGACGGCATCGGAGCGCCGATCGGACAGCTTGAGGTTGTATTCCTCGCCGCCGATCGCGTCGCAGTAGCCGTTGACGTTGATCGTCACATTCGGATTGGCCTTCAGAGTTGAAGCGGCTTCATCCAGCACTGCCGCATCGCCAGGCCGAATCTTCGACTTGTTGAAATCGAAATGCACTCCGCGCAGCACCAGTTTCTGCCTCACTGGCGGCGGCGGTGGTGGCGGCGGAGGCGGGAGGAGGAGGCGGCGGAGGTGGCGGCGGTGGCAGTGGTTTCGGCGCCATCAAATAGCCGACCGTACCGCCGATCAGCGCGCCCGCTACGACTCCGACGGGGCAACCAATCTCGTAGGCCTTGGCTCCCTGCTTGCCGTGTCCAGAATGTCCGCTGGTAGCCGCGGCAACTCCGCAGCCTATGCCGCCGCCAAGGAGTGCCCCGGCGCCTGCTCCGTAGAGTGTGTACTGCTGCTGCTCGGGCGTCCAATCAAACGCACACGACGAGAGTGTCAGAAGCGCGACGGTCGCAAATACGCCGACCCAATTTCTCCACTGATACACTTGGTGCCCCTCCCAGGTTACATACTGTTGCGCAAACGAACTTTGTGAATTGTGCCATTTTTAACCAGGCAGGTCCATTCAGTAGGCTAATCCGCCAAATACCGCGTGATACGTAATACTTCGTTTACAAACGAAAGCGGCCGCAGCCCTCGAAAGGACTGCGGCCGGTAACAGACGTTTATCAAACGCGCGACTTAGTCGTTCGGCACCAACTCGACGCGACGGTTCTGAGCGCGGCCCTCGGCGCTGTCGTTGGTGGCGACGAAGTCGGTTTTGCCATAGCCGTGAGGTATCAACTGGCTGGACGGGATACCGGCCTTCTCCAGGTAGTCCTCGACGGCATTCGCACGCCGGTCGGAGAGCTTGAGGTTGTATTCCTCGCCGCCGATAGCGTCGCAGTAGCCGTTGACGTTGATGCTCACGTTCGGATTGGCCTTCAGAGTTGAGACGGCTTCATCCAGAACTGCCGCATCGCCAGGCCGGATCTTCGACTTGTTGAAGTCGAAATGCACACCGCGCAACACCAGCTTCTGTTTAACCGGCGGCGGCGGAGGCGGTGGTGGCGGAGGAGGTGGAGGCGGTGGGGGAGGAGGCGGCGGTGCCGGCTTGGGCGCCAGCAGGTAGCCGTTCAATCCGCCGAGCAGAGCGCCAACGACGACGCCAGTGGGGCATCCAATCTCATAGCTCTCCGCAGAGCCGCTTACTCCCGCGGCGATTCCGCAACCGAGGCCTCCGCCGATTAGGGCGCCGGCGGCGGCACCGCCTGCGGTGTATTCCTTCTGCTCAGGCGTCCACGACGCGCATGACGAGACCGTCAGCAGTGCGACGACGGCTCCCGCGCCAATCCAATTTTTCCAGCTAATCACCAATACCCTCCATCAAGTGCAAGTTAATCGGGAAACAGACGTGAGCAATTGTGCCTTTTTTTCGAACGCGGGTCCATTGGGACTCGAACACGTCCTTTACGCCGCAGACTCGCAATAGTTTCGCCACCAAGCGGAATCGACAAAAAAAGCGGCCGCAGTCCCTTTTTGGGAACTGCGGCCGCTTGCGAACAGTCTCAGTCCTGGCCCGGCTTACTCGTTCGGCACCAGTTCGACGCGGCGGTTCTGAGCGCGACCCTCAGCCGTGTCGTTGGTAGCGACGAAGTCAGTCTTGCCGTAGCCGTGCGGAATCAACTGGCTCGACGGGATACCGGCCTTCACCAGGTAATCCACGACCGCGTCCGAACGCCGATCGGACAGCTTGAGGTTGTACTCCTCGCCGCCGATTGCGTCGCAGTAGCCGTTGACGTTGATGCTCACGTTCGGATTGGCCTTCAGAGTAGTCGCGGCCTCATCCAGAACGGCGGCGTCACCCGGACGGATCTTCGACTTGTTGAAGTCGAAATGCACACCGCGCAACACCAGCTTCTCCTTGACCGGCGGCGGCGGAGGAGGCGGTGGAGGTGGCGGCGGAGGAGGAGGCGGTGCCGGCGGCGGTGGCGGCTGGATTATTTCGTCGCAGATGTAGTGGCCAGCCAGAGCGCCAAGTATTGCGCCTCCGGCAGCTCCACCCCCTCCGGCCCAGGCCCGTGAGTCATTGCTGCTGTTGCTGTGCGACCCTTGAGTATTATCAACGATGACAATACCCACGGCAGCGCCTGCGCCTGCGCCGAGCAGTCCTCCGACGAGCGCGCAGGATCCCCACGTACGCGGTTGCTCTAAATAAGCACAACCACTCATGGTGGACGCGAATAGTGCCGCGCCGGCGACGGCAGCGACCGTATTCAATAACCTTGATTTCAGTCTCATGAACTCCTCCTCACCCGAGAGCGTCTACGCGAAGTGAACCCCTCACTTGCCCCCAAACAGCGAACCCATTGTGCAAACGGGTATAACCCCACCCAATTGACGGGGAAATATAGTTATATTCGTAACAAGAATGCAACACGTCCGGGGGTTGGCAGGCGAATTATTTTGCCCAGGCTGGCCGCCGTTGGACCGGCACAGCCCGGGCTGGCTGTGGATAAGTATCGGTGAAGTCGCGCCATTCGGTCGCTCAAGCGCCGCTCATATTAGGCGCCGGACGCCTGTAAATGGGCGTCCGGCGCGGTCGTCTGAATCCGGGCTAATGGTGGTTCTGCCCGTCATGATTGCCGTGATCATGATGCTCCTGCTGCTCTTCCACCTGATGCTTGTGCTCTTCGGCCGCGATCGGATGCTCGTACGGATGCTTGTACCAATCGGGATGATGCTTGTTGACCCAATCGGGGTGATGGTCGTTCCACCAGCCGCGATCATGCCATTGGTGATTCTCGTCGAAGTCGCCGTCGGCTTGCCAGTCGGGATGATTCTGGGCCCATTCCGGATGGTTCGAGTACATCCAGTTGGGATTATTCTGATGCCACCAATCGACATCGTGCCAACTGTGATCGGGGCCGTATGCGCCATAGCGGGCGTTGCCGGGGAGCTTGCCCCAGACGTTAGGATGGTTCTGCATGAAACCTTGGAGGTCAGGATGCTTTTCGCGCCATGCCTTGTCGTAAATCAGGTTGGGATTCCGATCCAGCTGCGCCTTCAACGCGGGACGTTGATTGACAAAATTGTCCAGACGCTCGTCGTGGTACTGGGCGCGTGAGATCGACGGCATCGCCAGCGCGAGCATGACGATCGCCACGGCCAGTATGGGTTTGAGATGCTTCATAGGCATTTTTCTCCTTTTGGTATCGATCGGTTCGCCATATCCAGCAATGGATATGCCAGAACCGCGTGTGCCGTGCAGTATAGCAAATTTGTGGCAGACGCGACTTCGGCTGGACTAGCGTTTCTACGAAAAGGTGCATCGGGCGACGAATTTCGGTTAACCCGGCGGTCAACGGTTGTCCTGCTTGCCGGCTGATTTGTGCAATCGAATTCCGCAAAAAGCGCAATCCTGCTAGACTACGTCGTTCATCATGCTTTCACTGGCGCGCGGCAAAGAGGGAAGTTTCAAGCTGGTCTCGGGTTACAAGCCCGAAGGCGACCAGCCGGCGGCGATCGACTCGATCGTCAAAAACCTCAACGACAAGCTGCCGCATCAGGTGCTGCTCGGCGTCACCGGCTCGGGCAAGACCTTCACCATGGCCAACGTGATCGCGCAGGTGAACCGCCCGACGCTGGTGATGGCGCCGAACAAGACGCTCGCCGCGCAGCTCTACAACGAGTTCAAGAGCCTGTTCCCCGAAAACGCCGTGCGCTACTTCGTCTCCTACTACGACTACTACCAGCCCGAGGCGTATCTGCCCTCGACCGACACCTTCATCGAGAAAGACGCGAGCATCAACGACGAGATCGACAAGCTGCGGCATTCCGCGACCAAGGCGCTGCTCGAGCGCAACGACGTGCTGATAGTGGCGTCGGTCTCGTGCATCTACGGCCTCGGCGAGCCGGAAGTATATTTCGAGATGGTGGTGTTCCTCGAAGAGGGGCAGACCATCGATCGCGACAAGATGCTGCGCAAGCTGGTGGACTTGCACTATCAGCGCAACGACTACGATTTTCATCGCGGGACGTTCCGCGTGCGCGGCGACACCGTTGAGATTTTCCCGGCGTACGAAGAGCAGCGCGCGGTGCGGGTTGAATTCTTCGGCGACCAGATCGAAACGATGTACGAAATAGACGCGCTGCGCGGCAAGGTGATCCGCAAGCTGCAGAGCATCGCGATTTACCCGGCGTCGCATTACGTGACGACGTCGGATCGGATGGAAGTCGCGGTCCGCAACATCCGCACCGAATTGAAGGAGCGGCTCGAGTTCTTCCGCACCGAGAACCGCCTGCTCGAAGCGCAGCGTCTCGAACAGCGCACGATGTACGACCTCGAGCTGCTGGCCGAGATGGGCTTCTGTCCCGGCATCGAAAACTATTCGCGTCATCTGACCGGCCGCCTCCCCGGACAGGCGCCGCCGACGCTGCTCGACTACTTCCCGAACAATTCGCTGTTCTTCATCGACGAGAGCCACGTGACGGTGCCGCAAATCGGCGGGATGTATCGGGGCGATCGATCGCGCAAGTCGGTGTTGGTCGATTTCGGCTTCCGGCTGCCGTCGGCGCTCGACAACCGTCCCTTGAATTTCGAGGAATGGGAATCACACATCGTGCAGGCGGTGTATGTCTCGGCGACGCCCGGCGATTACGAGCAGCAGAAATCCGGCGGCCTTATCGTCGAGCAGCTCATCAGGCCGACCGGACTGATCGATCCCCAAATCGAAGTGCGCAAGGCCGGCACCCAGGTCGATGATCTGCTCGAGGAAATCCACAAACGCGTCGCCGTCAACGAGCGCGTGCTGGTCACCTGCCTGACCAAGAAGATGGCCGAGGACTTGACCGACTACTACCACGACCTCGGCATCCGCGTGCGCTATTTGCATTCGGACATCGAGACCATCGAGCGCGTCGAGATAATCCGCAGCCTGCGCAAGGGCGAGTTCGACGTGCTGGTCGGTATCAACCTCCTGCGCGAGGGCCTCGACCTGCCCGAGGTATCGCTGGTCGCGATCCTCGACGCCGACAAGGAAGGCTACCTGCGCTCGGCGCGATCGCTGATCCAGACGACCGGCCGCGCCGCGCGTCATATCAACGGCCGCGTGATCATGTACGCCGACGTCGTCACCAAATCGATGGAACAGGCGATCGGCGAGACCAACCGGCGGCGCGCGAAGCAGGTCGCGTACAATGAGGCGCACGGCATCACGCCGACGTCGATCATCAAGGCGATCGACGCGTCGCTGGTCGAGATGTACTCGCCGGAATGGGCGGTGGTGCCGGAAATCGGCGACGACAAACCCAACGAAGAGTTCATCCCGGCGCACGAGCTGCCCGATCGAATCACCGCGCTGCGCCAGCAAATGATGGCGGCGGCGGAGAACCTCGATTACGAGAGCGCCGCCGACCTGCGCGACCAGATCAAAAAGCTCGAGCGGCACGCGTTCGGCATGGATCAACCGCGTCATCCGGTGCAGCCGTCGCAACCGCCCGGCTCAGCGCATCGGCCGAAATACGAAGGCAAGAACAAAGACACCGCTGAGAAAACCGCCCCGTCGAAAACCCGCGGCCGCCGCGGCGCTGGCGCCGCCACCGGCGCCGCCGCCGGCGCGATGCGTCCCGCCAAACAGAGCAAGCTCAAGCTGATCCCCGACAATCCGAAATAGGGAAGGGTAAATCACTTAATCAAACGTGAAACCCACCGTGGGTTTCACGCTTCCCTGGGCAGGGGTGACCCCTGCACCCGGTGACAATCGCAAAATGGCGAGGACGCCATTTTGCTCTCAGGTTCTTGATTTTGGTGGCACAGGCTTTAGCCTGTGATTCTGTCCGGGATTTGCATGGACCGGAAAATCACAGGCTAAAGCCTGTGCCACCAATGCCAGCGCCCGGCCGCATCGCGGCCGGTAGGTGAAGGTGCCGCGGCCCAAGCTGCAAAATCGGCCAATTTGAGGCATCCCTTTTTTTAGAAAGCGCGGGTCGAGTCGGGAAGTTCGTGAGTGTATGATGCGCCGCGGTAGCGGATGATGACGAGGCGGCGATTTCTTGCGATGGCGGCGCGCGTGGGTGCGATGGTCTCGATTACCGCGGGCAAAGCGTTCGCCTCGATCGCGCGCTCCGGCGGGATGCAGTATCGGACGCTCGGCCGCACCGGCGCGAAAGTCTCGCTCATCGGGGTCGGCGGCTACCATATCGGCCAGCCCAAGGACCCGCGCGACGGCATCGCGATTGTCCGCGCCGCAATCGACAACGGCGTCACCTTCATGGACAACTCGTGGGATTATCATCTCGGCGACAGCGAAATCCGGATGGGCAAGGCGCTGCGCGACGGCTATCGGGACAAAGTTTTCCTGATGACCAAGGTTGATGGGCGCACGCGCTGGACGGTGGATTGGCAGCTCGACGAATCGTTGAAGCGGCTGCAGACCGATCATGTCGATCTGCTGCAGATTCACGAAGTGATTCGCGACAACGATCCCGATCGGGTCTTCGGCAAAGACGGCGCGATCGAAGCGCTGATTGCGGCGAAAAAATCGGGCAAGATTCGCTTCTTCGGATTCTCGGGACATAAGACGCCGGCGATGCTGCTCAAGATGATCCGGCTCGCCGACCAATATGGCGTCACCTTCGACACGGTGCAGATGCCGCTGAACGTGATGGACGCGCATTACGACAGCTTCCAGCATAATGTGCTGCCGGTCGCGCTCGAAAAGAACATGGGCGTGATCGCGATGAAATGTTTCGGCGACAATTTCATCCTGCAGAGCAAAACCGTCACGCCAGTCGAGGCGCTCCATTACACGATGAACCTGCCGATCAGCACGCTGGTCGTCGGATGCGAATGGATCGGCTACCTGCAACAGGCACTCGACGCGGTGCGGACATTTCGGCCGCTGACGGCGACGGAGGTGGCGGCGATCCTGGCGAAAACGGCGGAGGCCGCGAAAGGCGGGCAGTTCGAATACTACAAGACGCGCGACACCTTTGACGGCACCTCGAGAAATCTGAAGTGGCTCGGCTGAAGCGAATAGTCAGTGACTATTCGCACCCGGCGGAAATGATATCGGAATGAGATTTGGACGACTGACTATTGGCGCCGCTTCCGCGCTGGTACCTTTGAAGGCAGCCTGGAGCGCGTAGAATCCCGCGCGCGGCGTCAGCACGTCGGCGCCCCCGTTCAACCGTCCCGGGCCGTGCTCGGCGGTCAGCAACACCGGCGAATCAGGTCGTCGCGCACTGTTGGTCGCAACCGACATCAGCCCAAACCATTCTTCGTCCCAGTAGGACGCGAAGCCGCTGCCGGGCTCGCCGAACGGAAACTCGCTTTTCTCGATCGTCGTGTCGTGCGACGACCAGGTTTCCGGCCGGCGCGCCGCTTCCTTCCACCATTCGTCCTGGAACTCGAACACGTACCCGCCTGACAGAATGCCGCCGCCTGCCGTCGATAGCGTCGAATGAGGTCCGTAGATGTCGGATGCAATCTGCTGAATCAGCTTTGCCGCGCGGTATCCGGGCGCGTCGTGGAATTCACCAGGCTCCGCGGCGCTCACGCTTACCCATTGCGGATTCGGCGGCGGCGGTGGCGCTCCGTCGTGAGTGCGAATCGAAGCGGGCGCGCCCCATTCAGTCAGAATGATCGGCTTGGGCGCTGGATTAGGCAGTTCAGTCCCCATCCCACTGCCGTTCGTGTAGTGACCGTCAATTATCCAGCGCTTGAAGTTTGCGACGTCTTCGGTTTCGGGCTTGCGATAGGCGTTGAAACCCCAAACGTCGAGCGCGTAGATGTCGGCGGGATAAGCGCGCCGCCGATGCGCCGAATTGCAGTCGGGACCGGGGTTGGCGCCCTTGAGATCGACGCAAGCCGGAACCGTGCGGCCGCCGGGATGGGCGTTGGCGGCATCTTTGAAAGCGACCAGTGGCTTCAGGAGCATCGGCGCTTCCGGCGGTGGATAGTCGGCGAACGCCGTCATCGTCAGTTTGTCCGGTGCGTAATGCTTCGCGACGGCGCCGAGATGATTGAGAAACTGCCAATAGTCAAGGTACCTGTCGGTGCCGCGCGCGAATGGCAGGTTGGTTTCGTTGCCAATCGCAAATCCAAGTACCGCCGGATGATAGCCATATCGCTGCGCCAGCCACTGAGTAGTGCGCTCGATATACATTCGCTCGTTGTGCACCAGAGCAGAATCCGGATTGGTTCCCGCAAAGGCGAACCACGGATCGACCGAGATGCCGATGACGACGTAAATCGGGTTGACGCCATGATTCCAGCACAAGTCCAGGAATTGATCGCCGCCGTCGTGCGCCGGCCATGCCGCGAAACCGGCGGGCGCGGTCGTCGCGCCGAAGCGCACTCGCGGAGTCACACTCCAATCGAGCGTGCTCCATCGCGCATAGTCAGCCGGCGTCATCGGCACCCATTTCCACCATGCATAGGTGCGGATGCTGTTGGCGCCTAGTTGACGGACTATTCCGTCGGGAAGATGTGTGCTCGTTTCGAGGTCGTTGTAGGTCGTGCCCCAAAGATCGCGCAGCCAAATCGGAGCGTAAGTGAGATGAGCCGGATCGCCCCAGAAATAATCTGAGCCGGGAATCGTCGCGGCGGCGTCGTTAATCGGGCGCGGCGAGTAATCGACACCCCTGATGACGAAAGGGGTCGCCGCGCCGCCGTTCACCGACAACTCGATGGTCTTGCGGTCGCTCGCGACGGACCATGCGGTGCTCGAGGACTCAGGCGGCAGCAGCGTCGTAGAGAACGCGTCGCTCGCATTCAGCGCGATCGCGACGGCGACAACGAATGCGAGAATTCGGACGCACTTGTAGCAGCCGGCGTCGTCGGCCTCTGACTGGATCAATTCGACGAGTCCCCTCACTCAAGCCAAGAAGCAAGCCATATACCTTCATTGGCGCCGCATTTTCAACGCATCGGCAGGATGATTCGTACAAGCGGCAGCCAGATGCTGCCGTCGCGAGCAGCATCTCACGATTTGCGGATTGAGCTTTCGGCCGGGGACTTATTTCAAGCGCGGACTAGAAGGGGATGTCTTCGTCGTCCATCGGCGCGACGTCGTCGCCTCCGCCGCCACCACCGCCGGCAGGTGCGCGGCCGCGAGCCGCACCGCCGCCGAAATCACTAGCGCTTTCACCCGCGGGGGCGCCGCCGCGCGAGTTCAGGAACTGCACGCGCATCGCGACGATGTCGGTGGCCTTGCGTTTGCCGCTGCCGTCCTTGGCTTCGTACTCGCGGTAGGTAATCCGTCCTTCGATATACACCGAGCTGCCTTTTTTCAGGTACTGTGCGCAGGTCTCGCCCTGTTTGCCCCACACCGTGATGTTGTGCCACTCGGTGCGTTCTTGCCGCGTGCCGCTCTTGTCGGCGAACGACTCCGTGGTCGCGACTGAAAAGCTCGTGACCGACGAGCCGGAATTGGTGAAGCGAGTTTCGGGATCGCGCCCGAGATTTCCGATGAGAATTACCTTGTTTACCGACGCCGCCATCTTCGCCACCTCATGCTCCGAAAACTAGTCCCGCCCCGTTCTCAAGGCAAGTCAGCGTGTCAGTTGGATGCACAGCGCCTTTCGCAACCCAATTATCACCGATATAATTCGCCTCGGTGCGGAGGCAGGATAGGGCGATGGCGGCAGGCACTTCCATGACCGCGCCGGTCAGAATCGTGGCCCTCGGCGGGCTCGGCGAGATCGGCCTCAACTTGATGGCGATCGAATGCGCCGGGCGCGCGATCGTGATCGATTGCGGCGTGATGTTCCCCGACGAGCCCGCGCTCGGACTCGGCACTTTCATCCCCGAGATGGCGTGGCTCGAACGCAGTCACGTCGCGGTCGAGGCGGTCGTGCTGACGCACGCGCACGAGGACCACATCGGCGCACTCGCGCATCTGCTGCGCCGCTTCAACGTCCCCGTTTACGGCACCGACATTACGCTCGCGTTCACGCGGCGGCGCCTCGCCGATGCGGAGTTCGACGAGCGCGTCGATTTGCGGACGATCGAGCCGCGCCATCCGTTCGACGCAGGCCCGTTCACCATCGAGCCGATTCGCGTTACGCACTCGACGCCGAACTCGATCGCGCTCGCGATTCGCACGCCCGCCGGAATCATCGTTCACAGCGGCGACTTCAAGATTGACGACGCGCCGGTGGACGGCCAGCTATTCGATCGCGATCGCTTCGCCGAGCTTGGCGCCGAGGGCGTGGCGCTGTTGCTCTCGGACTCAACCAATGTAGAGCGCCCCGGCCGCTCGGGCTCGGAGACTTCGCTCAAGCCGGTGCTGCGCGAGCTCACGTCGCGCGCGCGCGGCAGATTTTTCCTCTCGGCCTTTTCGTCGCATCTGCATCGCATTCGCCAGGTGGTCGAGGTCTCGCGCGAGTTCGGCCGCCGCGTCGTTCCGCTCGGGCGCGCGATGGCCGAGAGCGTGCGGTTGGGCCTCGAAACCGGCCAGCTTCCGTTTAAGCAGGCGATGTTCGTCGATCCGGCCGAGGCGGAGTTTCTCGACGGCAGCCGGCTGAGCTACCTGACCAGCGGCAGCCAGGGCGAACCGCTCTCCGCACTCGCAAAGATTTCCCTCGACGCTCATCCGCGCGTCCGTATCGAGCATGGCGACGTGGTGGTGCTCTCGTCGCGTTTCATTCCGGGCAACGAACGCACCATCAACACGCTGGTCAATCGGCTCTATAAGCAGGGCGCCGACGTGGTTTACGACGCGGTCGCGCCGGTCCACGTTTCCGGACACGCCAGCCAGGACGAGTTGACCGAGATAATCGCGCTGACGCGGCCGCGGCACTTTGTCCCGATTCACGGCGAGTACCGTCATCTGAGCCGTCACGTTGCGCTCGCGATTGCCGCGGGAATTCCGGAGCAGAACTGCTTCCTGCTCGAAGACGGCGACTCGCTGATTCTCAATGGCGGCGGCGAGGCGCGTCGCGGCTCGACGGTCGAAGCCGGCCGCGTCGCGCTCGAAGGCGTTGACAGCGGCGACCCGGCGGTGGTCGGCGAGCGCCGCGTGCTCGCGCGCGACGGCACCGTCACGGCAATCATCGTGCTGTCGTCGAAGACCGGACGCATCGTCGCCGGCCCCGATCTCGTTTCGCGCGGTCTGGTGAGCGGCGACGGGACTTCGGCGCACATGCGTCACGCGAAGGAAGAACTGACGCGGCGGCTCAATGCGCTCGGCGGCCCGTTGCGTGCCAACGATTCGCGGGTCAAGGAAGAAATCGTGCGCGCAATTCGCCGCTACTTCAGCGACGAGCTCGGCAAGCGGCCGCTGGTGATTCCGTACGTGACGGAGGTGTGACCGCCATCGCGCGCAAGGAAAAAACCGTCATCGAATTGCCGCCGCCGGCCATGGTCGAGGAAGTTTCGCTCGCGCCCGGCCCCGGTAGCCGAATCGCGCGCGAGCTATGCGCACTGGCGCTGCTGGCGTTCGCCGCGTTCGGCACCGTGAGCCTCGTCAGCGTCGATATCGGCCGCATTCCCAACCTTGGCGGACCGGTCGGCGCGGCAATCGCGGCGATGCTCGGCGGACTCATCGGCTACCAGTCGTACACCGCGATGATATTGGTCGCGTGGCTGGCGCAGCGCGTGTGGAGGGGCGCGAGCGTCGTCACGATCGCGCGCGAGATTGGCGGCGGCGTGCTTTTGATTCTCGCACTCGCAACCGCCAGCGCCTTGTGGAATCTGCACGACGCACGGATGGGCGGCGAAGTCGGCGCGACCGTCGCGACGCTGCTCAACGATTCGATCAACGTCGCCGGCGGCATGATCGCAGTCGCGCTCGGATTCGTTTGCGGGCTTGCGCTGATGCTCAAGCGCGCCCCGACCGAGTTGCTCGCGGGCGTCGCCAGTAAAATTCGCCCGCGCCCGCGTCGCGACGAGTTTGATCTCGCCGACAGCACACGCACTCCGTTTTCGCTCAGCTCGGGCGACGAAGTTGAGATCGATAGCGACAATCTCAACGGCCGCCCGTCGCCGCTCAAGGTCCGGCTGCTCGATATCCGCGAGAAGCGCGACAAAGTCGCAGCTGCGAAGCCGCGTCAGAAGGGCGGCTTCAAACTTCCGCCGCAATCCCTCCTCGACTTGCCGCCGGCCGAGCATGCGCAGGTGGACGAGGGCCAGCTCGAGCGCAGCGCGCGCGTGCTCGAACAGAAGCTCGCGGATTTCGGCGTCGAGGGCCGCGTGGTCGAGGTGCAACCGGGTCCGGTCGTCACGATGTACAAATTCGAGCCGGGCTCCGGCATCAAAGTGAGCCAGATCGTTAATCTCGCCGACGATCTCTCGATGGCTCTGCGAGCCGCCGCCGTGCGAATCCAGGCGCCGGTGCCGGGCGAGGCCGTGGTCGGCATCGAAGTGCCGAATAAGAAACGCGAACGCGTCTTCCTGCGCGAGATTCTCGAAGCCGACGAATTTTCGTCCACCCAAAGCCAGCTCACGATTGCGCTCGGCAAGGATATCGCCGGACGGCCGGTGGCAGCCGACCTCGCCAAGATGCCTCATCTTCTGATCGCCGGCGCGACCGGCACCGGCAAGTCGGTCTCGCTGCATACGATGATCGCGTCGATTCTGTTCAACGCGACCGCCGACGACGTGCGCCTGATCCTGGTCGATCCCAAGATGCTCGAGTTGTCGGTGTACGAAAATATTCCGCATCTGCTCGTGCCGGTCGTCGTCGATCCGCAGAAGGCCGCGAGCGCGCTGCTGTGGGCGACGCAGGAGATGGAGGGCCGCTACCTGCGGATGCGCGAGCTCGGCGTGCGCAATATCGACGGCTACAACCATGCGCTGGCGTCGGGCGCGTCGCTCGCGCAGCTCAAGATGGCGGGACAGAGTGCACCGGCGTCGGACGATCCCAATCAGCCGGCGGTGGGCATGATCGAGCATCGCAAGCTGCCGAAAATCGTGATCGTTATCGACGAGCTGGCCGACTTGCTGCTTAGCGAGGGCAAGACCGTCGAGCGCGATATCACGCGGCTGGCGCAAAAGGCGCGCGCCGCGGGAATTCATCTGATCCTTGCGACGCAGCGGCCGTCGGTCGATGTGATCACCGGCCTTATCAAGGCGAACCTGCCCGCGCGAATCTCGCTGCAAGTGACGTCGCGGGTCGATTCGCGCACGATCCTCGATTCGATCGGCGCCGAACGCCTGCTCGGCGCGGGCGATATGCTCTTCATGCCGCCGGGCAGCGCGAAGCTTCGACGCCTGCACGGGCCGTTCGTCGGCGAGCATGAGATTCGCAAGCTCACCGATTTTCTGCGCGAACAGGGCGCGCCCGAGTACCGCATGGAAATCCTCGACACCAAGCCGCCCGGCGAGGAAGGCGCTGACGGTATCGGTGGCGAGGTGCAGGACGAGATGTATGATGAAGCGGTGCGAATCGTGATGGAGACCAACCAGGCGTCGATCTCGATGATCCAGCGGCGGCTTCGAATCGGCTACAATCGCGCGGCGCGGATGGTCGAGCAGATGGAGCGCGAAGGAATCGTGATGCCGGCCGACGGCGCCAAGCCGCGCGAAGTCCGGCTGCACAGCGCTCGATAAGTGCATGAAATCTTGTCGCGCCGATTTCGTCAAACCAAAAACAGAATGAACAGAATCTGGAAAGCGCTCGCTCCGCTGCTCGTGATGTCGATCGTCGCCGCCGCGCCCGCTCGATCGGAGACGATGCTTCCCAATGGCGCGCCGGTCAGCAAGGATTTGCAGCAGGTGCTGGATCGCCTCCAGCGGCACTACCACGACACCAATTCGTTCACGGCGAATTTCAACGAGGAGATCGCGACCGTCGGCGCGCCGAAGCGGCAGCGTCAAGGCACGGTTTCATTTCGCAAGCCCGGCCGTATGCGCTGGGAGTTCAGCGATCCCGAAAAACAAACCATCGTCAGCGACGGCGAGACGCTCTACAGCTACGATCCCGATCTCAACCAGGTCGTCGAGACGCCGCTCAAGCAGGCGCTCAAATCGAGCAGCGCCACCTCGTTCCTGCTCGGAATCGGGAATATCAACCACGACTTCAAGGCCAGGTTCACGATTCCGCAGACCACCGGCCAGATCGATTTGCTCCTCGACGCGAAGACTGGCGGCTACAAAATCGAAGTCGGACTCGATCAGAAGACTTACAACTTGATCAGCTTGACGCTTATCGACCAGCTCGGCGACACGACGAAGGTTGATTTCACCGACATTCACGACAATGTCGAACTGCCCGATTCGATGTTCGCATTCAAAGTCCCCGCCGGCGCCGACATCGTGAGCGCACCTGCCTCGCCCTGACGTTCTGATACACTAAACAGCAGGGTCGGCGCGTTGCCTCGCCCCGATGCGACAAGTATCTTTAGAAGCCCCGCAAGTTTCCCGGTTCTGTAAATGGAAAAAGTTCACCTGCTCACGCTTGGATGCCCCAAGAATCTCGCCGACAGCGAGCTGATGCTTGGCGCGCTGACCTCGGCCGGCTTCGAGATCACGCTCGACCCCGAAGACGCGCAAGTGCTGCTGGTGAACACCTGCGCGTTTATCGAAGCGGCGAAGAAGGAATCGATCGACGCGATCCTCGAAGCGGCGGAGGTCAAGAAGCGCGGCTTCGGCAAGCGGCTGGTAGTCGCGGGATGTTTGTCGCAGCGCTACGCGACCGAGCTCGCCGCCACGATGCCCGAAGTGGATGTGTTCGTGGGCACCGGCAACTTTCTCGATTTGCCCGAGCTGCTGCGGCGCACCGAAGCGCCCGAGTCGCGCCCCATTCCATACGCCGGCGCGGCGCATCTGCTGCCGAGGGCGGCGATCCCGCGCGTCAAGACCGGAGATTTCTTCACGTCTTACTTGAAGATTTCAGAAGGCTGTAATCACAAGTGCGCCTTCTGCATTATTCCGAAAATTCGCGGCCTGCATGAGAGCCGCCCAACTGCCGACCTGGTCGCCGAAGCGCGCAACCTTGCCGCCGGCGGTGTGCGCGAGCTCAATTTGATCGCGCAGGACTTGACCGCCTATGGCCGCGACCTCGGCCAGCCGTCCTCGCTCGCGGCGTTGCTGCGCGAACTCTCCACCATCGACGATCTCCGCTGGATACGCCTGCTCTACTGCTATCCGAATTTCGTGACCGACGAGCTGCTCGACGCAATCGCCGCTCTGCCCAAGGTCGTCAAATATATCGACATGCCGTTGCAGCATGCCGACGACGCGATGCTGCGCGCGATGCGCCGCGAGCGTTCGGGCGCGGCACTCGTGAAGCTGCTCGAGCGCGTCCGCGCGAGAATCCCCGGCGTCGTGCTGCGGACGTCGTTTATCGTCGGCTTCCCGGGCGAGACTGACGCGGCGTTCGAGCGGCTGGCGGATTTCGTTCGCAACCAGCAGTTCGATCGCGTCGGCGTATTCACTTACTCGCGCGAGGAGAATACCGCCGCCTACGACATGGCGGACCAGGTGCCCGAGCGCGTCAAGCGCGCGCGCCGCTCGAGCCTGATGGCGACGCAATCGGAAATTTCGCTCGCCAAAAATCGCGGGCTGGTCGGTCGCGAAGTCGAAGTGCTGGTCGAAGGACCGATGCCCGGACGCTCGACGCGGCTGCGCGCGCGAACCTCCGGCCAGGCGCCGGAAATCGACGGCTCGGTCTTCCTCGCGGGCGACGCAGAGCCGGGCGAGTTTGTCCGCGCGCGAATCGACAAGGCGCTCAGCTACGATCTGCATGCAACCGTCACCGGCGCTGCCGTCTAATATATTCTGGAGTCGTAAATTCGATGGCGAAAAATTCAGTTGACGCGAATCGAAAGAAGTTCCTGGCCAAAGCGCGCGAACAACTGCTCGACACCAAAACCAAGCTGCTCGGTGAGATCGATTCCGAGATGCGCGCCGAGCGCGAGGGCAACAAGGACGAGGGGATGGACACCTACGACCTTGCGTCCGAAGAGCGCGACCGCGAGATAAACTTCATCCTGTCTGACCGCGAACGCGTCAAGCTCAAGCAAATCGACGACGCGCTCGAGCGGCTCGACGACGGCAGCTACGGTGTTTGCGAATCGTGCGGCCTCGAAATAGCCGAGGAACGCCTCGGCGCGATGCCGTTTTCGCGCCTGTGCCGCGATTGTCAGCAGGACGAGGAGCGCGAGGCAAAATCGCAGCGCCGCTTCGACGACGAACCCAACGCCTATCGCAAAGTGGGTTCCACCGACGCCGACGACGACAGCGCCTAGCCTCGGCGGGCGTTGTTTACCGCGCCCCGCAAACCAGTCATCCTAAGCGGAACAACACGCGCGCCAGCGGCATTCCTTAACAATCGTTAGGAACGCCGCGTTGCGAATTTCTGCAACCACTTAATGAGAATATTCTCCGATATCGATAACGACGGATCAGTCGATCCAGCCGGCGTGCGCGAGCTGACTCGCGCCAACCTGGCCGGCGTCGGCGCGATTGTCGCGCTGGCGAGCGCTCGGGGCGGCGTCGGCAAGAGCATGCTCGCCGTCAATGTCGCGGCGGCATTGGCGATGAAGGGCCGCAAGGTCGCGATCGTCGATGCGGATCTGAATTCGCCCAGCATCACCGCGATGCTCGGGATGAAGCCGCGGCGGCGCTATCCGATGATCGAGGGAATCGAGCCTGCCGCCGCGCCGCACGGCTTGCGCGTCGTATCGAGCGATCAGCTTCCGGGCGGAGAGGCGCCGCCGATCAGCTTTGCGCAGGATTACGATCAGGCAGACGGCAACGGCGCCGAGCCGATCGCACCCGCGCCGGCGCGTCCCGCGGAATTGAGCTATCGCGGCGCGCTGAGCCGAATCCTCTCGCAATCGCAGTTCGGCGCGGTGGATTTGTTGATCATCGATCTCGCGAGCGGTCTCGATCGATTGTACGCACTGGCTTCGATGGTGGCGCTCGACGGCGTGCTGCTGCTGAGTCATCCGTCGTCGCACGATGCCGTCGATACGCGCCAGGCGATGAAGATTGGACGCGCGATCGGCGCGCCCATCGCCGGCATCGTCGAGAATATGGCCGGCTTCAATTGCGACGGATGCCGCGCGGTGCGGCCGCTGTGGCCGGAAGGCGATCTCAACGGAGTCGCGCGCGAGAGTGCGGTACCGATATTGGGGCGCCTCGCGTTTGAGCCGCGCCTCGCCGATAGCACCGATCGCGGCGTGCTGTTCGTCCGCGAGTACGCATCGACGCCAACCGCCAAAGTGCTCGCCGACATCGCGAGCCACGTCGATGCGATTGTCGCCGCGCGAACGCGCGCAGTCGATACGCCCGCAACCTGATTCTCAATCGCTGTCGGAATCTTCGGTCTCGTCGGCCGCGGTCAGCACCGAATCGGCCACGCGCGAATATTCGAACATCCCGGCGCCGCGATGGCCGCCGGTGAGGAACGTCGCGAATCCGAGCGTCGTGTAGATACGCGATTGTTCGGGGCCGGGGCGCGACAGCGGAATGAAGCATTCGACCGCGCCTTCGAGCTCGCATGACGGTCCGTCCGTGCGCGTCATCGACGCTGAAATGCGCTGCGGCGGTTCCTCGACCGACGGCGTTTCGATCGCGAGCTCGAGCAGTTCGCACGGTTTCCATCCATCGTCGTCGAGAATCCTGGCGCTTTGATTCGGCGGCGCATCTGCCGTCGCGACGTAGCGTGCTTCGATCGCGTGCGCCGCATCTTCATCGTCGAAACACGCCCAGATCATCCGGCGTGCGGTAAATTTCTGCGGTCCCAGTCCGGTGAACGACATTCCCGCGCGCGCGAAGCAGTTCAGCTTCCGCTCGACGCCGTCGATGCGTACTCGTCCCGCAATTCGCCCGAATGCGGCGCTCGACGATGGTGCGTCGCTCGCGCCGCTGGACGAGGTGAGAACCCGGTCGAAGTCGAACTCGCCGCGCGCGGGATCGATCTCGAAGCGCATCTCCACTTCGGTGTCGCCGTCCAGCCGGCCCGAGGCCAACGCGCGTTCGATACTGAGGTAGGCGGTTGCGTCGGGCACGATCACGGCGGGTCCGTGGAATGCGAGCACGATCGATTCGCCTTCGCGGCGAAGTGAGAGCGGCCCGTGAGTGACGGCGCTCGCCGAACGTGTCGGACGGCCCTCGGCGGTGAATAGTGCCGCGCGATGATGGTCGAACAGCATCATGATTCGCGCGCCCATGCCCGCGCCACCGACATCGAAGCTCGCCATCGCACCGAAACGCGCATTGGGATCGTAAAATTCGATGCCGACGCGTCCGGGCGCGGCGACTGTCGCCGCCGCGCCGATTTCGGATTTGGCGACAAAGGGGCGCTGCGCGCGATTTATCACGTTCGCGGACCGCACGGCATGCGAATCGCCTTTGCCTGAAAACACGTCGGCGATCGCGTCTTCGCATCGCGCGCGCAATTCGCCGGGCATCCTGAGCGCGACCGACAACTCGAGTTGGGCCGCATCGATAACGCCGCGCATCGCAACTTCGGAAATAGATCTCAGCGCTAAGTGCGGACTCTCGCGATGACGCGCCGTGAATGCCTGCAACAAATTCTGCAGGCCGCCGCCCGGATAGCGCATGCCGTAGGTTGGTTTGATTCCGTGCCGATGCAGGCGCTCGGCGAGAGTGGCGAGCGAGCCGTTAATGAAATCGTCGCAGGCGGAGACGCAAGCCGAACCGGGAGGCCGCAGTTCACCGCCCGAATGTCGCAGCCCTAGTCCGAAATCGACGCGCGGCTCGATAATGTTCCATCCGTGGATGAGCAGTACCGTGATGCGGCCGTGGCGTGCGACGATCGCATCGACCCGCTCCGCGATCATGTCGAGCAGCCAGGGCGCGCGCTCGATGATTTGCGAGATGCGGTTGCAGTCGATCCGATTGCGATCCATCGCGACGTTGATGAGCGCCGACGCACCGAGCCGCGCCGCGAGCCCGCGCGTGATGTCCGCGGTGTGAAGGTCGTTGACCTTCGGGTTCAGCATCGAGCGCGTGCGCGCTTCAGCGCGTCCGCCGTGCGGCGCCAGCAGGAGGATAGGAGAGTCGGAGTCGATAACCTCGAGCCACGACTCGGATTTAGCGTTTGCGCTATGAAGTCCGGGTTCCGGCATTCAGATCGCCGCGCGATGAGCCTTGAGCGCGAAGCGTGCGTGTAGAATGAACGATGCGATGAAATAGTACGCGATGTAACTCAGCCCGGCCCACAGCATGATCGGATTCACAGTCGGCAGCATCAGCAGCGACGCGATCGTCAGAAATCCCCAGATGATGCCGAGCGTGAGTGTGATCGGCCGCAGCGGCACCGTCCGATTCGGATAGATGTACTTGAGCGGCATGAACACCATCACGGCGAGCAGCAGAAGTACCGCAACGTTGAACAGGGTGCCGCTGCCGAGACAGTAAAGATAAAACGCGACGAGGTTCCAGTAATTCGGAAAGCCGAGGAAGTAGTGATCCGGCGTTTTCGCCTCCGTGTGGCAGAAGCCGTACACGCTCGCCAGCATGACGAAACACGCCAGCGCCAGTCCCCAGCGCGAATCCGGGATGATGCCGGCCTCGAGCATCAGAAAGACCGGCGCCACCGTGTAGGTCAGGTAATCGACGATGTTGTCGAGCAGCGCGCCGTCGAAGGTCGGCACGCGAATCTTGACCATCAGCCAGCGCGCGAGCGGACCGTCGCTGCAATCGATGATCGTCGCCGCGCCCATCGCGAGGAACGACGCGCGGAAGTCTGTGCGCGAAGCGAAGAAGATCGCGAGCAGGCCGAGTGCCGCGCCGAGAGCGGTATATAGATGTACGCCCCACGCGCAGGCCGTGAGAAATCTCTGCCGCGGCAGCATCCGCGGCAAACTTCCGGCTGCGCCTGATGAGGTCAAGTCATTTGTCCGGCTTGTAGTCGCGCGGCCCGAAATATTCTTCGAGCACCGTCATGAACGGTCCGCATGCGCGATTCTTTTTCACGAGCTGCATGGCTTCTTCGAGAGACATTTGCCGATATGCGCGCAGAAACGCAATCGCCAGCGTCGGCGCGCGATTCATCCCCGCGTTGCAATGCAGATAAACGCGCGAGCCCGAGCCGACCAAATCGCGAAGATCGTGCAGCGCCGCTTCGAGCCGCTCGGCCATCGCGTCCGCACTGCCGTCCTGAATCGGTGTGCGTACATAGTCGATCCCGTGCGCATCGTACTCCGCAGTCAGCTCGCGATTGTCGAGCCCGTTCACCCGCAGATCGTCGTCGTCCTGCAGATTGTGGACCGCGGTGATCTTGTAGGTGTCCTTGAGCCACGCGATATCGGACTGACCGGGATATTCGCCGACCAGCAGTTCGTCGGAGATTACGCTGACCGATGGACGCCGGCCGTTGCGCGTCGGGCGCGGCGTGTGGTCGGGACGTTTGCTGAACCAATCAACCATGACTCAAATGTAACCATCCGGCGGGCAAGTATTCCAGCGTCACTTTGACGCCGCCGACTCGCACGTCACCGGACTGCCGGCGCGCTTCCATTCGTAGATCCAGATTGAGGCAAGCACCGACGCGGCCCGCGCGATTTGTCCGGCAATCATCGGCTGCGCGCGACTCATCAAAGCGGCGTTGTAGTCCGACGCTTGCCGCGCCGCGCGATCGTCCTGAAGCAATTCCGGTATGTGCGAATTGGAATCGCGAATTTCGGCGATCGCGGTCTGCCAGACCGAATCGATCTCGAGCAGATGAATCTGAGGCTCGGCGGCGCTTGAAACCTGGCGGATATCGATGTCCACCGTGCGTTCGACTCGCGCATGAACCCCGCGGTCGCCCTCGTAGCCATCGTAGTGCTTGGTCGTATGCAGCGGCTGGCTCGCATCGCCGACGTAGTGCGCGAGAAATCCCGCCAGCCGAAGCAACTCGTGGCAATCGCCGCGCGACCACTCCTGCTCGAACCCGTCCGAGAAATCGACGATCGTCCATGGCAGCGTGCCCGAGCGGAGCAGCGTCGGCTCGCCGAAGCGTTTAACCATAGCGGCGCGATCCGGAACGAGAGCCTCGAACGGATCGGAGCCGTAGATTTCGAGATCGATGTAATGGCGGATTTTCTCGGACTCGTCGCCGTACTTCACGCGGATAACGTCAGGCTGAACCGCGAAATACTGAAGCTGGCGAGCGTTGCGGAGAAACAAGTCCTTCAGCGTCGAGGGCGGCAACGCCCGGATCGCCAGATACGTGATCTCGCGATGCGTCACCGAGTCCCACGGGAACGCCGGCGCGCATGCGAACAGGATCATCAGCGTCGCGAGCGCAAATCCGCGGAGGGGGCGGCGCATCACGCTTTGGCGTGGCCTCGCGGAAGTTCGGGCGACTGATCGGCGCTCGTGCGCGCGCGCTTGACCGGTTCGGTCCCGTTGCTAGCGGCAGTTCCTGCGCCCGATGGACGAGTCAATTTCGGATGCGGGCCGGAAAGCGCGACGACCGCCGCGCGCATCAGGTCCGCGATTTTGCGGTAAGCGCCGGCGCCTTCCGAACTCTCCGCGACTTCGCGAAGCTCGGCGGCGGTGATCGCGCGACCGATTCTGACTTCCACCGGATGGCGTCGCGGGACGAGGCTGCCTTTGCCCATTACGTCATGCGTGCCGCGAATCAGTACCGGCAGCACGTCGCAGCGGCTGCGCAGAGCGAGGAATCCCGCGCCGCTTTTGAATTCGTGAATCTCGCCGTCGGCCGATCGCGTGCCCTCCGGGAACATCAGAACGCTGCGCCCCTGCGCCAACTCGGCGAGCGCGTCTTCCAGCGATTCGAGCTGCGCGCGCTCGCGATCGAACGGCATCATCGAGGTGAAGTTGGCGGCGAGAAAACGGCGGGCAGGCGTGTTGAAGAAATAATCCTTGGCGGCCAGCACGCGGAGGTCGTCGCCAATCGCGCCGAGCGCGTAGCCGACCAGGCTGAAATCGAGATGACTCGAATGGTTGGCGACGACGATAAAGTTACGATTGGCTGGGACGTTGCCGCGTCCGAGAATCTTCGGCTTCAACCACCCGTCGAAAATCGCACGCTCGGCGCCGCGCACCGCCAAGCGGCCGATCCATTTCAGCGGCGACGGCAGGTGCACGGTGTAAGGTTCGGCGAATTTCGCATACGACGGCACCCGCTGGCGTCCGTTGCCGCCCGGTTGCGCCGCGAGGATTTGCAGGTCCGCGACGGTGCGCAGGTCCGCGATTTCTTCCGGCGCAATCTCGCGGCCCGCGCGCTCGCCGATCAACTCGCCGACTTCCGCGAGCGCCAGCGAGTCGAGGCCGAGGTCCTCTATCAGCCGCGTCGCGGGCGAAATGTTGACTGGCTCGGTGGCGACCGACGCGAGCGCTTCGGCGAGCCAGGTCTCGACCTCCGAGTTGGCGGCATCGGCAACGCTGGTACGAACCTCGAGCATCCGCCGCAGCATCGCGGCAACGTCGGCGCGTTTGATCTTGCGCGTGCGCGTGCGCGGCATCTCGGCGTCGGTGAAGCGGAGAATCCGGATGCGTTTGTGCGCGCTGAGCTCGCGCGCGACCTTGTCGAAGTCAGTGCGCAGCCGATCCTCGACCGCGCGGCGGCTCTCGCCGCGTGCGTAAGCGGGCACCACCAGCGCCGCGACCTGCTCGCCCTGTCCGACTTTTAGGCCGACCACCGCCATCTCCTTGACGTACTCCGAACGGCCGTAAATTTCTTCGAGCTCTTCGATATAGATGTTGTTGCCGCCGGAATCGACGATGACTTCCTTGGCGCGCCCGACGATGTACAAACGCCCGTCGTCGTCGAGGCGCCCGAGATCGCCCGTGTGCAGCCATCCGTCGCGCAGAACCTCGGCGGTCGCGGCCTCGTTGCGATAGTAGCCCTGCATCACGTTCGGCCCGTGTGCGACGATCTCGCCGATCGATCCCGTCGCCGGCATCAGCTTGATCTCGACGCCGTTGAGCGGGCGTCCCACTGCGCCCACTCGCAGCGGTTCGTCGGGCCGCGCGACCGAGAGCACCGGCGCCGCTTCCGTCAGGCCGTAACCTTCAAGCAGCGGGATGCCGATGTCGTTGAAAAACTCCGCGACGCGATGGGGCAGGGCGGAGCCGCCGCTGACGGCGAGCCGCAACCGTCCACCGAGCGCGGAATGAACCTGGCGAAAGACTATCGAGCCGAAGTTGAGGCCCGAGTTGGCGTCGAGGCGGCGATTCAGATCGCGCAGATTGTCGAAGGCCGCGTGGAAAAAAGGACCGCGGCTTTCGACTTCATCCACGATCCGCCGATGGACCGCTTCCCACACCGCGGGCACGCCAATCAGCGCCGTCGGGCGCACGTCGGCGAGCGTGCGCGACAGCGTTTTCGCATCGACTTCGAGCGGATAAACAATCGTCGCACCGCTCGCGAGCGGCAACAGCATCCCGCAGGTAAACTCGAACGCGTGATGCAGCGGGAGCAGCGACAGCACGACATCGTCGGCGCCGAGTGAAAATACCCGCGACAGCATCGCGACTTCGGCGGCAAAATTGCCGTGCGACAGCATCACGCCCTTCGGCGCGCCGGTGCTGCCCGACGTAAATACAATCGACGCGAGCGCTTTCCGCTCCGGCGGCGCGAGCGGAGTCTTGGCGGCGCCGCGCAGAATGAACGGACGCGAGAGTTCCGCGAGATCGAGCTCGATCAGTTTCGGATGCGCGTCGCCGAGTGCGGAACCGAGGCGCTTATGAACCGCGCTCGATCTCAGCACCGCCGCCGGCGCCGCGATTTTGCAGATCGGTGCGAGCTCTTCGACTGAGATCAGCTGGTCGAGCGGCACGGCAATCGCGCCGGCGCATAGAATCGCGAAATAACCTAGCACCCAATCCGGCGAGTTTTCGCCTATCAGCAGCACGCGATCGCCCGGCTTGATCCCGCGCGTAGCCAGCAGCAGTGCCGCGCGATGCGCGCGATCGCGCAGCTCGCGATACGTGGTCTGCGTCTGCTCGCCCGACGGCCGCCGCGCAATCATCGCGACTTGCGCGCCGTAACGGTCCGCCGCGCGCTCGAGCATATCGACGAGGCTGCGATGACGCGGGAGCGTCTTGGGCCGTCCGCGCGTGTGAAGATCGAGCTGCGGAAAAATGTGGCGGCGCAAGCCTGGCAAATGAATATTGATCCAGTAGTCGTGCCAATCGATCAGGTCGGGACGAAATGGATGATGCTCGGCGTCAGCCGGCTTGAGCGTCGCGTAAAGAGCGCGAATGTTGCTCGCGTGAAAAGTGTAAACCAGCTCTTGGATATAGGGGCGATAGACTTCGACCAGTTCGCGCGCGAGGTCCGTGTTCTCCTTGAACTTGGCAATCTCGCTTTCGATTTTCTTCGCGCGCTGATTTTCTTCGCCGACTACGCTGCGTGCGAACGCCGCCGCTTGCTTGAGAAGTTTCGGCAGCTTCTCGCTGGCCAGGTCGTAAGTATTCTGCGACACGACGACCGCTTCCAGATGCGGTCCGAGCCAGCGCATCGTGCCACCGTCCTTGCGATGCTCGCGGCGATTGCTGAGCGCGGTCAGCTCGACCAGCCGGCGCATCGGCAGCGGATTCCGATCAGAGGTGCAGAGCTGGTAGATGGGCTTCTGTTTGCGCGACAGCAGCACGCCAAGAATCGGAATCATTGCATGCGCGGCGAGATCGACCGGGATCACGTCGAGCACCAGCTCGGCCTTGGCCGGATAAAAGCGATAGCCGCGGCCCGCGAGATACGTCAGCGGAGCGCTGGTGTTGACGCCCTGGTTCCATCCCGGAAACGGATCACGCAGCGCGCTTTCGATTACCGCCGGCCGCACCACTGTGACGTCGAGCTGGTCGCGATGCGCGAGCACCAACTGCTCGCCGAGGCTCTTGGTGTAACTGTACGTGTTGGGCCATCCCCAACTCTGCGCGCGCACGCGGCCGACGTGTTTCAGGCGTTCTTCGAGCCATTGCTTGCGCCGATGCTCGAGCGCCGACTCGCGCGGATTGGCGTCTTCGTCGTCGTCGCCGCGGAACTCCGCGTGACGCAGTTGATCACGCGACTCGGCTTGCACGCGCTCGATCGCGGCCAGGGCGTCGCGAATTTCGCGATCGAGTCGAAATGATTTGCGTGCGTTGGGACACCAGTTTTCGGGGATGTCGTCTTCGTAGCGATGCCCGTCGGCGATGCCGGCGACGTAACAGGTCGATACGTGCATCATCGCGGCGCCGACTTTGCCGCAGAACTCGATCACGTTGGCGACGCCGGTGGTGTTGACTTCGATCGCCTTTTCCAGCGACGCCTCGAAGTTCACCAGCCCCGCGCTATGCACCACCGCGTCGAGGCTGCCCGCCTTGAACGGCTTGGCTTCCTCGCCGAGCAGGCCTTGGTTGGTGATGTCGCCGGGAACGACGACGATCTTTTCTTCGATGTAACGATCGAACTTGTCGCCGAGATGCTCGCGCAGCGGCGCAAACACCGGCGAGTCGAGAATCTCGCGGCGAAAGCGGCCGACACTGCTGCGCCGGTCGCCGCGAATCAGCAGGTACACGCGCTCGATCTCCGGATGCCATCGCAACAGGATCGCGAGGAACACTTTGCCGAGAAATCCTGTCGCGCCGGTCAACAGGATGCGACGGCCCTTGAGCACCTGCTCGAGCGGCGGCATCGCGGTTCCGTTGCGTTTGCCGTTGCTACTCGACATCCGCGATCACCAGCGGCGGCAGATGCAGGTAGGTTATCTCGGCCGAGCGCCCAAGGTCCGACGTCGCCATCGCGATCGCCTCGTCGAGCGTATCCGCCGCTTCCCATCCAAGCCGCGCCGCGACTTCAGGCTCTTCGCATCCCGCCGCGATCACGCGCCCGACGTGCTGCCGCGCCGGCTCGCCCCAGTACCACATGTAGAACGGATGCACGCCGTGGTAGGCGTTGCCGTAGCGGTACATGTGGATGTAGGTCGGGTTGCGCGCGAACTCGCGCTCGAAATTCTTCTCGAGCTCGACCGCGTCGGTCGTCTCCGCCAGGCATCGATGGAAAAATTCGATGTAACTCGGATGATGCTCGGGATGAAATTCGTCGCGCAGCGGATGACAGATGATCATCGTGCCGCCTTCGCGCACCAGCGGCTTGTTCCGATACATGTTGAACAGGTAGCCGAGCCCGGTGCACTGCACCAGCACCGGATTCATGATCGAGTTGACGTTGTACGGACAGACGTACGGCACGCCGACGATCAAAATATCGGCCTGACCCTTCACCGGCACCGCGTATTGCTGGAACACCCGCGCGAGCGCCTTCTGATGCACCGCCTCGGTGTCGCCCGCCCACACGCCGATCATTCCGTACGGCGCCGCGTAGTTGTGCAGCACGGTGCGGCGCATCTCGGCCGACATATTGCGCATCGTCCACTGGAAGCCCTTCAGCCGCGTGCGATCCCAGTCGGTGAAGTGGTCTTCGTTCTTGTGCAGGAAGTCGAGCATCCCGCCGTACATCCGCGTGTTCACCGCGGTCTCGATTTGAAAAATGTTGACCGACTCGTGAATCAGCTTGCCCATCCGATCCGACGAGCGATGCAGCGCCGAGCGCGTCGGGTCCATGTACGAATGCGAATCGCGCAGCGTGCCGACGTTGTGGTGATGCCGCAGGCTCTGGTAGGGCGCGAGTCCCACCGCGACCGACTTGTGGCCGCCGTCCATCGGCACCAGGTTGATGTTCAAATAGATGAGCAGGTCCGACTCGACCGCGCGCCGTGACAACCACACTTCCTCGCCATGCTCGGTCTTGCCGAGCATCGACAGCTCGGCGCGATTCTCCGCGTCGAAGTTGTACAGCCGATCCGGCCAGTACTGCTTGAACGCGCGCTCGCCGACGACACGGCGAATCTCCGCTTCCGTCATCCGCCGATGCAACGACGTGGCAATCACAAGATGCACGTCGTCAACTCCGTAGTCGGCCAGCGTCTGCAGCACCTGGTTGAGCAGGCGCTCGCGAATGTCGGGCCGGCGCATCTGCGGCAGCGGCAGGCTGATGTCGTCGATCGCGATCGTCACGCGCATGTTGGGAGTCAGTTGCGCGAACAGCGGGTCCTGATTTTCCGGATGGAGCAGGCTGTAGCGAATCGCCTGGTCGGCGTCGGCCAACGGGTCGAGCGGCGGCGGCGGATAAATCACGCGCGTGCCGACCGGCAGTTTCTCGAACAGAAATTCCTCGCCGTAAGGGATGATCCGCCGCTCCGAGCGCCGATTCACCTTGACGACGAGATCGCTGCGCGCGCCGACTTCATGCCGCAGTTCGGCGGTTTTCAGTTCCTTGAGTTTTGCTTCAGGCCGCGCCATCCGATCCTCGCGTCGATTCTTCGCTGTCGTGGTTGAGTTCCAGGTCGTGGAGTGGCTCGGCATTCGCCGCCGGCTCGAAATGAATCACCGGCCATTGCCGGCTGAGAGCGGCGGCGCGCAATCTGCGGTCGGGGTTGACCGCGACGGGATGCCCGAGCGCGGCGAGGAACGAAGTGTCGTAATGCGAGTCGGCGTAACCCCAGCAATCCGCCAGGTCGAGATCGTGCGACGCCGCGTAGTCCGCGCACCAGACCGCCTTCTCGTCGCCCGCCATCACCGGTTCGGCCAGCCGGCCGGTCGCGCGGCCACGGCTGAAGACAAATCGGTTGGCGGCGAACTCCGCGATGCCGAGATGACGCGCGAGTGGCGCGACGATGAAGTCGGGCGATCCCGTGACCAGCACCGGCTCGATCCCGGCCTCGCGATTCGCCTCGATCAATTCCACCGCGCGCGGAAACAGATGACTGATTAGAATGCGCTCGCAATATTCGTCGCCGAGCGAGAACAGCCGGTCGCGCGAGACGCCCTTGAACGCCTCGAACAGGACCGTATTCAGCAGCCGGCGATCGCGCTGCTCGGCGACGTACAAACGCGGTATTCGCGCCGCGAATCCCAGCAAGTATGAGACCCGACCGCTCCATTCGCCGACGTTGGCGAGCGTGAAAATCGCCGCATGCACCAGGTTCAGATCGACCAGCGTCCCGTCGAGATCGTAAAACGCCGCGCGGCGCTTTGGGGCCTTGATCACCTTGGGCGCGTGGCCGTTGGATGATTTCTTGTGATTAGGAACTGACATGTCAGTCTACTCGTGGCCCAAAAAAAGAGGCGCCGGTCGGACCGGCTTCGCCTGCCGCTCGGCCTCGTGGCGGCACGAATTTCAACAACTCCGGACGCGCGACGCCGCTCAACCCGAATTGCAGTATTTCCTCGACCAACGCCGACGGGTCGGTGTCGTTGCCGCGCGAGAGCATCCCGATCAACTCCTTGATTCCGCCCAGGATCGCGTACGACACCGCGCGCGTGTCCGAATTGCGCACCAGGTTCATCTCGATTCCGAGATCGAGCGATCGTTTTATCAGCGCCGCGATCCGATCGTAAAAGTCCTGGATCTTGTCGTCGAGCTCGTGGTCGAAGCCGGTCGAATGGTTGAGCAGGATGTCGGTGAGCTCGCGCTCCGCCATCGCGTAGCTGAGCACCCGCGTCAGATTCGCGCGCAACTGATCGACCGGGTCCGGCTCGCCCGGTCCGGGGCGCAGCCGCTGAATCCTTTGCGTGAGTTCGGTGACCGCCTGCTCGAGCAATTCCTCGAACAGGTCCTTCTTATTCTGGAAATATAGATAGAACGTGCCGCGCGCTATGCGGGCGCGGGCAATGATGTCCGCGACATTGGTTCTGTGGTATCCCTTGCGAGCAAAGATGCGCTTGGCGTGGCGCAGCACTTGCGCGCGTCGTGCCTGACGTTCCATCGCGCTTCTCCGAGGAGACCTCCAAGCGTAGTTCGGGACAGCGCGCAGTGTCAAATCAGTAATCGTAGGGAAGGGTAAATCACTTTATCAAATGTGGAACCCGCGGTGGGTTCCACACCTCGTTCGGCAGGGGTGACCACTGCACCCGGTGTTAAAATGTTGAAAGATAGGACCGCGCCACTTTCCTGCCTCTGTCCCCCTTTCCGGGTCGGAAAGGGGGTGAGGGGGATAGGACGACGCGATTCCTACGAAACTTCCGGTTCCCCTTCCCTCGAGGGAAGGGGTTAGGGGTTAGGTTCCTTGCATCGTTCACCACGCTCCGTGATCGTGTTACGAAACTGTTTTGGAGGATCAGATGAGCGATTCAAAATTCTGGGACAAGGTTCACGCCGTCGCCGCCAAGGCGACCTGGGCATATCTGGCGACCGCCAATCCGGAGCGCAGCCCAAGGTCCGCGTCGTGCATCCCGCGTGCGAGGGCGAACGCGTATGGGTCGCGACCGGACGCGCGTCGGCCAAGGCGCGTCATATCGGGAAAAACCCGAAGGTCGAGCTCTTCTATCAAATTGGCGCCGACATGGTTCATCTGACGGTCACCGGCAAGGCGAAATTTGTGGAAGACTTCGCCGAAAAAAAGCGCATCTGGAATGGCAAGGTCTTCGACTACGATCTCGCGCAGTTCTGGCCCGGTGGTCCCGAGTCGAAAGACTTCGGCCTGATGCTGATAGAGCCGGATCGCGTCGAGCTGACGTCGCTGCCGGAAATGACGACCGGCAAGCCGCCGGAAGTCTGGCGCGCCCCTCGCAAGTAGAAATATTTCGCGAGATTTACCCGCGCACGCGTTCGCGCGCGAAGATTGCGCGCTCTTCGGCCGTCATTTTTTCGCGGATGCGCGAGCCTTTGCCGAGATGCCGATATTCGCCGCCTTCTGAAAAATATTCTTCGTATGGCTGTGCCGGGATCGGCTCTGCCGGCGGCGTGTCGGTGATCTTCACGTCGAGCACTTCCTCGACGAGCTTCGAATCGTACATCCGGATCGCGTCGTAGTCCGTCAGCAGCGCGCATACCTCGACGCAGATGTAACACCCGATGCATTCCTGGAAACGATCCTGCACCGGTTGCACGCCGCGACCCGGCACCGAGCCGGCCTTCAGGTACTCGATACACTGGACGGGGCAGAACTCCGGACATTTGCCGCACGGGAAGCACAGGTTCACGTCCATGAACGCGACTTCGCGCGGCCGCTTCTTCTTTTGTCCGACTTCTTCCGGAGTCTCGGGGATGCGGTCTTCCTTGAGCCGGCGCTTGATGATGTCGATGGCGCTCATGTTTCTATTGTCACGCCAAGTCGTAGCAGTCGGTCAAGCGATCTCCGCAGTCGCTCTTACCTGACGGCAAAGATGCGGCCGGTTGAGGTTGCGATGTACAGCATCCCCGACGGCGACGATGCGGCCGTGGTGATTCTGCCGAAGCCGCGCGCCGTCCAGACCGAGCGGCCGTCGCCCGTCAGCACTGCGCCCACGTCGCCCTTCGCGGCGTCGAACACGCCGTCGTAGCCAAGTGCCGTCACCCCGGCGTCGCCCGGTTTGAGCGACAAGTTCTGCCATTGGATCTGTCCGGCGGTAGTCACGCGATATACCGCGTCGGAGCCGGCGAAGATCGCCCCCGATGCGGCGACCACGGGTCCGGCGCTTACTGCATGCGCGGAGTTGACGTGCCAAATCGGACTGCCAGTCCGCTGATCGATCGCATACACGCCGCCGCCGGCCGAGCCTGCGTAAACCACGTCGTCGGCGTATGCCACCGATCCTGAAAATCCGCCCTCCGGCTGCAACGTCCACAGCACGCCGCCGTCTGACGCGATCGCCGTGACCGCGCCCCGCGACGTTCCAACGACCACTCCGTCCGGCGTAACCGCCGCGCTCTTCACTCGTCCGACACTCACGCGCCAATTGAGCGATCCGCCGCTGCTGACCGACACGAGGTCGTCGCCCGCCGACGCGTAAATCGCGCTATCGGTCACCGCCACTGGCCCCGCGCTGTCGCCAATCTCAAGACTCCATCGCGCGCCGCCGTCGGCGCCAATCGCCGCCATCGTCGTCCCCGACGTCATCGCGATCACGGTCCCATCAGGCATTACCGCAGGCGACGATCCGTCCGCATTGCGGCGCAGGATTTCCTTGCCCTTCGAATTCAGCCCGTGCAGCATCCCGTCACGCGTGATGAAGAATATCGAGCCGTCGATCCCGGCCGCGATTCGCCCGCGCAACTCCGAACCCGCATCGAAGGCCCACATCAGGACGCCCGTACTGCGCCCCGACGCCGCCGGCGTGCTCAACGATGCCGGCACTGCGCCCGGTGGTGACGCGGTCGCAGTCGGTGTCGCCGATGCCGTCGGAGTCGGGCCGCACGCCGGGCAAATATCGACTGGTGTGTAAACGCCGATGGGAACGAATTGACTGCTCACTCCGCCGCTGCTCGCCAGGATACAGGCGCATCCCGCAAATCCCGTCGTATAAATGCCGCCATTGGGGCCCGACAGCGGCGCCTGGAACACGCTGTTGTCAGAGGAAGTCCACAAGGTGAACGATCCCGCGGTAATATCGATCAACTTGGTTTTGTTTTGCTTCGGCTTTACGAATGTCCCGATCGCATTGAAGGCGACCGTTCCGCCCGTCGGCACGGCGTCCGGCCCAATACTCAATATGGTGGTGGGAAGCGCAGTCGGACGCGCCGTCAAGGTGGGCGTCGGCGCTTTGGGAGTCTTGGTCGGTGTGGGCGCGTCTGACGCGGTGCTGGTCGGTGTGAATGTGGGCGAGGGCGGGGCGCCGTCTGCGATTACGATAGATATAAGCGAAAAGCCCGGAGGGCGCCCGCCGCCTCCTCCTCCACCGCCGCTGTAGGAGCTGCCGTAGCCGTTGTTGCTGCTGCCGCCGCCGCAACTGAGCAGGATCGCTCCCAGAACGAACAACACAACCGGCGCCACCACCAGCCATCTGAGCCACCGCGAAAACATCAAGCCATCAGCTATGACTGATGCGATCGCGCGATGTCAAGTTGACGCGCGATTTCGGCGCCTCGGAAAGCGCTGATGAAAGGCGAGCCGCGGCAATTGAAAAGAAAAAGTGCGGATGCAATTCACTGAAAAACAAAAAAATGGCGGGCATCTGAAGAGGGGGGGGACTCTCCAATGCCCGCCTGTTCGTAGCAGCCGTCCGCGTACGCTGCGGACGGAAACCGGTTGATTGGGAGGAACAAACCAACCGGCCAGGTGCCAGAGCCGTTGCGCACCTGTTTATTGAGACGATTCAATTCAGCGATTATTCAAAGTCGAAAAAGCCTTTTCATTTGCACATGACCCCAGTCGGACTAAACTCGGTGCCGGAGGACACAAAAAGCAATGGAATATCGGCGATTAGGTGGTACCGGGCTCAAAGTTTCGGAGCTTTGCCTTGGATGCATGACGTTTGGACGTGAAACAGACGAAAAAACCGCGGCAAAAATCCTCGACCGATTTATTGAAGTCGGCGGCAATTTCCTTGACACCGCCAACGTTTACGCAGCCGGCGCTTCAGAGGAAATTCTCGGCCGAATTGTCGGCGATCGGCGAAAAGATCTGATTGTCGCCACCAAAGTCCGCTTCAACGCTAATATTTTCATGGGCAAGACCGTCGGCCCCAATCAAATCGGCCTCTCCCGCGGGCATATTATGTCGGAGGTCGAGGCCAGTCTGCGCCGCCTGAAGATGGATTACATCGATCTTTACCAGGTGCATTCATGGGACTTCGAAACGCCTATCGAAGAGACCATGCGCGCGCTCGACGACCTCGTGCGCCACGGCAAAGTCAGGTATATCGGCGCGTCGAATTTTGCCGCGTGGCAACTGATGAAGAGCCTGTGGGTCAGCGATAAGCACGACTACGCGCGGTTTGACTGCTTGCAGCCGCAATACAGTTTGATCTCGCGTGAAATCGAGCGCGAGATTCTACCCCTATGCCGCTACGAGGGCGTCGGCGTCATTCCGTGGAGCCCGCTCGGCGGCGGATTTCTCACCGGCAAGTATCGCTCAGGCCAGCGCCCGCCCGAAGATAGCCGGCTGGCGAAAATGGATATGTGGAATCGGCTCGCCGACGAGCGCAACTACCGCACGCTCGAGGCCGTCGAGCAGGTCGCGAAGGAGCGCGGCCGCGCAATCTCGCAAGTCGCGCTGGCGTGGGTCAATCAGCAGCCCGGCGTCAGCTCGGTGATCTACGGCGCGCGCACCGAAGAACAAAACGAGCAGAACCTCGGCGCGATCGGATTCAGCCTCGAGGCCGCCGAGCTCGCGGCACTCAACAAGGCAAGCGCACTGCCCGTCGAGTATCCCAACGCGATGCAAGCGCGCCTCCCGGGATACCCGCGTCAGTAATTTTTAGTCCGGTTCCCTTCCCGCTCGGGAAGGGGTTAGGGGTTAGGTTTCGAGGCGCGCCATTCAGGCGCGCCTCGTTTGCTCACCCCTCGAACGACGGGCCGATGAAGCTGCGAGGTGGCATCGCCTGCGCCGCGGCGGATCGCTCTCCCTCGATCGGCGAGAATTGACTGCCGACCGTCAGGCCGCCGTCCACGATCATTGCCTGTCCGGTGACGAATTCCGAATCGTCGCTGGCGAGGTAGAGCGCCATCCCCGCGATGTCTTCCGGATGACCCGCGCGCGGAATCGGCTGCGCCTTCGCCATCAACTGTTCCATTGCGTCCTTCACGCCGGGCATGTTGCGATGCAGTATAGGCGTGTTGATTCCGCCGGGGCAGATGCAGTTGACGCGGATTTTGTCCTTCGCAAATTCCAGCGACGCCGATCGCGTCAGGTTCACCACGCCGGCTTTCGCCGCGCAGTAGGCATGCAAGCCGTTGAAGCCGCGGATGCCGGCGACCGACGCCGTCGAGATTATCGAGCCGCCGCCGACTTTGCGCATCTCGGGCACCGCATGCTTCATCCCGAGAAAAACGCCGCGCAGCAACACCGCCTGGCTCTTGTCCCAGTCCTCGACGGTAATTTGTTCGAGCGGTCCGACCGCACCGCCGATGCCGGCGTTATTATAGATGATGTCGAGACGCCCGAACTCGCTGATCGCGCGCGCGACCAGCGCTTTGATTTCAGCTTCGGCCGATACGTCGGCCTTCTGAAAGACCGCGCGCCCCGCGTTCTCCTTGCAATCGCGAACCGCGGCTTCGCCGCCTTCGACGTTAAGGTCGGCGATCACGACCGCCGCGCCTTCACCGGCGAACTTGATCGCGGTCGCGCGTCCAATTCCACTCGCTGCGCCGGTGATTACCGCCACTTTGCCCTTGAGCCTGTCCATCTGAAATTTTCCTCTCGTTAAGAAATTAATCGCCACGCAAACGCGCGTGACCCGCATCGTTCGTAAGTATCAGAACGCGAGCGGATGCTGGTAATGCCGCTGTCACATCTCGAACGAAGGGCCGGAGAAGCCGCTGTCCGGCAGACCGGCCAGCCGGAAACGCGCGTTGCCGGTGTTGATTCCGCCGTCAACCACCATCGCGGTGCCGCTGATCCAGTCGGCTTCGTCGCTCGCCAGGAACAGCGCCATCGTCGCGATATCGTCGGGCTTGCCGGCGCGCGGTATCGGCTGCATTCGAGCCATCGATTTTTCCGATCGCTCTTCGCCGCCCGGAACTCCGCGATGGATCAACGGCGTATTGACGCCGCCGGGGCAGATGCAGTTGACGCGAATCTTGTCGTGCCCGACTTCGATCGCGACCGCCTGGGTCAGATTCACGACCGCCGCCTTCGCCGCGCTGTATGCCGCCAGGTAGCCGACGCCGCGCAGTCCCGCGACCGACGCAGTCGTGATAATCGAGCCACCGCCCGCCTTGCGCATCTCGGGGATCGAATATTTCATGCCGAGGAACGCCGCGCGCAGCAGCACTGCGATCGTGCGATCCCAGTCCGCCGATGACACCTTCTCGATCGGCCCGACCGCGCCCGCCACGCCCGCATTATTGAACATGATGTCGAGGCGCCCGTATTCCTTGACCGCGCGCGCGACCGCGGCCTTGATATCCGCCTCGCTGGTCACGTCGGTGCGCTGAAACACCGCGCGCCCGCCCGCCGCCGCGCATTCGGCGACTGCCGTCTCGCCGCCCTGCGAATTCAAATCGGTAAGGACCACGCTCGCGCCTTCCTTCGCAAATCGGATCGCCGTCGCCCGGCCCATCCCGCTCGCGGCGCCGGTGATCACTGCTACTTTTCCCTGGATTCTGCCCATTGCATTTTCTCCTGTGCGCACGGAGTCGTGCGGTAATTTCACTTGAATCGCAAAATCTCAATAGCAATGATTGAGGCGGGTCGGGTAGGGCCCCGCTGCGATGGTATAGTAGTAGCCGCGATGCGCCCCGAAGACCAAGACGAAAAGCCTGCTCGCCCGCAGCACGGCTCGCTCATCGAATATCCCGCCGACGCGCCCGCGCCGGGCGCCGTTGCCGCCGAGTCGCTGGTCCTCGAAGGCGAATCGGCGGCCCTCGATCAGAAGCTCAGCGCCACTTCGACCGAACCCGGCATCTACCTGCTGCGCGATCGCGCCGGCAAAGTACTCTACGTCGGCAAGGCAAAGTCGCTGCGGACTCGCGTGCGCGCCTACTTTCGCGAGGGCGGCGACGGCCGCTTCCAGGTGCGCTTCCTGATGAAGCGGGTGCGCGACTTCGACACCATCGTCACCGGCAGCGAGAAGGAAGCGCTGATTCTCGAGAACAACCTCATCAAGCAGTACAAGCCCCGCTACAACATCCGCCTCAAAGACGACAAATCCTACTTGAGCGCCAAGATCACCAATCACGCATGGCCGCGCATCACCGTCACCCGCAAAATCGTCAAGGACGGCGGCCACTACTTCGGCCCCTTCGGCTCGGCCGACGGCCTGCGCGAGACCATCGACGTCATCCGCAAAGTCTTCCCGCTCCGCACCTGCACCGACGCCGTGTTCCGCAATCGCTCGCGCCCATGCCTCGAATATCAGATCAAGCGATGCCTCGGGCCGTGCTGTTTGCCGGTGGATCGCGACGAATACGGCCGTCATCTGCACGCGGCGCAGATGCTGCTCGAGGGAAAAAATCTCGAGCTGCTCCGCGAGATGCGCGATCTGATGAAAGATCACGCGTCGCGGCTCGAATTCGAGCAGGCCGCCCGCATCCGCGACCGCGTCCGCGCCATCGAGAAAACCGTCGAGCGCCAGACCGTGCTCCATCACTGGGGCATCGACGAGGACGTGTTCGGCATCTACCGCGAAGGCGGCTACATCGAGGCGATCGTCCTGATCGTTCGCGGCGGCAAGCTCACCAGCACGCAGGGATGGAGCTTTCAGGATCTCGAATTTCCAGTCCACGAAATTCTCTCCGACCTGCTCACCCAGTATTACTCGGGCGCACGCAACATCCCCGACGAAGTGATCGTGCCGGTCGAGCTCGAGGACGCCGCCGTGCGCGCCGAGTTGCTCTCAGAGCGCCGCGGAAAGAAATGCGAGGTTGTGCTGCCACAGCGCGGCGAGAAGCTCCGCCTGCTCGAAATGGCGATGGACAACGCGCGCCAGAGCTTCACCGCGCGGCGCGACAACGAAAAGACTCGCGAGCAGATGCTCGAAGACCTGCGCGTCAAGCTCGGTCTGCGCAACTCGCCCAAGCGGATGGAATGCTACGACATCTCGAATCTGCAGGGCTCGATGGTGGTCGGGTCGCAAGTGACCTTCGACGAAGGCGAGCCGCAGAAGAATCTCTACCGCCGCTACCGGATTCGCAGTTTCGAGGGCCAGGACGACTTCGCCAGCATGTACGAAGTCCTCAAGCGCCGGCTCGAACGCGCGGTGCGTGAAAACATCTATCCGGATTTGTGGGTCATCGACGGCGGCAAGGGCCAGCTCAACGTCGCGCTCGAAGTGCTGCGCGAGTTCAGGCTGCTCGATCAGATCGATTGCGTGTCGCTCGCCAAGCAGCATGTGCTGAATGACCGCCGCGCGAAGGAAGTGACCAAATCCGAGGAGCGCGTCTTCGTCCCGCGGCGCAAGGATCCGATCGTGCTGCCAAAGAACTCGACCGCGCTGTTCCTGCTCGTGCGGATTCGCGACGAGGCGCATCGCTTCGCGATCACCTACAACCGCGAACTCCGCCGTCGCGCGCGCCTGCGCTCGGTGCTCGACGATATCGACGGCGTCGGCCCGGTGCGGCGGCGTGCGATGCTCCGTCACTTCGGCAGTCTCAAGCGGATTCGCGAGGCGACCGTCGATGAGATCGCGGCGGTCAAGGGACTCAATCGCGATCTCGCCGCCGAGATTCGCCGGCATCTCGACGAAATGACGGCGCTGCTCGACGTCGAGGAAGTTAGAGACGCGGCTGATCAGATAAGTCTGCCGCTTGAGCCGCCCGCGATTCCCGCCGACGAGGCCGGCGCGCCAGTCAATGACGCGCCTGTCCGCAACTGACCTGGAAGTTCCCTGAAGCACATCTCGATTATCGCGCTAACTACTTGTGTTGGCGCATAATCGCATAGTCAACAACAGTCGCAGCTGGCCGTTGATGCGCAAGGGAGAGCGTACCTATCGCTGCCGGAGCACGCTCAGTAAGACGCCCCGTCTCACGACCGGTCGGTCTGCAATCGATCAGGTCGCGCGAGATCTTGCCGCCGTTGCCGGCCCTCAGCCCGCTCGAACGCATCGCTCCGATTTACGCCGTCGCAGCCGCGATAGTCACCGGCGACGCGCTCGGCAACTTTCACCTCGCGATTCCGTTGTGGCTCGCATCGACGCTCGCCGTCGTCGCGCTCGGCAGTTTTCTCGCATCGCGACGAACGCTCGGCCTCGTCGTCGCTTACCTTGCAATCGCGATGACCGCGAATGTCGCGGTCGCGAACATCCTCGAACCTTCGCATCTGGCGCATAGCATCGCGGCGATGATCGACGGCTCGCGCGTTACGATCGAAGGCCGCGTATATCGCGAGACCGAGCACGAAGCCTACGGCGCTCGGCTGTACGTGAGAGTCGATCGAGCCGCCGAAAAGGGCGCAGCGATGTTGCCGAGCAGCGGCAATGTGCGGATCGCAGTGCTGGGCGGTGGCGATTTCAAGCTCGGCGACGAAATACGGCTGAGCGCGCGGATTCACTTCCCGCGCAACTACGGCAATCCAGGCGAGTTCGACTACGCAGGGTTGATGGCGCGCGACGGCATCGACGCCACCATGACCGCGCCGAAAAAGTCGCTCGGTTCGCCGCTGTTTCAAATCATCGGGCATCGTTCGGTATTTCCCGCCAGCCAGATTGAATCGATAAGGGCCCACATCGGTGAGTTCTTCGATCGCAACCTTGCTTACCCCGAGAACGCCGAGATGCGCGCGCTCGTGATCGGCGACCAAGGCGACATCGGCGATCCGTTGCGGCAGATATTCGCGCGCACCGGCATGGCGCATCTGCTGGTGATCTCCGGACTGCACTTGAGCATCGTCGCCGCCGCGATCTTCGCCGCGGTGCGGCTTGCGATGATGTTGTTTCCGGAGCTTGCCAACCGCGGTTATGCGAACAAGGTCGCGGCGCTCGCCGCGATGCTCGCGGTGTGCGCGTACGCGTCGATCGCCGGACATCACGTATCGACGGTGCGCGCGCTCGTGATGGTGCTCGCCTACATGATGGCCGTCGCGATCGATCGTTCGCGCGAGGCGCTCGCGTCGCTGGCGCTCGCCGCAATCGTGATTTGCGTCGCACTGCCGGGTTCGACTGCCGACATCGGCTTTCAGCTCTCGTTCGCGTCGGTGATCGCAATCGTGCTCGGGATGAGCCGATTCGCCGCGTGGTTCGCACGCCGCAAGCGTCTCGGCATGCTTCGCGGCGAGCCGTCCTTGCCGCGATGGCGACTTCTAGAAGCCGGCGCCGGCTATCTCGCGGTCTCGTTCTGGGCGATGGCCGGGACGGCGCCTCTCACCGCGTATCACTTCAACCAGTTCGCGATTGTCGGCGTCGTCGCCAACGCCGCGGTAGTGCCGATCATGGCGTTCGGCGCGACGATCAGCGGGCTGCTGGCGGCCGCGTTGAGTTTCGTCTCGGAGCCAGCCGCGCGCCCGGTACTGCTGTTCGGCGCGAGCGCGCTTGCGGCCGGCAATTGGCTGGCCGCTTGGTTCATGAACTGGCCGCTGGCCTGGTTCCGCATCTTCACGCCGACAATTCTCGAGCTCGCAGTCGTGTACATGCTTCTGCTGATGTGGTTGCTTGCACCGCTGGCTCTGCCGATTTCCAGGAAACGCTCGCTCGATAATGTTCCCGCAGTCCCCAGCCCGCCGCGATTTGGCTGGCGTGCGCGATGCGTCATTGCGTTAGTAGTTGTCCTGACCGTTGACGTTGGCTACTGGACCTACGACCGGCTCTTCAACCCTGACCTGCGCGTGACGTTCCTTTCGGTCGGCGAGGGCGACGGCGCAGTCATCCGCTTTCCCGGCTCGCGCGTGATGGTGATCGATGGCGGTGGCTCCTACGGCGGCTTTGACGCGGGCGAGCGAATTGTCGCGCCGTACCTGTGGTCGCAAAAGATTATGCGCGTCGATTACCTCGCGCTGAGTCATCCCGACCTCGACCACTTCGGCGGCCTCGATTTCATCGCGATGAACTTCGCCCCGCGCGCGTTCTGGACCACCGGCGTGTCGAGCCTCGACATCAGCTACGCCCACTTCATGCACGACCTCGAGCGCTCCAAGATTCCTATCGTGCAGGTGCTGAAGGCCGCTCCCATAGCTGAACTCAGCGGAGTTGCCATTGCGTCGCTCAACGGCGACGCCAGCAACGCGCGGTCGCACAACAACAGCTCGATGGTCTTACGATTCAGCTTCGGCGGCACGTCTCTGCTGTTCACCGGCGATATCGAATCGGGCGGAGAGCGCGGGATGATCGAGCACCGCGCCGAACTTCGCTCGACGATACTCAAGGTGCCGCATCACGGCAGCGCAACATCCTCCACGTCAGCGTTCATCGCCGCGGTGCATCCGGCAGCCGCAGTCATCTCGGATGGATATCTCAACAACTTTCACTTTCCATCCCCCGTAGTCGTCGAACGTTATGTCGAGGCGGGCGCCGCGCTCATGCGCACCGACCTCAACGGCGCTGTGATGGTCGATGCGACCCGGAGCCGAATAACGATGAGAACTTTCCGTACCCGCGGTTTAATCCGTATTGTCCCTCCTCCGCCCGCCACGTCTAAGGCGGATTTACCATAAGTACCAAAAATAGTACTATAGCCGGTGAATGCGAGTCTCAAGCGCTTGCCCGCCTCCTTCTACCGCTCCAATAGTGGCCGCGAGCCAGTGCGTGAGTGGCTGAAAGGCCTTGAGCCGGAAGACCGCAAGGCTATCGGCGAGGACATCAAGGATGTTGAGTTTTCATGGCCGATCGGCATGCCACTCGTTCGTTCGCTTGGCCGCGAACTGTGGGAGGTCCGCTGCGACTTGCCGCGCGGCCGCATCGCGCGCGTTCTTTTCTGCGTGGATCGGGGGCGTATGGTGCTGCTCCACGGCTTCATCAAAAAGACTCAAAAAACCGCGCAACGGGACATCGCCCTGGCACTCAAACGAATGAAGGGAGCAGGCACATGAAAAAGAAGCATATCGGCTCATCCTTCGACAGCTGGCTCCGTGACGAGGGCATCTACGAGCAAGTCACCGCGAGCGCTATCAAGCGCGTGCTCGCCCGGCAGCTTGAGGCCGCTATGAAGGAGCGACAGATTTCCAAGGCGGAAATGGCGCGGAGGATGCGCACCAGCCGCGCCGCACTGGACCGCTTGCTCGATCCCGGCTACGACGCCGTGACGTTGAGCACGCTGCGCAAAGCAGCCACGGCCCTGGGCCGTCAACTCCGCCTGGAACTTGTGTAAAGGAGATCGCTCATCTGCAATCCTTCTCGTCCAGTGGAAATAATCGGAAGAGGTCGATCCGGGTTCGGCAGCCAACTGTTCCCTCTGCTTTATTCCGAACGCCCGTTCAGAGCGGCATGTAAAATCGGCGCGCGTTTCTATCGACCCCGCCCATCACTCTAAGCTACATATGGATCGAGATGGATCTCGAACTCACCGATGCGCAACGCGGCGCGCGCGACGTTGCCCGCCGCTTCGCCCGCGAGAAGCTCGGGCCTATCGGCGTCGAGGCCGACCGCTCGCATCAGTATCCCAGTGCGGCCATCGACGAGCTCGCGCGGCTCGGCATGCTCGGCATCTTTCTGCCCGAACAATACGGCGGCGCCGGCCTCGATCACGTCGCGTACTCGCTCGTGCTCGAGGAACTCGCGGTCGAATGCGCTTCGACGGCGGTCATCATGTCGGCCCATTGCTCGCTCGCGTCGTGGCCGATTCTCGGACTCGGCACCGCGCAGCAGAAAGATCATTTTCTGCCGAAAATGGCGACCGGCAGTTGGCTCGGATGCTTTGCGCTGACCGAGCCGCAAGCCGGCTCCGACGCCGCGGGCCAGAAGACGCGCGCGGTGCGTGACGGCGACTCCTACGTGATCAACGGCACCAAGAATTTTATCACCAACGCGCCGCAATCGAAGGTCGCGATAGTGTTCGCGATGACGCAGCCCGACAAGGGCCATCACGGCATCAGCGCGTTTGCGGTTGAGACCGATACGCCGGGATGGGCGGTCACGCGGGTCGAAGACAAAATGGGAATTCACGGCGCGCATTCGGCGCAGCTGAGTTTCTCGGATATGCGGGTGCCACGCGAAAACCTGCTGCTCGAGGAAGGGCAGGGCTTCAAAGTCGCGATGAAAACGCTCGACGGCGGCAGAATCGGCATCGCGTCGCAGGCGCTCGGAATCGCGCGCGCGTCGCTCGAGGCGTCGTTGAAGTACGCGCAGGAGCGGCTGACGTTCGGCAAACCGATCGCGCAGTATCAGGCTATTCAATGGAAGCTGGCCGACATGGCAGTCGAGATCGACGCGGCGCGCCTGCTGACGCATCGTGCGGCCACGCTGAAAGATCGCGGCGATCCGTGCACCAAGGAATCCGCGATGGCGAAGTTGTTCGCCGCCGAGACCGCGATGAAATCCGCGACCGAGGCGGTGCAGATTCACGGCGGCTACGGCTACACCAAGGAGTTCAAGGTCGAGCGCTTTTTCCGCGACGCCAAGATTACCGAGATCTACGAAGGCACGTCGGAGATTCAGCGCCTCGTGATCGCAGGCAGCGTGCTCGAAAATCGCTGAGGGTCAGTGCATGAGCGATAAAAAGAAATGGCTCGCGACGACCTACAAGCAGGCGAGCGAGCGCCCGATCCGCTTCTCGACCGTGTCCGACATGGAGCTCGACCCGCTCTACACACCCGACGACGTGACCGGTTCGTACGACGACGCGCTCGGCAACCCCGGCGAGTTTCCGTACACCCGCGGTGTGTACGGCTCGATGTATCGCGGGCGCTTGTGGACGATGCGCCAGTTCGCCGGCTTCGGACTCGCTGAGGACACCAACGCGCGCTTCCACTTCCTGCTCGGCCAGGGGCAGGACGGGCTCTCGACCGCCTTCGACATGCCGACGCTGATGGGCTACGACGCCGACCACGAACGCGCGCTCGGCGAAGTCGGCCGCGAAGGGGTCTCGGTCTCGACCGTCCACGACATGGCGACGCTGTTCGATCGAATCCCGCTCGACCGCGTGACCACGTCGATGACGGTGAATTGCTCGGCGTCGATCCTGCTCGCGATGTACCTTGTCGTGGCCGAGCGCAACGGAATTCCGTGGGCTCGCGTCGGCGGCACGATTCAGAATGACATGCTGAAGGAGTACATCGCGCAGAAGGAATGGATTTGCCCGCCGCGGCCGGCGCTTCGCGTCGTCACCGACATGATCGAGTTCTGCGCACGCAACGTTCCGCGCTGGCACGCCGTCTCAATTTCCGGCTACCACATCCGCGAGGCCGGCTCGACCGCGGTGCAGGAGCTGGCGTTTACGCTCGCCGACGGCATCTGCTACGTCGATGAAGCCGTCAAGCGCGGCATCGCCGTCGATGACTTCGCGCAGCGCCTATCGTTCTTCTGGAATCTGCACAACGACTTTCTCGAAGAGGTCGCCAAGCTCCGCGCCGCGCGCCGGATGTGGGCGCGCATCATGAAGGATCGCTTCGGTGCGAAAAATCCGAAATCGATGATGTTGCGAACGCATGCGCAGACCGCGGGCGCCTCGCTCACCGCGCAGCAGCCGATCAACAACGTCGTCCGCGTCGCAATCCAGGCGCTGGCGGGTGTGCTCGGCGGCGTCCAGTCGCTGCATACCAATTCGATGGACGAGACGCTCGCGCTGCCGACCGAGCAGGCCGTGATGGTCGCGCTCCGCACGCAGCAGGTCATCGCCGAAGAAACCGGGGTGACGAATACGATCGATCCATTCGGCGGCAGCTACGCAGTCGAAGCGCTGACGGACCGGATGGAGCGCGAGGCCAACGATTATATTCGGCGCATCGACGAGATGGGCGGGATGGTCAAGGCGATCGAGACCGGCTATCCGCAGCGCGAGATCGCCGAAGCCGCCTTTCACTTCCAGCGCCAGCTCGAACAGGGAATCAAGACGGTGGTCGGCGTGAACAAGTATTCGATTCCGGAGGAAATTCCGATCGCGACGCTGAAGATTGACCCCGCGATCGAAGAGCGGCAGATTCAGCGCGTGCGCAAAGTGAAGCGCGAACGCAATTCGGCCGCGGTCAAGGATGCGCTCGCGCGCGTTTCGGAGGCGTGCCGCTCGGGCGAGAATCTGATGGGACCGATTTGCGAAGCGGTGCGCCGCGACGCGACCGTCGGCGAAGTCTCCGATATCTTTCGCGCCGAGTTCGGCATCTACACAGACCCAGGCTGGATTTAACCGATGGCGGAAAAGAGACTCAGAATTTTAGTCGCGAAACCCGGACTCGACGGCCACGACCGCGGCGCCAAGATTATCGCGCGCGCGCTGCGCGACGGCGGCTTCGAGGTAATCTACACCGGCCTTCATCAGACGCCCGAAATGATCGCGGAAGCGGCCGTGCAAGAAGATGCCGACGCGGTCGGCCTCAGCGTGTTGTCGGGCGCGCACATGACGCTGTTCCCGGAAGTGATGCGCCTGCTGAAGGAGCGCGGCGCCGGCGACGTCGCCGTGTTCGGCGGCGGGATTATTCCGGACGACGACGCCGTCAAGCTCAAAGAGATGGGCGTGCGGCAAATCTTCACGCCCGGCGCGTCAACTGAAGATATCGTCAAATGGGTGCGCGAGAACGTCGCGGAGCGCACGTAATTGAAATGAATTTCGATCTGACTGAAGAGCAGCGCCGCATACGCGAGACGCTGACCGACTTCGCCGAGCGCGAGATCAAGCCGCATTCGACCAAGTGGGACAAGGACGAGACCTTCCCGCGGCATATCGTCGAGCAACTCGGCCAGCTCGGCTTCCTGGGAGTCGCATTCCCTGAAAAATTCGGCGGCGGCGGCGCGGACACGCTCTCGCAAGTGCTCGTCGTCGAAGGACTCTCGCGCTACGACGCGTCAATCGGCCTCACCTGTGCCGCGCACATGTCGCTTTCGACCGGCCATATCGCCGGCTTCGCCTCCGACGACCAGCGCAATCGCTACGTTCCGGAGATGCTGCAGGCGAAGAAGCTTGGCGCATGGTGCCTGACCGAACCGAGCTCCGGCTCCGATGCGGCCGCGATGCATACGAAGGCTACGCGAGTCGGCGACAACTATTCGATCACCGGCTCGAAGATGTTCATCACCAACGGCACCGTCGCCGACGTGTACGTCGTGATGGCGATCACGGACCAGGCGCGCGGGCGCGACGGCGTGTCGGCATTCATCGTCGATCGCGGCACGGCCGGCCTCTCGAACGGAAAGAAAATCGAGAAGCTCGGATTGCGCGCGTCGGATACCGCCGAAGTGATCTTCGATAACGTCACCGTGCCGGCGCGCAACCTCGTCGGCGAACTCGGCGCCGGCTACCGGCAAACGCTCAAGGTGCTCGAAGCTGGACGAATCGGAATCGCGGGCTTCGCGGCGGGAATCGCGCGCGGCGGTTTCGAGGAAGCGCGCGCGTACGCACTCGAGCGCGGCCAGTTCGGCAAGAAGATCGCCGAGTTCCAGGCCATCCAGTGGATGTTCGCCGACATGGCGACGCGAATCGACGCCTCGTGGGTGCTTATCTGCCGCGCCGCCGCGCTCCGCGATGCGGGCAAGCCGTTCGCGCGCGAAGCGGCGATGGCCAAGCTGTTCGCGTCGGAAACCGCGATGTGGTCAACGATCAAAGCGGTGCAGATTCACGGCGGCTACGGTTACGTCACCGATTTTCCGGTCGAGCGCTACATGCGCGACGCCAAGCTCTCGGAAATCGGCGAGGGCACCAGCGAAGTGCAGCGCATGATCATCGCCAAGTCGCTCTTGCGCGACGGCTACCTGCCTGCCTGATCGATCAATCCACCAGCAGAGCTTCCTGAATGATCGCCAGTTCGTCGGGCGTGAGGCCGATTACCTCGCGCATGAAACCTTCGATGCCGCCGTTCTCGTCGATCAGTTCGAACACCGGATCGAGTTGCTCGGCCGCCAGCGGAACCTTCTTGAAGACGAGGTTGCTTTCGAGGAAGTCGGCGACGATTCGATCGCGCTCGACTCCGAGCATCGACAGCAGCATGGCGGCGCCGACACCGGTGCGATCGCGGCCCGCCGAGCAATGAAAGAGCAGGGGATAAACGTCGCGCTCGGCGAGCAGTTTGAAGAAGCGGCGCCAGTCGTCGCGGAAATGCATCACCAGCGCGAGGTGCTCACGTCCGGGCTCGGGCGGCACGCGCGTGTAGCCCTGGTCGTTGAACCATTCGTCGCCCATCGGGATGTGTTCCCATCGTACGCCCTGACGCGAGGCAGGGACGGGCGCGCCGAGGTGTTTCACTTCGGCGCGGCTCTGAAGCGTGACAAGAGTGCGAAGCTCCAGCCGGCTAATAGGGCTCTCCGGCGGGACTTCGGCAAGGTGCGACGAGCGAAAGATGTGGCCGGCGCGGACGCGGCGCCGGTTTGCCGCCGGATGGCCGCCGAGATCACGGAAATTTTGCGCCGCAAAACTCCGCAACAGTTCGAAGTCAACGACGACGCTTGGCGCTTCCTTATCCTTGGACAACCGATCCTGGCCTCATCTGTTCTGCGGCCGAGCTTAACAGCGCGCGTCGCAAGATTAAATGTGGACGGTTGCAAGCGAGGCTCTTGCTTCGTACACCGCGGTCAGTTAATAGACTAGAGTCTCGTTATATGGCCGAGTATATCCAGAACATTCATGCCGTTGCCCCGGCGCAGGTCTCGCGGCGCGAGCGGAAGAAGGGGCGCACCCGCGCCGACATTTACAACGCCGCGATGAACCTGTTTCTGCGGCGCGGTTTCGATTCGGTTACGATCGAGGATATCTGCGACAGCGCCGACGTCGCGCGCGCGACCTTCTTTCTGCATTTTCCAGCCAAGGAAGCGATTCTGATCGAGTATGGCGAGCGCGCTAACGACGAGCTGGGCGCTGCGATTGGCGAATTCCGCGGCAGCGCGACCGCGACGATTCGCATGGCGCTCAAGCTGCTCGCCGAGCGCGCCGCGCGGCATCCCGACGTCGTCCGGCTGGTAATGCGCGAGGTGCTGGCGCGGCCGCGCGTGCTCAGCGAACACGACGAGAGCACCGCCGACCTTATCAATCTGCTGGCGTCGGTTATCCGGCGCGGGCAGAAAGCGGGTGAGTTTCGGCGGCGGGCGGAACCGACGGTCGCCGCACTGACGGCATGCGCCGCGTTCTTCGCGCTGATTTATACCTGGGTGCGGCATGACGGGAAGATCGATATCGAGGCGGCGGTGGCGGAGACTTTGGACATTATTTTGAACGGGCTCAGCGAGAAGAAATTCAGGCGCGGACCAGCTACGGCGCCGATTAGAAGGGCGGATACCTAGATGGCAAACACTCATGCGATTGTGATCGGCGGGAGCATGGCCGGGCTTTGTGCAGCGCGCGTGCTCAGCAAGTTCTACGACAAGGTCACCGTCATCGACCGCGACGCCTATCCGGCCGGCGCGCATGAACGGCCGGGCGTGCCGCAGAGCAGGCATGTTCACGCGCTGCTGATGCGCGGGCGGATCGAGCTCGACCGGCTTTTCCCGGGCTTCGAGCAGGAGATGCTCGATTGCGGCGCGATCGAAATAAATTTCGGTCGTGACTTCGCCGCGCTTCGCGCCGATGGCTGGGCCGAGCGCCGTCCGAACTCGATCACGACTCTGTTTGCGAGCCGCGTACTGATCGAAGCGACCGTGCGCGGATTGCTTCGGCGCATCGCGAACGTCGAGCTGATCGAACGGGCCGAGGCGGTGGGACTCGAGACGGTGCGCGGCGATTCGATTCGCGTCAGCGGCGTCAAGGTGAATCCGCGCGACGGTGGCGCGGCGTTCACGCTGAGCGGCGACCTGATCGTCGATGCGAGCGGCCGCACGACCAAAATTCCGTCATGGCTCGAAGCGATGGGTCTGCCATTGCCGCCCGAGACCGTCGTCGATTCACATACCGGGTACGCGTCGCGATGGTACAAAGTGAATCCGGAACGCCGTCCGAGGGATTGGTGGTGGAAGGGAGTCTGGATCGATCCGGTCGCGGACAATGTTTCGACCGCCGGCGTGCTCTTCCCGGTCGAAGGCAGCCGAATGATTGTCTCGCTGGCGGGAATCGGAGGGCATTACCCGCCCAGCGACGAGGCCGAATTTACCGCCAAGCTCGCGCAGCTCCGCTCGCCGATAATCGCCGAGGAAGTTGCGCTCGCCGAACCGATGTCGCAGGTCTATTCGTACCGGCAGATGGCGAATCGATGGCGGCACTATGACCGGTGGGGTGCGCGGCTCGACGGTTTCGTCGCGCTCGGCGACTCGTCGTGCGCGTTCAATCCGGTTTACGGGCAGGGGATGACGTCGGGCGCGTTGTCGGCGATCATGCTCGGCGAATGCCTCGAGAAAAACGGCATCAACGATGTCGAAGTTCCACGAAAGTTTTTCGCGGCGCAGGCGCGCTTCCAGGCCGAGCCGTGGGGACTCGCGACCGCCTCTGATTTCCGAATCCCAGGCACCGAAGGCAAGCGTCCGATGATGAGCCGCGTGCTCGATCCTGTGATCGGAAAGATGTTCCAGGTTGCCAATGACGATCCGGAAATTGGCGAGCGGCTCGGCGAAGTGATCAACATGATGAAGCCGCCATCGGCGCTGTTCGATATGTCGCTGCTTAGACTTATTGCAAAGGCCTGGTCGCGCCGTTTGATTAAGGGCAAGAAGCAGGAGAAGGAGGCCGCGACGATGCCGCCATTGGCGCTGGGGGCTGAGGGTTAGGAGCGCGATAGTTACTGCTGGTTTTGTTGGTTGGAGCCGTTAGCTGGATCGATAGGACCTGGGAGTTCCGGCTGCGGTTCTATAGTTAGTTCTACCGACATCAATTGCATGCCACCGTGACTCCTATATACGCCGCGCATAGGTGGTACGTCGGAGTAGTCGCGGCCTACAGCGACTCTTATGTGGCGCTCGTCCACCATGCATCCGTTGGTGGGATCGAAGCCGGTCCAGCCTGGCCCCGGAAGTTGAGCTTCGAGCCAGGCGTGACTGGCTTGCGCGCCTATCGTCTCCATACCCGCCTTTGCGACTGAGGCCAGGTAACCGGAGACGTAACGGGTCGGGATGCCGGCGAGGCGTAGCACTCCTATCGTAAGATGCGCGAAGTCCTGGCATACGCCGCCGCCGACGTTGAGAATTTCGTCGGCAGTCGATTGCACCTTGGTCATTCCCGGTTCATAGACGAACTGATCGCGGATGAAGGCGACGACGCGGTTTGCATAGGCGGCCACGTCTTCTGACGGATCGGGTTTCGCCAGCCAGAAGAATTTGCGCATCGGCTCGCTGAACGGAACGTGGCGGCTTGCGTTGAGGAAATCGTACTCGACTCGATTGCGCACCTGATCTTCAAGCAAGTACTCGCCGAACGGCATCGAAAGCGAAGGCGGTTGCGGAGCGGCGATGCGCTCGACGAGAGAATTCGCCGACACTACCAGCACTGGATGCTGATCGTGAATTGAAAATCCGTAAACGCGATTGCCGTAGTAGTCGTCGTACTCGAAGGTGGACGTGTCGGGGGTTAGATCCAGGTCAAACTCGACGCAGCGTTGATTTGCGCCTTCCAGCGGCCGCATCCGCACCTCGTTGTGCGAATCGTAGGCCGGCATCTGGTACTCGAAGCGTGTGGTGTGAGAGATCCGCAGCAGCATCGCGTCAATTCAATCGGTCCGGAGGTAGCGTTGAAAGACCTCGTCGCCCAGCGCGGCGCATCCATCCTGGATCGCGATGAGAAACTGATGCAAGCCGGATTTGATCACCTCGAGCGAGCGCTTCGAGCGCAGCAGCGCCAGCAGTTCTTCGAGCTGCGCGGAGACCGGCGAAGGCTCGGGCGCCTGGCTCTGGATGCGCCTGAGCGACGTTTCGAGCATCGCGAGCGCGAATCGCGCCGAACGCGGAAAGGTCGGATCGAACAGCAGGATCTCGACGACATTGTCGATTCTGATCGAGTTGCCGAAACGCTTGCGATAAGCCTCGAGGCCCGACGCGCTGCGCAGCACCGCGGCCCATTGCAGGATGTCGAGCGAGCCGCCGACGTCTTCCAGCCGCGGCAGCAGGAAGTGGTACTTGACGTCGAGCATCCGCGAGACGTCCTCGGTCCGCTCGAGCATGATGCCGAGTTGCATGAAGTCGTAGGCGATGTCGCGCGGGATAGTGCTCTGGCGGATGCCGGAGAGGCGATAGAAGCTGTCCTTGAGGTCGGCGAAAAACGCGAACACGCCGGGCGAGACGAACAGCTCGGGCGTCCACTCCTGCGCGTTGAGATAGAGCGTGTTGAGATCGATCCACAGCTCGGACGAGATGTAGTGGCGCAGCGAGATGGCGTTGTTGCGCGCGGTGTTGATGCAACTGCGAATCGAATTAGGATTGTCGGTGTCGAGTGCGAAGAAGTTGAGGATGGAAGCGTCGTCAGCGGTCTTGTAGGTCTCCGCGAACAACTCGCGCTCGCCGAAAATCGCGAGCAGCGGCGCCCACGGCTGCACGTCGCGCGGCGGGCTCTCGATCAGCAGATGGTAGTTGACGTCGAGCAGGCGCGCGCGCCATTCGGCCCGTTCCAGATTGCGAGCAGTCCAGAAGAGATGACTCGCGATTCGCCGGAGCATCAGGCCTCGAGCACCCAGGTGTCCTTGCTGCCGCCGCCTTGCGAAGAATTCACGATCAACGAACCCTCACGCAGTGCGACGCGGGTCAGTCCTCCGGCCAGCACGCGCGGCTTGGCGCCCAGCAGCACGAAGGGGCGAAAGTCGATGTGCCGCGGCGACATCCGCATCCCGCTTGCAGAGCCATTGTGAATGATCGTGGGATGGACTGACAGCGAGATGACGGGCTGCGCGATGAAGGCCGACGGATCGTTGATGATTCGTTCGCGCGACTCGGCCAACTCTTTTTCGCTGGCCTTGGGGCCGATGACGACACCGTAACCGCCCGACGCACCGGTCGGCTTGACGACGTAACGGTCGAGATTTTTCAGCACCTGCTCGCGTACTTCAGGATCGCGGAGCAGAAAGGTCTCGACGATCGGCAGAATCGGCTCTTCGGCAAGATAGTAACGAATCATCGCGGGCGTGTAGGCGTAAACCGCCTTGTCGTCGGCGACTCCGGTGCCGACGCCGTTGGCGATGGCGGCGTTGCCGGCGCGCAGAACGGCGGTCAGGCCGGCGACGCCAAGCAGAGAGTCGGGACGGAAGACCAGCGGGTCGAGGAAGTCGTCGTCGATGCGGCGATAGAGGACGTCGATTTGGCGCAGCCCGTGAACGTCCTTCATGTAGAGCTTGCGATCGACGCAAACCAGGTCCACGCCTTCGACCAGCTCGATACCCATTTGCTGCGTGAGGAAGACGTGCTCGAAGAAGGCGGAGTTGAACGGGCCGGGCGTGAGCAACGCGATCGTGGGATTGGATTTGCCGTTGGGCGATTGCTCCATCAGGCATTGCAGCAAGTCGGCGGGATAGCGCTCGACGCTGCGGACGCGCGATGCGCGCATCAGGGTTGGAACCAGGCGCGTCATCACGACGCGATTTTCGATCACGTAAGAAACGCCGCTCGGAGTGCGCACGTTGTCTTCGAGCACGTAGAAGCGGCCATCGACGCCGCGCACGAGATCGATCCCCGCGACGGTGACGAAGTTGCCCAACGGCGGCTTGATGCCGACGGCGGCGCGGCGGAACTGCGGGCATCCGAGCACGAGGTCGCGCGGGACGACGCCGTCGGCGAGGATGCAGCCGTCGCCGTACACGTCGGCCAGGAACGCGTTGAGCGCGCGCACGCGTTGAATCAGGCCGGCTTCGAGCGTGGCCCAGGTGGCGGCGTCGATGACGCGTGGAATCGGGTCGAAGGGGAAGATGCGCTCGGAGCCGTCGGCGGCGCCGTACACATTGAAGGTCACACCCATCCGGCGGAACATCCGATCGGCGCGCGCGCAGATTTCGGTGAACTGCTCCGGCGCCATCGAGAACATTGTATCGATGACCGCCTCGCATCCACTGCGGGGCTGGCTCGCGAGGTCGAGCATCTCGTCGAATACGCTCGCGTCGGTCTTATACGCCGCCCAAACGGGCACCGCCTTGCCTGTTTCAGAAACAGTCGAGTCCATCGCACATCACCTCACCGCCGTAGCTGGCGCGGGATTCAGCATCCCAGCGCCGCCGGTGTCATTTGAAGAGCAATCGACGGGCCAGACTCAGGCGGGAATTTCGGCGGCACTTTGCGCCAGGTACGCCTGGTAATCGCGGTCGGTCGCGAGCAGGTGAGCATGTGTGCCGGAGGCGGCGATCGTACCGTCGTGAACGAAGAAGACGCGGTCGCACGCGGCGAGAGTGCCGGCGCGATGGGCGACTATGATTACGATTCGATCGCGCGCGAGCGCGGTCAGTGTGCCTAGAAGTTCGGCTTCCGAGGCTGGATCGAGCGGTGCGGCGGGCTCGTCGAGCACGATGATCTCGGGGCGTCGAAGGAGGGCGCGCGCGATTGCGATTCGTTGTTTCTGTCCGACCGACAACCGCGCGCCGCGGCGCCCGAGCATCGTCGCGTATCCGTCGGGCAGGCGGTCGATGAATTCCGCGGCACCCGCCATCGCGGCCGCCTCGCGAACGTCGGCCGTCGAAGCGCCGGCGCTGCCGTAGCGGATGTTGTCCTCGATCGAAATCGAGAAGAGCGACTCATTCTGAAATACGAATGCGACGCGCGCGCGAATCGTGTCGGGCGCGACGGCGCGCGAATCGACGCCGCCGAAGGTGATGGTTCCCGCCGACGGTTCAACGAAGCGCGGGATCGAATGGATCAGCGTCGTCTTGCCGCATCCGCTTGGACCCGCCAGCGCAACCATTTCGCCGGCGTGCATCGACATGTTGACGCCGCTCAGTACAGTAGTGGCGCCGTAGCCGATCGCGACGCCGCTGAATTCTAGCTGCTTGATGCGTCCGCCCAGTCCGTCGCCGCGTCCATCGCTCACCGGCTCGGCGAGATTGTCGAGTACGCTATGCACCCGGCGCAGGCCCGCAACCGACGCCTGCACCGACGCCCACGTGCTGCCGATGATCGACATCGGATTCGCCAGCATCGATCCGTAGCCCGCGAGCAGCACGATGTCGCCGAGCGTCATGCGCCCCGCGATCACCTGCATCATCAGGTAGTAGAAGGCGTATCCGATCAGGACGCAGCTCACCGGCGTCAGCACCAGCACCAGCAGAAAAATGATCGCGAGCATCCGCAGCGTTGAGCGGTAGGATTGCCAGCTGGCGGCATCGACGACGGCGGTCTCGCGCGACTCCTGTCCGAAGGCTTTGATGAGCTGGACCTGCGCGACCCGCTCCTCGAACGCGGCCATCACGTTGCTGCCGCTCTCGCGCATCGACTGGCTCTGATCGCGGAGCGCGCGTCCAAAAAAGCTGCTGCCGATCGCGATCACCGGCAGGAAGAGAATCGCGACGACGATGATGACCGGCTCGTTGCGGAACTGTATCGAGAGCACCAGGATCGCCATCACGAACATCGCCACCGACATGATTGGTGCCAGTACGCCGCGATAGAACACCGGGCCGATCGACGCGCTGTCGTACATCACGCGGAAAACGGCGTCGCCGATTTTCTGGTCCGCGTACAGCGCCAGCGGCGAGCGCAAAAACCGCTCGTACACGGCGGTGCGCAGCGACTGGTTCATCCGCTGCGTGAGATCGATCGTGACGCGCGCCTCGAGATAGCCGAACAGACCGTTCCACAGGCTGCCACCCTCGTTGGCGTCGTTGGCGGTGATGCCGGCCTGGTCGAGGCCGCCGCTGTTCACGTTGGTGCCGAGCGCTTGCGCCTCGCCGTGGACCATCCCGATCAGAATGACGGTCAGCACCAGAAAGACGCACACCGCAACCAGCAGACCGCCGCGGCTGGCGCCGACCAGCGGCGTCAGGATCGCGCCGGGAACGCCGGTCAGCGGGAGGCCGTCGAGGACGTTGTCGATAACGATTTTCAGTGGCCACGGTGTCATCAGAAAAAAGGTCAGCGAGACAAAAACCAGCGCGCACTTGATTGCGACCAGGCGGCGATAACGGCTGACGTAGGGCCAGCTCTTGACCAGGATGCGCCAGGCCTCGCGCCACGTCAGCGGCGCCTGTTCGCCGGCGTACAGAAGATTGGTGCGCGAGTCGCGCGCTGCGGCACCGTCAGGCATTGCTCACCTCGCGGATTGGCACGTCGTCGAGCGCCGATCCGTCAGCGGCAACCAGCCGGCCGGCGGCAAGATGATAAACTCTGTCCGCGCGCGAGGCGGTGGTGCGCCGATGCGTCGCGAGAATCACCATTCGGCGCGTTGGATCCGCGTTCACCCACTCGCGCAACCCAACCATCACGGCCTCTTCGGTGGCCACATCGAGCGACGAGGTCGGTTCGTCAAGCAGAAGGATCGGCGCGTTGCGCAGAATCGCGCGGGCGAGACCGAGTCGCTGCGCCTGGCCGACTGAAAGCTTCGATCCCTTTTCGCCGAGCATCGTGTCGAGTCCGGCCGGCAGCGATGCGACGAATTGACCGAGGCCGGCGCGGTGGATCGCTTCGGCGACTTCGCCCGTGGATGCGTTCGGGCGGCCGTACGCGACGTTGTCGCGAATGCTTGCGGTGAAGAGCGGATTCTCCTGCAGCGCCACCGAGAGCATCCCGCGCCACGCCGTGAGCTCGAACTCGGCGATCGGTTTGGCGTCGAGCAGGATGCTGCCCGCGGTCGGATCGAAGAACCTTACTATCAGCGAGATGATGGTGCTCTTGCCGGAGCCGCTGGGTCCGGCGATGGCGGTAATCTCACCGGCCCGCGCCTCCAGACTCACACCTGCCAGCACCGGCGAGCGCGGGTCGTAGGCGAAATTGACGCCGTCGAACCTGAGCGCGGCCGCCGATTTCGGCGGGATCGCATGGCCGCTGCTGACGCTATGCTCGGGCGCCTGGCCAAGCATCTCGAGCACGCGCGAGATGGCGACGACCACGTCCTGCATGCTGCCCCATTGGTCGGTGATATTCCGTGTGCGCGCGCTGACCCTCGACACCAGCGCGATCGATCCCTGGAACAGTCCCAGCGACACCGCAACGTGCCCGAGACCCGCTCTGCCGCCCGCCATCACTTCCGTCGCACCCACGTACATCGCAACGACATAGGCGAGACCGCGAACGGTATTGGTGATGACGCGGTAGCGCGCGAGCATCAGGCGCGCTCGGCGCCCGGCAAGGAACGCGTCCCAGTTCTCGCGCGCGTAGTGATCCGCCTCGCCGGCTTCAGTGCCGAAGGCCTTGACCGTTCTGATCGACGCGAGCGTCTCCTCGATGCGCGTGGTCGCGAGCGCCGTGGCTTCGCGCTCCCCGATGAAGGCGGCGCGCAAAGAATTGGCGAACGCCCACGCCAGTATGAAGTTCGCGGGCATCAGCAGAAGCACTATCAGCGCCAGCCGGTAGTCGTACCAGACCAGATAAAGGATCGAGCCGATGGCCGCCGGGAAGAACATTACCGGCTGCACGATCAAGCCGTCGATCACGTTTGGAATCGCGGCCGAGTCCTGGAACATCCGGAAGATCGCGTCGCCGATTTTCTCCTCGGAATGAAAGCGCACGCTCAGCTCCTGCATCCGCGTGTAAAGATTGACGCGGAACAAATTGCTGATGCGCTGCAAAATCCAAATCGCGTAGCCCGCGAGGAATCCGACAATGGTCAGGCCCACGACCGCCGCAATCCCGCCGACGACGCATGCGTGAATCAGCACGGTGCGCCGATCGGCATTCAGCGGCACGCGCAGCATCCACGCCTGCGCGCGCGTCAGTTTGTCGCCGTGGCCGACGACGTCGAAGAAGACCCGCGTGAGATTGAGTCCGACCAACCCGCCGAGCAGCGCCGGCAGCGTCAACAGGAATAAGTACACGAGATGGCGCCGGTAGGGGCGGATGAACGGCCACACTCGCGTGACGAGTCGGAAGACGTCGCGCGAACGCAGTTGGCGCGCGTCGGGGAAGGCCAACCGGGTCGGCGGCGGCGGCGCGGTGATTGGCGGTTCAGCGTTCAATCGAATTGCAGCGCCTCACTTTGCGGGTGCGGCGCCGGCCGCAGCCAGTATGCTGTCTTCAAGAACAAATTTCGACGTGCAAGCTACCTGGTTCTGATTGCCACCGAGTCCGTAACGGCCCTGGAAATCCGCCGACACCGAGGCGAGCGTCGAACGCCTGGTCGTCTTCTCGAGCTTGACCGTCACGGTGACGGTGCCGTCCTCGAATTTGTAAACCATCTGAACCGGGCCGGTCTCGCAGAAGGCCCAGTTGCGCCATGACAGGTCGTCGGTAAGGGCCTGTTTGGCGACGAGGGTATGGGTTCGCTCGTCGGCGCTGACGAGCTGGAAATTGCTGAGTGACGAGTCCGTGAAGTATTTCTTGAGAGTGGCGAAGACTTCGGCCTCCGGTTTTTGAACTTCATTCATGCGCGGGACGACGCGCGGCGAATCGATCGCGAAGGCGGGCGCGACGGCGAAAAGAAGCAGAGGCGTTATGATCGATGCTGCGAGTAGTTTCATGACCCCTCCTTCAATTGTACGAACCTGCAAGCTGCGAGGTTGCAAGTCTCGTACGATCATAACGGCCCGCGAAACAGTACGTAAAGAGCGTGTTCGAGAGGAGTGTTTGATGGTAGGTTCGCGACCAAGGAGTTCACTATGCCCGCGTTGATCTTTGAAAAACGGAATCACGTCGCCTATCTCACGATGAACCGGCCCGAGATTCACAATTCGCTGAACCCGGAGATGCTCGTCAGCCTCGCGGCGGCGTGGAAAGAGATCGAGAGCGACGACGCCGTGCGCGCGACTATTGTGACCGGTGCGGGCAAGGTCGCGTTCTCGGCCGGCGCCGATCTCGGCAAGCTGATTCCACTGTTCACCGGTGCGCGCAAGCCCGACGACGAATGGGACCGCAAGCTGCTCGCCGACCGCAAGCTCGGCGACATCGCGCTGCTGCGCGGCTACGACATGGACAAGCCGGTGATTTCGGCGGTCAACGGGTTTTGCATCGCGGGCGGAATGGAATTCATCCAGGGCACCGATCTTCGAGTCGCGTCGGAGAACGCGAGCTTCGGTTTGCAGGAGGTGAAGTGGGCGATCATCCCGGCGGCCGGTTCGCTGGCGCGATTGCAACGCCAGATTCCTTACTGCAAGGCGATGGAGATACTGCTGACGGGCAATCGGATCGACGCGCAGGAGGCGTGGCGGCTCGGTCTCGTGAATTACGTCGTGCCGCAGGACAAGTTGATGGCCAAGGCGGAGGAACTCGCGGCAACGATCGCGCAGAACGGTCCGCTGGCGGTGCGCAAGATCAAGGAGGCGGTGCGGCGAACGTCGGGGCGTCCGTACGAAGAGGCGTTCAAAATCGAAAACGAGATTGCTCGCGAAGTGATGAAGTCCGAGGACGCGAAGGAAGGCCCGCGCTCGTTCATGGAGAAGCGCAAGCCGAACTATAAAGGACGATAGCGTCCCACCTTCTGTTCCCCTCTCCGGAAGGGAGAGGGGTTAGGGGTGAGGTTGCGCGCCTCAAGATTCCAGCTTCGCCCTGGAAGTGATCTAGGCACCCGCCAATGCACGCATCGTGTTGGGATAGTCACGCGCCACGGTGGCAGCCGGGCCGATCGGAAATACCACCGGATGCGTGACGCCGGCGGCGCGGAAGCGCGCGACGAAATCGCGGCCCGCCTTGGCGTTGCCGAACACGGCTATTTTGCGGCATGACGCTTCCGAGATGGCTCTGGGAGCCTCGTCGCGCTTGCCTTCCTTCCACAGGCGGCGCACCTCGTCGAACTCGGCGGCCAATCCATAGCGCGCGAACATCTTGTTGTAGCTATCGACGAATGCGTAGCCGGCCAACTCGCGACGGAACGAATCGACGGCCTTGTCCTCGTCCTCGGTGATACACATGCGGATGTAGATGCCGACATCGACGGCCGACGGATCGCGGCCCGCGGCCTTGGCGCCCTCGGCGATGTGCTGGACCATCGGCGCGATTGCTTCGGGCGGCGAGTAGTTCATCAGGACGCCGTCGGCGACTTCGCCGGCGAGTCGAAGCATTGGAGCGTTGAGGCCCGCGAGATAAATCTTCGGCGGGTGCGGCGCCGTGATGCGCATGCTCAGCTTGAAGTCGGACTTGTACACTTCGCCCTGGAACTTCGAGCGGCCTTCGGTGAACAACTGGCGCATGATGGTGACGCACTCGCGCATCGCGGTGACCGGCTTGCGATACGACGCGCCGTGCCATCGCTCGACGATGATCGGACTCGAGACGCCGAGGCCGGCGATAGCGCGGCCGCCCGACAGTTCGTTGATCGTAAGAAATCCCATCGCCATCGCGCCCGGCGTGCGAATCTGAATCGGGATGACGCCGGTCGCCAACTCTGCTTTGCGCGTGTTGACCGCGAGTGCGGCGAGACTGACGAACGCGTCGGGCCCGCTGACCTCCGCAATCCACAATGAGGTGTAGCCGAGATCCTCGGCCTCGCGGATGAGTGCGAGGCGTGCGGCAAGCGCGTCGGCACCGACGCCGACGTTCGTTTGAAGTCCGATCTTTTGATTTGATGGCATCTGAAATCCGTGCGAGGTTGGATTTGCTGAGATTGTGCGGTTATTCGATTATGGCTGCAAGCATAGTCGAGGCAGGAGCGTTGAACGATGGCTTACTACGATTCTGATGGCGTGCAGATTTATTTCGAGGAACACGGGAAAGGCGAGCCGGTTCTGCTGGTGCATGGGTTTGCGTCGCGCGCCGAGCATAATTGGGGCGCGATGAACTGGTTCACCACGCTGGGGGCGCATTATCGCGTCGTCGCGCTGGATTGCCGCGGGCATGGCAAGAGCGGCAAGCCGCACGATCCGGCGGCGTACGGCGGCGAGACGATGGGCGACGACGTGATCCGGCTGATGGATCATCTCGGGATCAAACGCACATTAATCATGGGCTATTCGATGGGCGCGCGAATCGTGACGGGACTGCTGATGATGCATCCGGGGCGTCTGCGCGGCGCGGTGCTCGGCGGAATCGGCGCGGCGACCGCAAGCGCGCCGATCTTCGATCGCAAGCCGATCGTCGATGCGCTGCTCGCCGAGAATATATCAACGGTGAAGGAGCAGCGCGCGCGGGATTTTCGCCAGTTCGCGGAGGCGACCAGCAACGACCTGAAGGCCTTGGCGGCGTGCATGGGATCGAATCGCGAGGATTTTACCGCCGAGCGTATCGCAGCGCAGAAGATTCGAGTGCCGGTGATGATCGTAATCGGAACGAAGGATCTGCTGGTAGGCAATCCGAAGCTGCTGCATGACGCGATCCCGGGCAGCAAGCTCGTGATGCTCGAAGGGCACGATCATCTGAGCGCGCCGAGCGACACGCATTATAAGGAAGCGGTACTGGAGTTTTTCAAGTCTGCGCCGGCGTGAGGAAACTCAAATATCAGCTGCGCGGGTGAAGGCGGCGGCCGGCTGATCCAGCCAACTGAAAATCCGCATCACACCGGGGATCCCGACTCGCTTTCCTTTCGCCAGGTACTTGAGGCCGGAGGCGCTCGCACCGATTTCCTTTGCGACTGCGGGCCATGTCATTGCTAGCTCGATGCGTCGAGCGTCGAGCGCCGCGTAGATTTTCTTTGCGTCGAAGCGCAAAACCTTGCCCGCGGGTACGTCCGGCAGCCGCTCGCCGGCGCCTTCCGACTGATGATGGCCCTGCACGAAGCTTTCCGGACTTCGATTCAGCCATCGGAGCATCGCGAGGACGCCGTCACCCTCGGCCACCCTCCTGACGCGCGTGCCCGTCACCGTGGACCGGCTGAGCCGGCGAGTTGGAATTGAGGTGCGTTTCGAGCCCTGCATCTCTCGCATGACTTGCGGCCATGAGAGTCCACGCGCCTGCCGCTGCGCGTCGAGCGCGTCGTAGAGAGCCTTAAGACTGAAGTCATTCGATGGCGTCAAGATTTGCTGACCTCCACTTGAAGCCGATTCTAAACCGAGTGCACGATCAGCTGAATAGTTCACCCCAAACTGAAATCAATGCCGGCGGCATCAACTGATTCGCGGACTGTTTAGGGTGCCGGTCAGGTGATACGGCTGCGGCCCGGGAGGATGGGGCAGGATCGCAAGTAGCATGGCTAGTTGCGAGGCGGCCGCGGGGGAGGTCGATAACGTGAACTCGATCGCGAGCGCGCTTTGGCCGGGATCGGGTGCGAGCTGGACGGTTCCTTCGGCGGTCACCGTCAAGTCGCCGCCACTGGTTGTGAATTCTTCGATCGTCAGCGTGCCGTCATCCAGCTTGAACTTCGAATGGCCGTCGCCGAGACGGATCGGCGAACTTGCGAGCGCCGACGTGAGCGTCAGTCCCGCGGCGCTGAGGACGCCGTCGCCTGCCTCGGCCATATCATCGGAGGAGAGCAGCAGGGTGCCGCTGCCCGAGAGCGCGCCGGCGGCAGTCGCGCCGGGTATCGTCCATAGTTGCTGACGCGCGAGCTCAACCGCGTCGAGGTCGTAGCTGATTGCGGTGCCGCGACCGCTGGGACGGATCGTCACGTTCACGACGCCGTCATAGAGCGCGGCTTTCACGCGCACGCCAGGATGCATCGTGAGCATCGAGAGAAACGCCGGCGCGATCGTGACGGCGGAACTCTCGACCAGCAGTCCAGCATTGGCGGGTCGCGTCGAAGTCAGGCGGACGTCCGACAACTGTGCGCCGAAGGGGAAGCTGGCGCTCTGGCCGGTGCTTGAAATCTCGAGGCCCATCGGCGCGAGCGCCTTCGTCAGAGTGGTGGAGTAGGGGAAGGTTGAAATCAGGTACGCCGCGAACAGCGACAGCCCGACCACGACGTAAGCGATGCGAACGAGGCCCGGCCTGATTGGCGCGGATACGCCGCCGGCTGCGTCAGGTGTTCTTGGCGAGCGCGACACAGGTGAGGTCAACGTCGTAAGAATGCGTGTCCTGGGTGCGGCGCTGGATGCGAATGTTCGAAACGCCGATCGGCATCGGCAGCGAATTGATGCCGTAGAGGGCATCGACCAACTGCTTGAGATTCACGTCGGCGAGCTTCATCTGCACGCTGTACTCGGTGAAGCCGTCGGTCAGCTTGCGATCGGAGCCGGGCGTGATCGAGCCAATCTTGTCGCGTCCGACGCTTTTGGTCATCGACGCCTCGACCACTGAGAACAGCGAGAAATCCTTGCCCATCGGGACCGTGCGTTGTTCGGCCTTGGCGAGATTGGCCTTGAGCTGCGCGTAAGTGCCGGCCAGGCGGCGAACCTCGACCAGGTCCTGTTGCCGCTGAGCGATTCGGGCCTCGAGCCCGGAGCTCAGATCGACGATTGGCATGTACACCAGGTTGTAGATCAGAAAAATTCCGACCAGGACGGCTGCGATTTGCACCAGGATGCGCTCGCGCGGTTCGAGCTTCTGATAGCGGCCGCGCGCCTGGCCGATCAACGGATCGACGCGCGTCGCGGCCTGCTTGAGCAACGGCCGCAGCAGGTCCCTCACTCGCGCGCGCAGATTGTCGATCCACTCTTTAAGCATCGCAGCTATTCTTCGTCGTCGCGCATATTGGACGGCACGGCGTCCTTGAAATTTGCGTCCATCCGAAAATCCACTTTGCTCGGATCAGAGCCGGCCTTCGCGTGCGCGACTTCGATTGTGCCGAAGAAACCGCTCTTGTCGAGCGCGCGCTTCGCTTGATCGACGGTCGAGAACGAATCGGCCTGTCCGGTCACGCGCAAGCCCTGCGAATCGATCTGCACGTCCGCCATCTGCACCGGGAATCGCGGCGGCAGCGCGCGCGACACCGCGACCAGCGTGTCGAGCGGCGAATGAGTGAGGTTGCCGCCGATCAGGTTGATCCGCTTGTTCATCTTCGCGATTCCCATCTGCAACTGGGTCTTGGCGTTGGCCGGATCGGATTCGCCGAGCTCCGGTCCGGCTACGGCGGCGATTTCCGCGTTGACCTGGTTGAGGCGATGGAGATTGGCGGACACTCCGAGCGTGAAACGAACGATGAGCACGGCCAACAGCGCGGCCACCAGGATGCCCGAGGTGTAGAAGGGACTGAGATCGCCACGGACGCGGCCGCGAAACATGAACTCGCCCTGGCGGAAATTGATCAGCGCGAGCGGCTCGGTTGGCATTTCGCCGAGCAACATCGCGATGCACGATGAAAACTTGCCGGTGTCGGGCACCGTGCCCTCGAAGATTCCGCTGTAGTCGAACGCGCCGCCGTCGCGCACCGCCATCGCCAGCGAATTGGACAGCAGCCCGCGCACACCTGGATAGGCCGCCGCCGCGCCCGCCACGATCACCTCGGTCTGATCGGTTTCCTCGCCATTGGCCAGCAGCGTCTGCCGCACCGAGTTGAGAATCGGCGCGGCGGCGTCGGCCGAGACCACCGTGCCGTCGGACATCATCAGGCCGCCCGGCATCGAGCGCAGCGCGCGCGGGGTTCCGTCGAGATCAACCAGCACCACCGAAGTGGATGACTCGTCGCCTTCAACCACCAGGTGCGCCATCGGCTTGGCGCCGTTCCCGTCTTTCGCGCGCGTGAACATCGCGGCCAGCGCGAGCGGCGCCAGCGTGACTGTCTTGGGATCGAGGCCGGCCTTTTGCAGCAGACTGAGATGCTCCTGGAGATCGGTCTTGCGCACCATCGCGGCCATGACGAGCGTGTGATCGCCCTCGCGCCCGACCCGGGTAAAGGCGACGGTGCCGTTGTCAATCGGGAACGGCAGATGCTCTTCGAGTGCGAAAGGAACCGTCTGATGGAGGCGGCGCGCGTCTTTGAACGGCAGTTCGAGCAGCCGCTTGACGGCGAGATTTGCCGGCAGCGCCGAGATCACGATATCGGGCTGGCCGGCCTCGACCACCAGGCGCGACAGCGCGCCGCTCAAGTCGGCCTCGTCGTCGGCGCGAACCTTGTCGTAAACGCCGGTGAGCGAGAACGAATTCCACGAGCGCTCGGCCATCGCCGCGCGCACGCGATCGCCGCCGAGTTCGAGCGCAAGTATTCGTTGAGCCATTGAGCGACCTTGCCCCTAGTCCTCGTGCCACGCCGCGAGCGTGCCGATGCCGGTGCTCTCGCGATGGAACGTAGCCGTAATAATTTTGCGCGCGCCCGCGTAAGTTCCGGTTCCAGTGATCGTAAAGAATTGGCTCCGCATATCGACGTCCCGCATCAGGCGCTGGCCGACGTCGCCGAGGTCGGGCAGGTTGCCGATGTCGGTCGGCTGGCTGAAGGGCCGCTCCGTGCGCGCGTCGAGCAGCGCCACGACCAGTTTCTGATCCTCCGTCAATTCCGGCTCCAGCGCCGCCAGTACTTGCGGCGACGCGGTGTTGGCGTTGACCGCCGTCTCAGCCATGACCGTCAGGAACGGGCTGACGCGGTTGAAAATCGCCTCGTTGAATCCTTTGACCATCGCCAAATCACCAATCGTCGGCATCGCGCCGTAGCGCGGCTGATACGGCGGTTTCAGTCCCGCGTAGTAATCCCCGATGCCGCCGCCGAGGCCGGTGCCGTCGTTCGGTGTAATCCAATCTACGATACCTTGAACCAAGTCGGGGCTCACGTCGAGTATCGTGAACAGGCGCTGCACCTTCTGAATCGCGGGCAACTTCGGCGCGCCGTTTTGAACCATCGCGTTCAGATTGATCTTGCGGCCCTCGTCCACGATCGACAACGAGACCGTGCCACCCTCGAGCTGCATCGGCGGAAACGGCACCGCCCAGACGTCGGACAGGGTGTCGATCGGCGTGGTCGATTGCAGATCGGCGCGGGCGTCCTGGGCCAACAGCGCGAGGCCGATACTGACCGCCGAGCGCGCGAGGTAGCTGGCGCGCAGCTCGTTGGCCTGGTTCGCCGCCGACACGAATCCGAGTCCCGAGGTCATCGCGAAATCGACAACGACCAGCGTCATCAACGCGATTCCGAGCAGCACCGCCAGCAGCGCGACGCCGGGCTCGCTCTTTCGCATCCGCTTTACCATTGCTGCATCGACATCGGTACGGTGACCTGGGTTGCGAAATCCATCACGTGGCCGCCCGGCGCCGCCATCTGAATCTGGATCGCCACCGCGACCGGCAACTGGCGTCCTTGCGGCAGACTCGACGACTGCCAGCTCTCGTTCCAGTTCTGGCCGTCGAAATAGCGAAAATGAAGCGACAGAATATTGTCCGCCAGCACCGTCGTTTGCGGGGCGGCGGAGTTGGTCAACAATCCGCTTTGCTGCGATCGCTGCAGCATGTACCAGCCCTGCTGATCCGGATTCGCCGCCAGGTTGTAGGTGACTATCGTCTCCGGCGTCATCCCGGTCAGCGCGCGGCGATGCCCTCCGCTGAAGGTGGACAGCGTGATCGTATCGATCGGCACGCCGTTGCCCATGTGTCCGGCGCCGAACAGCGCAACGTTGCTGACGGCATACGGCGTCTGCACCGCGTTGCGCAGCTCCTTGGTCAGTTGCCACAACAACGAGCGGCCTTCGCGATCGACCATCAGGCGCGCTTCGGCGTGCACCTTGCTGTGCGCGATAGTGCTGAACGAGCTCGCCAGCATCGTCAGGATCAGCGCCAACACGCCGATCGCGAGCATCATCTCGATGAGCGTGAAGCCGCGCGGCGCGTTCCGGATGAGTATGCGGCGGCGCGTCATGGTGCGTTCTGTAGCTGCTGCGGATCGGGCGGGATCGGCGAGTGCAGATACTCGACCAGTTCGAAGTTTTGCGAAAGCGTCGGACCGTAGCGAATCAGCACCTTGACCACGCGAACGTCGGGGAACTTCGCGGACGGATCGACCTCGCGCTCCCAGCGGAAGTCCGGGAACTCGCCCGGAAACGCCGACTGGAAATCGCCGGTGGTGCGGCCGAGATCCGGAAAGCGCTCGATCTCCGCTTCCGTCATCACCGCCTGCGCCAACATCGAGGCCCGCGTCGATTGCTGCGCGCGAATCACCGATTGCATGCTCTGATGCTGCAGGCCGAGCAGGCCGAGCAGCGCTATCCCGAGAATCGCCATCGCGACCATCACCTCGAGCAGCGTAAATCCACGCGCGCGACTGCAAAGCGGATTCATCGCGACATACTCATGCCCGCCGGCATCACGTCGCCGCTGACGATCGCGACCTGGCCGGTCAATGGCGAAAATTCCAGCGTCATTACGTCGCCCGAGGCGTCCTCGAGATGCACCACGGTCGCATCGACGTAGCCCTCGGGATAAAAGTTGGTCGCGACTACGCCGCGGTTGACGGTGCCGATTCCTTCGATAGTGACGTCGCGAATCCGAATCGCCGCCGGCATCATCACCGGCCGATTCGACATCGTGGTGTCGGGCGCGAACACCGGCTTCACCGCGTACGGATCCAGCTGCGCCGCCGCGTAACCGTTGTTATCGAGATCGAAGATCAGCCGCAGCACGAGTTTGTGACCGGTGGCCTCGTCGAACATGTAAGTTGCGCGTCCCGCCAGACGGCGCGCCTGGCTTTTCAGCGCGGCCTCGCGAAATCCGCCGAGATACGGCAGCGCCAGCGTCAGCATCAGGCCCATGATAAAAATTACGACCGCAAGTTCGAGCAGGGTGAAGCCCGGCGAGGCGGACGACACGCCAAAATCCGCGCGTGCTCTCGCGCGGCGAGCATCTGGCCCGGGCCGGCGCTTCATGGCGTCGTCACGATGATTGGCTGGCATCTATATCGTCGCCGCTCTCGACACCGTCGGCGCCGAACGACTTCAGCACATAGGAGTTCCCGTCGCTCTGGTAGAAGTAGGGCGTGCCCCATGGATCCTGCGGCAGACGCTCGATATAGCCGCCGCTTTCGTAATTGGCCGGCACGCGGCCGTTGGTCGGCGGCGTCACCAGCGCGCTCAGGCCCTGGTCGGTGGTCGGGTAGTAACCGTTGTCGAGGTAGTAGCGATCGAGCGCGGTCTTTATTTCGGCGAGGTCGGCCTGCGCCTTGGTGCGCTTGGCCTTGTCGGCGGCGCCGCGCAAACTCTGCACGACGATCGTCGCCAGCAGGCCGAGGATCAGGATAACCACCATGATTTCGATCAGGGTAAAACCATCCTGATTGTATCGGCGTGATTTCATCGCGGGTGCCTCCCCGTCGCGTTTCATTTTCGTCATTGCATCAACTGGTTGAGCTGGAAGATCGGCATCAGCACCGCCAGCATCATGAACACGATAATAGCAGCCATCGCCAGCGTCATCACCGGTTCGAGCACGGTGGTCATCTGGCTGAGCGAGTGCGAGACTTCGCGCTCGTAGTTGTCGGCGACGCGCTCGAGCATCCGCTCCAGTTCACCGGAACGCTCGCCGACGCGGATCATCTCGATCAGCAACGGCGGGAAGAGCCCGCTGCGCGCCAGCGTCTGCGCCATGCCGTGCCCCTCGCGGATACTCTCGCGGCTCTGCTCGACGGCGTCCTTCAGCAGACCGTTGGTCACCACGCCTTTGACCGCGTCTAGCGAGGGCAGCAACTGCACGCCGCTCGCGAGCAGCGTCGCCAGCGTTCGCGCAAAGCGCGCGCAGATGATTCGAATCATCGTCGGCCCGATGTAGTACACCTTCAATATCGCGGTGTCGTACATGCGCCGTCCGCGCGGCGTCGCCATCGCGGCGGTGAAGCCGGCGACGATACCGACCAGCAACAGTCCCAGCGGAATCCAGTAGCTGGTGACGAGCCCCGAAAACGTGATCAGGATTCGCGTCGCCAGCGGCAGCGCCGCATGCTGTTGCTCGAAAATCGTCGCGACCTGCGGCACCACGTACGCCACCAGGAACGCCATGATTCCGGTGCCGACGCACATCATGATGATCGGATAAGTCAGCGCGCCGCGCACCTTGGTGACGAATTCATTCTGACGCTCGCTGTATTCCGCCAGCCGATCGAGCACCGCTTCGAGTGCCGCCGCCTGCTCGCCGGCCCGCACCATCCCGATGTAGAGGTCCGAAAAGATGTCGCGATGATTGGTCAGCGCGTCGGCGAGCGACGATCCCTCGCGCACGCGCTCGCGCACCTGCGAGAGCATCCGCTTGGTCTGCGCACGCGTCGATTGATCGGCCAGCGCGCTGAGCGCATCGACCAACTGCACGCCCGCACCGAGCAGCGCGCTCAACTGCCGCGTCAGCAGCGCGAGGTCCGACGCCGGCATCTTGTGCCGCCACAGCGAGGGCAGCCACTCGCGCTTGGCGGTATTGCGTTCGGCGGCGCTGGACTCCTCGTTGAGGTCGGTCGGAAAAATCCCCGACGCGCGCAGCTTGCCGCGCGCGGTTCGCGCGCTGTCCGCGTCAACCACGCCGTTGACGGATCGTCCGTCGGCGCCTAGTCCTCGATAAGCAAATACTGGCATCGATGAAACAAATTGAGCGGGCGCTCTAGTCGATGTCTTCCTGCGTGACCCGCAGCAACTCCTCGATCGAAGTCTCGCCACGCAGCACGCGCACCGCGCCGTCCTGGCGCAGCAGCGTCATGCCGTTACTGGTGCATTTGCGGCGCAGCGTCGCGGCGTCCGCGTTCTGCATCACGAGCGCGCGAATCTCGTCGTCCATGATCATCAGTTCCTGGATCGCCATTCGGCCGCGATAGCCCGTGTTGCGGCAATTGCGGCATCCCTTGGGACGGCAGATCTTGTTCTCAAGCGGTAGGCCCTTGAGCCCGATTCGCGCGAGCTCCGTTTCGCTCGCTTTGTAAGGCTCGCGGCAATCGGGGCAGAGCTTGCGGACCAGGCGTTGCGCGAGCACGGCGAGAATCGACGACGAAACCAGGAACGGCTCGATTCCCATATCGACCAGGCGCGTCACCGCGCCGAACGAATCGTTGGTGTGCAGCGTCGAGAACACCAGATGGCCGGTTAGCGCGGCCTGGATCGCGATTTCCGCCGTCTCGCTGTCGCGGATTTCGCCGACCATGATCACGTCGGGATCCTGCCGCAGTATCGAGCGCAAGCCGCTGGCAAACGTCAGCTCGATCTTCGGATTCACCTGCATCTGGCCGACGCCGCGCAACTGGTACTCGATCGGATCCTCGATCGTGATGATATTTTTTTCAGGCGAGTTGATTCGCGAGAGACTGGCGTACAGCGTCGTCGATTTGCCCGATCCGGTCGGTCCGGTCGCCAGGATGATCCCGTGGCTCTGCCGAATCAGCCGGTCGAGGCGCTGCAGGTTGTCCCCTGAAAAGCCAAGATGGTCGAGGTTGATTGCTTCGACCGCCTGCGCGCGATCGAGCAGTCGCAGCACGATGCGCTCGCCGAACGCGGTCGGTATCGACGAGACGCGCAAGTCGATATCGCGGCCGGCAATGCGCAGCCGGATTCTGCCGTCCTGCGGCAGCCGCTTCTCCGCGATATTGAGGCCCGCCATGACTTTGACGCGCGAGGTGATCGCCGGCTGAAAACGCTTGGGCGGCGACAGCACGTCGTACATCATGCCGTCCACGCGGAAGCGCACCACCATTTCTCTTTCGAACACTTCGACGTGAACATCGCTCGCGCGGTCCTTGACTGCCTGCGACAGGATGCCGTTGACGAGCTTGATAATCGGCGCCGAATCGTCGGACTCGAGCAAGTCCAGCGGCTCCGACGCGAGTTCGTTGGCGACCACGTCGAGCCGCTCTTCCTGGAGATCGATCATCAGGTCTTCCGCCGAGGTGGCCGACGCCTGGTCGTATGCGCGGTTGATCGCTTCCGCGATCACTTCCGCCGGCGCGACCAGCGCCTGTATCGGCGCGCCGAACAGGATTCGCAAATCGTCGAGCGGCTCGAAGTTGGCCGGGTCGGCGATTGCAACGGTCACCGTGCCGTCCACGCTCGACAGCGGCAGCAGCCGGTTCTTCTTGGCGTAGTTGATCGGAATTTTGGCGACCAGCTTGGAATCGAGCGAGTTCTCGTCGATATGCGCCTGGAAGGGCAGCCGGTATTCCTGCGCGAGTGCGCGCGCGAGGCGCTGCGGCTCCAGCGCGCCCATCTCGACCAGCACGTCGGCGAGTTCCTGCCCGGGCTTCTTGCGCTGGCGCGCCTTGTCGAGATCCTGCGCGGAAACCCACGAACGATCGAGCAGAATTGCCTCGAAACTTTTGCGCGCAGTCGCCATCAGGCAAGTCTCAAGATGAACTCGGCCGACGACGCCAAGCGACGCTGATTCAACTCATATCGAGTCATTTTCGACGACAATGACACCCCACCAAACATACCACCATTCCCCCCGCTGAGGCTCAATTAGACACGATGGTTCCAGCTAGTTGCAAGGATGCGTTCCCCATGGCACTCGCCAATTCCGCGACCGCGCGGCCACTAGTAGTGCACTGCTCCCGGCGTCGTCTGGGTCCCATTCCCAATTGGACTGCCGTTGATGCCCATGCCAAACCCGGTGCGTTCCTTGGCTGGCATAGTATGCTCCGCTTCCTGCCATGAGACGAGTTTACCATCAACAAACTTCAAATCTAAAAACGTCCCTTTGTCGCCGTCCTTGGTCGAGGTGTACATCAGCGCCGCCGCTACGTCGTTGCTGTTGGGCTTATAAGGATAGCTCCAGACCTCGGTTTCGCCCGGTAAATACGTCCGAATATCGGGCTCGCCCCACGAATGGTGTATCTGCGGGCGAGGTCTGGCCGACCTGCAGCGTGTCCGACATGCGGGTCGCCTTGATTCGGGTGCCGGCCTGGTAAGCGAGGCCGCATCCAGCGAAAATCAGCGTCGCCGAGACGACCGCGGACAGGGCAAAGCGGGGAAACCGGGATTTCTTCAACAGCGGGGTTCCTATCGACATCTGTTCCATCGGCGCGATTCTGTGGGCGCCATCCTTGATTGTCAACGTTATGCTATAGAGCATCGAAGATGAACGAGGGAGACCCCGATGGCGCGTAAGCTGACTCTGGTGAAAGGATCGTCGCAGCGCGGCTCGTTGGTGTACGGGATGCGGATTTTCGACCCCGGCACCGTCGCCGGCGTCGAGGACGCGCGCGTCAACCTGGCCGACGGCACCAGCGGCCGCGTCACGATGCATCTGATCGAAGGCACCCGCGTACAAATCCGGCGCCAGTTGATGCAAAGCATCGACGCGTTTTTCGATTTGTTAGACGAGCAGTAGAATATTTCTTGGTCCGGTCCCCCTTCCCGCGCGGGAAGGGGTTAGGGGTTAGGTTCCTGAGGATCAATCAGAAAAGCGGAGAAGCAAAAAAAATGGATCTGAAATTTATCAAGTACGAGAAGCGCAACCATATCGCCTACATCACGTTCAACCGGCCCGAGCGGATGAACGCGTTGCATCCGCCGTGTCACCTCGAGATGGACAGCGTGTGGGACGACTTCGTCGCGGACAAGTCGGCCTGGGTCGCGATAGTCACCGGCGCCGGCGACAAGGGTTTCTCAGCCGGCAATGATTTGCGCTGGACCGCGGAGAATCGCGGGCAACTGGAGAATTCCATTCGCGGCAAGGGCGGCTTCGCCGGCATCACCGCGCGCTACGACATCTACAAGCCGATCATCGCGGCGGTGAACGGCTTCGCGCTCGGCGGCGGCTTCGAAATAGCGCTCTCATGCGATATCATCATCGCCGCCGAACACGCGCGCTTCGGATTGCCGGAACCGCGTGTGGGCCTGATGGCTGCGGCCGGCGGCGTCCATCGCCTGCCGCGCCAGATCCCGCTCAAAATAGCGATGGGCATGATGCTGACGGGCAAGCACATCACCGCCGCCGACGCATTGAGATTCGGAATCGCCAACGAAGTGGTGCCGCTGAAAGATTTGATCCCGACGGCCGAGAAATGGGCCGCCGAAATCATGGAATGCTCACCGCTGTCCGTACAGGCGAGCAAGGAAGCGGCAATGAACGGCCTCGGTCTGACGGTCGAAGCAGCGCTCGCGAAGCATTACGATCTGCAATCGAAGCTATTCAGATCGAAAGACGCAGTGGAGGGCCCGTTGGCATTCTCGCAGAAGCGAAAACCAAACTGGACCGGCGAGTAGCCCGCCGCGCTCGCGTCTCGCGCCATCGCGGGCCTACTCTTTTCCGGTCCCCCTTCCCGCTCGGGAAGGGGTTAGGGGTTAGGTTTACTTGCATCAACCAAAATGCCCGCGCTGAGATAATTCTGTCATCTTGACGAAGCGAGCAGCAGGAAGGATCTCGGACAGCGGCGCGCAGTTGTGTGTCATCCTGACGAAGCAAGCAGCGCGAGCGCGTTTTGTCATCCTGACGAAGCGAGCAGCGCGAGCAGCAGGAAGGATCTCGGACAGCTTCGCGCACGCGAAGCCGGTTCCGGTTCTGAGATTGCGACCCCGATGAACGAACTCTGGCTACTGCATGACGCAATCGCGATGCTGCTGGTCGGCGCATCGACCGCCGCCTTCCCGCCGATCGGCACCGGCGCCTTCTGGACCATCGTCGCCTTGTATGGCGTAGTCTCAATCCTCTTCGACGACGAAAACCCACGCGGCGTCCCCGGCATCGATTTCTTCTACGCCACCCGCCCGCATCTGAAGGACCCGCAGAGTTAAGGAGTACTCCGCTCTGATCCAACCTCTCCTTGTCCGAGGAGAGGTCGGCGCGAGCCGAAGGCGAGCGACGGGCGAGGTGCAACGCGCGCCGTCGCAGCAGCACTGATTTGCCCTTTGCCGCAAGTTAGAAAGTGGTGCTGGTGTCTGGCGGCAGCCAAGTATTTTGGCATTGCGGTTAGACGAGTTGAGGTGTGTGCGATGTCACGCGTAGCACCTCTCCCGGCGACACCGCTGCGCGGCTTACGCCGACCTCTCCTCGGACAAGGAGAGGTTAGGATTTGTCATGCCAGGAAGCGGCGCTCTCTCACGTC